>CAZNDK010000004.1:0-58425 GCA_964571795.1 uncultured Gemmatimonadaceae bacterium | reverse complement strand
CCTGCAACTGGGGCGACACCGATTCCCAGCCGAGCCGCGTGAGGCGGGCCAGCCGGTCGTCGAGGGCGTCCTGGCTGCGGAGCACGCCGCCGGCCAGTTCGTGGGCCAGGCGGCGGTCGGCCTCCGTGAGGCCTTCGATGGCGCCTCCGAGGGCGGCATCGAAGGGGCGGCCGTCGCGCACCTCGCGGAGGATTCGGAGCGCGGCGCGGCGGGCGTCGACGCCGACGGCTTGCGTCAGCTCAGCATCCCCGAGCTGGGACTGGAGGGCACGGCGGTTTCCCGGCGCGGCATCCGCCCGGCGCGCCACGCCGCGCGCCCGGCCTCGACCGCGTGGCGCATGGCCCACGCCATGAGCACCGGATCCGCCGCCTCGGCGAGCGCGGTGTTCATCAGGATCCCGTCCACGCCCTGCTCCATGGTGAGGCAGGCGTCGCTGGCCGTGCCGACGCCCGCGTCCACGATGACCGGCACCCGGAGCCGCTTCTTGATGGTGCGGATCGAGTAGGGATTGAGGAGGCCGAGCCCGCTGCCGATGGGGCTGGCGAGCGGCATCACGGCGGCGCAGCCCGCCTCCTCGAGGCGGAGCGCGGTGATGAGGTCGTCGTTGGTGTAGGCCAGGACCTTGAATCCTTCCTTGACCAGCGTGCGCGTGGCGGCGAGGAGCCCCTCGGTGTCTGGGAGGAGTGTTTCCTTGTCGCCGATCACCTCGAGCTTGATGAACTCGTTGAAGCCCGCCTCGCGGGCCAGCCGTGCGTAGCGTACCGCCTCATCGGCGGTGTAGCAGCCGGCGGTGTTGGCCAAGAGGAAGTAGCGGTCGGCGGGCAAGTGGTAGAGGACCCCCGCCTCCTTGGTGCGGTCGAGGTCCACGCGCCGGACGGCCACGGTCACGACGTCGGCGCCCGAAGCCTCGATGGCACGGGCCATCTCGATGTTGTCGCGGTACTTGCCGGTGCCGACCAGGAGGCGTGAGCGGAAGCGTTGGCCCCCGATTTCGAGGGGGGCGTCGGTGGCGGCCAGGGTGCGGAGCGCGGCGGTGTCGGTCATGGGGGGAAAGATAACGGCCCGGGCGCTACCCGCCGCCCACGAAGTGCACCAGCTCGATGACGTCGCCGGTGGCCACGGGGGTGTCGGCCAGGCTGGGACGCCGCACGATGGCGCCGTTCCGTTCGACGACGACGGCGCGCGCGTCGAGGCCGAGATGCTCGATCAGGGCCGCCAGCGTCATCGGGCCGGGCACCTGCCGCGCATCGCCGTTCAACGTGATCCTGAGTTCGCTCATGCGGGGTCGCTCCATGGGGCCAGCAACGCCACGGCCGCGGCATACGGATCCGCCGCGTGCCAGAGGGCAGCGATGGCGGCCACGCCCCACGCGCCGGCGTCCCTCACGGACTGCGCCCGCTCCGGAGTGATGCCACCGATGGCGATGACCGGCACACGGAGCGCCGCGATCCGTTCGAGGACCTCGAGCCCCAGCGGCGGCTGCCCGGGATGAGAGGCGGACGTGAACACTGTCCCTACCAGTAGGAAATCGGCGCCTTCCGATGCCGCCCGGCGCGCCTCCTCAAGCCCGTGCACGGACCGGCCGATCCACCCGCTTTCGAGCACCGTGCGTGCATCGGCCACCGAGAGGTCTCCCGCGCCGAGTTGCACGCCCTGGGCGCCCACCCCCAGCGAAATATCGGGCCGCGCGTTGACGATTACCGCCGCCTCCGCCGGGGAGGCGAGTGACACGAACCGCGCGGCACTCTTGGCCAGGAAAGCCGCAGAGCTGTTCCGCGCGCGCACGTGCAGCGCCGCAGCCGGTCCGACTGCCGCGATGGCCGCCGCCCTGATTCCGACGTCCGCATCCGCCAGGACGGCGTCGTCGGTCACCGCGTGCAGGCGGGGCAGCGGCCTCACGCCAGCCGTGCTCCGGCGATGATCGGCCTGCCGCGCAGCCATTCCGCCGCCGCCATGCGCCGCCCGCCAGCCGGCTTCACCTCGGCCACCTGCACCGCGCCATCTCCACAGGCCACGACCAGCGCCGATTGCGCCTCGAGCACCTGTCCCGGTGCGCCGCGCCCTTCGGCGATGCGTGGCGTGTAGAGCTTCACCTCGCCGCCCGAGCCCTCGGACCACGCCCCGGGCCACGGGTCGAAGGCGCGGATGTGGAGCGCGACATCCACCGCTGTACCGCTCCACGGCACCCGTGCCGAGAGGCGCGTCACCTTCGGCGCAAAGGTGGCGAGCGCGTCGTCCTGCTTCGCCGCGGCGAGCCCTCCCGCCTCGAGGGCGTCCACCACTTCCAGCAGCGCCTCGGCGCCGAGCTCCGCGAGCCGCGGCGTGAGCGTGCCTGCGGTGTCCTCGGCGCCGACCGGCAGCTCGCGCCGGAGGTACACCGGCCCGCTGTCGAGGCCCGCCTCCATTTGCATGATGCTGACCCCGGTGATCCGGTCTCCGTGCAGGAGGGCGGCCTGGATCGGCGCGGCCCCGCGCCAGCGCGGCAGGAGGGACGCATGGACGTTGATCATCCCGCGAGTCGGAATCGAGAGGATGTCGGGACGGAGGATGTGCCCGTAGGCCACCACCACGCCGAGGTCGGCGCCGGTGTGGCGCAGGGTGGCGGCGAAGAGATCGCCGACCGGGCGCTCGGGCTGGAGGACGTCGAGCCCCGCGGCGATCGCGGCGTCCTTGACGGGGGGTGCCACCAGCTTCGAGCGTGAGCGTCCGTGGGGGCGGTCGGGTTGGGTCACGACGGCGGACACTTCGTGGCCGCCGCGGCGGAGCGTGTCGAGCGAGGGAACGGCGAATTCCGGGGTGCCGAAGAAGACGATGCGCATCAGGGGGCCTGGCCGGAGGGCCGCGCGACCTCCCGCAGAAGGCTCTCGCCTTCCTTGTGCTCGCGACGGTACTTCGCGACCAGGAGCCTCCGCTTCATCGGGCTCAGCCGGTCGAGGAAGAGGATGCCGTCGAGGTGATCGATTTCGTGCTGGATGGCCCGGGCCATCAGCCCGCCGGCCTCGATCCGGTACGGCGCCCCGTCGCGGCCGATGGCCTCGAGCACCACCCGTTCGGGCCGCGTGACCTCGGCGTAGACGTCGGGGATCGAGAGGCAGCCTTCTTCCTCGCTCTCCTTGCCGGACGCCTCGCTGATGACCGGATTGATCATGGCGAATCGCGATCCTTCGGCGTCCACCACGGCAACCCGCAGGGCGAGCCCGACCTGGTTGGCCGCCAGCCCGACGCCCTCCGCCGCGTCCATCGTCTCAAACATGTCGTCCACCAGTCGACGCACCTCCTCCGTCACCTCAGCGACCGGCGCCGAGGCTTCCCGGAGCACCGGGGAGCCGAGGAGGTGGATCGGGAGGATGGACATCAGGCCTGGAGCGTCGGGGTGGAGGTGTCGCCGACCTGCACGATGCGGGCGCGGTGGACCACGACGGTGCTGGTGCCGCTCTCGATGGTCACCTCGTCGTCCTTGATGCCCTTCACCTTGCCCATGAGGCCGCCCGAGGTGATGACGTCGTCGCCCTTCTTGAGCGCGGCGAGCATCGCGGCGTGCTTCTTCCGGGCCTGCGACTGGGGCCGCAGGATCAGGAAGTAGAAGACCGCGCCGATGAGGCCGATCTGGAGAATGAGGACGGACATGCCGCCGCCGGAGCCGGGGGCAGGGGCCATCAGGTTCAATGCAAGCATCACGATTCGCCTTTCATGTGGTAGCGGCGGAGCCACTCGCGGCTCCAGCCATCGAACGTGCCGTCCAGGATGCGGGCCCGGGCGAGTTCGCCCAGCCGCACCAGGAACCGCACGTTATGGATCGACACCAGCCGGAGCCCGAGGATCTCCTCCGCCACGAACAGGTGGCGAAGATACCCGCGACTGAAGGTCCCGCAGGTTTCGCAGTCGCACTCCGGGTCGAGCGGCTCCTTCGAGAGCCGGTGGATTGCGGAGCGCACGTTCACGCGGCCGGTGGAGATCCACGCCGAGCCGTGCCGGCCGTTGCGCGTGGGCGCCACGCAGTCGAAAAGATCCACGCCCCGCGCGATTCCCTCCAGCAAATCCTGCGGGAATCCGACCCCCATAAGATAACGCGGGGTGGCCGTCGGCAGGATCGGCCCCAGCTCCTCCAGCACCCGGTGCATCACGGGCTTCGGCTCGCCCACGGAGAGCCCGCCGATGGCGATGCCGGTCCACGGCCCGCGCTCGAGGATGCCTTCCAGTGAGGCGCGGCGGAGGTCGGCATGGGTGCCGCCCTGGACGATGGGCCACAATGTCTGCACGGCGTCCCCCCTCTCCGCTTGCCGGAGAGGGGGACCGGGGGTGAGGGCGAGTTCCGTGTGCCTGGCCTTGCACCGGTCGAGCCACCGGAGCGAACGCTCCATCCCTTCCTTCGCCAGCGTGTGGTCCGCGCCTCCCGGCACCACGTGGTCGAACTGCATGGCGATGTCCGCGCCCAGCGCCCACTGGATGTCCACGGCCCGCTCGGGCGTGATGGTGCGGTAGCTCCCGTCCACGTGGCTCTGGAACGCCACGCCCTCCTCCGCGATCGTGCGGAGCCCCTCCAGCGAGAAGACCTGGAAGCCGCCGCTGTCGGTCAGCATCGGGCGGTTCCAGTGCGAGAAGGCGTGGATCCCGCCCAGCGAGCGGACCACGTCCTCGCCGGGACGGATGTGGAGGTGGTAGGTGTTGCCGAGCATCACCTGCGCGCCGGTGCGCTCGACCTCCGCGGGATGCAAGCCGCGCACCGTCCCGTAGGTGCCGACCGGCATGAAGGCCGGCGTGGCGACGTCGCCGTGTGGAGTGCGGAGCGTGCCCGCGCGGGCCTCTCCCTGGGTGGCGTGCAGCGTGAACGAGAACATCAGAGGACGCACATGGCGTCGCCGTAGGAGTAGAAGCGGTAGCGCTCCGCCACCGCGTGGCGGTAGGCGGCCATGGTCGCATCGTACCCGGCGAAGGCGGCGACAAGCATGAGGAGCGTCGAGCGCGGCAGGTGGAAATTGGTCACGAGCTTGTCCACCACCTTGAAGTCGTAGCCCGGAGCGATCAGCAGCCGGGTCACGGCGCGGCCGGCGGCCACGGTCCGGTCGGGAAGCGCCGCGCTCTCGAGGGCGCGCACCACCGTCGTCCCCACCGCCCACACCGCCCCGCCGCGCGCACGCGCCTGCCTGACCGCCTCGGCGGCGGCCTCCGGGATCTCGAAACGTTCCGGATGCATCGGGTGTGCGGCGATGTCCTCCTCCTCCACCGGCTTGAAGGTGCCGGGACCCACCTCGAGGTCAAGCGAAGTGGTCGCGATACCCCGCGATCGAAGCTCGTCGAGCAGTCCACCGGTGAAGTGCAGACCCGCTGTCGGCGCGGCCACGCTCCCCTCGCGCTCGGCGTACACCGTCTGGTAGCGGTCCTCGTCCTGCTCGGTCGGATCCCGGTCGATGTAGGGCGGCAGTGGCAGCCGCCCGTACCGCGCGATCGCCTCCTCGGCCGGCATCCCCACGAACCGCACCCGGCGCTCCCCTTCCGGCAGCACCTCGAGCGTCTCGATTGCCGCGCCCGGCCCGAGGGTGATCCGCTTGCCCTCGCGGAGCGCGCTCCCCGGCTTGCCGATCGCGATCCAGCTTCCGTCGCCCGCCGGATGGATGAGCAGCACCTCGGCCGGCGCGCCCGAGGGGCGGGTGCCGAGGAGCCGGGCGTGGCGCACCCGCGTCGAGTTCAACACCAGGAGGTCGCCGGCGAGCATGAGTTCGGGGAGCGCGGAGAACTGGCGGTCGTCCAGCCCTGCGGCCTCGCTGCCCCGCCGGACGACGAGAAGCCGGCTCGCGCCCCGCTCGGTGCCGGGGGTCTGCGCGATGAGTTCCGGAGGGAGGTCGTACCCGAAGTCGGCGGTGCGGAGGGGACGGTCAGCCGTCAAAGATCGTGGCCTGCCCGGGCGGCGGCGTGATGCCGAAGCGGCGATAGGCGATCGCGGTGGCGCACCGGCCGCGCGGGGTCCGCTCGAGAAAGCCCTGCTGGATGAGGTACGGCTCGTACACTTCCTCCAGCGTGCCGCTGTCCTCGCCGACCGCCACGGCGAGGGTGTTGAGCCCGCAGGGCCCGCCGCCGAACTTCTCGATCAGCGTCTTGAGGATCCGCGCGTCCATGTCGTCGAGGCCGAACTCGTCCACGTTGAGGCGCGACAGTGCATCGCGGGCCACGGGCCCGGTGATGTGACCGGCCGCGCGCACCTGGGCGTAGTCGCGCACTCGCCGGAGCAGGCGGTTGGCCACGCGCGGCGTGCCCCGGCTCCGCTTGGCGATCTCGAGCCCGCCTTCCGCGTCGGTCGGGATCTGGAGCAGCGCCGCCGAGCGGGTCACGATCCGCTCCAGGTCCTCGGGCGGATAGAAATTGAGCCGCTCCACCATCCCGAAGCGGGCGCGCATCGGCGGCGTGAGGAGCCCGAACCGGGTGGTGGCCCCGACGAGCGTGAAGCGCTCCAGCGTCATCGGGATGGTCTGCGCGTTGGGGCCGTCGGCGATCCGCACGTCCACCCGGAAGTCCTCCATGGCGGAGTAGAGGAACTCCTCGAGCGCGGGCCTCATCCGGTGGATCTCGTCGATGAACAGGATGTCGCCGGGGCCCAGCGTGGTCAGCAGCCCCACCAGGTCGCCCGCCTTTTCGAGCACGGGGCCCGAGGAGGTCCGGAGCTGGACGCCCATTTCGCGGGCCATCAGCATGGCGAGAGTGGTCTTGCCGAGCCCCGGCGGCCCGAAGAAGAGGGTGTGGTCCAGCGCCTCGCCCCGGCCCCGGGCCGCGTCCATCGCGATCTGGAGCGACGCCTTGACCTGCTCCTGCCCCACGAACTCGTCGAGCCGCGATGGGCGCAGCGCCGCTTCTGCGCCGGTCTCGTCGGGCAGGGCGTCGGGGGTCGTGACTTCGAGGCGCTGTGCCATCGCGTGCTTGCGCGGGGCTAGCTGGCCCGGGCCAGCCAACGGACGGTCGTGTCACCCGGCAGGAGCTGGTGCCTTGCGTGGCAGGTGACGCACCGGTCGGTGGCCGCGTCGAGCGTCATGGGGACGAGCTTCCTGTTCGTGGCGCCGCAGCGGGTGCACACCCACTCGGCGGTCCGAGCGCTGACGGTCATGCGGGGCTTCCTCCCTTGCCGGCGGTCAGGCGCTGGAGCGCCCGCCGCACGATGAGTGACGTATCGTCGGTGGCGCCGGCCTGAAGGGCCGCCCGCACCGCATCTTCCGCTGCCGCCGGGGCGTAGCCCAGGCTGGTCAGCGCCTTCACGGAGGCCTGGTCGGGCCGCGCCGCCGCCGGTTCCGCCGCCACGGGCAGGTCCTGGAAGCGGTCGCGGAGCTCGAGCACCAGCCGTTCCGCCTTCTTCTTGCCGATGCCGCTCACGCTGCCGAGCGCGGCCAGGTCGTTGCCGAGGATGGCCCGCACCGCGCGGTCGGGGCCGAGAGTGGACAGCACCGCCAGGGCGAGCCGAGGCCCGAAGCCGCTGGCGGTGAGGAGCCGGCGGAAGACCAGCCGCTCGTGGGCGGTGTCGAATCCGACCAGGAGCCAGGCGTCCTCGCGGATGACCAGCTCGGTGAACAGGTGGACCTTGCCGCCGGGGCCCGGCAGGCGGCCCAGCACGCCCAGCGGCAGGAGCACCTCATAGCAGACGCCGCCTGCCGTCTCGATGGTCGCGGTATCAGCGTCGAGACTCGTCAGGGTGCCGCGGAGCCCGCCGATCATGCGGGCCGCCTCCCGGCCACCCGAAAATTCTTGCGCCCCGTCAGGATGTGGTGTGTCAGGGCCACCGCCACGCCATCGGCGGCGTCGGAAGGCGTCGGGGGGGCGGAGAGGCGGAGCAGCTGCGCCACCATGTAGCCCACCTGGGGCTTGGCGGCGGCGCCGCGTCCGACCACCGTCTTCTTGACCAGGGCCGGGGCGTACTCGGCGATGGGCAGGCCCGCCTCCTCTGCGGTCACCAGGATGACTCCACGCGCGTGGGCGAGCACCACCGTGGTGCGCAGGTTCTTCCCGTAGAACACGTCCTCGACGGCCACCGCGTCGGGATGATGGCGCTCCAGCAGCTCGACCATGCCGTCGCGAATGGCGCGGAGCCGGACGGGCAGCGGGTCCCGTGCCGGGGTCCGCACGACGCCGCACTCGATCAGGCGAACCCGGTTGCCGGGGCCGGCCTCGATGACGCCGTAGCCCAGGACCGCGGTGCCCGGGTCCACGCCGAGGATGATCACGGGCGTCCGGTCAGCCGGCCGCCTCCGCCATTTCGGAGTCGATGTCGAAATTGGAGAAGACCTTCGAGACGTCGTCCAGGTCCTCGAGGGCCTCGATCAGCTTGAGCAGCGCCTCGGCGTCCTTGCCCTCGACCTTGACGGTGTTCTTCGGCACCATCGCCAGCTCTGCCTCGTCGATCTTGACGCCCTTGGCCCGGATCGCGTCCTGCACCGCGTGAATGTCGTTGGGCGCGGTGGAGATGATGAACTGGTCGCCCTCGCGCGCGAAGTCCTCGGCGCCCGACTCCAACGCCACCTCGAGTGTGCGCTCCTCGTCGTGCCGCGTGGCATCGACGTACAGCTGGCCCTTCCGGTCGAACATCCAGGCCACCGAGTTCGTGGCGCCGAGATTTCCGCCGTTGCGGCTGAAGGCGTGGCGAATGTCGGCCACGGTCCGGTGCGGGTTGTCGGTGGTGGCCTCGATGAACAGCGCGGCGCCGCCTGGGCCGTAGCCCTCGTACGCCACTTCCTCGATGTTTCCGCCCTCGAGCTCGCCGGTGCCCTTCTTGACCGCCCGGTCGATGTTCTCCGCGGGCATGTTGACGGCCTTGGCAGCGTCGATGGCGGTCCTGAGCCGCGGATTGCCGCCGGGGTCACCCCCACCGGCCTTGGCGGCGATCGTGATTTCCCGGATCACCTTGGTCCACGACGACGCCCGGCGGGAGTCGGTGACCGCCTTCTTCCGCTTGATTTGCTTCCACTTGCTATGGCCTGCCATCGCCTGCTCCGCGGGGAGAATTCAGACCCCAAGAATAGCCCGGGGACACCCGGGCGGCAACGCGCCGGCTTGACCGGGGACGGCCCCACCCGCTACTCTCCCTCCCCTATGCGCTACCATCACTTAGCCCTCATCGCGCTCGTGCTCTGCGCCTGCCGTCCGGACGCCAGCCGCGAGACCGCCACGACCGCCGAGGCCCTCCCGTTTCTGCCCTTCCCGCCGCAGGCCGAGGTGGTCTCGCGCGCCGGATCGGCGGACGCGCTCCAGATCACCTTCCGGAGCAAGTCCTCGGTCGAGGAAGTCCTGAATTACTACCGGGTGACACTGGTAGACGGGGGCTGGTCGCTCGAGAGCGACGCGCAGGACGCGGTTGGCGCCGCCGCGCTCTATGCGACCAAGGACGGGCACCCGATGTGGATCCGGATCAGCAAGGCGGTCGGCGCCGACGGCACGATGGTGGAAGTGAGCGGGGCCGTGGTCGCGAAGGACAGCGCCGCCGCAGCCGCGCCAGCAGCGGCGCAACCCGCCAGCTGACCGACTCCGGTCCCTGCTAGACTCGACGCCCCGGTTCCTCCGGGGCGTTTTCATGTCCACCCTCCGCGAGCAGCGCCTCGATCGAGGCCTTCATCCGCTCCGAGGCGTGCCCGTCCAGCCCGAAGAACAGGTGCTCCCGCTCCACGTCCTGTGCAGCGCGCATCGCCGCCGTCGGCGCAAGCGCGCGGGTCACCGCGTCGCCGAGATCATCCGGGCGCCCCACGTGGACGAAGGCGTCCTTGAGGAAGGCGCGGTTGTCCTCGCCGAGGAGCGGCATCCCGTCGCTGTGCTTCAGCCGGTCCCCGGGCAGGTCGTAGATGATGCCCGTCTTGCCCAGGGCGAGGAAGTCGAAGACGGTGCTCGACGCCTCGCTGAGCAGGGTGTCCGCCGCGGCCATCCACGGCACGATGTTGTACTCCTCCATCGGCACCAGCCGCGCGTGCGGGAACTTCCGGACCCGCCGCTCGAAGATGCGGTGCTGCTCGTGCGGCGCGTATTTCCCCATCCAGCTGTAATGGTGGAGCTTGACGACCAGGTTGCAGCGGTCGCGGGTGGCTTCGAACACGGCGTCCTTCACGTCGTAGAGGCAGGTCGGCTTGTACGTCGGTGCGAAGAGCACGGTGGGCTTGGCCGGGTCGAGGCCTCGCGCCGAGAGGAACCCGGCGCGGTCGGCGTACCGGCCCTGGAAGATGCCGTCGAGCTTTGGCAGCCCGACCACGCGCACTTCGCTCCGGCCCAACTGGCCCGACTCCAGGATCTTCTCCTCGCGGTAGCGGCCCTCGACGTAGATCTGGTATTTCGTGTCGCGGTGCTGGGCGAGGTTGCGGTACAGGATGGTCTTGATGCCGGTGCCGTGATTCAGGAAGCAGAGCAGCGTGCGGCCGTACGCCGCGGCGTCGCGGATGGTGTCGCCCGCGATGACCACATCGAACCCGCGCTTGTCGGTGGTGAAGCGGTAGCCGTGCTGCACCCACTGGTCCACGATCGGCGGGCGGTAGGGGAGGTTGAAGAGGCCCCAGCGGCGGATGCGCTCCTCGTCGAGCGCGAAGAACACGTCGTAGCGGTCGTCCGACAGGAACTGCTCGATGACCGGGTCGAAGGCCGCCTTGTGGTAGACGAATCCGATCTTGAAGAGCAGGCGGATGCGGGCCATGCGGCGTCCCCGCTCAGGCGAAGGTGGCGCGCCGGGTCAGGGCGTGGTGATAACTCTCGGGGGTATCGATGTCGAGCCACGCGGCGCCGGGCGGGATGGGCACGGTCCCGAAGCCGACGGTGCCGACCAGCTGCCGCACCCCGTCGCTGATCCCCTCCTTGCCCTGCGCCACCGCCGACTCCAGCGCCGTGCGGAAGCGCTGGTCGAGCCGGAAGACGCCGCAGTCCAGGACGTCGTACACCGCCAGGTCCTTCCCGATGTCGGCGATGCGGTCTCCCTCGCGCCGGACCTTGGTGGCGTCGGGGAGGTCGAAGCACTCGTCGATCCGCGGATCCACCAGCAGGAGGTTCATGCCGGCGGGGCCGTCGCGCACTGCCGCGAGCGCCGCCGGGCTCACCACGTGGTCGGCCATCGAGAGGATGACCGGCTCCTCGGGCGCCAGGTGGCGGAGTGCCCGGAGCACGGAGATCCCGTTGCCGCGGTGCCACTCGGGGTTGTCCAGCAGGTGGACCTCCATCCCGAAGTTCTCGTGGTCGCGGAGGTGCTGGGCAATTAAGTCGCCCCGGTACCCGATCACGATCACGAACTCGCGGATGCCGATCCGGCCGAAGTTGCCGAGGATGGCGGCCAGGATCGACTGGTCGCCGAACGGGAGCAGCGTCTTGGGCTCCCGGCCGGTCGTTTCCCAGAGGCGGCTGCTCTGGCCGGCGGCGGTGATGATGGCTTTCATGGGGCGGAAGTTCGCGCCACCCGGGCCGCGAGCGCAATCGCGTCGCCCGCTTCGGCGCCGAGGGTGTCGCGGGCCGGGGCCACGAGCTGGGTGAGCGCCAGGGCCGCCGCCGAGGCGTCGGCCTGGTGGAGCTGGGCCACGGCGGGCGTCAGCGCCCGGCGGAGCGGGGCGGGGAGGGTCAGGCTCGCCAGCCGCCGCTCGAGGGCGGTCACCCGGCGTCGGTGGGCGCGGTCGGGGAGGGGCGGGGCCAGGCCGAGGTCGAGGGCCACGCGGACGGTGAGCCAGAGCGCGAACACCCCGTCGCGGCGGGATCCGCGCGCCGTCCGGGCGAGGAGATCGGCCAGCGCCACCGCGGCCGGCTCCCAGGCGCGGGAGAGCGGTCGGTCGTCGGTCACGCCCGTCCCAGCTCGCTGAGTGCGGCCTGGACTTCCTGAGGCAGGATGCCCCGCAGGCAGTCGTGGTGTCCCAGGGGGCACACCGGGCCGCCCATGGTGCTGCAGGGCCGGCAGGGGAGGTCCCGCTGGAGCACGCGCGCTCGGCCACGATAGGGAAAGAACCCGAACGCCTCTACCGTCGGCCCGAAGAGCGCCACCACCGGGGTGCCGACCCCCGTCGCCATGTGCATGACACCGGTGTCGCCCGACACCAGCGCACGGGCCCGCGCCAGGATGGCGCCGGTGCCCTGCAGGCCGAACCGCCCTGCGGCGACCACCGCGCCCGGCGCGCTCGCCGCGACCTCGGCCGCCCCCGATGCGTCCTCCGGCCCGCCCACCAGCACGAGTGGCCTTCCTTGCTGCCGAAGCGTCGCCGCCAGCGCCTTCCAGTGCTCCAGCGGCCAGCGCTTGGTGGCGTGCGCGGCGCCGGGCGCCAGGGCCACGAGCCCCTCGGCCGGGTCGAGCCCGGCTCCCGCCAGGAGGGCATCGGCCTCGGCGAGCGCGGCCGGAGCCAGGAAGAACTCCGGGGGGCGGCCGTCGGGCCGGACGTCGAGTCCTTCGGCCGCCTGGAAATAGCGTTCCGGCACCGGCGGCGTGGCGGCCGGGTAGTGGTTTCTGCGGGTCCGGACCAGGAGGGCCCGCGCCACCTTGTGCTTGGAGTAGCCGTGCCAGCGCCCGGGGAGGAGCAGCCTCAGGAGCCTGCTTCGGAGGCTGCCGTGGAGGTCGAGGCGGTGGGTGTAGTGCGCCCGGCGGAGCCGGCCAGCGAGCGCGGCGAGTGATTCTCCCTCCGCGGGGGCCAGCACCGTGGTGAGGTGGGGATTGTCGGCCAGGAGCGGGGCGAAGGCGGCCTTGGTGAGCGCGTCGATCCGGGCGCCGGGATGGCGCGCGCGGAGCGCGCGGATCAACGGCGTCGTGAGGAGGATGTCGCCGATGGAGCTGAAGCGCACCAGCAGGATGCTCGGCGCGCCGCCGGGGCCGGATTGGGGCACGGCGGGAATGTAGGCCGCGCCGCGGGAGGCCGCCAGCGCGTTGTGCCGTGCCGCGCGCGGCGGTTAGGTTTGGTGCATGCCGCGCCCCAAGAGCATCCTGTGGGTGGACGACGAGGTCGAGAGCCTCACGTCCCACATCCTGTTTCTCGAGGAGCACGGCTTCACGGTGGACAAGTCCTCCCACGGCGACGACGCGCTCGTCATGCTGCAGCGCCAGCCCTACGGCGTCGTGCTGCTCGACGAGCAGATGCCGGGACGCCGCGGTCTCGAGCTCTTCCAGGCCATCCGGGCAGTAGACCACTCGATGCCAGTGGTCATGGTGACCAAGAGCGAGGAACAGGAGACGCTCAAGGACGCCATCGGCGCCGAGATCAGCGACTACCTCATCAAGCCGGTCAACCCCCGCCAGATCCTCTCGGTCGTCACCCGGCTCCTCGAGGGCGACCGGATCCGCCAGCAGCGCCTCTCGCGCGACTTCGCCACCCGCTTCCGCGAGCTCGACACCCGCCGGGGCCAGGCGATGGCCTGGCGCGAGTGGGTCGAGCTGATCGTGGAGCTCGCGGAGTGGGAGGTCCGGCTCGGGCGAGCCGACGAACCCGGGCTGCAGGACGCCCTCCGCACGCTGCAGGATTCCCTGCGCGCCGACTTCGCGAAGTTCCTCGGGCGCCACTACGGCGCCTGGCTCGACGGCTCCGAGGAGGACCGCCCGGCGCTGTCGGTGGACATCGTGGCCGAGTTCGTGCGCCCGACGCTGGACGCCCACGGCAAGGCGCTGCTGGTGGTGGTGGACTGCCTCCGGCTGGACCAGTGGGCCATGATCCGCCCGCTGGTGGCCACCCGCTTCGACATCGAGACCGCGCACTACTTCTCGATCCTCCCCACCGCCACGCCCTACGCGCGGAATGCGATCTTCAGCGGGCTGTTCCCCAACGAGCTCGCGGCCCGGCATCCCGAATGGTGGCGCACCGAGGAGGAGGCGGGCCTCAACGCGCACGAGCAGGAGCTCCTGGAGGAGCACCTGCAGACCCTGACCGGGCGCCCCGTGCCGGTGCGCTACGAGAAGGTGTTCACCGCGGCTGACGGCGAGGGACTGCTGCGCCGGCTTCCGGCACACCTGGCGCAGGACGGCGTGACGGCGCTTGTGTTCAACTTCATCGACCAGCTCACCCACGGCCGCACCGAGAACTCGACGCTCTTCGAGGTGGCGCGCGACACCCAGGCGCTCCGCAGCTTGACGCGGACCTGGTTCGAGCGCTCGCCGCTCTGGGACGCGCTCCGCGAGGCCGAGCGGCGCAACGTGCCGGTGCTGCTCACCACCGACCACGGCTCCATTCATTGCCACACGCCGGCCACGGTCTTCGCCCGGCGCGACACGACGAGCCACCTGCGCTACAAGTTCGGCGAGGACCTCCGGGCGGAAGACGCCGACGCGGCGCTGGTGGTCGAGGACCTCGAGCGCTTCGGGCTGCCGCCCCGGACCCCGGGCACCAGGCTCCTGCTCGCCACCGGCGACCGCTTTTTCGTGTACCCGACCAAGCTGCGCGAGTACCAGGCCCGGTACCGCGGCGCGTTCCTCCACGGCGGTGTCTCGCCGGAGGAGGTGGTGCTGCCGATCACCCTGCTCACGCCGAGGCGGTCGTAGGCGTGCGGACGGAAATCCGGCTCCTCCGGCAGGTGCGGCCCTACCGCCCCCTGCTCGCGCTCGGGATGGTTTCGTCGATGCTGTCGTCGCTCCTCGACGGCACGACGGTCGTCGTGCTCATCCCGCTCCTCCGGCTGCTCTTCGGCACTACCGGGCAGCTGGGGGCATCGGGCTCGGCGGCGCTGACCCGCTTCATCGACTGGTTCCTGGGCCCCGTCATCACCGGCGTGCCCACCGGCGTGGCGGTGGCCCGGCTGCTCGCCATCCTGGTGGCCGGTCTGATCCTCCGGAACGTGTTCTCGTACGTCACGGCGCAGCTGCAGGTGGCGGTGCAGGAAGGGCTGGTCCGCGACCTCCGCACCGCCCTCTTCCAGCACCTCCTCAAGCTCGACCTCGGCTACTTCCAGCGGACCCGGCAGGGCCAGATCCTCTCGACCGTGACCACCGAGGTGGACGCGGTCAAGGACGTGGTGACCGCGGCCCTCATCAAGCTGTTCCAGAGCATCGTCAAGATCACCACCGTGCTGGTGCTGATGAGCCAGATCAGCGGCCGGCTGATGCTGCTGACCCTCACCACGGCGCCCCTCCTGGTGCTCGGCCTGCGCTTCGTGCTGGTCCGGCTCCGCCGGCACTCCCGGGCCCGGACGCAGGACCGCGCCGCCATCACCTCGACGCTGGCGGAGCAGGTCGGTGCCGTGAAGCTGATCCGCGCCTTCGGCGAGGAGGAGCGGCAGCTCGGCCGGCTCGCCGCCCAGCTCACCAGCTATCGCAAGAAGGTGCTCCGGACCCAGCGGTACAGCTCGCTCACCACCCCGATGAGCGAGGTCTTCGGCGGGCTGCTCATCATCCTGATCATCGCCGCCGCCACGCAGCCGGCGCTGGTGGGCGGCGTGCCGCTCACGCCGGAGGCCGCCATCGCGTTCCTGGTCTCCTCGCTCCAGCTGATGCCGCCCATCAAGTCGCTCTCGCAGTATCCCGCCTCGATGGCGGTGGCGATGGCCAGCGCGGAGCGGGTCTATGCCATGCTCGACGAACCGGTCTCGGAGGTGGACGCGCCGGGCTCGGTGCCGGCGAAGTTCACCCGCGACATCGTGTTCGACCGGGTGTCGTTCCGGTACGGGACCGACACGCCGGTCCTGACCGACGTCTCGTTCCGCGTGGCCAAGGGGCAGGTGCTGGCCATCGTGGGGCCCTCGGGCGCCGGCAAGTCGACGCTGGTGGACCTGGTGCCCCGGTTCCAGGAGCCGCAGGGCGGCCAGATCTTCCTCGACGGCGTGCCGCTCGCGGAGATCCAGCGGGCCTCGCTCCGCGCGCTGCTGGGCGTGGTGAGCCAGGACACGGTGCTGCTCAATGACACCGTGCACGCCAACATCGCGTTCGGGTCGCCTCAGGCCACCCGGCAGCAGGTGGAGGCTGCGGCGCGGGCCGCCAACGCGGCGGAGTTCATCGCGGAGTTGCCGGCCGGCTACGACACCCTGCTGGGCGAGCGCGGTACGCGGCTGTCGGGCGGGCAGCGGCAGCGGATCAGCATTGCGCGGGCGCTGCTCCGCGACCCGCCGATCCTGATTCTCGACGAGGCCACGAGTGCGCTCGACACCGAGTCGGAGCGGCTGGTGCAGGAGGCCATTGAGCGGCTGATGCGCGACCGCACGGTGCTCGTCATTGCGCACCGACTGGCCACGGTGCGCCACGCCGACCAGATCCTCGTGCTGGAGCGCGGCCGCGTGGTGGAGCACGGCACGCACGCCGACCTGATCCTGAAGGACGGCCTCTACCGGCGGCTTCACGACATGCAGTTCCGGGATCCGGAGCCCGTCACGTGACGCGCGTGCTCGTGGTGGCGGCCTACGACGACGCACTCAACGCGCACGCCGCGCACCGGGAGCGGGCGCTCGAGCGGCACGGGCAGACGGTCACCCGGTTCGACCTGAACGCCCGGCCGGGCCTCCTCAACCGCCTGCGCGGCGGCGACCTGGTGAGCCGGCTCGACCGGCAGCTGGAGGTCGTCGCACCCGATGTGGTGCTCGTCGTGCGAGGGGAGGCGCTCTCCGCCCAGGCCATCACCACCCTCCGGAAGGACCATCCCGGCACCTGGGTCAACTGGGTGCCGGACGACCTGCACGGACTCAGCATCGTACAGCACGCCCTGCCGGCGTACGACATGGTCTTCGCGGCGGGTACCGATGTGGTGGAGGAACTGGGCAAGCAGCTCGATCGACCAGTGCACTACCTGCCGCTCGCCGCGGATCCGTCGGTCTACAAGCCGATGCGGTCGCGCGACCAGTACCGCGCCAACGTCGTCTTTGCCGGCACGGCGACGCCCAGGAGAGAGCGGCATCTCGCGGAGCTGGTGGAGTTCGGGCTGGCGCTCTGGGGGCCGGGCTGGCGGCGCACCTCCCTCCGCGACTACTGCCGCGGCGAGCAGCTCGATACCGAGAACTTCGTGCGCGCGTACGCGGGCGCGTCGGTGGCCATTAACATCCACCGCTCGGCGGACGCCGAACCGGCCGTCGTCGAGCGGGGCGTAAACCAGCGCACGTTCGAGGTCGCGGCGATCGGGGTGCCCCAGGTAGTGGATTTCCGGGGCGATCTCGCGCAGCACTTCACCGACCGGGAGGAGCTGCTGGTGTATCGCTCGGTGGAGGAAATGCGCGCCTTGGTCGAGGCCGCGTTGCAGGATCCCACGGCCGCGGAGGCGGTGGCAAAGGCGGGGCGCGAACGGCTGCTCGGTGAGCACACCTACATGCACCGGCTGAAACGGCTCCTCGAGGTGGTGCGGGAGGCCGGCCGGCGCGCCTGACGCGGTGGAAATCGACCCTCCGCCGGACTAGATTTCCCGCCTCTCACAACGCCGTCAGGTGCGCTCCATGGTCAAGGTGTCGGGCTTCACCATCATCAAGAATGCCGTCAGGCACGACTTCCCCATCGAGGCGAGCATCCGGTCGCTGCTCCCGGTGTGCGACGAGGTGGTGGTCAATGTCGGGCCGTCGGACGACGGCACCCTCGACCTGATCAAGTCCATCAAGGACCCCAAGATCCGCATCATCGAGGGAGTCTGGGACGTCTCCCGCAAGAACTGGATGCTGAGCGACGAGACCCTGCGCGCCATGCGGGCCTGCACACACCCGTGGGGCATCTACATCCAGGGCGACGAAGTCCTCCACGAGAAGGGCGCGAAGGAGCTGGTGGCGGCCATCCAGGCGGTCGACGCCGACCCGGTGGTCGAGGCGCTCCTGGTCAAGTACCTGCACTTCTACGGCGACTTCGACACCATCGCGTCCAATCGCCGCTGGTACCGCCGGGAAATCCGCGCGTTGCGCCTCGACCCGGCGCTGGACATCCGGCCCTACAAGGGGGCGCAGGGGTTCCGGGTCGGCCCCGACAACCGTAAGACCCGCGCCCGGCTTACCACCGCCGAGATGTTCCACTACGGCTGGGCGCGCCCCGCCGCGGCGCTGCGGGCCAAGATCGTCACCAACCGCACCATTTACCCCTGGTCGGCCGAGCGCGAGGCCAAGCGCCCGCTGCTGCCGTGGATTCCCGGGCTCAAGCCGTTCACCGGCACCCATCCCGCCGTGGCGCAGTCGTACATCGCCGAGCGCGCCAAGGATCCGGAGCGGGTGGTCGAGCCGGCGCGATTCGAATGGAAGCACCTCCGCTTCTACGCCTCCGACGTCATCGAACGGCTGACGGGGGCCCGCATCTTCGAGTACCGGAATTACCGCCTCGTCTGAGCCCCGCCCCCAGGAACCCGCCGGCCTCCCCCGGCGGGTGCGCCTTCCGCTGACGGTCGTCATCCCGACCCTCAACGAGGCCGCGAACATCGCCGACTGCGTGGCGAGCGCCCGCTTCGCCGACGAAATCCTCGTGGCCGACGCCGGCTCGACCGACGACACCGTCACGCGGGCTCGAGCGGCCGGGGCCACGGTGCTCGAAGGCACCGGCCCCACCATCGCCGCCCAGCGAAACGCCGCCATCGCGCACGCACGGCACCACTGGGTGCTGGCGCTCGACGCCGACGAGCGGGCCACGCCGGAGCTCGCCCGGGAGCTCGAGGCGGTTCTCGCTGGGCCCGCCCACGCCGCCTACCGGATCCGGCGCCGGAACTTCTACCTCGGGGTCGAGCAGACCCGGGGCAGCTGGGGCCGCGACTGGGTGCTGCGGCTCTTCGGCCGGGACCAGCGGTACATCGAGCGCCGGGTGCA
This sequence comes from uncultured Gemmatimonadaceae bacterium, assembly GCA_964571795.1. Lineage (GTDB taxonomy): Bacteria > Gemmatimonadota > Gemmatimonadetes > Gemmatimonadales > GWC2-71-9 > SPDF01. The sequence continues at coordinate 39,780 of CAZNDK010000004.1, read as the reverse complement.
CGAGGGGTTCCCGCCGATCGCCGACCGGGGCGACCTGACGGAAACGATCCTGCACCATCCCTACCGGTCGCTGGCGCACCATCTCGAGAAGCTCAACCGCTACGCCGAGTGGGGCGCGGCCGACCTGTGGGACCGCGGCGTGCGGGCAAGCTGGAGCGACCTGACCATCCGGCCCGTCGGGCGCTTCATCAAGGCCTATTTCATCGGCGGGGACATTCTCGAGGGCAAGCAGGGGTTCATCCAGGCGGTGCTGGGGGCGTACGCGGGGTTCTTGAAGTACGCGAACTTGTGGGCCAAGGAGAATCAGGAAAAGGAGAAAGGGACTTAGGGACTTGGAGGGGCGGAAGGAGGAAGGCCGAAGGAAGTTTCCTTTCTCCTTCTCCCTTGCTCCCCTCCAAGTCCCAAGTCCATTTTCTCCTTCCTCACTCTGGCCTAGAGGCTCTCGGTGGTCGGCGGCTGCGCCGCGATGGGCAGCGGCTGCGTCCCGCTCCACTCCCCCGTAACCGGCCGGGCGCTGATGGCCCAGGTCGGGCAGTTCCGGACGTAAATGCCGTCCAGCGGCGACCAGGCCTGCCGGGGGGCCACGACCTCCGCCTTGCCGAGCGCATCCATTTGGAAAATGGCCGGGGCGCGCAGCGCGCAGGCCCCGCAGCCGATGCACCGGGCGCGGTCCACGTGCAGCCGAACCGGCGTCTTCGGGAAGATTCCCTCCTCCGGCGCGTCCAGCAGCCGCAGCAGCTCGGGCACCAGTTGCCGCATGGCCCGGTATCCCTCCGCCATCAACTCCTGCGTCCGATCGAACACGAACATCGGGTAGTCCTCGACCCGCGGATGCACCAGGAGCAGGGGCGGGGTGCGCCACAGCCGGAGCGTCCGCTCGAGCATCGTCTGCATGACGATCTCGAGTCCCCGGGCGTAGGTGGTGGCGAATCCCGACTTCTCGACCTCGGAGCGGAGGGCCATCGAGGCGCTCACGTCCACGCCGATGATGGGGCCCGGGCCGCAGCTCGTGGCGGCCTTGACCGGCAGGTTGTCGGCGACGGCGCCGTCCACATACCAGCGGCCGGCGATTTCGCGGGGCGGGAGGATGCCTGGGAGCGCGCAGGAGGCGAAGACCGCGTCGGCCACCGGCACGTAGCGGAGCCCCGGCAGGCCCCAGAGGACCTGCATCCCGGAGTTGATGTCGACGGTGTTGACGATGAGGGGATGCTCGAGCTCGTCGAAGGTCCTGTCGCCGACGAGCTCGTGGATCAGGTGGTCGAGCGGTTCCCGGCGGTACACCGCAGGCGACTGCATCCGCTTGAACGCCATGTCGGTGTGCGCGACCTGGAAGACGTCCTTCCGCCGCAGCCGCAGCGCGCGCTCCCGCATGTCGTCGATCGACCGCCCCGCGGCCCACGCCGCCGCGATCAGCGAGCCGATGCTGGAGCCGACCACGCCGCTCGGCCGGAGGCCGGCTTCCTCGAGCGCCTGCAGCACGCCGATGTGCGCCAGCCCCTTGAGGCCACCGCCACCGAGGACCAGGCTGAAGTTGCGGGGAGAGGACATGGGACTGAAGATACAGATACGGTTGAGAAAGAAGTAAGGGACTTGGGACTTGGAGGGGTGGGAAGTCCTCTTTCTCTTTCCTCGTCCTGACTTACCTTCAAGCATGCTCGCCCCCCGCTTCCGCACCGACCGCTTCTTCCAGCTTGGCCTGGTGCTCGTGGCGCTCGTGGTGGGAGCCGCGCTCTTCGCCTCCCTGGTGGCGCCGGCGGGTCCGTACCAGGGCGACCCCGAACACGCCTACCTCCTCCGCCCCAGCCTGGCCCACTGGCTGGGCACCGACACGCAGGGACGGGACGTGCTGACCCGGGTCATCTACGGCGCGCGCATTTCCCTGGCGGTGGGCGTCATCAGCCAGGTCGTGGCGAGCCTCCTCGGCGTCACCCTCGGGCTGGTGTCGGGGTACTACGGCCGCCGGGTGGACGCCGTCGTCATGCGGCTGGCCGACGTGACCCTCGCCTTTCCGACATTGCTCCTGCTCATCGCCGTCGCCGCCGCGGTCAACCCCTCGCTGCCGGTGGTCTTCGTGGTCATCGGCGTGGTGGGGTGGGCCGCGATGGCCCGCCTGGTGCGCGGCCAGGTGCTGGTGCTCAAGGGCGCCGAGTACGTCCTGGCCGCCCAGGCGCTGGGCGCGAGGGACAGGCGCATTCTCTTTCGGCATCTGCTGCCCAACGTCCGGGCCCAGGTCATCGTCGCGGCCACGCTGGGCATGGCGGGGGCGATCATGGCGGAGGCCGCACTCTCGTTTGTGGGGCTCGGCGCGCAGCCGCCCACGCCCAGCTGGGGCTCGATGGTGTCGGATGGGCGCGATCTCCTTCGCGTGGCCCCGTGGGTTTCCTTCGCGCCGGGCATCGCCATCGGGCTGGCGGTCCTCGGCTTCAACCTGGTGGGGGACACGCTGCGCGAGGCGTACGATCCCAAGCTCCGGACCGAACGGTGAGGGTGGTACATGGGCGCTGACTTTGCCGCCATCCGGCGGGAGGAGTTCCCCTCCATCGACGGGGCGATCTACTTCAACAGCGCCTCGATCGGCCCACTGCCGGAGCGGGCGCGCCGGCGGCTCGACGAGTTCAACGCGCTGCGCGCCGCACCGTTTCGGCTCACCGACCGGCAGCTGTTCGACGAGTTCGACCGGGCGCGGGAGCTGACCGCGCGGCTGCTCAACGTGACGGCGGCGGAAATCGCCCTCACCTTCAACACCACGTATGGACTCAACCTGGCCGCCGGTGGGCTCCCGCTCCAGTCGGGAGACATCGTGCTCGCCAGCGACCGGGAGTTTCCGGCCAACGTGTACCCCTGGCTCCGGCTCAAGGAGCGGGGCATCACGCTGGAGCTGGCGCCGGTCACGCCGAACGGGTGGCCCGACGAGGACCACCTGGTCGAGCGGATGGGCGATCCGAAGGTGCGGGTGGTGGCCGTGTCGCTGGTGCAGTTCAGCAACGGCTATTGCGTGGACCTCGGCCGGCTTTCGAAGCGCGCGCGGGAGACGAACACGTTCCTGGTGGTGGACGCGATTCAGGGGCTGGGCGCGGTGCCGGTGGATCTCGCCGCCACCCCGGTGGACATCCTGTCGTGCGGCGGCCAGAAGTGGCTGCTCTCGCCATGGGGCAGTGGGTTCGTGTACGTCCGGAAGGAACTTCTTTCGGTGGTGCAGCCGGTGGTCGTGGGGTGGATGGCCTTCGAGGGCACCGACGACTTCACCCGGCTCACCGACTACGACCCGCGGCTCCGGCAGGACGCCAAGCGCTACGAGATGATCAGCCTTCCCTTCCAGGACTTCGCGGGGTACAACAAGTCGCTGGAACTGCTGCTCGAGGTGGGGATCCCGGCCATCGCGGGGCACATCGCCGCCGTGCACGCGCCGGTGCTTGACTGGGCCGCCCGGCGCGGCGTGCGGATTTCCTCGCCGGTGGGGGCGCACGGGTCGGGCATCGTCTGCGTCGCGGTCGAGAACCCCGCCGAGGCGTATCGCGCCATCCGGGCCGAAGGGGTGGTGGCGAGCGTGCGCGAAGGCGCCATCCGGCTGAGCCCGCACCTCTTCAGCACGGTGGACGAGATGGAACGCGTTACCCGGATGCTCGACAAGGCCTGAGCCACCCTCTCGCGCGCGGAATCGACCGATGACTTCCTTCCAGGATGCCCTCCAGTCCGGGTATGGCTTCGACGGCGCCACCATCACGCTGGGCGCGGCGCTCGAGGGGCCGACCGTCCATCCCTCGCCGCGGGTGCGCATCCCGCTGGCCATGATGAACCGGCACGGGCTCATCGCGGGCGCCACCGGCACCGGGAAGACCAAGACGCTCCAGCTCCTCACCGAACAGCTGTCGGCCCAGGGCGTGCCGGTGTTCGTGGCCGACATCAAGGGCGATCTCTCGGGCCTGGCCGCCCCGGGGGAGTCCAACGCGCGCATCGCCGAGCGGGCGACCAGCATCGGGTGGGACTGGAAGGGCGGCGGCGTGCCGGTGGAGTTCGTGAGCCTGACCGGCCGGCTGGGCGTGCAGCTCCGCGCCACGGTCGGGTCATTCGGCCCGCTGCTCCTCGGCAAGGTGCTCGCGCTCAACGAGACCCAGACCAGCGTCCTCTCGCTGGTCTTCAAGTTCTGCGATGACCAGGGGCTCCCGCTGCTGGACTTCACCGATCTCCGCGCCGTGCTGCAATACCTCGGCAGCGACGAGGGGAAGCCGGTGCTCGCAGAATACGGCGGCATGGCGCCGGCCACGGTAGGCGTGCTGCTCCGCAAGATGGTCGAGCTGGAAGGGCAGGGAGCCGAGGCCTTCTTCGGGGAGCCCGAGTTCGACGTCCGCGACCTGCTGACCTGCACCAGCGACGGGCGCGGCGTGGTCACTTGCCTGGAGCTGTCCGACGTGCAGGACAAGCCCCGGCTCTTTTCCACGTTCATGATGTGGATGCTCGCGGAGCTCTTCCAGAACCTGCCGGAGGCGGGAGACCTGGACAAGCCGAAACTGGTGTTCTTCTTCGACGAGGCCCACCTGCTGTTCAACGAGGCGCCCCGCGCCTTCCTGGAACAGGTGGAGCAGGTGGTGCGGCTGGTCCGGTCGAAGGGCGTCGGCGTCTACTTCGTGACCCAGACGCCCAAGGACGTGCCGTCGGACGTGCTGGCCCAGCTCGGCAACCGGGTGCAGCACGCGCTCCGCGCCCACACGCCGGACGACGAAACCGCCCTCCGCGCCACGGTGCGGACGTTCCCCAAGACCGACTTCTACGACCTCGCGGAAACGCTCACCTCGCTCGGCATCGGTGAGGCGGTGGTGACGGCACTGGATCCGCGCGGGGTGCCGACGCCGGTCGTGGCCACGCGGCTCATCCCGCCGGCCTCGCGGATGGCCCCACTCACGCCGGACGAGTTGCAGGCGGACATCCGCAGCTCCGATCTCCTCGCCGAGTATGGGCAGTCGGTGGACCGGGAGAGCGCGCGCGAGATGCTGGCGAAGCGGATCGAGAAGACGGTGGAGATGGAGGCGCCGGCGGCGCCCGCCCGGGAGTCTGGCGCGTCGAAGACCGGCAAGATTCTCGGGGGAGCGCTGCTGGGGAGCCTTGCCGCGACGGTCGGCCGGACGGTGGGACGGGAACTGGTGCGCGGGATGTTCGGCCTCATGGGGGCCAAGCCGCCGCGGACCACGAGGCGGAGGACGCGCTGGTAGGCGCTGAATTACCCCTTGGTTCGCAGCAACCCGTAGTTCTTCTTGCCCTTCTGCAACATCACGAATCCGCCGGCCAGCAGGTCCGCCTTCGTCAGGACCCGCTCGACGTCGCCGGACTTTTCCCCGTTGACGGCAAATCCCTTTCCCTCGATGCCGCGCCGGGCGTCGCTCTTGGAGGAGGCCAGGCCGCAGGCGACGAGCGCGTCGACGAGCGGCAGCCCGGCGTCGAGGGCGCCGGCTGGGAGGGCCGTGGTCGGCATCTCGCCGCTTAGCACCTCGAACACGCCAGCGTCGGCCGCGCGGAGGTCGGTGCCGCCGAAGAGGATGGCGCTCGCCGAGATGACGCGGGCGGTGGTCTCCTTCCCGTGCACCCGGGCGGTGATGTCCTCGGCCAGGAGGCGCTGCGCGCTCCGTCGGCTCGGGTCGGCCGACTGCTCCGCCATGGCGCGCGCGATGTCGGCGGCCGGGAGGAAGGTGAAGAAGTTGAGCAGGCGCTCCACATCGCGGTCGTCGGTGTTGAGCCAGAACTGGTAGAACTTGTACGGGCTGGTGCGGGCCGGGTCGAGCCAGACGTTGCCGTCCTCGCTCTTGCCGAACTTCGAGCCGCCCGCGGTGGTGAGGAGCGGCATGACCAGGCCATGCGCGGAGCCCTGCTCGCGCCGGCCGATCAGCTCGATACCGGCGGTGATGTTCCCCCACTGGTCGCTCCCGCCCATCTGCAGTTCGCAGTGCGCGGTCCGGAAGAGGTGCCAGAAGTCGTAGGCCTGCACCAGCATGTAGCTGAACTCGGTGAAGCTGATGCCGGTCTCCATCCGGCTCTGGACCGACTCCTTCTGCAGCATGTAGTTCACCGTGAAATGCTTGCCGGTGTCGCGCAGGAACTCCATCAGGCCGATGGTGCGGAGCCAGTCCGCGTTGTTCATGACCCGCGCCGCGGCCGGCCCCTCGAAGTCGAGGAAGTGCGCGAGCTGGGTCTTGAGGGCCGCGGCATTGCGGTCGATCACCTCGACCGAGAGCACCGGGCGCTCGTCGCGCTTGCCGCTCGGGTCTCCCACCATCCCGGTACCGCCGCCCACGAGGGCAATCGGCCGCCCGCCGGATCGCTGGAGCCATGCCAGCCCCATGACCGGCAGCAGGCTCCCCACGTGGAGCGAATCGGCCGTCGGGTCGAAGCCCACATACGCCGTTACCGGCCCCTCGCGGAGCCGGGCCGCCAGGCCCGGCGTGGCGTCGTGGACCAGCCCGCGGGCGGTCATGGTGTCGAGGAGGGTGGCCATGGTGAGGAAACCTAGGCGGACGATTACCTTCCCTCAATGCTTGGATCCCTGTTCGCCTCCGCCCGCAAGACCTTCCTGGGGTGGTGGCACAACCCGAAAATCCGCCGCCGCACCCTGCTCTCCATCCTGGGCGCGGCGGTCTTTGCCATGGCCCTCGTGTTTGGCGCCTGGGCCAGGGCCTGCGCAGGCAATCGCTGCCCGTCCATCGAAGGGCTGGGCAGCTACGACCCCGACCAGGCCTCGAAGGTTTACGCCGCCGACGGACGCCTGATCACCGACCTCGGCATGGAACGCCGGACGGTGGTGTCGCTGAAGGAGATGTCTCCGGCCATCGTCGCCGCCTTCCTGGCCACCGAGGACAAGCGGTTCTACCAGCACCACGGCGTGGACTGGGTCCGCTTCTTCGGCGCCGTCAAGGCGAACATCCTGGCCCTCGGGGTGGAGGAGGGCTTCTCCACGATCACGATGCAGCTGGCGGGGAACCTCTTTCCGGAAGACATCAACCGGCAGGAGCGCACTCTCGGCCGGAAACTTCGCGAAGCCCGCGTGGCCCAGCAGATCGAGGCCCGCTACGACAAGGACAAGATCCTCGAGCTTTACCTCAATCAGATCGACCTCGGCAACCGCGCCTTCGGCGTGGAAGCGGCTTCGCAGCGCTACTTCGGCAAGTCGTCGCGTGAGCTGAACGTGGCCGAGGCCGCCACCCTGGCCGCGATGCCCAAGGCGCCGAGCCGCTACAACCCGCGGCGGCACCCGGCCCGCGCGCTGCAGCGTCGCAACCTCATCCTGGGTCTCCTGGCGGCGAACGGCACGATCACGCGCGAGGAGGCGGAGCGCTGGCGGGCCTACCCGCTGATGCTCTCTTCGCGCGACGACTTCAGCGGCGTGGCGGAGTACTTCGTCGAGTACATTCGCCAGCAGCTCGACGCCCGGTTCGGCCCGCGGCTGTACACCGACGGCCTGCGGATCTACACGACGCTCGACCTCGAAGTGCAGCAGTCGGCGGAGCGCGCCATGGAGACCCAGCTGGCCGCCATCGAGGCGGGCACCTACGGCCCCTACAAGCACCTGACCTACGCGGCCTACCTCGAGCAGCAGGCGGAGAGCGACGACAACCTCGAGCACCCCACGACCCCGTACCTGCAGGGGCTGGCCGTCACGCTCGAGGCGCGCACCGGGCGCATCCTGGCTATGGTGGGCGGCCGCGACTTCGAGGACAGCAAGTTCAATCGCGCCACCCAGGCGCTCCGCCAGCCTGGCTCCACCTTCAAGCCGATCGTCTACACCGCCGCGGTGCGGGCGGGCATCCCGCTCACCACCATCATGGTGGACGAGCCGATCACGGTGCAGATGCCCGGCGCGCAGCCGCCGTGGGAGCCGCAGAACTACGACAACAGCTTCGACGGGCCGATGCCGCTCCGGCAGGCGCTCTACAAGTCGGTGAACATCATCGCCATCAAGCTTGGCATGGAGATCGGCGAGGAGGCGGTGATCGCCGAGGCGACACGCTTCGGCCTGGTCGCCTCGCCCATCCCGCCGGTGCCCTCGATTCACCTCGGCTCGGCGGTCGTGAAGCCGCTGGAACTCATCGCCGCGTACACCGCCTTTGCCAACCGGGGCGAGCGCGCCACCCCGATGGGCATCCTTCGGGTCGAGGACCGCCAGGGCAACATCCTCTGGCAGCCCCGGCCGCGGCTGGAACCGGTCATGGATCCGCCGCTCGCGTGGATCATGAACGGCGCATTGCAGGACGTGGTGCGGAAGGGGACCGGTACCCGCGCCGTGACAGGGCTCAACTTCCCGGTCGGCGGGAAGACCGGCACCACGAACGACGGCAACGACGTCTGGTTCATCGGGTACACCTCGGACCTGGTCACCGGCTTCTGGTTCGGGCTCGACGTGCCCGACAAGATCAAGCCCAATGCACAGGGCGGCATCCTGGCGGCGCCGGCCTGGAACCAGATGATGGCCGAGGTCTACGAGCGGCGTCCGACGCCTGGAGGCTGGTCGCAGCCCGAGGGGCTGGTGCAGGTGGAAATCGACCGGACCACCGGCTTCCGGGCCTCGCCCTACTGTCCGAGCGACGTGCGCGTGATGGAGTGGTTCCTCCCCGGCACCGAGCCGAACGAGGCCTGCCCCGTCCACCTGCCCAACGGGTCCGCACCGCCGGCCGACGCTGCCCCAGCCGAGCCCTGAGGTGCGGCCCCGCCGCCTGAGCGCCGCGTGGGTCATCCCGATGAGCGGCCCCCCGATCCGGGAGGGCGCGGTGCTCATCGGCGAAGAGGGGAAAGTTGCCGCGATCGGGCCCGACAGCACCGTGCCGCGGCCCTCCGACGCCGAAACCTTCTCCTGGCCCGCCGCCGTCATCCTGCCCGGCCTCGTCAACACCCACACCCATCTCGAACTCACCGGTTTCGCCGGGCAGGCGGAGGAAGCGGACTTTCCCGCCTGGATCCGCCGGATCCGTGCGCTCAAGGCGGAGCGCACGCCGGCGGACTTTCTCGCGGCCGCGCGCGCAGGGCTGGCCGCCTGTCACGCCGCCGGTGTCACTACGGTGGCCGACACCGGGGACTCGGGCGCTGTCATCGAGGCGATGGCGGAGGCGGGTGGCAGCGGCATCGCCTATCACGAGGTGTTCGGCCCCCACCCCGATCAATTGCGCGAAAGCCTGGGCGGGCTGCAGCAGCGGGTAGCTGAGTTGCGGCGCTTCACCTCCGCGCGGGTGCGGCTCGGCGTCTCGCCCCACGCGCCGTATACCGTGAGCGCCGAGCTGTACGTGGCGGTGGCCCGGCTCGCCGAGCGCGAGGGCCTTCCCATCGCCGTACACCTGGCGGAATCGGAGGCGGAGTCGGAATTCTTGCACGAGGCGTCGGGGCCGTTCGCCGAAGCGTGGACCCTGCGGGGGATTCCCCTTCCGCCGCTCCCGGGAAGATCCCCTGTGGCCTGGCTCGACGCCCACGGTGTCCTCGGGGAGCGGACGCTGGCCATTCACGTCGTCCAGGCGGGTCCGGCGGACGTGGCGCGCCTGGCCGAACGCCGGTCCGCGGTGGCCCACTGTCCGCGGTCAAACCGTCGGCATGGACACGGCATGGCGCCGCTGCAGACATTCCTCGAGGCGGGGCTCCGGGTGGGGGTCGGGACCGATTCCGAAGCGAGCGTGGGGGCGCTGGACCTCCTGGGCGAGGCCCGGGCGGCCCGTGCACTGGCGGGACTCTCGGCGGAACAGGGGCTGGCGCTCGCCACGCGCGAGGCGGCGAGGGCTCTCGGTCTGGAGGACGAGGTCGGAACCCTCGCCCCGGGGCTATGGGGAGACCTTGCGGTGGTGGGGATTCCGGCCGCGGGTGGGCCGGAGGAGGCGATGGAGGCGGCACTGGCCAGCGCCCCGGGTGACGTGGTGGAAACGGTGCTCGCCGGGCGGACGGTGTATCGGCGGTAAGGGGCTTCTGCGCCCTCCCTTGCTGGGGCCAGCAACGGCCGTTACGATTCGGGCAACCGACTCCATCGGGAATCGCGCATGCGCTGCCTCGCCTTGAACGCCTCCTTCGAGCCTCTGACCATGGTGCCCGTCCGCCGGGCGCTGAGGCTGGTCATTGAAGGGAAGGCCGAGATCGTCGAGGCCGACGGGCCGGAATGGGTACGAAGTGAACGGCTGGCCATTCCACGGCCAGCCATCATCCGCCTCGTCAAGTTCGTGCACGTTCCCCGCCGCTTCCGCCGCCACGTCACCAACACCTTCCTCTTTGCCCGCGACGAGTACCGGTGCCAGTACTGTCACCGGACCCAGCCCGAGCTGCGGCCGCGCGAGTGCCTCACGCGCGACCACCTGGTGCCGATTTCACGGGGGGGCGGCAACGCGTGGACCAACGTGGTCACGGCGTGCAGCAGCTGCAACACGCGGAAGGGGAATCGCCTGCCCGAGGAGTGCGGCATGCACCCGCTCCATCCGCCCCTCGAGCCGCATTTCGTGCACCTGGCGTGGGCGGTCCGCCGGCTGAGCCGCACGCAGGCCAAGTACATCCGGCTGTTCTACGGCGAGGCCGCCCTGCACGCGCTGCGGGGGCATTGAAGCTGGAGAAACGAGAAAAGGGACTTGGGACTCGGATGGGCGGAAGGTGGAAGGAGAAAGGAGGAGATCGGGTCGATCTCCTCCTTCGTCTTTTCTCCTTCCGCCCCTCTTAGTCCCTAAGTCCTCTTTCTCCTTCCTCGTTTCGCCCCTACCTGACCCTAAACGCCTCACTCCTCCCCTCCACCCGCATGATCGGCAGTCCCGCCACGCGCAGCAGCATCTTGCGCGCGGTCCGGCCCATTGCGTCGCCCAGGTTCTCCCCGTCGTCGGGAGCGGCGCCGGTGTCGCCGCGGAGCACCCGGTCCATCTCGTCGAGGTCGGCGTCGGACAGGGTGGACACCGAGAGCGTGGCCACATAGTAGTACTCGCCCTTGTCAGTGGCGCGGACGGCGATCCGGTACGCCACGCCGAGTGCGGTGCCCAGCGCCTCGAGGTCGGGGTAACGCTGCTGCCGCGTCCGGCCGAGCAGCACCGTTGTCACCGCGTACTGGTCCAACAGCGGCTCCCGCTGCACCACCACATCCCACTCCACCGCCCGCACTGCAGCATCGAACCACGACCCGCGGTCTCGCCACAACTCGAGCCGGTAATGCAGGCGGAGGGGGAGTCCACTGAGCAGGGCGGAGGTCCACCGCTGGTCCTCGAGGAGGCCGCGGACCCGCGCCTCGGGCAGCTGGCCGGACTTCCGCGCCTGGTCGGGCACCAGCGACACGGCCAGGGTCACGCCGGCCGCGCCCTGCGCAGCCAGCAAGGGTGCGAAGGGAAGCGTCAGCGCCGCGAGGATCAGGAGGCGGGCCGTCCGGCGCATGCTAGAAGCGGCGCTGGAGGCGGATGGACAGGCGGAGCGGCCCGTCGTCGGTGACCGACTTGGCCAGGTAGGCTCCGAGGAAGCCGAAGTCCACGCCGACGCCAATGTCCGCCTGCCAGAGGTCGAGCGACGGCAGCCTGTTGTTCGACACGTGACCGGGGCCGGTGCCGCTCAGCCACGCGGTGCCGAGGTCGGACAGGAAGACGAGGTCGGCCCCCTGGATGCCGATGACGCGGTCGGCGGCGCCGTCCTTCCCCTCGGAAACGGTGTAGTGCCAGCCGAGGTCGAGCCGGTGCCGGAACTCGACCTGGAAGAACATCGTGCGGTCGCAGAGACCGGCTTCGGACGGGTTCGGCACGCCGGCGGGTGTGCAGGTGACCTGCCGGAAGGCGTCGCCGGGCAGGATCGAGGGGCCGCCGAGCGACAGCCGGCGCTGCATCGGGAGCGGGTCGCCGCCGACCCAGCCGGCGAAGTACCCGCGCCCGCTCAGGCGGTTTTCAGGCGACAGCCGCAGGTAGCGGCGCACGTCGACCTGGAGCAGCGAGTAGTTGTACGAGCCGTCGGTCGGGATCGGGGCCCGGATGCCCGCGGGCAGCACGATGGGGGCCACGTCGTCGCTCTCGCCGAATTCGACGCGGCCCTTGGCGTACCAGCCGGTGGTGGGCTGCCTCTCGTTGTCGCGGGTGTCGAGGGTCACGGCGGCCGTGGTCAGCGAGTAGCGGCCGTCGTCCACCAGCGGATTGGGGCGCCACCGGCTGTCGTTGACGAACAGCGACCAGGGATCGTTGGCGCGGACCGAGTTCTGCTCGTCGCTGTCCCAGCCGAGGTCCACGCGGAACTGGCGGGCCGGGATCAGGAAGCCGTAGAGTCCGAGCGTCTGGCTGTCGTAGTAGTCGTACTGGTCTTCCTGGAGGAGAATGGAGGACCATCCCGACTCGGCGCGGGAAAGCGTCTGGTCGGGGATCACCTGGATGACGCTCCACGCCCGGCCCCCGAATCCGTAGCTGACCTCGCCGGCGCGGCGCCATTCCAGCCGGGCGCGGTAGCCGAAGTCACTTCGGGTGTCGGAGCGGTCACTGGTGGTGCGGATGATGCCGGTGAGGTCGAGCTTGACCCGGTCGCGCTTGGTGGCCCGCCAGTCGAACGACGGGCCGGCCTCGAGGGGGAACCCCTCCACGCGGTCGTAAGTGCCGCCGGTGGAGGCGTGGACGGTCGTCCGGATCTTGCCGACGCCGAAGGTCGCCTGGGCGGTGCCCAGGGTCTCGAGATTGGGAAGCTCCTGGACCGTCAGCAGCCCATCGTTGGTCTTCGCCACGGCCGCCACGTCCCAGTAGACCGCCTCGGCGCCGTCGAGCGTGCTTCCTTCCTGCTTGACCAGCCGCCCGCCGACCACCAGCACGTCACCCGTGATCCGCCCGCCGGGCATGAGGACGAGGCTCCCGTTGATGATGGTGACGGGGCCCTCGATGGTGCCCGCGACGCGCAGCACGCCGCGGTACACGGCCACCTGGCCCTGGAGCCTGCTGCCGGCCGGGAGGGTGACCGACCCGTTGAGGCGGGTCGTGGTGGAGTCGTTCCAGGTGCGGAGCAGCTGTTCGACGACCGCGGCCGGCGGCCCCCCGAGCGATGCGCTGTCGGCGAACGGAGCGTCGGGGTCGATGACCACCACGCTGTCCTGCGCGTGGGCCGCCCCAACCAGCACGAATGCCAGGGCAAGGCCCACCCATCCAACCCGACGCAGATTGACGTACATTCGCACCCCTCAGTCCTCAGTCCTCAGTCCTCAGTCCCCAATCCCAGCCGTCTCATTCTGCGATACAGGTTTGCTCGGTCCGTGCGAAGCATCCGCGCCGCCTCGGCGATCGTGCCGCCGGCGTCGGCCAGCGCGGCCTGGATGAGCGCGCGCTCGTGATTGTCGAGCGATTCAGCGAGCGATGCCTGCCCTGTCTTCTCCACCCGTATCACCTCACCCCCTGTCCCCCTCTCCACATGGTGGAGAGGGGGAGCGCTCGGGACCACCTGTCGCACCAGTTCCGCCGTCACCGTCTCGTCCGCCAGGATCGTGAGCCGCTCGACCACGTTCATCAGCTCTCGGAGGTTGCCGGGCCAACGGTAGCCGGCGAGCGCCGCCACCGCGTCGGGCGTGAAGGACACCGGCGACTGCGGCCGGAGTCGCATCGCGAAGTGGCGCACCAGCGCGGGCAGGTCCTCGAGCCGGTCTCGGAGCGGCGGCAGGTGGATCGGGAAGACGTTCAGCCGGAAATAGAGGTCTTCCCGCACCTGCCCCTGCGCCACCGCCTCGTCGAGCCGGCGGTTGGTGGCGGCGATGACCCGGACGTCCACCCTGGTGGTCCGTTCCGCGCCGAGCCGCTGGACCTCACCGGTTTCGAGGACGCGCAGGAGCTTGGCCTGGGCTTCGAGGTTGAGGTCGCCCATTTCGTCGAGGAAGAGGGTGCCGTGGTCGGCGAGCTCGAAGCGGCCCATCCTCCGTTCGGAGGCCCCGGTGAAGGCGCCGCGCTCATGGCCGAACATCTCGGACTCGACGAGGTCGCGCGGGATGGCTGCGGAGTTGACGGCCACGAAGGGGCCGGCGGCCCGGCGGCTCGCCCGGTGGATGGCGGCGGCCACCAGTTCCTTGCCGGTGCCCGACTCGCCGGTGATGAGCACCCGGGTGTCTCCGGGGGCCACCTGCGCCACCAGCTCGCGCACACGGCGGAGCGCGGCGGAGGCGCCGACCATCTCGTCTCGCTTGCCCAGCACGTCGTGCAGCGCGCGGTTGGCGGCCTGGGTGCGGGAGAGTTCCAGCGCCGCCTGCAGGGTAACAAGCACCGATTCCGGCGTGAGCGGCTTCTCGAGGAACTGGAATGCCCCGAGCCGGGCGGCTCGCACGGCGTCGGCCAGCTGGGCCTTGCCGCTCATCATGATGACCGGCGCCGACACGCCCCGCTCGCGGAGCGTCTGCAGGGTGGCGAGCCCGTCCGGGCCCGGCGGCATCATGAGGTCGAGGAAGATGGCGTCGGGCTCCGCCGCGTCGATGGCCAGCACGGCGGCGTTCCCGTTGGCGGCCTCGGTCACGACGTGCCCCTCGGCACGGAGCAGCGCGCCCAGCATCCGGCGGATGTTGGCTTCGTCGTCGACTAAGAGGATTGACGGCATGTGGGGAAGATAAGGGTCTCAGTACCCGTGCCGCACCGCGGCCTCACCCCCTGTCCCCCTCTCCAGCAAGTGGAGAGGGGGGACGACTTGCCAGGACCATCACAAACGTCGCCCCGCCTCCGGGCGTCTCCCGGACCTCCACCGTTCCGCCGTGCGCCACCGCCGTTTGCCGGACCAGCGCGAGGCCGAGCCCGGTGCCCTCGTCCTTGGTGGTCCAGTACGGTTCGAACACCTGGGATCGCTGGTCAGGAGGAATGCCGGGGCCGTGATCGGCGATGGCGACGACCACCCCCCCCGCGCCGGGAGCGATCCGCACGTCGAGGCGGCCGGTGCCGCTCATCGCCTCGACGGCGTTCCGGAGCAGGTTGCTGAAGGCGCGGCGGAGGGCGTCGTAATGCCCGAGCACGCGTGGGGTGCCGGGGTGGACCTGGAGGGTGGGCCGGATCGTGGGAGGCACGGCGGTCCGCAGGAGTTCCTCCAGCAGTTCCGAGAGGTCCACCTCGGCGGCGGGGCCCTCGGGCAGTCGGCCCAGTTCGGCGAACTCCCGGGCCAGTCGCTGCAGCCGGTCGGATTCGGCGGCCAGCACCTCGATGGACTCCACCTGCTCGGGCCGCGCGGTGGCGGCGAGGGCCTTCACGGCGAAGCCGATGGGGGTGAGCGGGTTCTTCATCTCGTGGGCCACCCGGCGCGCCACCTCGCCGAAGGCGCGGATGCGCTCGGTCTCGAGTTCGCGGGAGCGGCCCTGTTCGAGTTCGGTCGCCATCGAGCGGAGGGCTGTCCGGAGCGCTTCGAACTCCGGGGCGCCGCGCTGGGGCGGCTGGTCGGGGATCGACTCATGGCGGGAAATGTGCCCGGTCCAGCCGATCAGCTCGTCGATCGGCCGGCTCAGTTGCCGGGAGAGGTGACCGCCCAGGCGGACCGCGGCATAGATGTACAGCGCGCCGAGGGCCAGCAGCAGGGCGGCCAGGCCGGCGTAGTAGTACTGCCCATAGGCCTCGGCGGCCTGGGTGCGGGAGAGGGCGCGGTTGAGGGCGGTTACGTGTTCGGCGAGGGCGCGCCGCTCCGCGGGGCGGAGGCGCGTGGTGTCCACGGTCTCGACGAGAACCCGGCCCGAGGCGCCGACTCCCTCCACCGCGGCGCGGGCCGCGGTGGCGGGGTTGTTGGTGCGGATGGTGAAGGCCCAGCCGAAGATGGCGATGGCGGTCGGCACGGCGCCCAGCGCGATCAGGACGACCAGGATGCGCTGGCGGAACGGCAGGGTCAGCGCGCGCCGGGCAGGGGTCATGGGCGACCGATGCGGTGCACACCCCAGGATGCGCCCATGTCCCCGAGGACGTACAGCGCGCCGTCGGGGCCCACCCGCACATCGGTCATCGGCTGGCCCCAGTCCCAGAAGGCGTAAACAGCGTTGCCATTGACGGTGTCCAGCCGGTTGACCCACCCGTTCACATAGTCGGCGAAGAAGAAGCTTCCTTGGTACTCTGCCGGGAACAGGGATGAGGCTGGCCCGTAGAACGCGGCGCCCACGATTGAGAAGCCGACGACCAACGTGGGATTAGCGCTCGAATGTCCGTAGGCGTAGATCGGATCGATATACGTTGGTGCGCCCCCGAAGCCCTCTTCCGCCGGCCACCCGTAATTGGCGCCGGCCACCCCGTCGTTGATCTCCTCCCACGTATTTTGGCCGACGTCATTGATGAACATCCGTCCGCTGCCGGGCTGGAACCCGAACGTGAACGGATTGCGGAGCCCGAGCGCCCAGATGGCCCGATTGAGCCCCGTCGTCGAACCGTAGAACGGGTTGTCCGTCGGAATCGTCCCGTCGTCGTTGAACCGCAGCATCTTGCCGAAGGGGGTGCTCATGCTCTGTGAGTTGCTCCCGGTGGCATTGTCTCCCACCGCCACATAGAGCTTTCCGTCCGGGCCAAAGTGCAGGGCGCCACCGTTGTGGTTGGTGGCACTCGTCAGGCCCGGCAGATCCACGAGGACCGTCTCGCCACCTGCCGCCACGTCGCCACTGGCCGTGTAGCGCACGATTCGGTTGTGGGCGCCGCCACTGCTCGAGGTGTAGTAGAGGTAGACATACCCATTGGTTGCGAACTGTGGGTGGAACGCGACACCGAGGAGGCCACGTTCCCCGTTCGCGGTGGTCGCGACTGTTACGAACGGAGTCGCCAGCAGGGTGCCGTTCTTGACCACGCGGAGCGCCCCGTCCTGCTCGGCAATGAAGAGCCGCCCGTCCGGCGCGAACGCCATGGTCGTGGCCCGACCCGACGTGATGCCGGTGATGTACGCCGTGCGGCTGAATCCTGACGGTAGGGCGGAGCCCAAAAATGTCACGCGCGATGAGGCCCAAGGCGAGACATTCCCGGCCGCATCCCGGGACCGAGCGCGTATCACATGCACGCCCGTCGTGTACGCGGACGTCGCCGGGATGCTGGCAGTGAACGGAGCTGACAAGTCCTCGGAAATGAGGACTCCGTCCAGCTGGAACGCCACCCCGACGACGCCCACATTGTCGTTGGCGGTGGCGGTAAAGCTGACGCTGCCCGAGAGATCTGTCGTGCCGTCAGTGGGCGAAGTGAGCTGCACTGTTGGTGGGGTACCATCCACCCCGGGAGGGACCACGGTCACCGACACCGCGGTGGCAGTGGTGGTGGCGCTGCCATTGTCGGTGGCCACCGCGGTCAGATTGTGCGGGCCGGTCGTCGCGGGCGTCCAGGTGACGGAGTAGGGCGCCGTGTTGTCGGTACCGAGTGAGGCCGCGCCGTCGAAGAATTGGACTGACACCACGGTTCCATCGGGGTCGGCGGCGTTCGCCGACACGGTGGTCGGCGTGTTCTGGACGATGGACGCGCCCGCGGTGGGCGCGGTGATGTTGACCGTTGGATGCTGGTTCACGACCGCCACGACTTGATACGTGGCGGTGTACGTGGTGTTCGCGCCCGGCGTGACGACGGTGTGCGCCGCTGCGCCGGCGTCGGACCAGGACACCCAGACCATGCTGTCCGGGCCCACCACTTGCGGGGTCGGGGCGCCGAGATCGCGCTCCATTCCGACGACGCCAGTGATGGCATAGGGGGTGACGTGGGGTTGCCCCTCGAGCGTCAGGGTCAGTCCAGTCGGCGACGAGGCGAAGTTCAGCGTCACCTTCCGCGGCTGCACATCGACAAAGGTGGTGTCGGGGAGGCCTTCGCTGTCCACCACGACCAGATAGATCCGGAGGAAGATGTCGTCCTCAGGGTGGCCCCGGGGGGGCACCGGGAAGCTCCCGCTCGTGACACCGGTCGTGGCCGGCATGAAGGGGTGGGTATGGCTCGCGTGGTGGAGGTCCGCCCACCAGGTGAAATCCGCCGCGGGAAGGCTGCCATCCTCGGCGTCGGTTCCGCTTCCCGAGAAGCTGATCGTCTCGCCGCCTGAGAAAAGGCTCCCGGCGACAGGGGCGACGATCACGGCAGTCGGAGGGGCGTTCACGGGCGGCGAGATGTCCGTTCCCGGCTGGCAGGAGGTCGAGATGGCCGCGCCCGCGACGGCGATCCCGGTGAATGTCCGGCGAAAATCTCGGCTCATGCGATTCCCTCCTGGTGGGTCGTCAGGCCGTCCGTCGAGAGCTCGGCTTCAGCCGTCGCGCGCACGATCCGGGCCGAGCGGGCGGCCATGATACCGAAAGTGACGCCGGTCACGAAGGCCATCCATTCACTCCATTCCGCCGGCGGAAATCCGGCAGCGGCGGGTACCAGGAACAGGAGGCAGATGCCTGTAACGGGAATGATTGCGAGCGCTGCGCCGCCAGCCATTGCACTCCAGTATGCCAGCACCGTCGCAAGCCCCGCGATCCAGAGCGCGGTCAGCAGGCGGACCTCTTCCCCGAGGACAGCGTCCCAGGGGGTGACCAGGCTCCAGCCCCAGCTGGCGCTAAGGGAGAGGAGTCGAACGGTCGTGCGTCCCCGAGTGACGGAACGGAGCTCAAACCTACCATCGCGCAGGGCGCCCTCGGCCTCCGTCGTGTCTCCGGCCTGGCCGTCCATCCCGTTTCGCAGGTAAACGATTGGATTGCGGAGCCGGACGATAGTGCTCCGCATCCGGACGAGAAACGCCAGGTCGGCTCGCTCCTGTCCGATGAGCATCACGTCTCGATGCCGATCATCCACGATGGAGCCGATCGGTGCCAGCCGTCGTGGGCGTTCCCCTAGGACCACTCGAAAGCCGAGGGACGGGTACGCCGTGACGGCGTCCTGGAGGCGGGACTGGTCCAGTGCCCGACCGGGCAGGAGTGGCTCCCCGCCGGCGGTTACCATCAGCGGCACACCGACAAATCGATCAAGATTCTCGAGTTCGGCGGCCCATGCGCCGTACCAGGGCGCACCCTGGGGAAATGCCGGACCGAGGGCCCAAGCGGTGCCGGCCCAAATCCAGCCCAGCGCGACGCCGTATGCGAGAGCGACTCGCCGAGCGCCCGTGACGGTGGGGAACACAAGTCGGCGCCAGCGTGCCGCGAGGAGAGCGCCGAGCCCTGAGCCGAGGGTGTTCGCCAGGACATCTCCGAGGCTCGCGTCTCGGCCGGCGATGACCTTCATCTGCAAGAGCTCGACGCCCGAGGTGACCAAGGCGGCGAGTACTACGAGCCGACGCCAGGAGAATCCTGCGAGCCCGAGCCCGATCCCGAGCGGTACGAAAAGCAGGATGTTGAGGAGCACATCCACTCCTCCGAGGTCCCCGCACACGACGCATGTAATCGGGGTGTCACTCACTCGAGACGCTTCCTCCGGGTGCGGCATTAGGGTCATCGCCGCGATGAGCAATAACCCGGCGACGGTTATCCGGTACCCGAGGCGACGCTGTCGGCGGGACATTTGGCCTTTCGGATGGAGGCGGCTAAGGGGGGAAAGATGGAGCCGGAGGGCCGGTGGGGCCAAGGTGTGCAGTCCAAGCAGCGGGACGCCGGATCCAGGTGACCGTGGGGAAGGCGCAACACCGGGGAGTAATTGCCCCGAGGCGTGAGGGCCCGGGAATGGTGCTGGCGGAAGAATTGGAGCCGACTGCGCTCACCACCCGCAATCGGCTCCGAGTCAGACTATTTCTTGCTAAGTGAATCGGCCAGCTTGGTGGAGAGTAGGCCGGCGACGGCCCCTGCGGCCATCGACAAGGACACCTGGATGAAGGGATTGTACAAGTGAAGCCCGGTCAGCCGCTCCCCCAATTCCAGATTCATGAGGCGCACCGAAAGCGCGCCGAAGATTGCGCCGAACCCGGCCAGCGTCGCGGGGACGTAAGAGGTCAACTCCACCTTCGCGGCCAAGCCGAGAACCAGCAGGGTCAACGCCGCCGCAACCCCGGCCCTTGGCATCCAGAGCATGCTGCCGGGCGCCACGTCGACCTGGTTCCTGAGCATCATGGCAACCCACGCGAGGAGGGCACCGAACACGAAGCCCGGAATCGTCTTCCGGAGGGCGGCCATGTCAGCCCCGGCGGCCACAAAGACCCCCCAGGCGACGAGCGCGGCCCAGTCGAGAAGGCCACCGGCGAATACCAGAGGCACGGCCACACCGCCTACCAGTGCCATGCTCACCGCCCGTGCAGTCAATGGCGACATCGTGCGCTCCCCTAGTTTGGTGGAGCCGGAATTCTCATCCGCCCTTCCCCCGGCTCGTTAGGGAGGGCGTGCTATCGACTCTCGGCCACGCCTTCATATGCGGCCAACTCCCGATCTTGTCAAGAGTTAGGCGCTCTGGACGTCTGGGAGGCCGGCCCCCGGCAATGGGCTCCCGAGGCGCGGCACGGCACCTGCAAACCTAGTAGTTTCTGGTGACCCCTTCCGAAAACCACCCCGCTCCTGGAGCTGCCCTCTGCGCTTGCGGCACCACTTCACCGTGGATGTGGAGGAACACTTTCACGTCAACGCCTTCGAGCGGTTCATCAACCGGGACGATTGGGCCAGCCAGCCCAGTCGGGCCGAGGCCAGCACCGACGTTCTGCTGGACCTGCTCGCACGCCACGGGGCCACGGGCACCTTTTTCGTGGTAGGCTGGCTCGCCGACCGGAAGCCGGGGTTGGTCCGCCGGATCGCGGAGGCCGGGCATGAGATAGCGAGCCACAGTTGGTGGCACCGGCGCGTCACGACACTCACCCCGGCCGAGTTCCGGGAGGATGTGACCCGTGCCAAGGCGCGGCTGGAGGAGATCTCTGGTCGGGCTGTTCGAGGATTCCGGGCCCCGAGCTTTTCCATCGTGCCAGGCACCGAGTGGGCCTTCGACATCCTGCTCGAGACCGGCCACACCTACGACTCCAGCGTCTTCCCCATCCGGCGTCCCGGTTACGGATGGCCGGGCGCGCCCACCATGCCCTACGACATCGTCCGCCCCAGCGGCACGCTGCGGGAATATCCGATGACCACACTCGAATTTTTCGGGCTCCGCATCCCGGCCGCCGGGGGGGGATACCTGCGCCAGCTGCCCTACGGGCTCATTCGCCGGGCCTTTCTCGGGCACCAGGACCGGGGAGAGCCCGGGATGTTCTACATCCACCCCTGGGAGGTGGATCCTGCGCAGCCGCGGGTCGAGTGCGACTGGCTCACGCGAGTCCGGCATTACCGCGGGCTTGGCCGGACCCTGCCGCGCCTCGAACGCTTGCTGGAGGAGTTTCGTTTCCAGTCGGTTCAGCCGGCGAGTTCGGCGTGACGTCTGTAGCGCCATTCGACGGAACGCCCGCAGAATGGGACGGGTTTGTGCGTCGGCAGCAGGGGTGGACTCATTTCCACCTCCACGGCTGGCAGCAGGTCATGCACGGCGCCCTGGGCCACGAGACCATCTACCTGGCTGCCCGAAATGCCGAGGCGTTGACCGGCGTGCTCCCGCTGGTCCGAGTGCGGAGCGCGCTCTTCGGGCACTTCCTCGTGTCCATGCCGTTCGTGAACTACGGCGGTCCACTCGGGGAGGACGAGGCGGTTCGGGCGCTGACGGCGGAGGCGACCCGCCTCGCGAACGCCGGCGGGGTGAAGCTGCTCGAGTTGCGGAGTGCGCGAGATCTTCAGGTCGCTCTGCCGGTATCCCATCGCAAGGTTACCGTCGTGCTGGACCTCCCCCCGGATTCAGACGCCCTGATGAAGGCGTTTCCCGCCAAGCTCCGGAGCCAGGTGCGCCGTCCGGAGAAGGAGGGCGTGACCTATGCCTTCGGCACCGACCAGGTCGCGCCGTTCTTCTCGGTCTTCGCCCGGCACATGCGCGAGCTCGGCACCCCCACGCAGGGTCGGCGGCTCTTCACCGAGATCGCCCGCGCCTTTCCGGAGGACGCCTGGTTCGGGGTTGCGCGGCTCGGGGGACAGCCCATCGCCGCCGGAGCGGGGTTCCGGTGGGGCTCGGAGTTCGAGATGACCTGGGCCAGCGCGCTGTCCGAGTTCAACCGGACGTCGGCCAACATGGGACTCTACCGCGCGTTCATGGAGCGGGCCATCGAGGCGGGATGCGACCGCTTCAATTTCGGGCGCTGCACCCCCGGCAGCGGCACCCACCGGTACAAGCTCCAGTGGGGCGGGCGCGACGAACAACTCTGGTGGTATCAGCACACGCCGGACGGCGCGCCCGCGAAAACTCCCTCGCCGGAGCAGGGGGCGTACAGCTGGGGCCCTCGCCTCTGGAAGCGACTGCCGCTCGCCGTCGCGACCGCGCTCGGGCCCCGCATCGTGCGGTTCATCCCGTGAGGTTCTTCCGGCAGCCGCCGGTCTGGTCGCCGCTCACGTTCCGGGCGCTTCTCGCCGGCTTCCGGGCGGCGTGGCTGGGCAATGCAGCTCGGGCGCGGCAGGCGCTACGCCAGTCGCTGATGACGGCCTACGCACCCAAGGCGCTCTACCTGGCGGACAGCGGCACCTCTGCGTTGACCATCGCGCTGCGGGCGGTGCATGCCGTCTCCCGGGCGCCAGTCGCGCTCCCCGCCTACTGCTGCTACGACATCGCCACCGCGGCAGACGGGGCGGAGGTGCCGTTCCTCCTCTACGACGTCGACCCGGCCACGCTCTCTCCCGATGCGGCCTCACTCCGTCGCGTGCTCGAGGCCGGAGCGCGGACGGTGGTCGTGGCGCACCTGTGCGGCCTCCCGGTGGATCTATCCGCGGTCCGACTGCTGGCATCGGAATTCGGCGCGATCCTCGTGGAGGATGCGGCCCAGGGCTCGGGCTGCTTTGCCCAGGGCAAGCCCGCGGGGGCGCACGGCGCACTCGGCGTGCTCAGCTTCGGGCGGGGGAAAGGCGTGACGGGTGGGAAGGGCGGGGCGCTGCTGGTGAATGATGAAGGCCTCGCCAACGCGGTGGCCGTGGCGTGGGAGGCGCGCGCGGGGGCACGAGCGCCCCGCGGAACACTCAAGGACTACGTCGTCCTGAAGATCCAGTGGCTGTTCGGTAGGCCGTGGCTCTACTGGATTCCTGCTTCCCTTCCATTTCTCGGCCTGGGCGAAACCACCTACCGGAAACCGCAGCCGGTTGGCGATCTGACGAGCCTGGCGGCCGGAATCCTGGTGCGGACCATCCCGCTCGTCCCTGACGAGGTGCGGATCCGCTGGATGAATGCCAGGCGCATCGCCACGGGCATTGCGCCGACTCTGCTGATTGTCCCGCCAGCGGATTGGGAGGCGGGCTGGCTGCGATTCCCGATTGTGCTCCAGCGCACGGCAGCAGAGCAATTGTCCTCGTATCATGTGGACGCTGGCGTCATGCGGAGCTATCCGAAGGCGCTCGCAGACCTCGAGGGATTCGGCATGCGGCGCCTGAATACGGCCGAAGAATTCCCGGGCGCGCGCAGATTGGCGGAACGGCTCGTCACACTTCCGACGCACCGGTTCGTGCGCGGCGCCAAGATTCCAGCATTCTGAATGGCGGTTGGCGGCCGTGCAATCCATTGCGTCTTCGTTCGCGCCCGACTGCGGACCTAACGTGTTGCCGGACAACTGATTATCCTTGGGCCCCCGCGGCCGTCCTTGGGCGCGGGGTTTGCGTTTGACCGTGGAGCCCAAGTGGGGGGCGGGGCGGGGGCTGGTTGGGCTGGAAGCAGCAACTTGAGCGAAGTGACCGCAGTGCCAATCATCGCCTTCCCATCAGGTTCTCCATTCGCGACCTCGAGTGCCCGGCGACTCTCCTCGCTGGGTCTCGGTCTTGTTTCGTTCGCGCTGGCCTGCACTCCCGGCGAGCCCAAGGCTGGGCTCGGCCCCGACGATACCGCGGCGGTGACCGTCGCGATCACCCCGGAACGACCGGCCATCCTGGTTGGCGAGGTGGTGCTGGTCCGCGCCAGTGCGCGGACCGCGAACGGCCAGCCCGCGTCGGCCGAGGTCGACTGGACCGCCGACGGCGGCACCCTTGTTACCCTGACGGACTCCACGGCGCAATTCAGCGCAGCGACGTCGGGCAGCTACAAGGTCCGCGGACGTGGCAAGAAGTCTCCCAATCCCCAGGACTCCACGGTCATCGTGGTGAATCCGCCGCCGCCGTCGCCGATCGTGAGCCTCAGCGTTTCGCCGAACCCGGCGAGCGTCCCCACCGGCGGCACCCAGGTCTTCCTCGCCAACGCGACGCGCCAGGATGGATCGACCCTCGTACCGACCGTCACGTGGACGGCCACCGGCGGGAGCATCAGCGCGAGCGGCGTGTACACCGCGGGAGCCGCCGCCGGCAGCTTCAGCGTGACCGCAACCCTTGTCGGCGGCAGCCTGACCGCGTCGGTGCCGGTCACGGTGTCCGCGGTGGTGTCCCCGATCGTCAGCATCTCGGTGTCCCCGGCCACTGCGACAGTCAATTCCAACGCGGCGCAGACGTTCACGGCGAGCGCCACCCGTCAGGATGGCAGCACTCTCGTGCCGAGCGTCACCTGGTCCGCCACGGGCGGAACCATCAGCGCCGGCGGCGTCTACACGGCGGGCATGACGTCTGGCACCTACCGCGTCATCGGGGTCCTGCAGGGCGGCACCCTGGCCGACACTTCCGTCGTAACGATTCCTGCGCCGGTGCTCCAGGCGGTCATCCTGACGCCAACCAGCGCGACGCTCAGCACCGGCGCCACCCGGCAGTTCGCGGTGAGCGGGCAGTGGAGCAACGGCGCCACCACGCCACCCGCCGTGAACTACTCGGCCACGGGCGGCACGATCAGCTCTGGCGGCCTTTATACGGCGGGCAATACGGCCGGCAATTTCCGAGTCATCGCCACCCAGCAGGGCGGTACGCTGGCTGATACCTCGACGGTGACAATAACCGCCCCGGTCCTGCAGGCGGTCATCCTGACGCCGGCCAGCGTGACCCTCGCAGCCGGGGGCACGCAGCAGTTCTCCGTGAGCGGGCAATGGAGCAATGGGGCCACGACGCCTCCAGCCGTCAACTACTCGGCCACTGGCGGCAGCGTCTCCTCTAGCGGGCTCTACACCGCCGGGGCCACGGCCGGCAGTTTCCGCGTCATCGCGACGCAGCAGGGCGGAACTCTGGCCGACACGGCAGCGGTGACGATCGGTGGGGCGGGGGGAGGGACGGTGCTCGCCTCGGAAGGATTCGAGGACGGAAACCTGGGCAGCCGGGGTTGGTTCGGCGCGACGACCGTCCCGACCGTGGTGGACGCGCGCCCCGGGAGCACCGGGAACCGCGTACTCGAATGGCATTGGACCACTGGTTCGACGACGCCTCACTCGGGGGCTCGCCTCGACTTTCCCCCGAGCAATTCGGTGCACCTCTCGTACTGGGTCAAGCAGAGCTCGAACTGGATCGGCTCGGGCTCCATCGTCCATCCGCATATGTTCCAGTTTCTCACGACCGCGGATGATCACTGGATCGGGCCGTCGCGGACGCACCTCACTATCCTCGATGAACTCGTCTATGTCTCGGGGCAGGGTGGAAGTCGAGTATCGCAGGCCCTCACGGACGCCCTGAATATCAATACGGGATTCATAGGCGTAGACCTCACGTCCACGAACGAGAACCGTGCGGTCAGCGGGTACAACGGACATCCGGAGCCGGGATTTGCATGGGACGAGTATCAGTCGGGGGGGGAGTACAACAACGGGAAGCATCTGTACTCATCGTCCCTGGTGATGACGGATGCCTCGAAGACGTCCTGGCACCATGTCGAGAGCTACTGGCAGCTGAACACGATTTCGGCAGGCAGGGGGCAACCCGATGGCGTGATGCAGACCTGGTTTGACGGCGTTCTGGTCCAGGACCGGCACGACATCTATTTCAGGACCAATGCGAACTCGACGATGCAGTTCCGGACCTTCATGCTCGGTCCGTACATCGGCGCCGGCTCTCCGAGGGACCAGTACATGTGGGTGGACGACATCGTCATCTCCACGGTTCGCCCGTAGGCTGGGTCCGCCCCCGCCTTCGAGGCGGGAGGGTGCGTCTCGCGGTATTCGCGGAACGCGACGAATCGAACTTCTTGACTGCCACGCTCCGTCGGGCAAGCGTCGATGGGTACTGGCCGGTTGGGATGATCGGCCCTAACACATTGGGGCGCAGTGGGTTATTCTTGTACCCGCCTTTCCAGTCGTTGGCGCAGGGTTTGCGTTTCAGTCGGGAGCCCAAGGGGGTGGTGGGGTGGGGGCCGGTTGGGCCGGATGTGGCATTCCAATCGCTGTGAACGTGGTCATCATGGATCGCCTGAACCATTTCGCGCGACGCACGCGGCGTCCGTTCCCTCTCATCGGGCTTGCCGTCGCCGCGCTGGTCGTTTCGTGCTCGCCCGGCGAGTCCAAGGCCGGGCTCGGCCCGAACGAGCCATCTCCCATCACCCAATTGGTGGTTACTCCGGCATCGGTGACGCTCCATGCCGACGAGGTCGCCACTTTCTCGGTGAGCGCCATTCACCAGGACGGGTCTGCCTCAGTGCCCTCCGTGACCTGGAGCGCGACCGGCGGCCTCATCTCCACCGGCGGTGTCTATACCCCCGGGCCATCGGCCGGTGACTACACGGTCACCGCCAGCCTGGTCGGCGGGAGCCTCACTCGAACGGCAGCGGTGACCATCATCGCGGTGACGTCGCCGATCGTGAGCCTGGCTGTGGCCCCCGGTACCGCCGACCTGTTCATCGGAGAAGCTCGTCAGTTCACCGTGACGGCAACACGCCAGGACGGGAGCACGCTCACGCCAACCGTTGCTTGGACCGCCACCGGCGGGGCGGTTACCACGAGCGGCAACTTCACGGCTGGAGCCACTCCCGGGAACTTCCGGGTTATGGCTACGCTCCAGGGCAGCGGCCTGGCGGACACCTCGTCGATTTCGATTTCCGTTCCCGTGGCTGGATCCTGCTCGCACCGGCCCGCGGGCTACAACAACATCCTCCCGGAATTCGACTTCAGTGCGGCCGTTCCGGCCGGAGGCGGCACCGAGCGGTCGATTGCCGGTACGGCCTGGTCCGTGATCTATGACGGAGATGGCGCCGGCGGAAGCAACTTTTCGAAGGTGTCGGACCCGACGGCGCCGCATTCGCCCTCCGATGTGTGGAGGCTTCGGCAGGCGGCCGGGGACTATGGAACACTGGGAGGCGGGCAGGGGCACGGTTTCGGAAACGTCTTCCGGGACCTTCCCGCGAATACCACGGCGCTCTACGCCTGCTGGTTCATGAAGCTCAGCAACCCCTATTACCTGCATCCGGTCAGTCACAAGTACGTCAACATCTTTACTTCGACCGGCAATGGGATTCTCGTGCAGCTCCTGCGTTCGAACAATTACTTCGAAGCGCTGGATGTGAGTGCTGACCATCCGTTTACACCTCAGATCAACTTGCCCCCTGCGCTGGGTGTGTGGCATTTGCAGGAGATCCAGATCGCCACGGGGAATCCAGGCATCATCCGGGTTTGGATCGACGGTCAGCTTCGGACTGAGTACACCACTTTACCGGTCGAGCCAGGTGCGAGGCTCGATTCCTTTGGGCTCTTCGGGCATTTGGGTGGAGGAGGCTTTGACCTGGCTGCGGACCAGTACCAGTATTTCGATCACATCCTGATCGCGATTCCGTGACCGGAGCGCTCGACCACCTCGTCAAGCGCTCAGTCGTCGACGGTTTCTTCAGCCCAATCGGTGGCACCCCAGAGTGAAGGTGGAGCCGGCTCCTCGGCCGCCTCCCCAATGTGCTTGGTGGGCCTAGTGAGTTCCGGCAGGCCGAAGGATGTCGAGGAGCGCCGCGGCCTGCGCCTGCCCCACCAGAGCGCTGGCCACCGGCAGCAGGTGATAGTCGAAGTCATTGTACAGCCTGGCCGTCCCACGATACCCCTGCAATGCTTTCAAATTGTCAACGAAGACCCAGCCTTGCTCGGATGCAATCCTCCGAAGCTCCTCGTACAGTCGTCCCTCTTGATGGACTCCCTCCTCGTACCCGACCGGCAGCCTCGACAGAGTGCGGAGCATTGATGGATCCACAGGCTTCTCGGCCGTCAGCTGGTAGGATGGGAGCGGGCTCATCACAAGCACCATCCCGGGATTCTCCTGGCGGATCAGGGCCATCAAGGCTGCGATGCGGCGGACACTCTCCTGCTCGGCACCCGGAAAATGGTGGAAGAAGAGCTGCTGGTTGAGGATCTGCGCTGCGAATGCATCGGGGTACCCCAGCGAAGCGTCCCGAGCCCTCCACAGGTCCCGCATGTAAGCCAGTACGTCTCCAAGCCCACCCCCGTTGTCGGTGCCGAGCCGGCGGAGTTCAAACACTCGCAGGTACAGGCGCCGTAGGCCGGTCCGGTCCGCAATGGTTCGGGCGGCGAATAAGACGCGGCTCCTGCGTTTGACCGCCGGGTCGTCGAGCGAATACCAGACGGGGCTGGCGATGCGATACCCGGTGTCGGCCGAGACGAAGTGGGGGCGGTCGTCCACGCGGAGGATGTCGTAGAAATCATTCCCGGTGTAGATGTTCAGGACCAACACCTGCGGCTTGTACGGTTTCAGGACCAGGCGAAAGGCGAGGTAGGCCTGCAACGGCGAGTACCTCCCGGATCCAAAGGTGAAGACGGTCGCCGGTACCCCTTGCGACACCAGGGCAGCTTGCAGCTGGCCGGAGTGAATCCGATCGTTCTCGGCGCAGAGGTCCGTCTGGGAATCGCCGGTGTCCGCGATCTTCAAGGTTGAGGAGTCGGCCATGATCTCCCGCCGGCTAAGGCTCGTGCGGACACCGTCTTCATTTCGGCTGTAATGAAACACTTCCCCAGTGGAGAATTCCACGCACTCACCGACTGCCATCTGTCCAGTGCCCGCCGCGGAGCGCCAGCCCAGGTCGGGATCGCCATAATCGTGTGACGGCGGGAACACTCCGAAGGCAATGCAAAGCCCGTCGATCGCGAGCAGGGTGACGACCACGATGGCGGCATAGGTCAGCGCTCCAGTCAGGATACGCTTCGCGCGGGGGGAGATCATTGGCGGAAGGACTCTCGGTAGGGGTCTGCACTGGCAGTGGCCGTACGCGTCCCCGCGTCGGGGTGCACCCGGCTGGCGCGGCCGACCAGCTCGCGGTAGAGGGCGGCGTGCTGCGCTATCATCCGAGCAAGCGAGAATTCCTGCTCCACTCGGCGCCGGGCCAGCGCGGCAGTCGACTTGCGCAGCGAGTGGTCCGCAAGCAGGCGTCGCCAAGTTTCTGCCAACGCGACTTCGTCGTTGTCCTGAACCAGCAACTGCGATAGCTCCGGGCCCAGCACGGCCCCGTTGCCCCCCACATCCGTCACGACCGGGCAGACGCCTGCACTCATGGCCTCGAGCAGGCTGATGGAGGTGCCCTCGCTCCGTGACGTGAGCGTGAACAGGTCGAAGGCTGGGTACAGCCGATGCGCATCGGCCTGCCAGCCGAGAAATCTCACGCGGGAATGAACACCGATGTCGATGGCCAGGGCTTCGAGCTCCGCACGCTCGCTGCCGTCCCCAACGAGTACCAGGATGGGGCCGTCCCCGCCGTCGGCATTCGCGCCCAGCCTGGCGAATGCCCGGAGAGCCAGCCGGTAGTTCTTGATTGGTTCCAGCCGCCCCACACTTCCAATCACCAGGGCGTGGTCGGGGATCCCCAGCTCACGCGCCAGCGCATCGCACCGCCCGCCCGCCACAGCCGATTCGGTGTCGACCCCGTTCATGATGACTCGGACGCGCGAGGGGTCGTGCACGACCTGTTCGCGCAACACGATGGCGAGGGCGTCCGAAACTGCCACCGTTATGTCGGTCCACCGGCTGGCGAGATTGTCAATCAGCCGGTCGACAAGCGGCACCGGAGCCTGGCGCCCGTGCTCCGTGTGGACGATGACCGGGACGCGGGCAAGGCGCGACGCCCGGGCGGCCTTGAGCCAGACACCGGCATGCGAATGCACCACATCCGGGGAAATGCTACGGAGCAGGTCGGCGAGGCCGCGGGGATGGATGAGCGACAGTCGCGACATGGCAGGACCCTGGTGCAGGGTCGCGCTCGATTCGAGCCCTTCGGCGAAGCGGCCGAAGTACTCGAGTACCACGATGTGCACTTCGAAGCCCAGCCGTGGCAGCTCCCGGACCAGGGAGTGCAACACGCGCTCCATCCCCCCGTAGTTGAGGTTCTGGATGACATAGGCCACCCGGATCGGCCGCTTGGCTGGCGCAGGCAGTTGCATCAGGGGCGCCACAGGTCGCGGAACCAGGCGCGCGATTCCCGGAGCGAGGGCACTGGATCGGACAGGCGGCAGACCTCGTTCCGCTGGCCCGGCCTCCACGGCAGCAGCACGGCGGCGAGGGCCTGGGCCAATCCTGGCGCGTCGCTCGGAAGGTCGAGTTCGGCGGGAGAATACCGGAGGCGAGCGATCAAGTGGTCGACGTCGCCGAGCCCCCAGCGCGAGCGTCGCCCGATCCGCCAGCGCTGCACGGGGGGGATGCGCGTCCCGAGGGCGAGCTGGACGAGGTACCAGGGAAAATCGACACCCGAGTCGATCGCCAGTTGCAGCGAGCCCCAGAAACGTGGATTGACCTCCATCAGGTAGTTGCGACCGGTGCGCGTGTCGTGCTTGTACTCGATCATGGCCACGCCCGACCAGTCGAGCGCGGCCAGGAGTGATGCCGACCTGCCTAGCAATCCCTCCGAGGGTTCGACGCTCTCGCAGCAGACGCTGACACCGCCGGCAGGCGGCTTTTCACGGATTCGCCGATGCGCGAAGGTCGCGACGAGTTCTCCCCTCCAGCGCAGCATGAAGATTCCGAGCCCCGGCCCCTCGATGCGCGACTGGACCAGGACGGGGTCGCCGCCGGAGCGCAACTCGCTGAGGTGCCCCTCGAGTTCTCGCGGCGAGTGCGCGTACCGGACGCCCACCTTGCGCCGTTCCGATGCCAGCCCCGTCACGGAGCGCGAAGGCTTCAAGACAACCGGGAAGGCCTCTGCCGGGACCGGTGGGACCGCCGGAGTCCCATCGGCGACGGTCCATTGTCCGGGCACATCGATGCCAAGAGTCTGCGCCAGGTCGAGCACGGCCGATTTGTCGGATGCGCGGAGAAAATGCGCGAGGTCGGAGGTCGGAATGCTCACCTCCGGCAGCAGGTCCCGCCGCTCGAGCAAGGCGAGCGTGGAGGCCTCGCCGACCGGGATGATCACGTTCGCGGACCTCGCCCGGGCGAGACGCCCGACTGCTGCGGTGTACGCGTCGACCCCGAGGAAGGGGCTCGGCAACAGCGATTCGCTGTCGGCGAACCGGGATCCGCCGGCAAGCGACTCCGGGACGTGGGAGCCGACGTGGACCTCGCACCCCTGACGCCCCAAGGATCTGACGACTGCCAGCGCGGCCCGTTGTTCGCCGTCCAGGACGAGCACGACGGGGGTCACGACAGGCCGCTCCCCGCTCGGGGCAACTGTCCGATCCTGCCCGGAGCCTGGGGAGTTTCGCTGCCCACCGGGGTTGGCGCCAACCGGGTTGGTGACAAGTGCTTGAACTCCTGGTGCCGGGCCATCCCCGGATAGCAACATTGGGGCCTCCGGATCCAAGGGAGGCTCCCCGGCGGTGGGCAGGCGGGGCGAACGTCCTGCCGACTCCGGGAGACCAGGTGTATGTTGCACCTGCGCCACACTTTCCGAACCTGACGGCGCAGGTCTCTTGGCACGTAGCGTGCTCGACTGCACCAGCTATGCACCAAGTCCGACCGCTTCCCTCGCCGAAGTTTGCCGCCTGATGCCAGCGCCGGAACACCCAAGTTACTCGGACCCGCGTCCGAGAAGGGGCGGGCGGTCCTCGGGAGCCGCGGGTGGGTCGAGCGTCGCACCAATGGGCGCACGGGACATCACGCGGACGAGCATCGTCTCGGATCGCATAGGTCCGGTCTTTCTGCTCCTGCTGCTCTGGCTGTTCTTCGAGTTCGGGCGCCCTCCAAGACCCCTCGGCATACCCCTCATTATCTCCGTGGTGGCATGTGCCTACTGGCTTTCGCTGAAAAACAAACAATGGAGCCGGCACACCCCTTGGTGGCTATTCCTGCTTGGAGTTATGACCGTTTCGGTACCATTCTCCACCAACACGTATTCGGCGTTTTGGACTACACGGGGTATGGCCGTCCTCATTCTGTGCATTTGCCTCCCACTCCAGGCGATGGTCACCTCTGTGAAGAGCGTTCGTTGGTGGGCTTACAGCTTTCTGGCGGTGTCGTTCTACGTGGGAGTGTGGGCCGCAACGCACGGCGGCTTCGGCCCTTCGGGGGCAGACGGTGGTCAGGATGAGAACTATGTCGCGGCCCTGATGGGCATGGCCGTCCCGTTCGCATACTTCTCACTGTTTTGCGAGAAGCGGCGCATCATCAAGGGCTTGCTCGTTGCTTCGATCGTGGTCTTCGTCGCCGCCATCGCCCTTGGGCAGAACCCCTCTCGAGGCGGTTTCCTCGGTCTATGTGCGGTTGGTGCGTATTGCTTCGCTCGCTCTCCCAGGAAACTCCTCGGCTTCGGCATCTTCGCCGTCCTTGGTATCGCCCTCGTGGCGATTGCCGGTCCCGCGTTCTGGGCCGAGATTGGCACCACGACCGACTACCAGTCGGGTACGGGGGACATGCGTCTTGAGATCTGGAAAGCGGGCATCAGGATGTGGGAGGCCAACCCACTGTTCGGTGTGGGGCCGGGCAATTTTCGATGGGTGATCGGTGACTACCAGTCTGCGGCGCAGTTTGCCAAATTCGGTCGCTCCCTCGCTGGGAGTATCATTGCGCACTCGTTGCCGATCGAATTGCTATCCGAACTTGGGTTGGCCGGAGTCGCCGCAACCGGAATGCTGATCTGGAGCACCTGGACAGGACTTGGAACGGTTCGCAGTCGAGCGGCCAAGTCCCTTGGGCGTGCCCAGCCGGATGCGGAGCTCAATCAGTTGAGATGCTATGCGGACGCCACACAAGCCGCGATTCTGGCGATCCTGGTCAACGGGGTGTTCCTTTCCCTGATGTACTTTCCTCATCTCTGGCTCTTGATCGCTCTGGGTAGTGCTTTGCCTTTCGTGTATCGCCGACTTGAATCGGGTGGTGGGGCCGGTACCTCAGCACAGACCTCTGTGAGAGGGGCGGCCGTGCCAGCCGGTCCGAACCCAATCGGGCGCTCGGCTGCACATGATGGACGGCCACCAATCGAGGCTGGGCCCTCGATATGAAGCCGCCCAAGTCTTGGGGCATAAACGGACTACTCGCCATCGCCTCACTGGTGGGAGCTTTCGCGGCCACCGAAGTCGTGGTTCGCCTGGTCGCGCCACAACCGACCGGCTTGTCGCATCAGGACCGGTACGGACTGCCGATGCACTATCCGAGGATCACGCGCTATCTCCCGCAGTTCGGGCATTCGGTGACGTTCAATGCCGCCGGCATGCGCGATGTCGAACACACTGAGCGGAAGCCGGCGGGTACATTCAGGATCCTGCTGCTCGGCGATTCCTTCATGGAGGCCCTTCAAGTGCCGTTGGACTCCTCCCTGCCCAGGCTGCTTGAGCGCCAACTCGCGGAGCAGACGGGAAAGCGGATCGAAGTGGTGAATGGTGGCGTGAGCGGCTGGAGCACCGACGATGAGCTGCGCTACCTGACGAGCTACGGACTCAAGTACCAACCCGACCTTGTCGTGGTGGCAATGACCCTACACAATGACCTCAGCGAGAACATGCGCGAGACGTGGCACACGATGCGGGAGGGCGCGCTCGTGGAGCAGCCGCGACAGCCCATGTCGTTCCTGCGGTACAAGGTCGTCGAATTGAAGGCCTACATTGCGACACGGTTCCAGACCTATCAACTGTGGCGCCGATTCAGGCACCGTGGTGAAATCCGCCAGGCCGGCCGGCAGCTGAACGCATATGTCGTGGAATTATTTCGGGACCCGACGCCCGAACCCATACGCCATGGGTTTGAATTTGCGGAGCTGCTTCTGGCTGAAATGGACGCCATCACTCGCGCCCATGGTGCCAAACTTGTGTTGGTCCTGCTGCCCCTGCAGGTCCAGCTGTCTGATTCGAGTTTTTCAGCGTTTGTCCAGCGCGGAGGTGTTGAGCGAACGGCCATGTCAATCGAACAACCGCAACGAGAGGTAACCGCAATCGCAGATGGCCTCGGGATCCCTGTCATCGACCTCCTGCCGGGCTTTCGTCGGTGGACGGCGGACAGCCTAGGCGAGTTGTACTTGAACTGGGATGGACACTGGAATGAGGCCGGGCACCGACTTGCCGCGAGCATCGTAACAGCAGGCCTTTCTTCGGCCGTGGTAGCCCGGTAGACCGCAGTGCTCAGGGCCGCGGCAGTACCTCCACGTCGCAGCGTCGTGACAATGGCGGCAAGGCAATGAGCGCTGCTTCAAGCAGCGGGGCCGCGACCGCATACCCGGCGGCGCTTGGATGGGCATCGTAGGGGAAGAGGTAGAGC
The DNA here is from genome assembly GCA_964571795.1 of uncultured Gemmatimonadaceae bacterium. GTDB lineage: Bacteria > Gemmatimonadota > Gemmatimonadetes > Gemmatimonadales > GWC2-71-9 > SPDF01. Next base: position 5,447 of record CAZNDK010000004.1, on the reverse strand, counting down.
TGCTCTCTCGGACGTCCATCGCGTTGGAGCGCGCTCGTGTAATTCACCGTCGGCAGCCCCGCCTCCCTGGCCGTCCGCTCCACCCACTGCACCTGTTCCCCCGAGTTCTCTCCGTACACCAACAGATGGGACGGAAAGATGGCGAACACCAGCGGGACGCCAGCGTCAGCCAACCTGTCCCTCAATCCCTCCAGTCGTGAGGCGTATTCGCCCCGCAACGCGAGCAAGAACGAATCCGGGGCGGCGCCTGTCGGGACGGGTCGCGCATTGCGCGCTGTAGCGGCTTGCCGGACCATCCACATCGACTGCGATTTGAGTAGCAGGTTCCAGAGAGCAAGCCGTCTGGCGATAGGATAGATGACGGACATGGGAAAACGTGACTTGGCTTCGCGATTGGCGGTCAATTGGTTCCACATCGGCATTGCCAGGTCGGTGACGTCGTTCTCGGTGAAGGAGAGCACCGCGACGTCCACACCCAAGGGCAGGGCGCGCTCGGCCATCGCCGCGGCTGTTTCTATGCTCGAACCGCCGACCCCTGCATTGATGACGGTGATCGGCCCGCTGCACCTGGCGCGAAGCAAACGTTCGAGTTGTGCCGGCAAGGTCTTGCCGTCGTCGACCAGGTAGCCGAACGTGAAGGAGTCTCCAAGGAGCACGATCCGAATCTCGCCGGGTGGCTTTGCCCGTGGCAGCTCCTCTACGCCGCGATAACCGAGGCTGTCGATGGTGACCTGGTGCGGCAGTGCAGGGACCACTCGATCGATGAGACGTTGTCCTGGGGTGAATAGCCCGGGCAGGCGCTCAAAGTCTCGTTGATTCACCGTAGCGACCCCCCCCACGGGCGCTAGGTCGAAGAGGCGTAGCGTGAGCTCAACGAGCACGAGCGCCAGCACGACCCCAATCAAGGTGGCGGTGATCCGGTAGACCCATGTGCGGGTGCGGTGGGGCCGGCGAGGTGTGGTCAGCGGTGCGCTCCCGTTCCTGCCCTCAAGTTGTCAGCCTGGTGGCATCAACAGCGGACTCGCATTTGGTCGAACTCCTCCCCATCCAATGGTACAGCTTGCCAAACACGCCGGGAAGTCTCTCCTGGGGGCTTTGCACTGCGAGCCGGCTATCAAACGCACACGACGCAGGTCGACCGTCCTTATGCGCTCCCCGCCAGCATGGCAGACTGAGATTCGCGTCGCGTAACCCCGCAACGCCATATGCAATCATTGTGATCGGCACCACGGCGTCCGACCAAGATTTGCGATTAGCGACGTTCACTAGTTGTACAGGTGAGTCAATGATCTCAAATATTGCAGATACATAAGATGTTGTAAACAAATAGTTTAACATATTACACATGAGTGAGCTTAGCATGCTTGTATAAATGTCATACATAAGAAATGGGTCCGCTTATTGCATTCTCCGGTAGGTGACCCAAGGGTGGCACGCGTGGACGGGAGTGGTTGGGTGCTGATGGCGGTTTTCTGCTGTGAATTCGGGGTTCCTCCCCATGAAATTTTCGTCCGCGCTTGCGCGCCGCTTCGCGGCCGCGCGATCATTCCACATGCTCTTCCCCCTCCTCATCCTCGCCGCCTGCGAACCGGGGCAGCTGAAGGAAGGCCTCGCGCCCGATGACGGCACTGTTGCCGTGGTCGAGGTCACCCCGCCGGCCGCCGCAATTGCGGTGGGCGAGGCGGTGGTGGTGCGCGCCAGCGCCCGCAATTCCAATGGCCAGCCTGCGCCCGCCGAGGTGGATTGGAGCGCGGATGGCGGCAGCCTCCTGACCCTCACGGATTCCACGGCGCGGTTCAGCTCCACCACGACCGGCAGTTACACGGTCCGCGGGCGAGGGAGGAAGAACCGGAACGCCCAGGACTCGACGGTCATCGTGGTGTCGCAGCCCACCTCGCCGGTCGTGAGCGTGACCGTCTCCCCGGACCCGGCGAGCCTGTCGACCGGGGGGGGCCTCGCCTTCTCGGTGAGCGCCCGGCGCCAGGACGGGACCACGCTGGTGCCTTCGGTCAATTGGAACGCCACCGGGGGCACGATCTCAGCCGCCGGCGTCTACATGGCGGGGAACGCGCCGGGGACGTACCGCGTCATCGCCACCCAGCAGGGCGGCAACCTCGCGGACACCGCGGCAGTGACGCTGACCGCGAGCGCCCCGGTGCTCCAGGCGGTGATTCTCTCGCCTCCCAGCGCGTCCGTCGTGACCGGCGGCAGCCAGCAATTCGGTGTCAGCGGCCAGTGGAGCGATGGCTCGACCACCGCGCCGGCCGTGACCTATAGCGCCACCGGCGGCACCATCACCGCGGGCGGCCTGTACTCCGCCGGCAGCACCGCCGGCACCTTCCGCGTCATCGCAACGGAACAGGGTGGGTCGCTGGCCGACACCGCCGTCGTGACCCTTTCGACGGCACCCGTGGTGCTCCAGGCGGTGATCCTGACGCCCGCCACGGCCTCGGTCGTGACCGGCGGCACCCAGCAGTTCGGCGTCAGCGGGCAGTGGAGCGATGGTTCGACCACCGCGCCGGCCGTGACGTACAGCGCCACCGGCGGCACCATCTCGGCGGGCGGGTTGTACACCGCCGGCGGCACCGCCGGCAGCTTCCGGGTCATCGCCACGCAGCAGGGTGGCACCCTCGCGGACACCTCCGCGGTGACGGTCACTGCGCCGGTACTGCAGGCGGTCATCCTCTCGCCCCCCACGGCGTCCCTCAACTCCGGCGCCACCCAGCAGTTCAGCGTGAGCGGCCAGTGGTCCAACGGGGCGACGACGGCGCCGAGCGTGACGTACAGCGCCACCGGCGGCACCGTTACCGCTGGCGGCCTGTACACCGCCGGCAGCACTGCCGGCACCTTCCGCGTCATCGCCACGCAGCAGGGCGGCACGCTGGCAGACACTTCCACCATCACGATCGCGGCGGCGGTGCTCCAGGCGGTCATCCTGACGCCGTCCGCTGCTACCCTGAACTCCGGCGCAACGCAACAGTTTAGCGTGTCGGGGCAGTGGAGCAACGGCGCCACGACGGCGCCGAGCGTGACGTACAGCGCCACCGGGGGCACGATTACCGCGGCAGGGCTGTACACCGCCGGCGTGACGGCGGGGAGCTTTCGCGTCATCGCCACGCAACAGGGTGGCACGCTGGCGGATACCTCGACCGTCACCCTCACGACGCCCGTACTGACGGCGGTCATCCTTGCCCCCGGCAACGCCTCGATGATGACCGGCTCCACGCAGCAGTTCAGTGTGAGCGGGCAGTGGAGCAACGGCGCCACTACAGCGCCGAGCGTGACGTACAGCGCCACGGGCGGGACGATCTCCGCCGGCGGGCTCTACACGGCCGGCGCGACGGCGGGGACCTTCCGGGTCACCGCCGTCCAGCAGGGGGGCACGCTGGCCGATACGGCAACGGTGACGGTGGCGAGCGTTCCTGTGGGTGGCTCGTGCCCCAACAGGCCCGCAAATTATACGAACACCTTGCCCGAATTGAACTTCAGCCAGGCGGTGCCCTCCGGCGGTGGAAATGAACGACCTGTTGCCGGTACTGTCTGGTCGGTTATCTATGATGGTGACGGGGCGGGCGGAAGCAATTTCAGCCGGGTCTCGGATCCGACGGCGCCGCACTCCTCTCCTGACGTTTGGCGCCTTCGGCAATTCGCCAGCACGAATAGCACCGGGCGTGGGTTCGGCAACATCTTCCGAAATCTCCCGAACGGGACCACCAAGCTGTACGCTTGCTGGTACACCAAGCTCAGCCCGGGCTACTGGTTTCACCCGGTCAGTCACAAGTACGTTGACCTCGAAACGAACGGTCCCAACAACTTTCTCGTGCAGTTTGCGCGAGCCGGCAACTACTTCGAGGCCATCGATATCGCGACGGACTATCCGTTCCCGACTCTGATCAATAACCGGCCCCCAACCGACACTTGGTTCCTTCAAGAAATTCAGATTGAGCGTGGCAACCCTGGCGTCGTCCGCGTCTGGATTGATGGGCAACTTCGGACGGAAAACACGACCCACGCTGTGGCGGCCGGCGCCACATTCACGTTGTTCGGCTTGTACGGACATATGGGTGGTGGAGGGTACACGCTGGCGGCGGACCAGTATCAGTATTTTGATCACATCTTGCTCGCGACACCCTGAAGCACCTTTCGCACGCGGTGGGAGTGCCGAGGGGCGGGCGACCGCCCCTCGTGCATTTTTTACCGCACCTACTCCAGCTCCCTTGGCCGGCGCCCGAGGTACTCATCCCATGACCGGAGGTCCGGCGCGCCTCCGGAACGATGGCGGAGCGCGTTGACCAGCGCGGTGGCCAGCATGAGGTCCGCGACCAGGGGCACGTCCGCGTCCACGGCGCGCCGGCGAATCAGGTATCCGTCCGGGCGACCCAGCTCGTCGTAGGAGCGCGGCACATTGATCACGAGGTCGACCAGCCCCTCGTCGATCACGTCCATGCCGCTCCGTCCCTCGCCCGGCGCCTTGGCCAACCTCACGCAGGCAATCCCCTCCGCTTCGAGCGCCTCGGCCGTGCCGGCCGTGGCGTAGATGGCGAGTCCGAGCTCTTCGGAGAGCGCCCGGGCCTCCTCGAGGAAGGAATACTTTTCGCTCGGCGGCCCCAGGGAGAGCAGCACGCCCTTCCGGGGGATCCGGAAGCCGGTCGCGGCGAGGCCCTGCAGCAACGCGGCGTCCCCGTTGTCGCCGAAACACCCGACTTCGCCGGTGCTCGCCATCTCGACGCCCAGGATCGGGTCGGCGCCGACCAGGCGCGGAAAGCTGAATTGCGGCACCTTGACCGCCACGTAGTCCAGGTCCAGCGCCCGGTTCTCGACCGGCTGGCGCACCCCGAGCATCCGGCGAATCGCCTCGCGCACGAAATTGGTGCCGGTCACCTTCGACACGAACGGCAGGCTGCGCGACGCCCGCAGGTTGACCTCGATGACCCGGACCCGCCCATGCTTGACCAGGAGCTGCAGGTTGAAGGGCCCGGTGATGTGGAGCGACGCCGCCAGCTGGACCGCGATCTTCCTCGCGCGGTGGATGACGGGCAGCGACACCGTCTGGGGCGGCAGCATGAGCGTGGCGTCGCCGCTGTGGACCCCCGCGTCCTCGACGTGCTCGCAGATGGCCCAGAGGACGATCCGGCCTTCGTCCGCCACCGCGTCAATCTCGATTTCACGGGCGCCGGCCTCGAACTTGGTCACCACCACGGGGTGCTCGGCGCTCACCACGCGGGCGCGCTCGAGAATACGGTCGAGCTCCGCCGGATCATGCGCCACGCTCATGGCGGCGCCCGACAGGACGTAGCTTGGCCGGACGAGCACCGGATAGCCGCCCAGCGCCTGGACGGCCTCGGTCGAGTCGGAGCGGCCCGTCAGGTGCGTCCACGCCGGCTGGTCGATACCGAGCCCGTCGAGCAGGCCGCTGAACTTCCGGCGGTCCTCCGCCATGTCGATGC
>CAZNDK010000003.1:0-143152 GCA_964571795.1 uncultured Gemmatimonadaceae bacterium | reverse complement strand
CACGGAGCAGCGTGGACTTGCCGCTGCCGTTCGGGCCGACGACAGCCAGCAGTTCGCCCGGCCGGACCTCGCAGGTGACCCGGTCGAGAGCGGCCCGGGTGGCCCCGGGGTACCGCACCGACAGCTCTGCGCCGGACAGGATCATCCGAGCGACCTCCGCAGTTGCAGCGCGAAGATCGGCACACCGATCAGCGCCGTCACGACCCCGACCGGCAATTCCAGCGGCCGGAATGCGGTCCGGGCGAGCAGGTCGGCCAGCACCAGGAAGCAGCCGCCGGCCAGGAAGGCGGCGGGTAGGAGCTGCCGGTGCAACGGCCCGCCCCATCGCCGGACGACATGCGGTACGACTAGCCCCACGAATCCGATGACCCCTGACACGGCCACCGCCGCGCCGGTCAGCGCCGCCACCGAGAGGTACACTCGCCGCTTCAGCGACTCGACGTCGGCGCCGAGGTGTTGCGCGTTCTCCTCGCCCAGGGTCAGGAGGTCCAGCCCCCGCGCGCTCACCATCAACAGGCCCAGCGGCACCACCGCGTAGGTGCCGAAGACCAGCACCGCCGGCCAGGACGCCATGCCGAACCCGCCGAGGAGCCAGAGCATGGCGCTCCGCAATTCGCTCGCCTGCGCCAGCGTGATGACTGCACTCATGAGCGAGCCCGCGAAGGCCCCGACCACGACGCCGCCCAGCAGGAGGATGTGCGGATCGAGGCGCCGCCCCGTGACGACGCTCAGCCGGTAGACGACCGAAACGGCGCCCAGCGCGCCGAGAAAAGCGGCGAGGGGAACCGCCCAGGGCCCGCCCCAGTGGAGCGCGATGGCCAGCACGGCGCCGAGGCCGGCGCCTCCGGAGAGCCCCACGAGGTAGGGATCGGCGAGCGGGTTCCGCACCAGCGCCTGCAACGACGCCCCCGACATGCCGAGCGCGCCGCCCACGAGGAACGCGAGGAGCACCCGCGGCATGCGGAGGTTACGGACCAGGGTGGCGTCGGCGCCGGTAGCGCCCGACAGCGCGTCCGCCAGCGCGCGCGGGGGAAGGTCCACCGCGCCGATCATGAGGCCCGCGGCGATCACCACCACGGCGCCTCCCGCGAGCGCAAACCAATGCCGGCGGCTCACCGGCCCGGCTCGGCGTCGAGCGCCGCCCGCAACGTCTGGAGCGCCGCGGGACTCCTCGGCCCCGGCCGGGTGAACAGCGCGGACGGGACCCGGACGAATCGCTCCTCCCGAATGGCGCGGACCACCTGCCACTCCGCCCGGCGGCGGAAGGGCGGGACGCTGTCGCCCACAACCAGCACCAGGTCAGGGTCGCGGCCGGCGATCGCCTCGAGGCTCACCGGGGCCGATGACGCCGGAAGATCCGCGAAGACGTTGCGCGCCCCGGCGCGGGTCACCAGCTCGCTGAGGAAGCTGCCGGCGCCGATGGCGATCGGCGGCTGGTCCCACGCCAGGATCAGGATGCTTGGAGGAGCTGCCGGCGCGGGGGCGGTGGCCGCGGCCAGCGCGGAATCGAACGCGAGCGCGAGGCTGTCGCCGGCCTCGGGCCGGCCGCCGAGCCCGGCCAACAGGCGTGCGAGTCGCGGCACGTCGCCCAGGCGGTCGGTGGCCACGAGGATGGTCGGGACGTGCTGCGCGCGGAGCCGTCCGGCCGCCGCGACGTTCTGTGTGGAGTTGTACAGCACGACCAGGTCGGGACGGGCGGCGAGGATCGCCTCGAGGTTCGGCTGGATGCCGTCGCCGAGGCTGGGCACCCGGCTCGCTTCGGCGGGGTAGTCGCACCAGGTGGTGCGCCCGACGACGTGGTCTCCGAGGCCCAGCGCAAAGAGGAGTTCGGTAGTCGCCGGAATCAAGGAGACGATGCGGACCGCCGGCGCGGCAAGGCGGACGGTGTCCCCCGCGTCGTCCACCGCCACGAGGCGTCCGGAGGCGCTGGGCGCCTCCGGCCCGGCGCATGCCGCCGCGCCCGCCACGGTGAGGAGGGACAGAGTGAAGAGGAGCGAGAGCCGCGGCTTCTGCAACGAAATCCGCCCACTTCCGGGAGGGCGAAAGTGGGCGGGACACGGCGGACCATCGCCGGGGCACGCCACCCGTCCCTCCCCCGAGGGAACTTGTGGTGGCGCGAACGGAGAGGTCTCCTGGCTTCGGGCCTCCGCTCGCCTTCCCGGTTTCCCAGTGGCGTCGTGAGCGGAGCAATCTGCCCGTTACAGTGGCGGGGCCGCGCCGGATTTGCACCGGCTTCCGAAAATCTGCGTTCGCTTGCGATCGATTGTGACTGAGCGCAAACCTAGGGCCGGGGTCGGCGCCGGGCAAGGGCGGCAGCCTCGGCCACCGCCTTGAGGTGCGCGCGCTCCCGCTCGTACTCCTCCCACTCGCCGGGAGGCACCGAGTCGCGGCGTCCGGCGTAGCGCGCGTCGAGCCGCGCCAGCGCGTCGATCGGGTCGGGAGGCACGGCCGGTGGGCCGCCGGCAAGTCGACGGCCGCGCCGACGAAAGGCCAGCCAGGCGCCGGCCGCGATCGCCAGCCCCAGCAGCCCGATCAGGAGGGCCAGCACACCGCGTCGCGCCGTCGCCCCCCCGCTGAAGCGCACCTCGCCCCAGGTACCGTCGGGCTTCAACGCGGTCCATCGGCGCAGGACGGTCTCCGCCATCATGACCGAATCGGCGGGCGCCAGGCCGGCGCCCCGCACGGTGGCGCCGGGCTCCTCAACCAGGATGTCGAAGGTATCGGTCGGCGCGGCCCACCGAGGCCGGTCCACGCCGGGCGGCAGCGTGTAGCCGATCATCACATTCTTCTGCCCCGGCGAAACCGGCGCGAGCAAGACGAGTGTGTCCCCGCGGAACTGGATCGCAGCGCCGCTCACCTCCCCCTGCTCCACCTCCGGATTCGCCGCGCCCGCCGGCAACAGCAGGCTCCAGGTCGGGGCGTCGGTTCCGCCGGCGACCCGCGTATACGGGCCGTCGTTCCGAATGGAAAAGAGGTCGAGCACCGCCCGGGCGCCTGACTCGTCCGGGCGGCGGATCATGATGTGGCGGCCGCCGAGCGAGAGCGGCGCCGTCGAGGAGGTGTCGGACACGAGCACAACCACCCGGTCGGACCCAGGGGCACGGATCGGTTCGCCGAAGTACTCGATCCCGGCGTACCGCGCGCTCACCAGGTAGATGGCGGTCGTGTCGGAAGGTGCCCGGAAGTGAAAGCGCCCGTCGGCCGCGGACGCGGCAGAGTCGATGGCGCCCTGCGCGGTGCGACCGATCCGGTGCAGGGTGAGCGACACGCCGGACACGGGCTGCGTGTCGCTGCCCTGCAGCCGGACCACGCGCCCGGCAATACTCAGCCGAGCCTGGGCCGCCAGCGGGGACGCGGTAAGGGCGGCCAGCAGGATCCACCCTGCATCGCGCCTATGGGGTGAACCGGCCGAAATCCTGGGGATCGAGCTTCTCGAGGTATTGCTTGAGGGACTCGGCGTCGAGCCGCCGTTCCGGTGCCGGCGGGCCGGCCTCGGTGGCGTTGTGATCGAGGAGTTCATCAGACGTGAAGATCGGGGCGTGCAGCCGCAGGGCGAGGGCGATGCTGTCGGACGGACGGGCGTCCACCTGGACCACCTGTTCGTCGCGACGGATGAGCAGTTCGGCAAAGTAGGTGTTGTCCCGGACGCTGGTGATCGTCACCCGCCGGAGCTCGCCCCCGAGGCCGACGATCACGTGCTTCAGCAGGTCGTGGGTCATGGGTCGCTGTGCCTTGACCCCCTGCATTTCCATCGCGATGGCGCTTGCCTCGGCCGGTCCGATCCAGATGGGGAGCACCCGCTCCCCGTCCTTTTCCCGCAACAGGACCACCGGACTGTTGGTGGTCTGGTCGAGGCCGAGGTGCGCCACGTGGACCTCGATCATCCGGACATCACCGGGCTTCGCTGAGCAGCGCGCGAACGCGGTTGGTCTGTTCCCACGTGAAGAAGTCCAGCGACCGGCCGAAGGCTTTGGCCGTCACCGGCTTGCGGCCGAAATGCCCGTAGGCCGCGGTCGGCCCGTAGATCGGCCGCTTGAGCTTGAGCGCCGAGATGATGCCCCGTGGCGTGAGGTCGAACACCCGTCCGACGATCTGTTCGAGGCGGGCGTCGGGCATCTCCCCCGTGCCGAAGGTGTCGACCATGATCGAGACCGGCTCGGCCACGCCGATCGCGTACGCCACCTGCACCTCGCACCGCCGCGCCAGCCCGGCGGCGACGATGTTCTTCGCCACCCAGCGCGCCGCGTACGCCGCGCTCCGGTCCACCTTCGACGGGTCCTTGCCGCTGAAGGCGCCGCCGCCGTGCCGGGCCATGCCACCGTAGGTATCCACGATGATCTTCCGGCCGGTGAGCCCGGCGTCGCCGTGCGGGCCGCCGATGACGAACCGGCCGGTCGGGTTGACCAGGAACTTGGTCCGGCCCTCGCCGAATCCGGCCTTTTCGAGGACCGGGCGGATGACATGCTCGATCATCGCCTGGCGGATGGTCGAGTGCGCCAGCTGCCGTCCCGCATGGCGCTCGGCATGCTGGGTCGAGACGACGACGGTCCGCACGGCGACCGGCCGGTCGCCCTCGTACTCCACCGACACCTGGGACTTGCCGTCGGGTCGCAGCCACTCGAGCTGGTCGAGGCCCTTGTTGCCCTTCCGGACATCGGCCAGCCGTTCGGCGATCCGGTGGGCCAGGATGATCGGCAGCGGCATCCGCTCGCGGGTTTCGCGGGTGGCATACCCGAACATCATGCCCTGGTCGCCGGCCCCCTGTTCCTTGCCGCCCACCTCGTCGACGCCCATCGCGATGTCCGCCGACTGGCGGCCGATCGACGAGAGCACCGCGCAGTGGTGCGCGTCGAACCCGTAGGTGGCGTCGTTGTAGCCGATCCGCTCGACGGTGTTCCGCACGATCCCCGGGATGTCCACGTAGGTCTTGGTGGTGATTTCCCCGGACACCATGACCATGCCGGTCGAGACCATGGTCTCGCACGCCACCCGGCCGTTGGCGTCCTCGGCGAGGATCGCGTCGAGCACGGCATCGGAGATCTGGTCGGCCACCTTGTCGGGGTGGCCTTCGGTCACGGACTCGGAGGTGAAGAGGTACCGCTTGGGATGGGCGCGCTTGGCAGTCATCGCAGAACCGGTTGAGGAGGACGAAAGCGTCGAATCAAGGAAAGCTAGCGGCCGGGTTGGAGGCAGGCAACGCACCGGCCGGGTCGATGAGGCCCAGGTCGAGGTGGCCCCCGACGGCGACGCGCAGGATGTCGCGCACCGCGGCGGAATCGCCCGCGTCCAGTGAGCGCCGCGCCGCCTCCTCGGCCACGCTGGCCGGTACGCTCCGCACGACGAGCTTGAGGAGCGGCAGGGCGGGAGGCGCCACGCTCAATTCCACGAACCCAAGCCCCATCAGCAACACCGCCGACAGCGGTTCCGACGCCATCTCGCCGCAGATGCTGACGGGGATGCCGGCCGCTGCCGCCGCCGCGTGCACGGTGCGAAGCTGCCGCAGGATAGCGGGGTGCTCGGTGGTGAACCGCTCCGCCAGCCGCGCGTTGCCCCGGTCCACCACGAGCGTGTACTGCGTCAGGTCGTTGGTGCCGACGCTGAAGAAGTCCGACACCGCCGCCAGCCGGTCGGCCAGGATCACCGCTGCCGGCGTCTCGATCATGACGCCGAGCGGCACGCGTCCAGGCAGCTCCTCGCCGGCGCGGGCGAGCGCGGCGCGCTCCTCGTCCAGCATGGCCCGCACCTGCAGGACCTCCTCCACCCGCGTGATGAGCGGGAGCATGATGCGGAGGTCGCGCCCCACGGCCGCCCGGAGCAGCGCGCGCAGCTGGGGCCGGAAGATCTCCGGGTGATCGAGGCAGACCCGGATCGACCGCCAGCCGAGGAAGGGATTCGCCTCGTGCGGGGCGTCGAAGGCGGCGGGAAACTTGTCGCCCCCCAGGTCGAAGGTGCGCACCACGATGGGCTGGCCTGGGAAGGCCTGCGCCACCCGGCGGAAGTAGTCGGCCTGCTCGAACTCGGAGGGCACCACCGCCCGGCCGGTCAGCAGGAACTCGGTCCGCAGGAGCCCGACTCCCTGCGCCCCGTGCCGGACCGCAGGCTCGATCTCCTCGGGCAGGTCCACGTTGCCACGCAGGGTCATCGCGCGGCCGTCCGGGGTGACTGCCGGCGCGGTGAGGCCGGCCTCGAGCTTCAGCTCGAGCCGGTGCCGCCGGTGCAGGCGGGTCTTGGCCGCGTCGAGCTCGTTCCGCGTGGGGTCGAGGATGACGACGCCGGTGCGCCCGTCGAGGAGCAGCATCTGGCCGTCGCGCACCCGCTGCAGGGCGCCGGTCACGCCCATCACCGCCGGGATGCCCAGCGAGTGCGCCAGGATGGCGGCGTGTGACGTCCGCGTCCCTTCCTCGCTCAGCAGCCCCACCACGTGCTCGCGGTCCAGCTGCACCGTGAGCCCGGGCGAGAGCTCGTGCGCCACGACGATGACCTGTTCGTCCAGCGCCCCGGACCAGGGCTCGCGCTCCGACCCGCCCATCAGCTTGAGCACGACCCGCCGCTGGATGGCCGTGAGGTCGGTCAGCCGCTCGCGGAGCTGCGCGCTCCCCGAACTCGCCCACAGGTTGCGCAGCTCAAGCGCCTTGAACTCGTAGGCGGTTTCCGCGCTCAACTGGTTGTTCCGGATCAGCGTCTCGACCCCGGCCAGGAAGTCGGAGTCCTGGACCATCAGGATCTGGGCCTCGAAGATCCGCGACTCCTCGACGCCGGCGCGCTGGAGGACCCGCTCGCGGAGCGCCTCCAGCCCCTCGACCGCCTCCTGCACGGCGCCGTGGAGGCGGCGCACCTCGCCGTCGATCTCGGTTTCCTCGACCGTGCGGTCGGGGACCTCCGGGAAGCCCCAGTGCACCACCATGGCCGGGGCGAACCCGACTCCCGGCGAGACGCCGATGCCCTGGAGGAGCCGATCGCTACTCACGATTCGCCAAACCCTTCCGCCACCAGCGCGGCCAGCGCGGCCAGCGCGGCTTCCGCGTCGGGGCCTTCGGCGCGGAGCGTGATGGAGCTGCCGCATTCGGCGGCCAGCATCATGACCCCCATGATGCTCTTGCCGTTGATCGAGAGGCCGTCCTTGACGATCTCGATGTGCGACTGGAACGATGCCGCCAGCTTGACGAGGCGGGCCGCGGGCCGGGCGTGCATGCCAAGCGGGTTGACGATGGTCGCTTCGCGTTCGATCACGGCACGACCCTCGTCCAGAGGAAGGCGACCACCGCGAACAGGAGCGCCACGCGGGGCGAGGTCCAGCGGGAGCCGCCCCAGCGGAACAGCGCGAGGGCCGCCAGGGCGCTCGCGATGGCCACGACGGTCGTGTGCGGCGCCACCCAGGCCAGGAGCCACGCGCCGACCAGCGGCACGGCCAAGCCGGCCACGAATCCCGCCGGCGCGGCGATCCGGGCTGCCGTGCGCGGCAGCCAGGAGCCGGAAATGGCGGTGCCGACCTGCATGCCGGTTCCGAGACCGGTCGAGAGTGCCCACCGGCTGACGAGCACCCGGACGACATTGTACGCCACCAAGGCAACGGCCAGGACGATCCCGCCTCCGCCGAGGGCAATGGCCACCAGGGCGAGGGACATGATGATCGGGACCAGGCCCGCCCAGAACACCTGGTCGCCAAGCGCACCGAGCGGGCTGCAGAGCGCGGTGCGCAACCGCTGGATCTGCGCGCCAGGGACGCCCTCGTGCTCCGCGCGGACCGTCGCGCCCAGCGCGAGGCCAGCCAGGTACGGATGACAATTGAAGTATTCGGCCGAGCGCGCGGTCGCCTCGCGATGTCGCTCCGGCGATTCGGCCTCGAGGTCGCTGAGAAGGGGCTCGGCAGCGTATCCCATGCCGATGCCGGTCATCCGCTCGTAGCTCCAGGCGCCCTGGACGGCCAGGAGCCGCAGGAACGCACGTCCCCGGCCCTTCATGCCGGCACCGCCAGGGCGACCACGAGTCCAACGGCCACGCCCACGCCCATCCACGCCAGGCGCCTTCCCTGCCCGGCGGTGCGCATCGCACCAGACAGCGCGGCCGCGAGCCCGACGCCGATCAGCGCCTCCGTAACCAACGTGGGGAACCGCCACACCAGGGAGCCGAGGACGAACGACCCATACGCGAGCGCCATGGCGACCAGGGTCATGGTGGCGCTCCGGAACAGATCCCGACCGAGCCCAGCCCATTGAAGGGTTCGGATCGCGCGCACCGAGCCGCTGTTGACCCCGGCGGCCAGCCGGTGGACGTGCCGTGCGTTGGCGTGCCGCAGCCAGCCAAGCGACCACCCGGCGAGAATCGCCACCGCGAGTCCAAGCAGCACGCCGACCCCGATGCCGATGCGCGGTGGCAACGACGCGGCGGTCAGCGCGGCCCCGACGGCGGCGGGGCCGTACTCCGGGTATCGGCTGGCGCCGACCGGAAGCACGTCGAGCGCAAAGAGCTCAAGCACCGCGCCCACCCGGAGTCCGGTGTTGAGGTCGCCGACCAACCAGCCGGCGACCGAGGCGGCCACCAGCGGCCGGGAGAGCAGCGCCTGCGGTACGCTGACGAGGTCCAGGCCGACGATGGTCCCCCAGAGCAGGAGGAGGATTCCGATGACGGGCAGCGGCAGGGTGCTCATGGCAAGCTGCCCAGTTCGACGGCCCCGGCGCTCGGCACGTCCTGGGCAGTGACCTGCACCCCGGCCTCCTCGAGGCGCCGAAGTTCCTGCAGTTCCTCGTCCGTCAGGTATACGTACGGCAGCCGCTCGATCCGGCCGGCGCGATGGTGAATCCCGCCGAGGTTGACCGGCGGCGGATGGGCCACGCCGTCCAGCAACCGGGCCATCGTGTCCACCTTGCCCGTCAGGATGAGGACGGCCGTGGAACCCGCCTCCCATTCGGCGAGCCGGCGGCGCGCCTCGGCGGTGCCCACGAACTCGACCTGCAATTCCGGGGGTACCGCCATCCGGTAGAGATCCTGTTCCCAGGCGCTCGCGGCCACGTCGTCGTCCACCAGCACGATGTCGCCGATGCCCAGCGCCCGGGCCCACCCCAGCACGACCTGGCCGTGGATCAGGCGATCGTCGATCCTGCAGAGGCGAATGGGCATCAGGGCGTCTTGATGGCCCGCTCCCCGGTCGCGACCGCCCGGGCCGCGGCCTCGGTGGGCGGTTCGTCGGGGTGGAAGACGAAGTCGATCAGCATGGCAAGGTTGACGCCGGTGACGACCTTCACGTGCGGCTCGTTCCGGAGCCGGTGCAGGGCGGCGAACAGGCAGGACCCGCTCGGCATGTCCACGAACACCACGGCCGGCCGGCCGGCGATCGTGTCGGCGATCCGCTGCTCGAGACCGTCGCGATCGCAATCGGTGTTGCTGATGGGGACCAGGCGCCCGGTCAGTCCGGTGATCTGCTCGACGGCGTCCACCAGCGCCGAGGCGAGCCCTCCGTGACAGACCACGACGCCGCGCAGCGGCTCACTCATAGTCTTCCTGGAGGTACTCCCGGATGCCGCGCTGCTCCTTCATCCGGCGGATGAGGCGCTCGTTGAAGGCGGCGGCGACGTCCACGCCCGAGTACCGCAGCAGGTGCATCATCGCCACGACTTCCGAGATGACGGTGAGGTTCTTGCCGGGGTTGAGCGGCACGAGCACCTTGGGCACCTTGACGTCGAGGATCTCGACTTCCTGCTGCGCCAGCCCGGTGCGCTCGGCGTCCTTCGCGTTGTCCCAGTCCTCCAACTGCACCACCACCTCGATGCGCTTCTGCTGGCGGATGGCCCGCACGCCGAACAGCGCCGAGATGTCCACCAGCCCGATGCCCCGGATCTCCATGTGATGCTGGGCCAGCTCGTGGCCCTTGCCGATCAGCACGCCGCTCCCCCGCCGGGACACCTGCACCACGTCGTCGGCCACCAGCCGGTGGCCGCGCTCGACCAGGTCGAGCACGCACTCGCTCTTGCCGATCCCGGACCGGCCGATGAAGAGGAGCCCGACGCCATAGACGTCCGCGAGCGATCCGTGCAGCGTGGTCCGCGCGGCGAATGCGTCCTCCAGCACCGGCTTGATCCGGCGGTAGAACTCCGCCGTCTTGAGCTGGGTCCGGACCACCGGGATTTGCCGGCGCTGCGCGATCTCGAGCAGCTCGACCGGGACCGGCAGCCCCTTGGTCACGAACAGCACCGGCAGGTCGAAGCCGAACAGCCCGTCGAGCGCCGCCTTCCGGGCCTGGGCGTCCAGCGCCGCCAGGTAGGTGATTTCCGTTTCGCCCAGCACGTGAATGCGGTTGGCGATGAACCGCGTGGTGAACCCCGCCAGCGCCAGGCCGGGACTCGCCACCTCCGCATCGGGCAGGAACCGGTCGAGACCGAGTGCGCCGGTCAGGCACTCGAGCTGGAGCGCCTCGCCGTTGCTCTCGACCAGGTCACGGAGTCGCAGGGTCACACATTGTCCAGTTCGGTGGGCTTCCGCTTCCGGAGCCGGCGGGTGCCCGGCTTCTCGAGCTGGCGGCGCACCTTGGCTTCGGCCTGGTCGAGCGCGGTGCGATGGTCGTCGCCGCGGCCGGCGGCCATGACGAGGTCCTCACCGGCGGCGCGGAGCCGGATCTCGGCAGTCGGCACACCGGCGTCCACGTCGAACAGGAGGGCGATCTCGGTGGGTCGCCCCACGCGGGTTTCGAGGCGGGCCGCGACTTCGTTGGCGCGCTCGCGGAGCAGGTCGGGCAGTTCACAATGGCGGGCGGTGATCGTGACGGGCATGCAACCCCCCGTGAAGGAGTCAGGTCAACGGCCGGCGAGCTCCCGGAGATGGGACTCGGTCAAATCGGCCACACGGTCCCACGACAACGACTCGGCGAATCGGCGCCCCGCCTGTCCCAGGCGGTCCACCAGGGCGGCGTCCGCGGCGAGTTCCAGCATTCGGGCGGCCAGCGCCGCCGGATCTCCGTGGGGGACCAGGAAGCCGGTCTCCCCGTCCCGCACCGAATCCCGGAGTCCGGGGCTGTCGGAGGCGAGGGAGGGCGTGCCGCACGCGGCCGCTTCCACAACGGTAATACCCCACCCCTCCTTCGGCGAAGGGAAGAGATTTGCCCACGTGCTCCGCAGGAGCTGCAGTTTGCGCTCCTCGGTCACAAACCCATGGAACCGGACGGCGGTTCCCAGCCCCGATTCCGCGATCAGGGCCTCCAGCCGGGGGCGGTCGTCTCCGGTCCCGGCGATGTCGAGTGACAGGTCCGGCCGGGTCCGCCGGGCGATGCCGAGGGCCCGGATGGCCAGGTCCACACGCTTGTAGCGCTTGAGGCGCCCCACATAGAGGAAGGAGGGAGGAGCGGACCGGGGCACCGAGGGATCGGGGTAGAACTCCGTGGCGTCCACGCCGGGATGGATGACCCGGATCCGGTCCCGTGCGACGCCCCGGGACACGAGGTCGTCCCGGGTGCTCTCGCTGATGGCCTCGAAGTCGGCCCGGCGGTACGCCCCCGGAATCAGCCGCTCGGCCACCCAGACCGTGGCGGCCATCGGCCAGGGCGCCTCCTGGAAGGCCGTGGCCCCGAAGAGATGCGGCACCAGGACGCACATCGGCACGTCGGTCAGCCCGGCGAGGAGGAGCGGCAGCTTGTTGATGTCCTCGATGAGGACGTCGGGCCGCTCCGCGGCAAGCGCCCGGCGGACCGCTCCCCGGCCGGCCAGGGCAAAGGTGTTCCGGTGCGCGACCCTCGTCACCTCGATCCCGTCCACCGTCTCCACCGGCGTGGCCCCCGGCCAGCCGGAGCAGACCAGCCGCACCCGGTGCCCGCGGGCCGCGAGCCGCCGAAAGATCTCGAACAGGTGAATCTCGGCGCCCCCGGCGAGCGGATTCAGGCGGTCGAGCCAGTTGACGACGAGGAGGTTCACAGCCGCCCGAGGGAGTGCGCGATCCGGTCGAGCACGCCGTTGACGAAGGCCGGCGTCTTGGGCCCGCCGAACCACTGACCGAGGCGGATGGCCTCGTCGATGACGACCTTGGGCGGGGTGACGCCGAGCCGAAGTTCATGGATGCCGAGCCGCAGGATGTTCCGCTCCACGATCCCGATGCGCTCGAGGCGCCAGTTGTCGGCCGCGCCCTGGATCAGGCGATCGAGCGGCTCCCGCTCGGCCAGGACGCCGGCGGCGAGCGCCTCGGCCCCGTCGAGGACCCGTGGCTCCGGCCCCGTCAGGCGCGCGAGCCCGGTCGCCGCGCCCGCCGAACCGGCGCCGGTGATTTCACAGGTGTAGAGCAACTGGCGCGCGCGGGCCCGCGCGCGGGTCTCAGACCGGAGCATCGGCCCGCCTGATCCGCGCCAGGGCGTCGGCAGCGGTGATTGCCGCCTCCGCCGCTTCATAGCCCTTGTTGCCCGCGGCGCCACCGGCCCGATCCAGTGCCTGCTGCATGGTGTCCACGGTGAGAAGGCCGAAGCCGATCGGCAGCACGTGCTTCCGGGACACCTCGCCGAGTCCGCGGGTGGCCTCGCCGGCCACGAATTCGAAGTGCGGTGTCTCTCCGCGCACCACGGCGCCGAGCGCCACGAGGCAGGCGTACTGCCCCGAGCGCGCGGCCTCCTCGGCGAGCACCGGCAGCTCGAACGCCCCCGCCGCCCAGAGCACGTCCACGTGGCGGTCGGCAATGCGGGCGTCCCGGCAGCAGTGGCGGGCGCCCTCGAGCAGCTTGCCGGTGACGAGCTCGTTGTAGCGGGCGACCACGATGGCCACGCGACCCACGGGGCCGAGGCGACCGGAGTATTCAGGCATGGTCAGTGGGCCAGGAGGTGGCCGAGCTTGTCGCGCTTGGCGGTGAGGTAGTCCGAGTTTTCGGTGGTCTGGTCGATGAGGAGCGGCACCCGCTCGACGATTTCGAGGCCGTAGCCCTCGACGCCGACCAGCTTGCGCGGATTGTTGGTCATGATGCGGATGGTGGACAGGCCGAGGTCCTTCAGGATCTGCGCGCCGATGCCGTAGTTCCGGAGGTCCGGGGCGAAGCCGAGCCGCTCGTTGGCCTCGACCGTATCGTCACCGCCGTCCTGCAGGGCGTAGGCGCGGAGCTTGTTGAGGAGCCCGATGCCCCGCCCTTCCTGGTCGAGATAGACGATGACGCCGGACCCGGCGGCCACCACCTGCCGCATGGCGGCGTGCAGCTGTGCCCCGCAGTCGCAGCGCTTCGAGCCGAAGACGTCGCCGGTGAGACACTTCGAGTGCATCCGCACGAGCACGTTCTGGGCGCCCTCCACCTCGCCGTGCACCAGCGCCACGTGCTCGGCACGGTCCACGTCGTTCCGGTACCCGATGACGCGGAAGTCGCCGAAGTCGGTGGGAAGCCGCGCCGTGGCCACCCGGTGGACCAGCCGCTCCTTCTGGAGCCGGTAGGCCACGAGGTCGGCCACCGTCACGAACGTGAGCCCGTGCGTCTCGGCGAACACCTCGAGCTCCGGCCGGCGCGCCATGGTGCCGTCGGCGTTCAGGATTTCGCAGATGACGCCGGCCGGTGCCAGCCCCGCCAGGCGCGCGAGGTCCACGCTGGCCTCGGTCTGGCCGACCCGCTGCAGCACGCCGCCCGGCCGGGCGCGGAGCGGAAAGACGTGCCCGGGGCGCCGGAGGTCGGCGGCCACGGTGGCGGGGTTGATGGCGACGTGGATGGTGGCGGCGCGGTCGGCCGCCGAAATGCCGGTCGTGACCCCGAAGCGCCGTTCGGCGTCGATGCTGACCGTGAACGCGGTGCCGAGCGCCTCGGTATTGTGCTCCGCCATCTGGGCCAGGCCCAGCTGGTCGCAGCGTTCCCCCGTGAGCGCCAGGCAGATGAGCCCGCGCCCGTGGAGGGTCATGAAGTTGATCATCTCGGGCGTCACGAGTTCCGCGGAACAGACGAGGTCGCCCTCGTTCTCGCGGTCCTCGTCGTCGGCCACGATGATGATCTTGCCGTTCCGCAGGTCCTCGATCGCCTGCTCGATCTTCGCGAACGTCATGTATGCTCTCCGCGGCGCGACAGCCAGGCCGCCACGTACTTCCCGATGGTGTCACCCTCCAGGTGGACCCGATCGCCGACCCGGCGGTCCCCGAGGGTGGTGTGCTGTAAGGTATAAGGAATCAGCGATACCTGGACCACGCCCCGCCCGCGGAGCGCGTTGACCGTGAGGCTCACCCCGTCCACCGTGATCGAGCCAAGCGGCACCGTGGCCCGCGCCACCGCGGCCGGCACGGCGATGTCCATCAGCAGCGCGTCCTCCTGCCGGCGGATGCGGCGGATGGTCCCGACGCCGTCCACGTGTCCCTGCACCAGGTGGCCTCCCAGCCGGTCGCCGGCGCGGAGCGCGCGCTCGAGGTTGACCCGGCGCCCCGCGCGCACGGCGCCAAACGTCGTGCGCTCGAGCGAGGTGGCCACCACGTGCACCTCGAACGCGCCGCGGAGCCGGCGCGACACCGTGAGGCAGGCTCCATCCACCGCGATGCTCTCGCCCAGTGCCAGGCCGCGGAACGGGGCCCGAATGACCAGCGCGCGCCCGCCGTCGGCGGACCGCGCGGTCCGGACGGTGCCCACAGCCGTGACGAGGCCGGTGAACATCAGCCCCGGTCCGCCACGAGCAGCGTGTCGGCCCCCAGGGCCCGGCGCTCGACCACCGTCCACCGCTCGGCGGTGGCCAACTCGACGCCCGGCAGGCCAGCCACCGCCGGCACGCCCCCCTCCCCAAGCCAGACCGGGCTCTGGATCCAGTAGAAGCGGTCCACGAGGCCTTCTCCAAGCAGTGCGCCCGCCAGCTGCCCCCCGCCTTCGACGACCATCGCACCGACTCCGATCCGGCGAAGCGCCGCCATGCCGTCGCGAAGGCCGGCGGCACGGATGAGCGTCACGCCCGCCTCCCCCAACGCCTCGGCCCGCTCGCTCGAGAGCAGCGGCCCGGCCACGACGCAGGTTGGCCGTTCCTTCGCGGTGCGGAGCACTTCCAGCGTCGTGTGCAGGCTGCCGGCCCGGTCGAAGATGACGCGCAGTGGCTCCACCCGCGGCCGGATCTCGCCCCGCACGGTGAGGGAGGGATCGTCCGCGCGGGCCGTGGCGCCGCCGATGCCGATGGCGTCCATCCCCGCGCGCAGCCAGTGCACGAAGTCACGTGCCGGCTCCCCCGAAATCCACCGCGAGCGGCCGAAGCGATCGGCGATGCGCCCGTCCAGCGAAGTGGCCAGCTTGAGGGCCACCCAGGGGCGATCCGCAAACCGCCATCGTGCGAGGAACGGGGCGTTCTGGACCGCTGCCTCGGGTCGCAGGCACTCAGCCTCCACCCGCACGCCCGCGGCGCGCAGCAGCTCGGCGCCGCCGGACGCTTCGGGGTTGGGGTCGTCCAGCGCGTACACCACGCGGGCCACGCCCGCGGCGAGGATCGCCTCGGTGCACGGCGGCTGCTTCCCCACGTGGGCGCAGGGCTCGAGCGTCACCACGAGGGTGCCGCCCCGCGCCCTCGGCCCGGCGGCCTCGAGCGCCACGCGCTCGGCGTGCGGGCCCCCGAACTCGGCGTGCCACCCTTCACCGGCCACCGCGCCGGCCGCATCGAGCACCACCGCACCGACCAGCGGGTTCGGGTGGACCCGGCCCCATCCGCGCCAGGCGAGCTCGAGGGCTCGCTCCATTGCCGTCGCGTCGGTCATCCCGGCAGCCCCGCGGGAGTCACCCGCCAAACCGGACGCCCGTCGTGCCCGCCCGCACCTCGCCCATGACCCATGTGCTGACGCCATCGGCGGCGCCCGCGGCCTGCGCGGCACCCACCGCGTCCGCGGGCAGCACGGCAATCATTCCCGCGCCGAGGTTGAACACGTCGCGCATCTCCTCGGTCGACACCTTTCCGGCGTCTTGCAGCAGCCGGAACAGCGGCGGCCAGGTCCAGCTCCGGGCATCGACCACGGCCTCGCATCCCTCGGGCAGCACCCGCACCAGGTTGCCCGGGATGCCGCCGCCGGTGATGTGGGCCAGCGCGTGCACCCGTCCGAGCACCGGCGTGATGGCCCGGGCGTAGCTCCGGTGCACCGCGAGGAACGCCTCAGCGACGGTCTGCCCGAGACCGGGCAGCGGATCGTGCACGCCGAGTCGCAGGTCGTCGGCCGCGACCTTGCGGGCCAGCGTGTAGCCGTTGGTGTGGAGGCCGGTCGAGGCGTAGCCGAGCAACACGTCGCCCGGGCACACCGCATCGCCGTGCAGCGCCTCGGCTTCCTCCACCACGCCGACGATGGTACCGGCCAGGTCGAAGTGACCCGGCGCGTAGAGTCCAGGCATCTGGGCCGTCTCGCCGCCCGCCAGGTCCATCGCGTGGGCCCGGCAGCCGCGGGCCACGCCCT
The DNA here is from genome assembly GCA_964571795.1 of uncultured Gemmatimonadaceae bacterium. Lineage (GTDB taxonomy): Bacteria > Gemmatimonadota > Gemmatimonadetes > Gemmatimonadales > GWC2-71-9 > SPDF01. Next base: position 126,818 of record CAZNDK010000003.1, on the reverse strand, counting down.
CGACGATGTCCGCCAGGACCTCGATCCCGAGCCCCGCGCCCGCCACGTAGTCCATGAACGCCAGCGGACGCGCGCCGTGCACAAGGATGTCGTTGACGCTGTGGTTGACGAGGCACTCGCCGACGGTGTCGTACCGCCCCGCCTGCTGGGCCACCAGCACCTTGGTGCCCACCCCGTCGGTGCTCATGACCAGCGTCGGTTGGCGGAGGCCGGCCGGGAGGCGCACCATGCCGCCGAAGGCGCCCACCCGCCCCGCCGTCAACGGCGTGCGGGTGCTGGCCACCAGCCGCCCGATGCGGGCCTTGGCGGACTCGGCGTCGGCCAGGTCCACGCCTGCGGCGGCGTACTGACGCGGTTCTGCCGGGCGCGTCACGGGACCCGTTCCGCCAGCACCACGTGGGTCAGGTCGTGGAAGGCCCGCACCCGCTGCTCCACGTCCACCGTCGTCACGCCTTCGAACCCCTTGATTCCGAACTGCGACACGGCGAACGACCCCATCGCCGCGCCGTATACCATGGCGCGCCGCAGGTGGTCGCTGTCGGTCACCCCGGCGCGCGCAAGGTAGCCCATGAACCCGCCGGCGAAGGCGTCGCCGGCGCCGGTCGGGTCGAACACCTCTTCGAGCGGGAACGCCGGCACGTAGAAGGTCCGGCCCGGCTCGATGAGGAGCGCGCCGAACTCGCCCTGCTTGATGACGACCCGCTTGGGGCCGTGCGCCAGGATCCAGCGGCCCGCCCGGTGGATGTTCCAGTCGCCCGACAGCTCGCGCGCCTCGCCGTCGTTGACCATCAGGATGTCCACCCGCCTCAGCAGCTCCATGAGCGTCGGCTTCTTGCTCTGGATCCAGTAGTTCATGGTGTCGCACACGACCAGGCTGGGTGCCGCGATCTGGTCGAGCACATTGTGCTGCAGTTCCGGGTCGATGTTGCCCAGGAAGACGAACTTCGAGCCGAGCAGCGCCTTGGGCAGGCGGGGCTGGAATTGCGCGAAGACACCGAGTCGCGTCTCCAGCGTTTCCCGGCTCTGCAGGTCGTACGAGTACTTCCCCTTCCAGCGGAAGCTCTCCCCCGCGGCCCGCTCCACGCCGCTCCAGTCGATCCCGAGCGGCGCCAGCCGCTCGAGCTCCGCCACCGGGTAGTCGTCGCCGATGACGCCGACGACGTGGACGCGATTGAGGAGGGCGCCCGCGACGCTGAAGTAGACGGCGGAGCCGCCCAGCGCGTCGGCGGTCTCGCCGAACGGGGTGTGGATCGAATCCAGTGCCACGCTGCCGACGACGAGCAGGCTCATCGCGTCACATCCGGTCTGGGGCCGTGAGGCCGAGAAGGGTGAGGCCGTTGGCCAGGACGATCCGTGTGGCACGCGCGAGCGCCAGCCGTGCCCGTTCCACCTCGGGCGGCTCGCCAAGGACGCGGCACTTGTGGTACCAGCCGTGGGTGAGCCGCGCGAGCTCTTCCAGGTAGCCGGTGATCTTGTGCGGCTCCCGGTCGCGGGCGGCGCGCGCGGTCACGTCGGGAAATGCGGTCAGCTTCTTCAGAAGCTCCCGGTCTTCCGGCGCCGGGAGCGCGTCGAGCCGGACGTCGGCCGTGGCGCGCTCCGGTGCCACGCCAGCCACCCGGAAGATGCCGCTCACCCGCGCATGCGCCATCTGCACGTAAAACACCGGGTTCTCGTCGGTCTGGCTGGTGGCGAGGTCGAGGTCGAAATTGAGCTGGGCGTCGCCCCGCCGCATCAAGAAGAAGTACCGGGCGGCGTCGGGCCCGACTTCCTCGACGAGGTCGCGCAGGGTCACGAACTCGCCCGAGCGCTTGGACATCTTCACCTCGGCACCGCCCCGGAGCACCTTGACCAGTTGCACCACCGACACGTCGAAGAACTCGTCGGGGTAGCCCAGCGCCCGCAGCGCCGCCCGCACCCGCGGGATGTACCCGTGGTGGTCCGCGCCCCAGACGTCGATGACCCGGTCGAACCCGCGCTCGTGCTTGTCCACGTGGTACACGATGTCGGGGAGGAAGTAGGTGTAGCTCCCGTCGCTCTTGCGCAGGACGCGGTCCTGGTCGTCGCCGAAATCGGTGGTGCGGAACCAGAGCGCGCCGTCGCGCTCGAAGGTGAGCCCGCGCGACTCGAGCAGCGCCAGCGTGGCCGGGATGGCGCCCCGGTCGTAGAAGGCCTGCTCCGAGGTCATCACGTCGTAGCGCACGCCGAAGCTGGCGAGGTCGTGGTCCTGCTCCTCGCGCTGCATGACGAGCGCCAGGGCCCGGCACCGGCGCACCCCCTCCGCCTCCGGGAGGTCGGCGAAGGCGCGGCCCTCGCGCTCCAGGATTTGCGCCGCGTTTTCCTTCAGGTAGTCGCCGTGGTAGCCGCCCTCGGGAATGGCGAACGGTCGCCCGACCGCTTCCTGCACCCGCGCCCAGAGGCTCTGGCCGACCCGGTCGATCTGCACCCCGGCGTCGTTGATGTAGAACTCGCGGGTCACGTTGTGACCAGTCCACGCGAGGAGGGCGGCGATGCCGTCGCCCAGCGCCCCGCCCCGGCCGTGCCCGACGTGCAGCGGGCCCGTCGGGTTGGCGGAGACGAACTCGATGTTGACGCGGACGCCCTTGCCGAAGTCGTGCGCGCCGTAGCGCGGCCCCGCGTCGATGATGGCACGCAGCGAGTTCCCGAGTTCGTCGCTGGCCAGCCAGAAGTTAATGAACCCGGGCCCGGCGATTTCCGTCTTCTCGACGACACCCGCCGGGAGGTCCAGCGCCTCGATGACCCGCGCAGCGATGGCGCGGGGCGGCGCCTTCTGCACCTTGGCCAGCACCATGGCCAGGTTCGTGGCGACGTCGCCATGGCCGGCGTCCTTGGGACGCTCCACCACGAACTCGACGCCGTCGGCCCCCATGGACGTGGCGACGCGCGCCAGCGCCTGCCGCAGTGCCTCGCTCACTCGGCCGCCTTCTTCGGCCCGGCGGCCGGCTTCGGCGAGCTCTCCTTGGGAGACTTCTCGGCTGGCTTGGGCGCCTTGGAACTTTCGGAACCGGCGGACGCGGAGTCCGACTTCACCGCCGTGGAGGAGGCGCCGTCACCCGATTCGGCCTTCCGGGCGCCCTTCCCGTCCTTGCCGTAGTCCGTGATGTAGAAGCCGCTCCCCTTGAAGACGAGGCCGGAGCCGCCAGAGATGCGGCGCGCCGCCGGCTTGCCGCAGGTCGGACACTTGACCCGGGGCGACTCGGACATCTTGTGGATCTTCTCGAAGGTGTGGCCCGCAGTGCACTGATAATCGTACGTCGGCATGCCGCTCCGCCCGGTCTAAGTAAAGCCAAGCACTAAACTTAGCCGCTCCGGAGGCGGGGTTCAAGGAAGGTTCAGGCGGTGGGTCGGTAGCTCCCCCAGGCGCTCCGGAGCGCGTCGCTGATTTCCCCCAGCGTGGCCCGGTGGCGGACCGCCTCGAGGATTGGTGGCATGAGGGGGTCGGTGCCTGAGGCGGCCGCCCGGACTGCCTCGAGCGCCGCCGTGACACGCCGGGCATCGCGGCCGGCCTTCACCTCCGCGAGCCGCGCCTTCTGCCTCCCGGCCAGCTCGGCGAAGTCGGGCATGGCGATGACCGGCGAGGCCGCCCCGTCCGTGAAGCGGTTGACGCCGACCACCACCTGCGCGCCGGCCTCCTGGCGCTGCTGCAGCGCCCAGGCGCTCCGGGCGATCGCCTCCTGGAAATGACCCTGCGCCACCGCCGCCGCCGCACCACCCAGCGCGTCCACCTCTTCGATCAGCGCGAGCGCCTCGGCCTCGATCCGGTCGGTCAACGCCTCCACGAAGTAGCTCCCCCCCAGGGGGTCGATGACGTTCGCCACGCCGCTCTCGTACCCGAGGATCTGTTGCGTGCGGAGCGCCAGCGTGGCGGCCTCGGCGGTCGGGAGCGCCAGCGCCTCGTCGTACCCGTTGGTGTGCAGCGATTGCGTACCGCCCAGCACGGCGGACAGCGCCTGCACGGTGACCCGCACCACGTTGTTCAGGGGCTGCTGCGCCTGGAGCGTGACGCCGCCGGTCTGGGTGTGGAACCGGAGGCGCGCCGTCTTGTCGTCCGCGCCGAACCGCCCCTGCACCAGCCGCGCCCAGAGCCGCCGCGCCGCACGGAACTTGGCGGCCTCCTCGAAGAGGTCGTTGTGCGCCGCGAAGAAGAACGAGAGCCGCGGACCGAAGCTGTCCACCGGCAGCCCGGCGGCTACACCGACCCGGACGTACTCGAGGGCGTTGGCGAGCGTGAACGCCACCTCCTGCACGGCCGTGGCCCCGGCCTCGCGCATGTGGTAGCCGCTGATCGAGATCGGGTTGACGTTCAGCCCACCCTCGGTCACGTAGCGGAAGATGTCGCCGATCAGGCGAAGCGACGGGCCCGGCGGGAAGATGTAGGTGCCGCGGGCGATGTACTCCTTGAGGATGTCGTTCTGGATGGTGCCGCTCAGCGCCGTCGGGGCCACCCCCTGCTCCTCGCCCACCACGACGTACATGGCGAGCAGGATGGCCGCGGTGGCGTTGATGGTCATCGAGGTCGATACCTGGTCCAGCGGGATGCCGCGGAACAGGAGCGCGAGGTCGTCCACCGTGTCGATGGCCACGCCCACGCGCCCGACTTCCCCCTCCGCCAGCGGGTGATCGGAGTCCAGCCCCATCTGGGTCGGGAGGTCAAAAGCGGTCGAGAGTCCCGATTGCCCGGCCTCCAGGAGGTGGTGAAACCGGGCGTTGGTCTCTTCCGCGGTACCGAAGCCGGCGTACTGGCGCATGGTCCAGAGCCGTTCGGTGTACATCGTCGGGTACGGACCCCGCGTAAAGGGAAACCGGCCCGGGGTGCCGAGATCACGGGCGGGATTGCCGGTCCAGTCGGCGGGGCCGTACAACGGCTTCGAGGGTCCGTCGGTCATGGCGTGCGCCCGCTCACGCCTCGAACTCCCGGATGGTCTGCGTCACAAACTCCACGTCCGCCTTGGAGCCGATGACCAGCGGCACACGCTGGTGCAGCGATTCGGGCTGGATGTCGAGGATGCGGCGGACGCCGTCGGTGGCGGCCCCGCCGGCCTGCTCGGCCAGGAAGGCGAGCGGGCTGCACTCGTACAGCAGCCGAAGCTTGCCCTTCGGATTCTTGGTGTCGGCCGGATAGAGGAAGATCCCGCCGTTGATCAGATTGCGGTGGAAATCCGCGACGAACGCGCCGATGTACCGGCTGTTCTTGCCGGTCATCCGCTCCGGCGTGTCGCCGTGGAAGCCGCGCACCGCCATCTGCACTCCCCGGCTCCACCGCGCGTAGTTCGACTCGTTCACGCTGTAATACTTGCCCACGGCGGGCGTCGTGATGGCGGGGTGGGACAGCAGGAACTCGCCGATGGTCGGGTCGAGGGTAAAGCCGTGGACTCCCTGGCCGGTGGTGTACACGAGCATGGTGCTCGACCCGTAGAGGACGTACCCCGCGGCCACCTGCCTGTGGCCGGCCTGCAGGACGTCCTCCATGGTCCCCCTGCCCTCCATCGACACCCGGCGGTACACGCTGAAGATCGTCCCGACCGATGCGTTGGAGTCGATGTTGGAGGAGCCGTCGAGCGGGTCGAACATGACGACGTACTTTCCCGCAGGATACTCGGGCGGAATGGGGATCGGCGCGTCGTCCTCTTCGGACGCCATGACGCAGACCCGGCCGGTGTGGTTCAGCGCGTTCTTGAGAATCTCGTTGGCGAAGACGTCCAGCTTCTGCTGCTCCTCGCCCTGCACGTTGACGCTGCCCATGGCCCCGAGCACGTTGACCAGCCCCGCGCGCCGCGTGGCGGCGGCGATCAGCTTGGCGCCGAGGGCGATGTCATAGAGCAGGTTGGACAATTCCCCGGTGGCCTCCGGGTACTTGTGCTCCTGGTCGATGATGAACCGCTCGATGGTGGTGACGGCGGTGGTTCCGATCATGGATCGCTCACGGTGCGCGTGGCCGCTCCCCGGCGGGAGCGGATGGTCATGCTGGTGCCGTCGGTCCGGACTTCGATGCTGCCGTCGCGGTCGGTGCGGTACACGTCGACGGCCGCCGACGCCAGCCGTCCGAGCGCCTCGGGCGAAGGATGCCCGTACCGGTTTCCTTCGCCGACGCTGATGATCGCGGCCGCGGGCCGCAGTTCCCTGAGCCACGATTCCCCCGTGGCGCCCCGGCTCCCGTGGTGGCCCACCTTGAGCAGGTCCGCCCGCCCGACCCGGCCGGCCAGGTGGGCCTCGGCCGGCAGCCCGGCGTCACCCGAAAGCACCGCGGTGAAGTCCCGATACTCGACCAGGAGGACGACCGAGTTCTCGTTCAAGTCGGTGCCCCACTCGTCCCACGTGGTGTCCGGATGCAGGACCCTGAACCGCACGCTGTCGAGGACGAAGGCGTCTCCCCGTCGGGCCCGCACCCACGGCTCGTCCAGCTCGTCGAGCTCGGCCAGGAAGCCGGCGTAGAGCGGATCGACGGATTGCAGTGCCGGGTCGATCACTTCCCCCGCCGGAATCCGCTCGAGCACCGACGAGGCGCCGCCGAGGTGATCAGCGTGCGCGTGGGACAGGACCAGGGCATCGAGCCGCACCACCCCGTGCCGTCGGAGGAACGGAACCACCACGCTTCGGCCCGCGTCCGACCCCGGGGATGCCGGGCCCGCATCGACCAGGACCCAGTGGCCACCGGGAGTCCGGATGGCCGCGGCATCCCCCTGCCCGACATCGAGAAAATGTAACGCGAGTCCGGAACCCTCGTCAGGGCGGGTGCCGAGCCCAGGCGCGACGGCAACCAACAATCCGGCCCAGACGGCTGCCGTCGCGATCCACGCCAGGCGCCGCGCCGCCTCGCGCCGAGTCGTGCGGCGTATGCTCCAGAGCGCCCCGACCAGCAGGACCGCCCACGGCACAGCCGAAGCGGGGGTGGCTGCCATTACCAGGTGCCCGCCCGGGAGTGCCGCGCCCCACCTCGCGAGCTCCTGCAGCAGCCCCAGGCCGACCCCGGCGCCGGCGGCGAGGGGCGCGGCCAACGAAGGCAGGACCAGTCCGACGGCCAGGCTCGCGACGACCGCCGGCACCACGAGGGCCGCGAGCGGGATAGCCACCAGGTTGAGCCCGAGCCCGGCCAGCGCGACCGTGCCGAGCGCGGCGGCCGTGAGCGGCGCGGTGGCGAGCGTGGCGCCGGTGGAGCCGGAGAGCATCCGGGCCACCGCGCCTCGCCCAAGCCTCCGGTCACTCCACGATGAGAAGGTCATGGCGCCCCAGAGTGCCGTCACCGAGAGCCAGCCGCCGAGATCGAGGACCGCCCAGGGATCCACGAGGAGGACGGCAAGCGCCGTGGTGCCGAGCAAGGCGGTGCCCTGCGGCATCCGCTGCCGGATCTGTTGCACGGCGACGAGGAGGGTGAGCGCGGCGGCCCGGGCGGCCGGGGCGGGCCAGCCGAGAAAGAGGGTGTACCCGATCGCGAAGCCCGCCGCGGCCAGGCTCGCATGCCCGCGGGCGGAGCCGGCGAGCCTGAGGAGCGCATACACCCAGCCCGCCAGCAACCCGAGGTGGAACCCGCTGATCGAAAGCAGGTGCACCAGCCCCGATCCCGCGAAGTCATCGAGCATCATCGGGTCGAGGTCGCCCCGCCGGCCGAGGATCAGCGCATCGACCAGCGGCGCCCGGCGGCCGTAGAGTTGCAGCGCGGTGTGGTGCAGCGCGCTGCGGAGCCGTTCGGCCGGGCGCTGGGCGAGCGGCCGTGCCGCTGCCTCCGACACCACCAGGATGCCTCCCGGGCGGTCGAATCGTGCCGGCCGCGGCCGCCAGCGGCCCGCGACATCGAACTCGGCACCCGCCGGGGCCGCGAGGGTCCTGGGCCAGCGGACCGCGACCGGGCCATGGCAAGGCAGGCCGACGACGGCCGCCTCGGTGCGCGAGCCACCAGAATCCACCGGCTCGCGCGCGCGCAGGGTGACGCGGACCGATCCGGCCGAGAGCCGCGCGGCACAGCTCTGCGAATCCCGGGATCTGGCCAGCCGGCCCGAGAGGAGACCGAGCCCGATGCAGAGCCCCGCCAGGAGGCGCCAGCGTGCTCCCCGCCGGAGGCAGAACGGGATGCCCATCAGGATCACGCACGTCAGGGCCGGAAAATGCGCGAGGCCGGTCGCGAGACCGGCCCCGTAGGCTGTGGCAATGCAGGCGGAGGTGGGGGCCTTCACGGCCCCTCGGCGCTCATGCGGGCGGCGGAACGGCCCTGCCGCAGCGCGGCGCGCGGGTCACCTTGCGGAATCCCTCCATGACGTTGATCTCAATCGTCACGCGGGTCTGGTCCTTGTCGAGGTTCAGCTCGGTGACCACCGTGCCCTCGATGGAGGCGACATACCGGGCCGGCAACCGGTTGAGCGCGTACACCAGCACGTCGCTCCGGCACACCTCGCAGCCGCAGAAATCGGGGAAATGACCCCGGAGCTGGTCGTAGGCCTGCACCACATGCTCTTCGACGAGGTTGTGAATCATAGGACCGCCAGTTGGGGGGCCACCACCGCGCCCGTGAACGTGGATCCCGTGGTTCCCGTGAGCCGCACCGTGCGGTACTCGCCGATGCACTCGGGAGCGAGGTCGAGCACCACCAGCAGGTTGGAGCGGGTTCGCCCCAGGAGATGGCCGCCGCGGCGCGCGGACCGCTCCACGAGGACCTCGTGTACGCCACCGACGCGTCCGGCGTTCCGGCGCCGGGTCTGGGCCCGCGCATGGGCGATCAGCCGCTGCAGGCGCTCCGAGCCGACGTCGTCCGGCACCTGGTCCGGTATCCGGACGGCCGGCGTGCCCTCGCGGCGCGAGTACAGAAAGGTATACGCCTCGTCGAATCCCGCCTCGTCCACCAGGGAGAGGGTGTCTCGGAAGTCCGCCTCCGTCTCCCCCGGAAAGCCGACGATCAAGTCGGTCGAGAGCGTGATGCCGGGCATCGCGGCCCGCAGTTCCGCCACGACGTCCAAGTACCGGGCGCGCGTATAGCGGCGCAGCATGCGCCGCAGCACCGCGTTCGACCCACTCTGCACCGGCAGGTGCACATGTTCGCAGACCGCCGGGGTCTCGGCCATGGCCGCGATGACGCGTGGCGTGAAGTCGGTCGGGTACGGGCTGGTGAACCGGACCCGGCGGACCCCGTCGACGGCGCCCACCGCCCGGAGCAGGTCGCCGAAGTCGTGCGTGCCGTCGTGGTAGCTGTTGACCGTCTGCCCGAGCAGGGTCACCTCGCTGATGCCCGAGGCGGCCAGGTCCGCCACTTCACGGACCACCTCGGCCAAGTTACGGCTGCGCTCGGGACCGCGGGTATACGGAACGATGCAGAAGGTGCACTTGTAATCGCAGCCTCGCTGGACCGTCACGAACGCCGTCGGCCCCGGCTCCCGGACCTGGGGCACGTCTTCATAGTGCTCCCACGACCGGAAGTCGGTGTCGTGCACCCGGCCGCCGGCGCGGGCGTTGCCGATCAGTTCGGGGAGGTCGCGGTAGGCGTCCGGCCCCGCCACCAGGTCGAGCCGGGGAACCTGGGCAAGCAGCTCGGCGCCGAGTCGCTGCGCCATGCACCCGACCACGCCGAGCACTGCGCCGTCCCGCGTGAACCGCTGCAACTCGCCCACCCGGCCGAAGACCCGTTGCTCCGCGTTGTCGCGCACCGCGCAGGTGTTGACCAGGAGGACGTCCGCGCCGTCCGGGTCGTCGGTGGTGACGTAGCCGTCGCGCCCGAGCACGCCCATGATGAGCGAGGAGTCGGCCACGTTCATCTGGCAGCCGTAGGTCTCGATGTACACCCGGCGCGGCGTCGGCACGGTGTCCACGTCAGGGCTTCAGGACGAGGCCGAAGGAGAAGATCCAGGCATCCTCGGAATACCCGCCGTCGGCCTTCCGCCAGACGCGCTCGAGCGCCAGGTCGAGCGCGGCGTGGCCCTTGGCGAACCGTATGCCGGTGCCGCCCGACACGCCGAACTCCGATGGCTGCTGGCCCGGGGCGAGCGGAAAGGGCAGCTGGGCGGTCCGCACCCCGACCCGGACCGGAAACTTCCCCGGCGAGGCGACGTTGGTCGTGATCTCGGCGCCGATCGCGGCGCGCAGCGCGTTATCCGCCCCCACGCCGCCGACCTCCTGGATCTCCGTGCTGGCGTCCGACCAGGTGGAATACTCGACCTCGGCGTTCACGATCGCCTTCTGCCCGACCCGGTATTGCGCGCTGCCGGCGAACGACCACGGGAGTTCGAAGGTGTACGCCTGGGTGGAGTCCAGGTCCACGTTCATTTCGCCGTCGTGCCGGATGACGGCGGCGATCAGCAGCTTTTCGGTGGGGTGGTACACCCCGCCCAGGCTCAGGCCGATGGCGTTGTAGGCGAGTTCCGCGCGCTGGTTGACGTTGGCGAGCACGGTGTCGCTGAAGGTCCGGTGCAGTGTGATCCGGTTGGAGCCGGTGATGAAGTGAAAGCCGAACCCGAGCGACAGCGTGCGCCCTCTCCGGTAGCCAATGGCCAGCCGGAAATCCGAGGTGCCGCCCTTCGACTCCAGCGAGTCGCGGTACCCGACCGGGAAGCCGTTGACGTTGGTCGTGTCGATCGTGACGATGCCGAAGTCCCGGTCCGTGTAGGTGCCGAAGCTGCCCGAAAAGTAGACCGGCGAATCCTTGTACCGGTTGACCACGGTGACCAGCGGGAAGCCGTCGTCCGAGGCCGAACCCTCGCCGGCGGGGGTGGTGCTCGACCGCCAGTCCTGGAAGAAATTGAACCCGGCGGTGAGCCCAACGACGGACGTGATGGCCGCGGGGTTGGTGCTCGACAGCCCGTCCACCAGGGACACGCTGCCGCCCATGCCCGTGGCCCGAACGGAGATCGGCGCCTGCGGAATGCCGAGCCCGCGCACGCCGAAGATCGACGACTGCGCCACCGCGCCGGTCGGGACGGCGCACAGGAGAAACGGAACGAGGATGAGGCGTCGCACTCAGGGGTCCTCGAAGTCGAGCGGCTTCACGTAGGTGATGCGAAGGCGCGGGGCACCGGACGCGCTGCGGGTCGACGCGAACACCGGGCGCGTGAAGGACGACGCCTCGGGCTGGAGCGAGAGGAAGAACGCCTGCGCCGGGGGATTCTCGGGCAGCTGCCACGTCTTCACGAGGTTGATCACCTCGAGCGTGACACTGTCCGCCGACCCGGCCGTGAGGGAGGTGGTGGTCGACAGCAGCGGCACGAGCGGCGACTTGGCCCCCTGGTCGCTCAGCACGCCGCGGGCCGTGATGGTGCTGGGAATTCCGGGCACCCCCTCGATCGGCGCCACCGGCGTCATGACCAACTCGGCACGGAGGATCTCCACGCCGAACAGCGCGGACGACGGCACGCTGAACCGCACGATGATCCGCGACGACGGCGCGCCGCCGAGCAGGAGCTGGTCCGGCGCCATCACCGGGGGATTCTGCTCGACGTAGGTGGCAAAGGTCGGCGCGCGCTGGATCGGCGATGGCTGCTTGGTCGAGTCGAGCGTGGCGACGGTGATGTAGGTGGTGATCGAGGGCAGGAACTGCGCGGCCGTGGTGCTGCCGAGCTCCACGCCCGTATTCGTGGTGGCGGTCATCCCGAGCGCGATGGCCAGGACCCCACTGTCGGCGGGCGGGATGTCCACCTTGAGGAGGTCCGCTCCCGAGAAGACGGCCCGGAGGTTGCCGTTCTCCATCGTGTCCGGCACGATGAGGGTGTCCAACAGGGTGGCCGGGGTGAGGTAGCTGGCCACGTCCGCGTACGTCACCCCACTGTCCACCGTGGCCGGTGCGCGATGCATCTGGAGGACGATGCCCAAGGCAGCCGGATCCCGGGCCAGTACCCCGATACTGATGGCGACGCTGTCGATCGTGTAGGCGTAGGTGCTGTCGCCGACCCGGATGGAATCGGGGCGCCTGCCGAACCGGATCGTCGTCAGGTACTGGTCGGTGGGCCCCGCCGTCGAGACCAGCAGGCCGGACCCCTCCCCCGGATAGACGTACCCCGCATACGAGCTGTCCAGGTCGAACACGGCGTCGAGCACCGTGTCCTTCACCTCGACCACGCCGCCGGGACAGGTTTGCGGGCAGGTGCCCGGGGTCGTCAGGTCCTCCGTGCAGGCCGCCAGGCCGAGCAGGAGGGCGAGGCCCCACATTCCCTTGGTCAATCGCACCATGCCGACCCGCGAAGAAGGTGAATCAAGAGGCGCCGAGCCGATGCGGCGTGAAGGCGTCCGGCAGCAGTTCCGCGAGCGTCCAGGACTGTTCGCGCGCGGGCCCCACCGCCAGCACGCGCAAGTCGAGCCCGAACTCGGCGAGCATTTGCCGGCAGGCCCCGCAGGGCGACGCCGGGGGGTCGCTGTCGCTCACGACCACGATCCGGCGGAACCCGCGAGCGCCGGCGGCCACCGCGGACACCAGGGCGGTGCGTTCGGCGCAGATGGTGAGCCCGTACGAGGCGTTCTCGACGTTGCAACCGCTGAATACGGTGCCGTCTGCGGCCTCCAGCGCCGCACCGACCCGGAAGTGCGAATATGGCGCGTAGGCGCGCTGCTGGGCCGCCCTCGCCGCCGCGACCAGGGCGTCAGCCATGCCAGATGTCTCCCAGGAAGGAGCGACCCGAGTCCAGCGGGGACACGCCGAGGAATTCCGCCACGGTCTGCCCGATGTCGGCGAAGGTGGTCCGCTCCCCGAGCGGCACCGGCCGGACTTGCGGCCCGTACACCAACAGCGGCACCCGCTCCCGGGAGTGGTCCGTGGAGGGGGTCGTCGGGTCGTTCCCGTGATCCGCGGTAAAGATAACGAGGTCCTGCTCGCGAACCTGCGCCAGGAGCCGCGGCACGGCCCGGTCCAGCTCCTCGAGGCCGGCGGCGAACCCCGGCACGTCATTCCGGTGTCCCCAGGTCTGGTCGAACTCGAGGATGTTCGCGAGCAGCAGCCCCCGCTGCATGCTGGCGAGGGCGGAGCCGATCAGGTGGTAGCCCTCGGCGTTGGTCGCGGCGTGGATGCTCGCGATGTTCCGGCCGGCGAAGAGATCGTCCACTTTCCCCACCCCGATGCGCGGCACATGGGCGTCCGCCAGGCGGTCCAGCAACGTCGGGCCGGGCGGCGGCAGGCTGATGTCCTTGCGATGCGAGGTCCGCTTCCAGGCGCCCTGCTCACCGACGAACGGCCGCGCGATGACCCGTGACACCGCGTGCGGCGGCTGCAGCAGGGCCCGGGCCTCCCGACAGGCGCCGTAGAGCTCTTCCAGCGGCACGACGCCCTCGTGCGCCGCCACCTGGAAGACGCTGTCCGCCGAGGTGTACACGATCCAGCTCCCGGTGCGGACGTGCTCGGCGCCCAGCTCGTCGAGGATGGCCGTGCCCGAGGCCGCCTTGTTGCCAAGCACGCCCCGCCCCGTGCGCCGGGAGAACTCCGCGATGACCTCGTCCGGGAACCCGCGTGGGTACGTCGGGAAGGCCCGGGCCAGCGTGAGGCCGCACAACTCCCAGTGGCCCGTCGTGGAGTCCTTGCCCGCGCCGGCGGGCTGACAGGTGCCCCACGCGGCCCTGGGCGACTGGACCGCGGCGACGCCGGTGAGCGGCGCGCAACGCCCGAGTCCGAGCGCCTCGAGTTCCGGGAGCCTGCGCCCGCCGACCGCCCGCAGCGTGTTGCCGAGGGTGTCACTGCCCGCATCGCCGTAGGCCTCCGTGTCATGAGCCGGGCCAATCCCGAGCCCGTCGAGCACGATGATGGCCGCGCGCCGGGTCACCGTGGCGGCGCCCCGGTCTGGACAAAGCGGAACCGCAGCATCGTCAGGACCTCGTCGAGCAGCTTCTGCTCGTCGGGCTCCAGGTGCCCCGCGGTCTTCTGCTGCAGCATGCCGAGGGTGTCGATCAGGGCCTGGCTCACCTGGCGCGCGTCGGCCGCGCTCAGTCCTTCGGCGCCCGGCGGGAGCTTGCCGGCGAGCGCGCCCTCGGCCTGCTGGGCGAGGCCCAGGATGAGCGACATGAAATGCTGGTTCACGGAGCCTCCCCATACCGGCGCGCCACCCGCGCGCCGATTCCAGTCAGGATTTCATAGTTGACGGTGCGGCCGGCGGCGGCCTGTGCCTCGAGAGTCACCGCCCCGCCGTAGAGCGTGGCTACGGCGCCCAGCGGCACCTCCGCGTCGCCGACGTCCACCATGACGAAGTCCATTGTTACCCGGCCGACCATGGGGTACACGCGGCCCCCGAGCTCCACCGCGCCGGCGCCACTGAGCGCACGGGGAATGCCATCGGCGTACCCCGCCGCCACGGTGACGATCATGGTGTCCTTCGGGGCACGCCAGCTGGCGCCGTAGCTCACGGAGTCGCCCGCCGCCAGCCGCCGCCGCGCCACGACCGGCGCCCGGAAGCGGACCACGGTCCGCGGGCCCGGCACGTCCACACCCGCCACACCCCCGTACAGGAAGATGCCGGGCCGGACGAGGTCCCCCGCGAAGGCCTTGCCGCGGAGCGCGGCCGCGCTGTTCGCGGCATGCACCATCGCCGGGCGCCGGGGAAAGCCAGCAACGGCTCCATTGAGCCGTTCCCATTGCTGCTGCACGGCGTGGGCGTCGAAGTCCGAGGAGTGGAAATGGGTAAACGCCCCTTCCCATCCCGTTGCCGAGCCGAGCAGCCGCCCCGCCTCGCTCAGCTCAGCCGCGTTGCTCCAGCGAAACCCCAGGCGCGCCATCCCAGTGTCGATTTCGACGTGGAACGGTCGGTCGCCGAGGGCTATCCATCGCCTCAGCCCTTCGAGGTCCCCGAAGACCGGCCGGAAATCCTCTCGAAGGCAGACTTCAAATCCGTCGCTTGAAAGGGGGCTGAACACCATGATCGGGCGGCGGATCCCTGCCCTGCGGAGCTCCACGCCTTCCGCGAGCGTCGCGACCCCGAAGCCCCAGGGGTCCACCGATTCGAGTGCGCGCGCCACCGGAACGGCACCGAGGCCGTAGGCGTTGGCTTTGACCATGGGAAGGAGACGGGAGCCGGAGACCGAGAGCACGGTCCTGGCGTTGGCGACGAGGGCGCCAAGGTCGACATCGGCCCAGGCACGGGCCGTCGGGATCGGGTTTGACGCGCTCACGAGACGGCGGGTATGATACCGTTCACGGAGGATAAATGCAAGAGAATTCAGCGCTTGGACGCGCGATGGAGATGGTGAGAGACCTGCGGTCACGCTGCCCCTGGGATCGGGCCCAGACCCGGGAAACGCTCCGCCCCTACCTGGTCGAGGAGGTGCTGGAAGTCGACCAGGCCCTGACGTCTGGAAACGCCGACCTGCTGCGCGACGAGATGGGCGACTTTCTCCTCCATCTGGCCTGGCAATTGGTGCTGGCCGAGGAACTGGGAGAATTCACCGCCGAACAGGTGGCGGATGACCTGGTGGCCAAGATGAAGCGCCGTCATCCCCATCTCTTCGACCTCGGACCGGCCATGCCATGGGAGCAGCTCAAGCGCCGGGAGCGCCCCCGGGGCACACTTGAGGGACTGCCACCCACCCTGCCCCCCCTGCTGCGCGCCTTCCGCCTGCAGGAGCGGGCGGCGTCGGTCGGATTCGACTGGGACGACGTCCACGGGCCGCTGGACAAGGTGCGGGAGGAACTGCGCGAGGTGGAGGAGCACCTGCCGGAGCCGGGACAGCGGGGCGGCGGGGCCGCGGGGCCGTACACGGAGCACCGGCCGCCAGCTTACGCTCCGGACGAACTGATCGACGAGCTCGGCGACCTGTTGTTCGCGGTGGTGAACCTGGCGCGGAAGGCGGGAGTGGCCCCGGGGATCGCCCTGGACCGGGCCAACCGGAAGTTCACCGACCGCTTCCGCGCGGTCGAACGGCTCGCTGCCGAGCGCGGGATCGACCTGCACTCGGCAGGGTTGGCGAAGCTCGACGCGTTATGGGACGAGGTGAAAGGACTGAGGACTGAGGACTGAGGGCGTTAGGGGTACAATCGATGGATTTGCCGCGGGAACGCGATCGATTCGCGGATGTGCGGGTTGCCGCAAATCCAGGCCACGGTGCGCTCGAGGCCCAGGCCAAACCCGCTGTGGACGAACGTCCCGTACTTCCTGAGGTCGAGGTACCAGCGGTACGCCTCGGGATCGAGCCCCTGTTCCACGATGCGGGCGAGCAGCTTGTCGTGGTCGTCCTCGCGCTGTGATCCGCCGATGATCTCGCCGTAGCCCTCGGGCGCCAGGCAGTCGTTGCCCAGGATGGTCCGCGGATCGTCGGGGTTTTCCTTCATGTAGAACGCCTTGATCGCCTTCGGGTAGTTGCACACAAACACCGGGCGGTCGTATTGCTGGGCCAGCAGGGTCTCGTCGTCTCCCCCCAGGTCCTTTCCCCACTCGATGTCCGAGCCGAGCCCCTGCAGCTTCGCCACCGCGTCAGTGTAGGTGATGCGCGGAAATGGGCCAACGACCCGCTGGAGCGGAGTCACGTCGCGCTCCAGTTCCTTCAGGTCCTCCTGCCGACGGTCCAGCACCCGCGCCACGATGTAGGTGACGAAGTCTTCCTGCAGGCGCATGTTGGCGTCTGAGTCGTTCCAGGCCACCTCGGGCTCCACCATCCAGAATTCGGTGAGGTGGCGGCGCGTCTTCGACTTCTCGGCCCGGAAGGTCGGCCCGAAGCAGTACACCTTGCCGAGGGCCGCGGCCGCCGCCTCGACGTACAGCTGTCCCGTCTGCGCGAGATAGGCCTTGCCGAGATCGAAATAATCGGTGCTGAACAGGTTGCCGGCTTCTTCGCCGATCGAGCCGGTCAGAATCGGCGTGTCCACGAGCACGAAGTCGCGCTCGTAGAAGAAGTCGCGGATGGCCTGCTCCACCTCGTTCCGCACCCGTGCGATGGCCACCTGGCGCCGGCTCCGGAGCCAGAGGTGCCGATGCTCGAAGAGGAAGGTGCTGCCGTGCTCCTTCGGGGTGATCGGAAAATCCGGGCTGGCCCCGAGAATCTCGAGTGCGCTGGCCGTCAGCTCATACCCGCCCGCTGCACGGGCGTCGGCCCGCACCTCGCCGGTGACCGCCACGGAGGTCTCCTGGGTGAGCGCCGCGAGCCGCGCCCACGTCTCGTCGGACACCTCCCGCTTGGAGAACACGGCCTGGAGGTATCCGGATCCGTCGCGGACGACCACGAAGGCGATCTTGCCGCTCGACCGGGTGGTGGACACCCAGCCGCGGACGGTGACGGCCTGGCCGGCGTGGCGGCTCAATTCGTTGATGCGGGCGAAAGGCATGGGACTCAATGGCGGTGAGGGTCGACAGGAGGTGCATTTTACACCCGCTACCCGACGCGGAACAACTCCGTGGCCCGGGGGAACCGGGCCAGCGCCCGGGCACGGAGCGGCTGGTTGGCGGTGCGCTGCAGCATCGGGTCCGCGGCGAGAACCTCGCCCGCGAGGTCCCGGGCCCGCTGCAGGAGGTCGGTGTCCTCGGGCAGCCGCGCGTGGCGCACCTCGATCCCGCCCGACTGCCGCGCGCCGATGAGATCGCCCATGCCGCGCTCCTTCAGGTCTAGCTCGGCGATGGCGAAACCGTCATTGGTGGCCGCGAACGCCTTCAGGCGGTCCGGCGGCCTCCCCCCCACCAGCAGGATGCAATGGCTGTCCCCCGCGCCCCGCCCGATCCGGCCGCGCAGCTGGTGCAACTGCGCCAGGCCAAAGCGTTCGGGGTGCTCGATCAGCATGACGGTGGCGTTCGGCACGTCGATGCCGACCTCGATGACCGTCGTGGCCACCAGCACCTGGACCCCGCCGTCGCGGAAGCGTCGCATGACCCGGTCCCGTTCCTCCGCCTTGAGCCGGCCATGCACCAGGCCGACCGAGAGGTCGGGCCACCGCGCCGAAAGCATCTCCGCCATGGTCGTGGCGGCGCGGAGGTCGGCCTTCTCCGATTCCTCGATGATGGGCAGGACCACGTACGCCTGCCGGCCCGCACGGCATTCCGCCTCGACGAACGCGAGCACCCGTTCCCGCTGCTGCTCGCTCCGGAGCGCGGTGCGGGTGACACCCCGCCCCGGCGGCCGCTCCCGGAGCCGCGACACGTCCAGGTCGCCGTACAGTGTGAGCGCCAGCGAGCGCGGGATCGGCGTGGCCGACAGCAGCAGCACGTCGGGCGCCGATCCCTTGCCGATGAGCGCCGCCCGCTGCTCGACGCCAAAGCGATGCTGCTCGTCGATGACCACGAGGCCGAGCCGCCGGAAGGCCACGCTCTCCTGCATGAGGGCGTGCGTCCCCACGGCAATCCGGGCGCCCCCCTGCCCCAGCCGGGCCCGGGCGGCGCTCTTGGCCGACGCGGTCATCTTGCCGAGGAGGAGCTCCGGCACGATGGCCAGCGGGCCCAGAAGCTCGGCCAGCGTCCGTGCGTGCTGCTCCGCCAGCAGCTCGGTCGGCGCCATCAGCGCCGCCTGAAAGTCGTTCTCGACGGCCAGCAGCATGGCGAAGAGCGCCACCACGGTCTTGCCGGTCCCGACGTCGCCCATGAGCAGGCGGTGCATCCGCTCGGGCGCGGTCATGTCCGCCGTGATCTCGCGGATGGCCTGCTTCTGGTCGTCGGTGAGCTCGTACGGGAGCTTGCCCTTGAGCGCGGAGGTGAGCTCGCGGCGCACCTCGAACGCGATACCGCTGCGCTGGCGCTTGGCCAGCGTGCGCGCGCGGACCAGCATCAGCTGCAGGTCGAAAAGTTCGTCGAACGCGAGCCGCCGGCGCCCCAGCTCCGCCTCGGCGACCGTGCCGGGCCGGTGCACCGCGCGGAGCGCATCGGCCAGCACCGGGAGCCCAAGCTCCGAGCGGAGCTGGGCCGGCAGCACGTCGTGCACCAGCGCGATCAGCGCGTCGAGGTGACGGTCCACGAGTCCGCGGATGATTTTGTGGCTCAGTCCCTCGGTCGCCGGGTACACCGGAAGGACGCGCCCGCTCTCGGGGCCGACCTCCTCGCCTTCGTCCGCCAGGATGAGGAATTCGCGCGGCGCGAGCTGGCGGCCGTGGTAGAACCGCACGGTGCCCGCCACCAGCAGCGTCTGCCCCACCTGGATGGTGCGGTCGAGGAAGGCCTGCCCCGGCCAGGCGCATTCGAGCACGCCCGAAGCGTCGCGCAGGACGGCGCGGAAAATCCGCAGGCCCCGCCGGGTGGGGACGACACCCTTGTCCACGACCCGCCCGATGCAGGCCACCTCCTCGCCCACGCGCGCCTGCGCGAGCGGGCTGACCGAGCTGGCGTCGAGATAGCGGTGGGGGAGGTGCCAGAGGAGATCCTGCGCGGTGGCCACGCCGAGGCGGGCGAACGCATCCGAGCGGCGCTCGCCCACGCCCTTGAGGAACTTGACGGGCGTGTCGAGCCGGAGGCCGGGGGCGGTGTCACCCCTCGTCGGCAAGGAGATGCCTGGCGAAGTCCCGCGCATCGAAGGGGGCGAGATCATCGAGCCCCTCGCCGCGGCCGAGGAAGCGAATCGGCACGCCGAGCTCGCGGCGGAGCGCCACGACGGCTCCTCCCCGGGCGGTGCCGTCCAGCTTGGTGACGATCAGTCCGGTCGGCGGCACCGCCGCGGCGAAGAGCTTGCCCTGCTGCACCGCGTTCTGTCCCACGGTGCCGTCGAGCACCAGCAACGCCTCGTGCGGCGCGCCGGGAGCCCGCCGCCCGACCACGCGGGCCACCTTGCGCAACTCCTCCATGAGGCCTTCCTGCGTGTGCAGGCGGCCGGCGGTGTCCACCAGCACCGTGTCGGCGCCACGGGCCAGCGCCGCCTCCACCGCGTCGAACGCGACCGCCGCCGGGTCGCCGCCCGGCGCACCGGAAACGCACGGCACCCCGAGCCGGTCGGCCCACACCTCGAGCTGCGCGATGGCCCCCGCGCGCCAGGTGTCCGCGGCGGCCAGCAAGACCTTCCTGCCCTGGCGCTGCAGTCGATGCGCGAGTTTTGCGGTGGTGGTGGTCTTCCCGACGCCATTCACGCCCATGACCAGCACCACGGTGGGTCCCGGCGTGGCCCGCGCAATGCCCTGCGGGTCCTCGGGCCCGGTCAGCAGCTGCGCGATCCGCTCCGCGATGCCGTCCCGAAGATCTGCCTCAGTCTTCCAGCGCCCGCGCCGGACGCCGTCTTCCACGACGGCCATGAGGTCCATCGTGGCGGGCACGCCGAAGTCGGCCTCGAGGAGGAGCCGCTCCATCGCCTCGACGTCCGAGGCGTTGAAGCCGCGCACCATGGCGCCGACGTCGGTGAGCGCCAGCCGCTTGAGTCGGCCCCACAGCCCGAGCCTGGCCGACTCGGTAACCCGGTCTCGTTTCATGCGGGGAATCTAACGGGCCGATCAGCGCAGCCCGAGCCGGCGGCGCGCCAGCCATTCGGCCGCGAGGGCCAGGAGGACGAGCGCATAGAGCCAGGGCCAATCACGCGCCGTCCTGCGCGCGCCCGCCGCACCCGAGGGCATCGGCTGCGCCCGGGCCACCACGGGCCGGGCGAGCCACTCGCGCGACCAGGTGTCCACCGCCACGGTGCCCACGCCACCGCGCGGGCCCGCCATCCGGTAGCGGTAGGTGCCCGGCGGCATCCACAGCATGGCGCGTCCGTCGCCGCCGAAACGGAGGGTATCCTGCCGCACGCCGTTCGGCCCGTCGAAGGAGACGGCCAGCGCGGTGGTCGAGTCGCGCGACCGCTCGAAGACGAGCGGCTGCCCCTGCTCCACCACGGTGCGTACGGCGCGGGCTTCCGCCGCGCCCTCCTCCGGGGCGGCGAGCAACCAGGCAACGCTCGACGCGACCATCGTGCGATACACGTCGGCGCTGGGCCCCCCGCGGAAGGCCCACCGCCAGAAACCCTCGGCGCCCACCAGGATTTCTCGCCGCTTCCCCGCCTGCCGACCGAGGAGGACCGGGCGGGCGGCGCCGCGGCGGCCCTGCTGCGCGGTGAGCCCCACCCAGTCGCCGGCCCCCGCCACCAGCGCTAGCCCGCCGGTCACCGGCGGCAATGATTCGACTGGGGCGCCCAGGAAGGCCATGGCCACCGGCGACACCGGCGCCCCCGACACGTACCACTCGCCGGCTCCGGCGACGGCATCGGGCCAGCGAAGCAGGCCGCGCGCGCCCGTCGTGGCGTCCATCCCGTCCGCCGATCCTCGAACCACCAGGAGGTCGGCTCCCTTCGCGGCGCGCTGGACCGTGGCCGCGCCGACCTCCGCGAGGCCATCCATGTCGCGCCACCGGTCCGCCTCGAGCTGCACGTACCCCTTCACCGGCAGGTCCGCCACTTCCCGGAGCGTCCGATAGAGGAACCGCGCGTCCCAGTCTCCGGGGGCCGCGAGCACCACGATCCCGGGGGTGGCCGCGAGGTGGACCGCCACCAGCCGGGCATTGTCCCTCGGCTCGGCATCGGCCGCGCCGGTGAGCTCCACGCGGAGCAGGTGGAATCCGGCCGGGATGCCGCGCGTCGCCGCAACGAGCCGCACCGGTACCGTGGCGCCGGGCTCCACCCGGACTCGGGCGCGCCCCAGCACCCGGGCACCCAGCATCACTGTCACGGCCGCGGAGTCCGCCGAATCGGCGCCATTGAGCCGCACCTCGGCGGACACCTCGAGGCTGTCGCCGACGGTGGCACGGGCGGGCGCGCTCACCTCAACCAGCGCCAGGTCGCGCGCGACCTTCCGCGGCAGGACCACCACGCCAGTGGACGCGAGCAGGTCCGCGGGGATGTCGCCCGCGCCGTCGAGCTCGCCGTCGGTGACCACGACGACGCGCCGGCCGGTTGACACGGCCGTCTGGAGCGCCGTGCCGAGATCGCTGCGACCCCTGTCCGGAATCGAGTCGGTCCAGGGCCGCGCATCGCCGAACCACCGCACCCGCCCCAGCCGGTGCGCGGAATCCGACGCGATGCGCCACTGCTCGGGCGCCGCCGTCATGCTGAGCGACGCGTCGAGAAGCACTACCGGCGGCCGGGTGTCCACCGAGCCTGGACAGCCGGGATTGGCGAGCAGCGCCCCGAGCCCTCCCCAGGCCACGGCGCGCGCGGCCATGGGAATCCAGGTCCGCCGCCCCCGGGGCTCGAGGCGGAGATAGGTCAGGAGCGCCAGGGAGGCGCCGAGTGGAATCAGGAGAAGGTTGAGCATGGGGTTCTGCGAAATCCTACGCGCCGGCCGGCGGGAGGATTCGGCGGGGCCGGCGCGGGACTGCGGCGCTCAGTGGCCGAATTGGGCGAGCGGCAGGCCTTCGGGCGGGTACAGCAGCCCCGTCAGCCGCCCGCGCTCGATCTCGAACGCAGGCCGATCGGCCGACGCGACGGGCTGGCCGTTTCCGAGGTCGAGCCGGCGGGAGTCGCGCGCGACCCCGTTGACCCGGAACTCGTAGTGCAGGTGGGAACCGGTGGCCAACCCCGTGGCCCCGACGCGGCCGATGACCTGGCCCTGGGAGACGCGGCTGCCCTGCCGGACCAGGATGGCGCTAAGGTGGCCGTATCGGGTGACGATCCCGTTGGCGTGCCGGATCTCGATGAGGTTGCCGTAGCCGCCCGACCGGCCCGCCTGACCCACCACGCCATCGCCGGCAGCCAGCACCGGCGTGCCATAATCGGCGGCGTAGTCGGTGCCCTGGTGCTGGCGGGCAAACCCGAGGATCGGGTGCCGCCGCGAGCGGTTGAAGCTCGACGAGATCCGCCGGAACTGCAGCGGTGCGCGGAGGAAGGCCCGCTTCAGGGACTGCCCATCGACGTCGTAGTAGGACGGCTTCCCGTCCTGCCCCTCGAATCGGAAGGCGGTCTGGGCCCGGCCGTTCACCGTCAGGTCGGCGGCGAGGATCTTCCCGAACCGGACCTCACCCTCTTCGGACACCATCCGCTCCAGCACCACCTGGAATCGGTCGCCGGGGCGGATGTCGCGCGTGAAGTCCACCGACCAGGCGTACACATCGGCCAGGTCCCACGCCAGCCGCTCGCGCTCCCCGCGCCCGAGCATCGCGTCGTCCACGCCCTGGTCGAGCGCCACGTAGAGCGAGTTGTCGATCGGGCCCTGGATGCGGACCACCTCCGGCCGCCACGCGATCGGCTGGACCTCGGTGGTCCATCCCTCCTCCGACCGCAGGAACTGCAGCCGTTCCCCGGCGCCTGTGCGCACGGAGAAGGCCGTCGGGAGGGAGTCGAGGCGCGGGCGCCGGAAGTTGAAGACGAGGCCGGTGCGTGCCCGCCGCGGGTCGAACTGCGAGCGGGTGGCGATGTCCTGCAGGTTCACCCCGACGATGCCCTGCCGGGCCAGCAATTCGGACACCGTCTCGCCCCAGTGCAGCGTGTCGGCGGATTCGGTCCAGGCGTTGCTCACCACGATCGGCTCGGCCACGGGCAGGCGGTGCCAGGGCCAGCTGCCCGTGAGGGTGGCCCAGGCACCGAGGAGGACGATCGCGAGCGCCGCGAGGAACCGGACGACCCGCATCAGTCCATCTGTCGGCGGATGAAGGTCGGGATTTCCATGTCGGGCACGTCGGACGGCGCGGCGGTCCGGCGCGGCTCCGGGCGCGCGGCCGGCGCCGGGGTCGAGAGCGGCGCCGGCGTGGACGCGCGGCGCGGCTGCGGGAAGGTGAGGATGCCCGAGCCGGCCCGCCCGGCGTCGTGCGTCACGGTGCGGTCGAAGCCCGTGGCGATGACCGTGACCCGCACCTCGCCCTGCATGGCGGGATCGTTGTGCGCGCCGAAGATGATCTCGGCGTCGTCGCCCGCGGCGTCGTGAATGATCTGGTTGATGGTGCTGGCCTCGCCGAGGGTGAGGTCGTTGCCCCCGGTGATGTTGATCAGGACGCCGGTGGCGCCGGTGATCGAGACGTTGTCGAGCAGCGGGCTCGAGATGGCCTGCTGCGCCGCCTCCATGGCCCGGTTGTCCCCGCGGCCGGTGCCGGTGCCCATCAGCGCCGCCCCGCCGTTCTGCATGATGGTGCGGACGTCGGCGAAGTCCACGTTGATGATGCCGGTCGAGGTGATGAGCCCGGCGATGCCCTGCGTGGCGTGCAGCAGCACCTCGTCGGCCTTCTTCAGGGCGTCCTGGAAGGGAATTCCCTTCCCGACCACGGCGAGGAGCCGCTCGTTCGGCACCACGATCATGGTGTCGACGTTGTTGCGGAGTTCCGCGATGCCCATTTCGGCCTGGCGCATCCGCTTCCGGCCCTCGAAGAGGAAGGGCTTGGTCACGATGCCCACGGTAAGCGCCCCGATGTCGCGGGCCACCTGGGCCACGATCGGCGCCGCCCCCGTGCCGGTGCCGCCGCCCATCCCGCAGGTCACGAAGACCAGGTCGGCGCCCTGCACCGCCGCGATGATCTCGTCGCGGTTTTCCTCGACCGCCTGGCGGCCGATCTCGGGCCGCGCGCCGGCGCCGAGCCCGCGCGTGAGCTTCTTCCCGATCTGGACCTTGAGGTCCGAGCGGGACGCCGCCAGCGCCTGTGCATCGGTGTTGACCGAGATGAACTCCACGCCCAGCAGGCGCTCCTCGATCATCCGGTTGACGGCGTTGCCGCCGCCGCCACCGACGCCGATCACCTTCATCCTGGCGCTCTGGGTGACCGATTCCTCGAGTTCGAAGATCATGGGTGTGTCCTCTCGGGGCGGATCAGAAGAAGTCCTGCAGCCAACGCTTGACGGGAGCGAGATACTTTTCCACTTGCGTGCCCTTGCGCCCGCCGCTGCCGAAGCCGCTGCCGAGCGCCAGTTGCCGCGCCCCGTAGAGGGCGAGCCCCGCGGGCACCGCCATCCGGGGAGATTCCACGCTGTCGGCGAGGCCGGTGAGCGCCTGCCGCGGGACGCCCACCCGCACCGGCATGGCAAACACCTCGCGACCCAGTTCCACGATGCCGGTGGCCATGGCGCCCCCGCCGGTCAGCACGACGCCGGCCGGCAGCCGCTGGTGGTAGCCCGAGCGGGTGATCTCGTCGAGGGCGTACTCCAGCACCTCCTGCAGCCGCATGTGCATTATATGCGCGAGCACCCGCCGGTGCGCGCTCCGGGCGCCCTGGCCCGGCGTGCTCGGCAGCTGGATGACGTCGTCTTCCGGCACCAGGGGCTCGTAGGCCGCCCCGAACCGCTCCTTGATCCGCTCGGCGTCCTGCTGCGTGACCTGGAGCCCGTGCACCAGGTCCGCGGTGACATGCCCCCCGGCGCACAGCAGCGAGGCGGTGTGGCGGATCTTGCCGCCCTGGAAGATGGACACATTGGTCGAACCGCCGCCGAGCTCCACGATGGCGCAGCCGAGCTCGCGTTCGTCCGGCGTCAGCACGGCCAGCGAGGCGGCGAGCGGCTCGAGCACGAATTCGCCGACCTGGTACCCCGCCCGTTCCACCGCGCGCCGCAGGTTCTGCAGCACGCTCGAGAGCACGGTGACCAGGTACACCTCGGCCTCGAGCCGGGAGCCGGTCATGCCGATCGGCTCGCTGATGCCCGGCTGCTGGTCGATGATGTAGTCCTGCGGGATGGCGTGGAGCAACTCGTGGTCGCGGCCGAACGAGACATTGCTCGCCATGTCGTTGACGCGGGCCACGTCGCCGGTGCGGATCTCGTCGCCGGTGACGCTCACCATGCCGTGCGAACTCCGGCCCGCGACGTGCTCCCCCGCGATGCCGCAGTACACCGTGCCAACCTCGACACCCGCCATCCGCTGCGCGTCGGCCATGGCCTTCGTGATGGCCCGCGTGGTCTCCTCGAGGTCGCGCACCACGCCGCGGCGCATGCCGCCGGTGCGCTCGATCCCGACGCCCAGGATGCGCGCGAGGGGCTCGCGGGAATCGCCGGTGGCCTCCGCGACGATGGCCACGGCGCGGGTGGTGCCGAGGTCGAGGGCGGCGACCAGGCGCTGGGGAGAGGCGCTCACCCGGCCCGCCACCGCACCACCACCTGGCCCTCGAACCGGCCGTCGAGTTCCGCCCACGCGCGGCCTTGCCGGCCGAGTACCTGTTCCGCTGCAGTCACCGCGCGAATGTCCTCCGCTGTCACGTCCGGACGGAGCCACAGTCGGCGGCCGCCCAAGTCCAGCACCACATCCCCGCGGACCTGCGAGGCGGTGGTGACTCTCGAAAATAACTCCGGATCGATGTCCTGGAGCCGCCCCAGCACCTTGGCGACAACCGGATCGGGCTTGTCCACCAGCGGAAGGTCCGGCGCGGACACCGCCGGATCGAACGCCAGGAACTTCCCATTCCGCCCCACCATCGCCAGGCGGCCCTCGCGGGGGGCCAGCGCCACCGCGGGTGCCTCGCGCACCACGACGACCAGCGTCCCAGGCAGCCGGCGGTGAATTTCGGCGCTCCGGATGCCGGGGAGCGCGAGCACCCGGGCGGCGTAGGGCCGGAGATCGTCGAACACGTTTCCCCGGGCCGGCAGGCGCATGGCCTGCACCACGACGTCCGGCTTCGACGAGGTGACGCCGACCAGCTCGACCCGCCGTACCCGGAAGAAGCTCACGTGCCGGAGCAGCGCCGGCCCACCGAACCAGACCGCGGCGCCGCCGAGGGCCACCAGCAATGCGAGGCCCGCCGGACGGCGGAACCGCGTCAGGCCGCGCGCAGCCATGCGGCCAGCTCCGGTCCCAGCCGGGTGATGTCGCCGGCGCCGAGCGTGAGGACCACGTCGCCGGGCCGGAGGAGGCCCCTGACCAGTTGCCCGACCGTGGCGCGCTCCGGCGCGAAGTGCACGTCGGCCCCCGCAGCCCTGGCGGCATCGGCCACCGCGCGTCCGCTCACGCCGGGCACCGGCTTTTCGCGTGCGGCGTAGATCTCGGTCACTACCGCGACGTCGGCCGCCGCGAGCGCCTGCCCCATGGCCACGCCGTGGGCCTCGGTCCGGCTGAAGAGGTGCGGCTGGAACACCGCCACGAGCCGCCGCCCGGGAAACGCCTGGCGCGCCGCTTCCAGCGTGGCCACCAGCTCGGTGGGGTGGTGCGCGTAGTCGTCCACCAGCGTGACGCCGCCCGCATCGCCCAGCCGCTCGAACCGCCTCCCCACCCCGCCGAACTCCGCCAGCGCTTCGAGCGCTGGGGCCAGCGGACCGCCCAAGGCATGCACCACCCCGAGCGCGGCCGTGGCGTTCCGCAGGTTGTGAAGCCCGGGCACCTTGAGCCGCAGCGTGACCCGCGCGCCACCCGGCAGTTGGACGCTTGCCGAGGTGGCGCCGGCGTCCTGCCGCACCTCCGCGATGCGGAGCTCGGCGTCGACGGCCACCCCGAACCGCACGGTGCCGGGGCCGAGCCGGGCGGCTAGCCTCGCTGCCCCGGGATCGTCCGCGCCTACCAGCCTGGTGCGTGCCCTGCCTGCAAAGGTGGCGAAGGCCTCCTCCAGGGCGTCGAGCGAGCCGTAGCACTCGAGATGGTCGGCCTCGACATTGTTCACGACGGCCACCGTCGGCTGCAACGCGAGGAAGGCCTTGTCGTATTCGTCGGCCTCGACCACGAAGAGGGCGTCGCCATCGAGCCGGGCGTTCCCTCCCCACTGCCCGACGCGGCCGCCGGCCAGGCCGGTCGGCGCCAACCCAGAGGCCGCCAAGGCTTCGGTGGTCATGACGGTGGTGGTCGTCTTCCCGTGCGTGCCGGCAATGCCAACCACGGTGCCGCCGGCGACCAGCCCCGCCAGCGCTTCCTTCCGCGGAATGACCGGGATGCCGAGCTCCCGGGCGCGCACCAGCTCGGGATGATCGGGCGGCACCGCCGCTGTGTACACCAGTGCCCGGGCCCCGGCCGCGTGAGCCGGGTCGTGCCGGCCAAATACCTCGGCGCCCAGCGCAGCCACATCGGCCGCCCCGCTCGGCTCCGGGTCGCAGCCGCTCACGGCCACACCCCGGCGACGCGCAATCAGGGCCAGTGCGCTCATCCCCGCCCCGCCAATGCCGACGAAGTGCACAGGCCGAGGATCGGAGGGGTTGAATAAGTCCATTGGAATTGAGCTAATGTAAAATCTTGTCGAGAGTTGCGAAAGAGCGGAGCTAGCCCAAAAGCGTCAAAAGATGCGACACGATGTCCGCTGACGCGGTCGGCCGGCCCCGGGCCGCGGCAGCAGCTGCCATGGCTCCCCGTCCGGCCCGGTCCGAAACCATCGAGGAGAGCGCGGAACCCAGGCTGGCCGCGGTCAGGTCGGACTGCAGGAGAACCCGCGCCGCGCCGGAGCGCTCGAGCGCCCGGGCGTTCGCGGTCTGGTGGTCGGCCGCCGCGGTCGGCAAGGGAATCAGGAGGCTGGGCAGCCCCCAGGCGCAGAGCTCGGCGCAGGTCATCATGCCCGCCCGGCCGACGACCAGGTCGGCCACCGCGAAGGCATCGGCGATCGGGTCGAGAAAGTCGAACACCTGCACGTCAGGGGCGCGGTGATGCGACTGGAACCGCGCGTAGGAACCAGTCCCGGTGGCCCAGAGGACCACCATCCCTTCCCCTCCCCCCGCGGACAGCCACCCGGCCGTTGCCTCGTTCAGCGCCACGGCGCCCTGGCTCCCCCCGGTGACGAGCACGACGGGGCGGTTGTCTGAGAGTCCAAACCTGCGGCGGGCGGCGGGCGCCCGCGCCGGGTCGGGGGGCACGATCGGATTGCCAGTGTCGAACACCGTCGTCGAACGGCCGAACCGCAAATGGGTCCTGGCCTCCGGCGCCCCGAGGTACACGTGCCGCACGCGCCGGCTGAGGAGGCGGGTCGCGAGGCCCGGGAAGGCGTTCTGCTCCTGGATGGCGGTCGGGATCCCCCGCCGGCCGGCGAGATAGACGACGGGCGCCGATGCATATCCGCCGGTGCCCAGCACGGCGACCGGCCGCTCGCGGTCGAGCAACTGCCCCACGGAGCTCGCGAGGCGGCTCGCCACCAGCGGCCAGCGCCAGTTCTTCCACCACTGCCGGCGGTAGAGCGGCTCCGCAGGCAGGAGGACATACCGAAACTCCCGCGCCGGGAGCAGCGAGTACTCGATGCCGCGCACGGCGCCGACCAGCACCGGCTCCAGGTCGGGGCGCCGGCGGCGGAGCTCGGCGGCGAGCGCCAGCGCCGGCATCAGGTGCCCTCCGGTACCGCCGCCCGCGATGAGGACGGTGCTCACGGGGCCGCGGGCTCCTTCGACGCCCTGCCTCGCATCCGGCCGATGTTCACGAGGATCCCGGTGGCCACCAGCGAGATGACCAGGCTAGAGCGGCCGTACGACATGAACGGCAGGGTGAGCCCGGTGGTCGGCATCAGCGCCAGGGACACCGCCATGTGCATGACGGCGGTAATCCCGACCATCGCGGTGATGCCGACGGCCAGGAACTGCCCGAACGGATCCGGGGCGCTGCGCGCGATCCGGAAACCGAGCCAGAGGAAGATCCCGAACAGCACGACGACGAGCACCACGCCCAGGAACCCCCACTCCTCGCCGATCGTGCTGAACAGGAAGTCGGAATAGGCGTACGGCAGGAAGAGCTTCTGCTGGCCCTCGCCGAACCCGACCCCGAAGAACCGGCCCGAGCCGATGCCGACCAGCGACTGGTGGATCTGCATCCCAGCGGCGTCGGTGCCGTCGCCAGGATTGAGGAAGGTGGTGAGGCGGGCCATCCGGTACTGGGCCGACTGGATCTTCTCGTAGACCAGGAACAGCCCGCCGAACCCCAGCAGGATGAAGTGGCCGATCTTGGCGCCGGCCGCGAAGAGCACCACCATGCCGAGCAGGGCCACCAGGGTGGCCATCGAGAGATTGGGCTCCAGGAAGATCAGGAGGGACACCGCCCCGATGCCCACGAGGAACGGCATGACGCCCTTCTTGAACTCCCGCACCTGGGCGCCCTTCTTGGCCGCCAGCATGGCGCACCAGATGATGATGGCGAGGCGGGCCAGCTCGGAAGGCTGGAACTGGAAGCTGCCGAACCTCACCCACCGACGGGCGCCGTTGAGCGACGGAGACCAGCGGCCGAGACCGGGCAGGACGGGAATCAGGAGGAGCAGGATGGTGACGATCAGCAGGGGCCAGGCGGCCCGGCGCCACACATGGTAATCGACGCTCGCCACGACGCTGAGGGCCAGGAGGCCGACGAGCGCGCCGACCAGCTGGCGAAGCGCAAACGCCGCGGCGCCGCCCGGCGTCTGGAGGCTCAGCGCGCCGTACGCGTTCGCGATGCCGAACACCACCATCGTGGCCGTCACCACCGTGAGCAGCCGGGTTTCCCACCGGAGCTCACCGGGGTGCCGCGCCACCGGGGCGCTCAGAACGCCTCCGCCGCGGCGCGGAACCGGGCGCCGCGCTCCTCGTAGTTCTTGAACATGTCGTAGCTCGAGCAGGCGGGAGACAGCAACACCGCGTCGCCCGGCTGGGCCAGGCGCTTCGCCTTGCCGAGCACGTCGTCGAACGAGCCTCCGTCGACTACCTGTACCGAACCGGCAAGATCGGCCTTCACGAGCGGGCCGGCCTCCCCGTAGGCGATCACGGCCCGGCAGCCGCTAGCGAGCAACGGCGCCAGGCGCGTATAGGGCTCACCCTTGTGCCGCCCGCCCAGGAGGAGGACATAGGGCCGGTCGAGCGCCGCGAGGGCCACCTCGGTGGACGCGATGTTGGTGGCCTTGCTGTCGTTGATCCAGAGCACGCCGTCCACCTCGCGCACCGGCTCGAGCCGGTGCGGCAGCGCACGGAACGAGCGGAGCCCGTCGGCGAGGGCCGCCATCGGCACGTCGGCCACCCACGCGGCGAGCGCCGCGGCCAGGGCGTTCGCCACGTTGTGGTCGCCGAGGAGGAGGAGCTCACGGCGCGGAATGAGCGGCGCGCGCCCCAGCATCAGGCGGCCGCCATCGCGATCGTACCAGCCGTCGGCCACACGAGCCGTCGAGAACTGTCGGTGCACGCCGGGAATGTCCACCATCATCCGGCGCACCTCGGGGTCATCGCCGTTGGTGATCCAGACCGATGCGGCGGTGGCGTTGCGAAAGAGCTTCGCCTTGTCGGCGTAATAGTCCGCGAGGGTGGCGTAGCGGTCGAGGTGGTCCGGCGCGAGGTTGGTCAGCACCCCCGCCGCCGGGGCGAGCCCCGGCATGTCGTGCAACTGGAACGACGACAATTCCACCGCGAGCCAGGCGGGCGGCGAGTCCTCGAGCGCCACGGCGGAGAGCGGCCGCCCGATGTTGCCGGCGGACGCGGCACGGAGCCCGGCCGATGCCAGCAGGTGGGCGGTGAGGGCCGTGGTGGTGGTCTTCCCGTTGGTCCCGGTGATTGCCAGGATGCGGGTGCCCGGCAGGCACCGGAGCCCCAGTTCCGACTCGGCCACCACCTCGATCCCCGCGTCGCGCGCCGCGGCCACCGGCGCCGCCTCGGGTGCGATGCCGGGCGACACGACGGCGGCGACCGCCCTGGCGATCCGCGCGAGGTCGTGACGCCCCACCTCGGCCTCCACTCCCTCCAGCCGGAGCTGCGCCGCCTGCTCCTCGAGCGCCGGACCGGCTCCGCCGTCGGAGGCGTAGACCGGCACGCCGTGCCGGCGGAGCAGCCGGGCCGCCGCCACACCGCTCCTGCCAAGGCCGATGACGGCCACCTCGCGGCCCGCGGCGCGCCAGGCGTCGAGCATCACCGCACCTTGAGCGTGGCCAGCGCCACCAGCGCGCAGAAGATGCCGAGAATCCAGAACCGGATCACGACGGTCGTCTCGGCCCATCCGTGCTTCTCGAAATGGTGATGCAGCGGCGCCATCCGGAACACCTTGTGCGCGTCGGCGTATTCCCGGCCCCGCGTGCTCTTGAACCACTTGTACACCGAGGTCTGCAGCATGACCGACACCGCCTCGGCCACGAACACCCCGCCGATCAGCACCAGCAGGAACTCCGCCTTCAGCAGGATGGCCACCGTGCCGAACGCGCCGCCGATGGCGAGGCTGCCGGTGTCGCCCATGAACACTTCGGCCGGATGCGCGTTGAACCAGAGGAAGCCGAGCGCCGCGCCCATCAGCGCGGCGCAGAACACCGCCAGTTCCCCGGCCCCCGGCAGGTAGATGAGGTTCAGGTACGACGTGAAGTCCACCCGCCCGAAGAGGTACGCAAACGACGCGAACGCCGCGGCGGCGATGGCGGTGAGCCCGGCGGCCAGGCCGTCGAGGCCGTCCGTCAGGTTCACCGCGTTGCTCCAGGCGGTGATGACGAACACCACGAAACCGACGAAGAGGAGCGGCGCGAAGTTGACCACGAGGTACTTGAAGAACGGCACGGTCGTCGCCGTGGCCGGGATGATGGTGACCGGGACCACCGGGAAGAAGAGCAGGTAGAGCCCGAGGACCAGGCCGAAGGTGCACTGGCCCGCCAGCTTCCACTTGGCCACCAGCCCGCGCGACTTGCCCTGCACGATCTTGAGGTAGTCGTCCAGGAACCCGATGGCACCCATCCACACCGTCGCGAGGGTGGCCACCACCACCATGCGATTGTCGATGCGGGCCCAGAGCAGCGTGGGCAGCAGGGTGGCCAGGATGATGACGAGCCCGCCCATCGTGGGCGTTCCGCGCTTGCCCTGGTGGCTGGCCGGCCCCTCGGCGCGGATGACCTGGCCGATCTTGTGCGCCCGCAGCCGCCGGATGACCCAGGGGCCCACGACGAACGACACCAGCAGCGCCGTGACCCCAGCGCCCGCGGCGCGAAAGGCGATGTAGTTGAACAGGTTGAACAGGATGAACTGCTTGCCGAGCGGGGCCAGCCAGTAATAGAACATCGGGCCTCAGGATCCGGGGGCGGCGCGCGGGGTCAGGAGGGGAATTATACGTTCGAGGGCGACGCCGCGGGACGCCTTCAGCACGACCAGCTCCCCGCCCTCGAGCCGGGCCGACAGCGCCGCGCCCAGCGCGGGCACGTCGGCGGCCACCACCAGCCGGCCGCCGAGTTCGGCGCGGTGGGCCTCCAGCGCCGGCACGAACTCCCCGACCGCCGCGAGCAACTCGGGCTTCAACGCCACGAGGTCGCGCGCAATCTGGGCATGGAGCGCCGTCGACTCCGCCCCAAGCTCGCGCATGGTACCGGCCACGAACACGAGCCGCTTGCCGGCCCGCATGGCCTGCGCCGTCGCGATCGCCGCCCGGAAGGAGAGGGGGTTGGCGTTGTAACAGTCGTTGAGGATCGTGAACCCGCCGGCCTCCATCACCTGCCCCCGACCCCCGGGAACCTCCAGGCGCTCCAGGGCGCGGCCCACGGCCCGTGGGTCGAGGCCGAGATGGATCGCGACCGCCCACACCAGCATCGCGTTGGCGGCGAGATGCCTCCCGGGGAGCGGCAGGGTAAAGCGCCCCTGCTCGGTCACGACCGTAGCACAGCCTCGTGCGTCTAGCGTCACCGCATCGGGCCGCAGCTCCCCCGTGTCGAGGCCGGCCGTCACCACCCGGCGCGCCCGGCGCCGCGCCCCCAGCGTCAGCGCGGGCGGATCGGTCCCCACCACCGCAAGCGGCACCCCGTCGACCAGCGAGAGCTTTTCCGCCAGCACGCCGTCCAGCGAGCCGAACCCTTCCAGGTGGCCAGCGGAGACGTTCGTGATCACCGCCACCGTCGGCTCGATGATCTGGCGGTAGCGGCCGATTTCACCCGGCACGCTGGCCCCTGCCTCCACCACCAGTGCCTCGGTGTCCGCCGGCGCCTCGAGGATGGTGAGGGGCACCCCGATCAGGTTGTTGAGGTTGGCGCGCGTGGCGTGCACCCGAAACCGCGTGCGGAGCGCGGCGGCGAGCATCTCCTTCGTGCTGGTCTTCCCGTTGGTGCCGGTCACCGCCACCACCGGACCGCCGATCCGCCGCCGCCGGGCCCGAGCCAGCCACCCCAGCGCCTCGACCGTGTCTGGCACCTCGAAGAGTTCGAGCCCGGGACAGGGAGGCGTCCCGGTGCGCACCACCGCGCCCAGCGCGCCGGCGGCCGCCGCCTCGTTCAGGTGCGCGTGCCCGTCGAAGCGCTCGCCGGCGAGGGCCACGAAGAGCGCGCCATCCGGAAGCGAACGCGTGTCGGTGGACACGATGGAGAACGTCTGCCCCGGAGTCGACCCGGCCGGCAGGCCAAGGGCCTCCCGGACGCTGCCGCTGGTCCAGATCACGCCCGGCCCCGCAACGCCGCCTGGACGATGGTCCGCTCGTCGAAATGGTGCTTGGTGGTACCCACGATCTGGTAGGTCTCGTGGCCCTTGCCGGCCAGGAGGACCGTGTCGCCCTTGCCGGCCCCCGCAAGCGCCTTGTGAATGGCTTCCTCGCGGTCGGTGATGCGCAGGTGGTGGGCCCCGCCCATGCCGGCCTCCATGTCGTCCATGATCCGCTCCGGGTCCTCGGTGCGCGGATTGTCGGAGGTAATGACCACGAGGTCCGCACCCTCCACGGCGATCCGCGCCATCTCGGGCCGCTTGGTGCGGTCGCGGTCGCCGCCGCACCCGAAGAGCAGGATCAGCCGGCCAGGTGTCAGCGGACGGAGGGTGGCGATCACCCGGCTGAAGGCGTCGGGGGTGTGCGCGTAGTCGCGGAGCACCACCATCGGCGCATCGGCCAGCCGCTCCATCCTTCCCGGCACCTGCGGCGCCGCCTCCAAGCGTGCCACGACGGTCGCGAGTGGCATGTCCAGCGCCAGCGCGGCGCTCGCCGCGGCGAGCGAGTTCGACACGTTGAACGAGCCCATCAGCGGAATGCGGACGTCGGCGTTCCCGAACCGGCCGGTCATGCGGAACCGGGTGCCCCCGGCCTCGAGCAGGACCTCCTCGGCCCGCACGTCGGCATCGGGCGACTCGCCAAACGTCACGCGCCGCGGGAACGGCGGCATCGCGGCCCACGCCGAGTCGTCGGCGTTGACGATCTCCACGCCTGCGGGCCCTAGGAGCGCGCTCAGCCGGAGCTTCGCCGCCAAGTAATGCTCCATCGTCCGGTGGTAGTCCAGATGTTCGTGCGTGAGGTTGGTGAAGATTCCCGCGGCGAACATCAGCCCGTCCAGCCGTCCCTGATCGAGACTGTGCGACGACGTTTCCATCGCGACGTGCGTGACCCCCCGGTCGCGCAGCGCGGCGAAGGTGGCGTGCAGGTCCACGGGCCCCGGGGTGGTCAGGCTTCCCGCGGTCGACGGCACCGGCTGCCCCACCCCGTCGAACGCACCGAGGGTGCCGATGCTGCCCGCCGTTCGGTTGGCGTTGAACAGGTGCCGCACCAGGCCGGTCGTGGTCGTCTTGCCGTTCGTCCCCGTGATGCCGATGAGCGTCATGCCGGCGGCCGGGTCGCCGTACCAGGCCCGTGCCGCCACGCTCGCGGCCCGGCGGCCGTCGCTCACCACGATTTCCGGGACACCCGCCCCGGTCGGCACCTCCACCATCACGGCCGCCGCTCCCTTGCGCACGGCGGCGGCGACGAACGCATGTCCGTCCGACGTGGTGCCGCGCACCGCGCAGTAGAGCTGGCCGGTCCCAATGGTGCGGGAGTCGATCCCGAGTCCCGTGAGCGGGACGCTGGTCGCCGGCGCGCCGACGAGCAGGCCCTCCCGCCGAAGCGAGGTCAACAGGTCATTCCATTCCACGGTCATGGTTCCGCCTGAATTCGTACGGTGGCGCCTTGGGGCGCCGTTGCCCCGGCCGCGGGGCTCGAGTTGGTGACCTTGCCCGCGCCGGACACCGCGACCTCGAACCCGCGCCGGTGGAGTGCGAGGGCGGCCGCCCGCACCGACAGCCCGACGACTGCCGGGACGGCCACCGGCGTGGACGGGGTGGTGTCTCGCGGGATGGGCCATGGTACGACCACCCGCGGCGGCTCCACCCGCGCCGGCGCACGCCTGGGGGCGGCCGCGACGGCCGGCGCGCCCGTGCCCTTCAGCAGTCGCGCGCGGTCGAACGACACCCGCTTCGAGGCCAGCGCCTGCTCGATCATCTTCCGCACCACGGGCGCCGCCACGTCGCCGCCGTAGATGCCTCCGGTGCTGGGCGCGTCGATCTTGACCACCACGACGAGCTGCGGGTCGTCCGCGGGAAACATGGCGGCCATGGACGCCACGTATTCGTTGACGAACTGGCCGCGCTTCACGCGGCGGGCGGTGCCGGTCTTCCCCAGCACGCCGTAGTTGCCGACCTGGGCCGCCGCGCCGGTGCCGCCGACGCCGCTCGCGGCGCGCAGGAACTCGCGCAACTGCGCCGCCACCGCGGGCGAGACCACCCGGCGCACCGGCTCCGGCTGGTGCCGGTAGAGCACCGTCCCGTCCGGGGCGCGGACCTCGCGCACCAGCGTGGGGGTGAGGAGAATGCCGTCGTTGGCGATCGCCCCATAGGCCGCGGCGAGCTGCAGCGCCGTCACCTCGAAGTAATACCCCATCGCCACGCTCACCCGGCTCAAGTCTGATTGCCAGCGCTCCAGCGGGTGCACCACCCCGCGGGATTCCGACGGGAGCTCGATGCCGGTTGGCGCGCCGAAGCCGAAATCACGGAGCTGTCGGTACTGCTCCTCCTGGCTCAGCCGCTGGGAAAACTTCGCCATGGCGATGTTGCTCGAGACCTCGACCGCCTTGGCGAGCGTGAGCATCCCGTCTTCCTCGTGCACGTCCTCGATCGTCCGCGTGCGCCCGTTCGAGAGCGGCATCTCCCATTTCCCGCCCTCGCCGCTCACCTGGTCCGTCGAGTCGACCCGATCCAGCGCCAGGAGGGCGGCGGCAGTAAAGAGCTTGGCGGTGGAGCCGGGCTCGAACGGCTCGGTAAAGGCCATCAGGTCGGCCTGGCCGTTCTTCTGGGAAGCCACCGCCAGCAATTCCCCGGTCTTCGGGTCGAGGAACACGATGTCCCCGCCCTGCGCCTCGAACTCCCGGACCGCCTCCGCCAGGCTCTGTTCCGCGATGTCCTGCAGTTCGGCGTCGATCGTGAGCACCACGTCGTTCCCGGGGATCGGATCCGTGCGGAGCCTCCCGGGCGACTCGTAGCGCCGCCCCCTTCGGTCCTTCAGCACCACTTCTTCACCGGGCGTCCCCTGGATGAGCGGCTCGAGCGCCCGCTCCAGCCCGGATGCCGCCACCCCGTCCGGCCCCATCCGCCCGATGACACGGCCAGCCAGCCGCTGGGAGGGGTAGGAACGGAGGTATACCCCCTCCACGTGCACGCCCTTGAACCGCCGGAGCGGTTCCACGTCCGTGGCGCTGTACGGTCCGTAGAAATAGAGGTAGGGCTTCTTCGTGGCGAAACCGCGCTGCAGGGTCGCGGCCGGCACGTCCAGCTGCCGGGCCGCCGTCCGGATGAGGGCGCTTCGCTCGGTCACCTCGTTCGGCGCGATGCCGACGCGATAGGACTCATTGGTGACCGCCAGCGTCGACCCGTTCCGGTCGTAGAGCGTTCCGCGGCGGGCCTCAATGGGGCGAACCTCCGTGCGGCTCTTCGCGGCCTCCTTCGCGTAGTCGCCACCGTTCAGGAGCTGCACCTGCCCGGCACGCCCGATGATGGCGAGCAGGCACAGGCCCAGCACCACTTCCATCAGGCCCACCCGCGCGCGGATCCGCGCCATCAGCGGGCCCCGGCGGGTGCGGGAAGCGGCAGTGGCGCCTGTTCGGAGTCTCGGGGGAAATGCAGGTGCAGGTCTTCCTGCGCGATGCGGCCCAGCACGGGACGGCTCGAGGCGTCGCGAATCCGCCGCTCCAGATCAGCCTGCCGGGCCTCGAGCGTCGCCCGCTCCCGGCGGAGGGCGGCCAGGCGCTGCGCGGTGCGGAAGCTGGCCGTCTGGCGCGCCTGCACCGCGGCCGCCACGCCGAGGAAGAGGGCGAGCCAGAGCATGACCCAGTGCCGGCCCTTAAGCGTCATCGGCAACCTGAAATACGCGGAGCCTCGCGCTCCGCGCCCTGGGGTTGGTGGCCACTTCTTCAGGAGACGGAAGTATCGGCTTGCGTGGCGAGAGCCGCCCGAGCGCCCGGCCGCGGCAGGTACAGACCGGCTGCACCGGTGGGCAGATGCAGGCCGTGGCCCACTCGCGAAAGGCGTGCTTCACCACCCGATCCTCGCCCGAATGATAACTGATCACCGCGAGATGACCGCCAGGCGCGAGGCTGTCACGGAACGCAGGAAGCGCCTCGGACAGGCCGGAGAGCTCGCCGTTGACGGCGATGCGCAACGCCTGAAAGAGCCGCGCGAAGTCGCCCGGCCCCGAGCGGGCGCCGAGCACCCCCCGGATGGCGTTCACGAAATCGTCGCTGACCATGAACGGCGCCTGGGCTCGGCGCCGCACGACCTCATCCGCGAGGCGTCGGGCCCGCGGTTCGTCGCCGAAGTCCTTGAAGACGGCGGCGAGCTCGGCGGCGGGCGCATGATTGAGGAGATCCGCCGCGGTGGGCCCGGCGCGGGACATCCGCATGTCGAGCGCGGCGCCCCGGCGGAAGGTGAACCCCAGGGCCTCGTCGTCGAGCTGCCGTGACGACACGCCGAGGTCGAGCAGGATGAAGTCGGGGTGGAAATCGTCCACCGCCGCCAGCGCCTCGGCCGAGGCGTAGGGCGCGTTGAGGTAGCGGATGCCGTCGGTGCCGAGGCGCTCGCGGGCCCGCGCGATCGCCTCGGGATCCCGGTCGATGCCGAGCACCTCCGCGCCCGCGCCTCGCAGCACGGCCGCGTGCCCGCCGTCGCCCAGTGTGGCGTCGACGGCGCGTCGCGCGCCGGACGCCACCTGGAGCACGGCGTCGCGGAGGACGGGGAGGTGGAATTCGGTCACCGGATGTCCTGGGAGGCAGCGTCCAAAGAGAACACCCCGTCCGCCAGGGCGAACGGGGTGCCGGGTAATCCGGGAGCGGGGCTGACGGGGCTCGAACCCGCGACCTCCGCAGTGACAGTGCGGCACTCTAACCAAGCTGAGCTACAGCCCCCGATGCAGCGCACCATAATAACCGGGGGCGCGTCCGGGTGGAAGGCCTACTGGCAGTAGGCCTTGATCATCGAGGCCACTCGCGGCTTGAACTGGTTGATGAAGTCGAGATTCTTGGCCGCGTCCGCCGGCTTCGTGGCCGCGCCGAGGGTGAATCCCTTCTCCGCTTCCGCCAGGAGCCCCTCTTCCTTGCGTGCCAGCTCGCACGACTTGGTGGCCTCGGCCTGCTTGTCGATGGCCGGAACCTGATAGAACGTGGCCAGGCCGAGCAGGTAGTTGGCGGTCGGGGCCACACGGCCGTCGGGAGCCGCTGCCCCCACCGCCCGGCGCAACACGTCGGCCGCCAGCGGGAGGTTCTGCTCCGCCGGCTGGAGGAGCGGCAGCGCCCCGTTCGTCAGGATGGCGGCGGCGCTCTCCTTTTCCTGCGCGTCGCCATGCTGGATGGCGAAGTCGGTGAAGAGCATGGCCTCGGTGATCCGCTTCTGCTCGCCGAGCACCTTGGCGGCGGAGAGTGCGGGCGCTACGGCGGTCGGGTCGAGCACGATGAGCCGGCTGGTGACCGCGACCAGGCTGTCGGCGGGGCCGGTCAGGCCGTAGGCCGTGACCAGCTGGCCAAGCAGCGCCGAATTGTCCGGGTACTTGTCCACGCCGAGTCGGGCCCACTTGAGCAGGGCGGCCGTGTCGGGCTGGGCCGCCGCGAAGACCGTGATCTTGAGGAAGTACGTCGAGTCGGCGCGGTCCGGCGCCTCGAGATAGACGTGCTCGAGGGACTGGATGGCCTGCGGATAGTCTCCGGCCGTCGCGTAGGCATTGCTGAGCAGGTCCCACAGGTCGGCGTTGGACGGGTCCAGCTTCAGGCCTTCCTTGGCCACCTCGACGGCAGCGTCCGGGCGGCCGTACTGAAGGAAGAGCTTGAAGGCCGTTTCGCGGAGGGGCTGGTTGGTCGGCGCCGCCAGCAGCATGTGCTGGTAGGCATCGATGACGTTGGCGCTGTCGTTCGCGGCCTGGTATTCCCGGGCGAGCGCGTTCCACGCCGGGAGGCTCTGCGGATCGCCCTTGACCGCCGCCTGCAGGTCCGCGACGACCTCGGCGGACGGCGCCTTCCGGTCCATCGCGAGCTGCGCGAGGCAGAACTGGGCGAGACCGTTCGTGGGCAGGATGGCGATCGCCTTCTTGGCGGCATCGGCCGCCTTGTCCGGCTTGGTGGCGCGCTCGTCCACGCACATCTTGGCCTCATCGGCCGACTTCACGGCGGGGCTGAAGAGATCGGCCACGGCCTCGCCGAGCTGCTTGGCCGTCTGCCCCGCGGTCTGGCGGACCACGACCACGTTGCCGGCATCGTCGTTGACCCCGGCCAACCGGGCGGTGATGACGTACACGCCGGACTCGTTCTTGGCGAGCGAGGAGGTCAGCATGACCCGCGCCTGCAGTTCGAGAGCGAAACGGCGCGCCACCACCGGCTGCAGGAGGGCATCGACCGGATAGCCGTACTGGGCGAGCGCGGACTGCATTTGCTTCAGCGGCACGACGCGGTAGGTGGTGCCGGCCACCTTTTCCATCCGGACACGGAGCGCGTTGCCCACCTCGACCGCCATGGCCGAATCGCCCTCGACGAACGCGTAGGGCGTAGCAACCAGCAGCTTGGGCGACGCCACCGCGGGCGCGCCGAGGCGCCGTGCGCCCGAGGGGATCTGCGCGCCGGCGGGCAAGGCGCCGAGGAGACCGAGGGCGACAACCGGGACCAGGCGATTCAGGCGCATTCCTGCGGCCTCCAGAGAACGGAACAGAGTGCGGGTACCGACCAGACCGCGGCTCGCGCGGCCCCATGGGCGAAGAGGGACTCGAACCCCCGACATCCTGCGTGTAAGGCAGGCGCTCTAACCAGCTGAGCTATTCGCCCGGTCGCGCGACCGGGATGGCCCGGGCTAGAGCGCGATTCCCAATGGGAGAAGGACGCAGTAGCCGAGGACCAGCAACACCGCAGCAAGGCTGGTGCTTCCGGAAGCGAGGAGCAAGTATCCCGCCACGAGCGAGACGACTCCGGCCGCGAGGAGGGCCAAGTTGCGAGGCCCCAGCGGGATAGCACGCGCCTTCGTGACCTTTGATGGTTCGGGCATAAGCGGAGAACGCTAGCCGGGAGTGCGCCCATGGTCAAGCGGGCCGGCCTCATTTGGGGGCACTTCCGGGCCGCCGGTGTCCTGACCTGGAAGGTCGGCCGGGGGCTCCTCCGGCTCGACCACCCACCCGACGTCCAGTGCCGCCCTCCTCGGCAGGTCCCGGCGGCGTCGAGCCTCGTACCCGATGGCAAGCAGGGCCGCCATGACGATCCAGAGCCCCGTGCCGAGCATCCACGTGACCAACCCGAACCGCAACCGGACGCTGCGGCGCCACAGTTCGTCGAACCGATCCAGGCTCAAGCCGGTGGTCGCGAGCACCGCCTCGTCGAATCCGGTGCCGGCCTCGAGCCGCTCAAAGAGCGGATCGAGCGTGCCGGTCGGGTTCCGCCGGGCCAATTCGAGGACCGCCGTGGCCGCCAGCGCGTAGGCGGCATCGGCCGACATCTGGGACGCGCGGAGCGCCCCGTCGAGCTCCCGCAACCCTGGTGTGGCGCCCCTCGCCACGGCCAGGTTCACGCCGAGCCGGTCGAAGATGTCCCACTGGCCGCTCGCCACGGTTGCGTAGCCCTCGTCGAACCAGAGCGGCACGCGCCCCCGGACCGCCTGATGAAGCGCCAGGTGCGCGAGCTCGTGGCGCAGGGTCCCCACCACGTCGCCCGCGTCGGCGCGGAGCACGATGGTGCGCCCGCCGGGGAAGGCCGCACCGGCGCCCCAGCCGGGGAGCCGGCCCCGCGTGAACTCGCGGAAGCTTTGGGAATCGGAGGTGACGACCAGCCGGAGTTCACCGAGGTCTCGCTGCCCGAGTCCGGGCCACGTGGCCGGTTGGTCCGCGAGTTCCGCCAGCCCGGCGGCCATCGCCGCGTCGGCGGGCCAGGCGACCGCCGTGACGCGCCCCACCGTCGTGGCGGTCGGTTGTCCCTGCAGGAGCGCGACAGCGAGTATCAGGCTGGAGAACGTCGAGGGATGTCCCCTCCGGCGGCCGCGAGGTCGAGCAGTTCGCGGCAACGCTTGCCCCACGGGTTGAACTTGTTGGCCTTGTGTCCGTCGGTCCAGGCCTGCTTCGCGTCGTCCTTCCGTCCCATGAACCAGAGCGACCGGCCCAGTTCGTAGTAGGCCTCGATCAGGTTGGGGCCCAGGGCCAGCGCCTTGCGGAAGAAGGCGTCCGCGTCCTCGTACATCTCGCGTTCCTGGTAGACGAGCCCCAGGTAGAAGTGCGCGTAGAGGGTGGCCTTCCGGTCGTTGTCGAGGCGGATGGCGCGGGAGAGATGCTCAATCGCCTCGCCGAAGATGCGCTTCTTGAGGCAGATGTAGCCGACGTTGATTCGGGCCAGCGCATTCGCCGGCTCCCGCATGAGGACCTTCGAGAAGGTGCCGAGCGCCTCGTCGTACTCTTCGGCGAGCATCTGAGCCCAGCCGAGCAGGGAGAGCGCCTGCGTGTCGTCGGGGGAGAGGGCGAGCGCCTTGCCCAGGGCCTGGATGGCGCCGGGAAAGTCGCCGAGCGATATCAGGCTCCAGCCCTTCTCGATGTAGGTCGATGCGCCGAGGTGATCGGCGTGCACCACCGGCCGGGCGCCGGTGAATTGCGGCGCCTCGGTGTCCTCGGCGTCGGCCGCCAGCTGCTTGTACTGCTCGACGAGGGCGCGGATCTGCTCCTTGAGCGCCGCAAGCTCCCCGAGCGTGCCGTCCACCCTCTTGAAGTAGGCGATGATGTCCCGCTTGATGGCCTGGCGCTCCGCCCCGGCCGGCGCCTTGCCCAGTCGCGCGGCAAGGGCGGCGTATTCGTCGCGCAGGGCCGTGAGCCAGCCCTCCGTCACGTGGCGGCGGCCTCGAGTTGCAGGCGCTCCTCGCCGCTGAACAACCGACCCGCCTGCAACAGGATTACGGTGCGGCCCTCGAGGGTGAGGACGCCGGCGATGTACTTGGCCGCCAGGCCCCGCACCATGGCCGGCGGGGCGGCGATCCGGCGACTGTCGATGCGCAGCACCTCGCGGACGCCGTCCACGATCATCCCGACCCGCTGCCCGTCCATGGTGACGATCATGACCCGGGTCTCGT
This sequence comes from uncultured Gemmatimonadaceae bacterium, assembly GCA_964571795.1. Taxonomy (GTDB): domain Bacteria; phylum Gemmatimonadota; class Gemmatimonadetes; order Gemmatimonadales; family GWC2-71-9; genus SPDF01. The sequence goes on along the minus strand of CAZNDK010000003.1, from coordinate 83,921 downwards.
CCTGCTGGCGGGCCTCGACCCCGAGGCGTTTCCGAAGGTCCACCACCGGCACGACACCGCCGCCGTACGGCAGGACGCCCTCGAGGAAGTCGGGCGCGCTCGGCACCGCCGACGGCTGCTGGTAGCGGAGGATTCGGTCCACCTGGGAAATCTCGAGGGCGAACTCCTGCGTGCCGCCCTGGAAGATCACCACCTGGATGTCATCGCCGGTCGTCATGCACCGCTCTTCCCTCCCAGGAGCCGGGCTCCCAGGGCTTTGAGGTCAAGGATCGGGACCAGCGCCCCGTCGCGGCGGGCGACTCCCATGGCCCACGGGAGCGACTCGCCGGCGGGCACCGGCACCACGTCTTCGGCGAGCACCGCCTCCGCACTGTCCACCTCGAGGCAGATGCGCTGGCGGCCCGCCCGCGCGAGCACGCCCACCTCGCCACGGACGGCCGGCGCGGAGTCGCCCCAGAGCACGGCCGACAGGTTCACCACCGGCACGAGGCGTTCGCGCACGGCCACCACGCCGCGGAGCGCCGGCTCGTGGGTGGGCACGGCGAACGTGGCCGAGAGGTCGACGACCTCCAGCACCTCGGCCACCTCGAGCCCGATCGGGCGTCCGCCGGCGTGGACCAGCAGGTACTGGCACGTGCCGACGGCGGTCACGCGAGGTTCATCCGGGCCAGCAGCGCCGTGACGCGGGCGCCGACCTCGCCGACCGGGAGCACCAGGTCGGCCCCGCCGGCGAGCTGCGCCGCGTTGGGCATACCGAAGATGGTGGAGCTCCCGCGGTCCTGCGCGATGCCCTTGCCGCCGGCGTCGTGAATTTGCCGGAGCCCTTCCGCGCCATCGCGCCCGAGCCCGGTGAGGACCACGCCCACGGCGCGCCGCCCGAACAGCTGGGCCACGGACCGAAACAGCGGATCGGCGGCAGGCCGCACGCCCCAGAGCGGCGGTCCCTGGTCGAGCGCGAGCGCGATGCCGTCGGGTCCGTCCGTCACTCGCATATGATAATCCCCCGGCGCTATGTACGCGGTGTCCGACACGAGCGGGGCGCCGTGCTCGCCCTCGACCACCGCCAGGTCGCTCTGCACCGCGAGACGCTCGGCCAGGCTGCGCGTGAAGCGGGGCGGCATGTGCTGCACGACCACCACCGCCGCCTGGTGCCCGCGCGCGATGTGCGGAATGACCTCCGCGAGCGCCCGCGGGCCGCCGGTCGAGGCGGCGATCGCCACGCAGAAGCGGGCGCGCCCCGGCAGCGCGAACGAATCGGCCGGCAGGTCGGGCCGGTGCGGCCGGGCCAGCATCGGCATCCGATGGATATCGGCGGCGCGCGCAGCCCGGAGCGCCTCGAGCACCCGCGCGGAGAAGCGGCCCCGCGACTCGTCGTCCCGGCCCGCCTCCTTGGCCACCAGCTCCACCGCGCCGAGCTCCAGCGCGCGGATGGCCCCGGCGGTGCCGGGCCCCGCGTACGAACTGATGACCACGACCGGGCGCGGGGCCTCGGACATCAGGTACCCGATGGCGCCGAGGCCGTCGAGCTCCGGCATCTCGAGGTCCATCGTGACCAGGTCGGGCTGGTATTCGTGCACCTTGCGGAGCGCGTCGAGCCCGTGCCGTGCCGTGGCCACCACGCGGAACTCGCCCGAGCCGTCGATGATCTCCGTCAGGAGGCGCCGGATCAGCGCGCTGTCGTCGGCAACCAGGACCGTCGGCAGGCTAGAGATGCGTCACTCCCCGGCGAACCGTCGAGACCTCGATGCGCCCGTCGTCCACGAAGAAGCGGATGGTCCGCCCGAAGTCGCCCCCGACGGCGCTCCCCACGAGGGGAATGCCGTGGTGGGTGAGCGCAGCGCGCACCGCCACGAGGTTGCGCTCCCCCATCTGGATCGTCCCGGCCGGCTGCAGGTTCATGAACATGGAGGCGCCCCCCGCCAGGCGCGCGGTGATGCGCGACGCGCGGGCACCTCGGCCGACCATGTCCTGGAGGAGGAGGGGGATGGCCGTCTGCGGAAACTTGCCGGGGTTCGGGTCGCGGCGGCTCAGCGCCGGCGACGGCAACAGGATGTGGGCCAGCCCGCCGACCTTGGCGTCGGCATCGTGCAGCGCCACCGCCACGCAGCTGCCCAGCCCCACCGTGATCAGCGTGTCCCCCGCCCCGCCCACCTTGTATTCAGCCACGTGGACCATGATCTCGCCGGCCTTCATGCGGGCCGCCGGAAGATGCGCTCGCGGGCGTCGACCAGGGTGAGCCGCTCCCGCGCGACGCCGAGGAGCGTTTCGACCTTGCCCAGCACGAGTATGCCTCCCGGGGTCAGCGCCTCTGCGAACTGGCCGAAGAGCCGTTCCTGCATCGGCCGGTCGAAGTAGATGACGACGTTGCGGCACAGGATCAGGTCCGCGCTGGCCGGGGGACGCGCCTCCCGGGTGAGGTCGAGGCGACGCACCGTCACCATGCGCCGGACGGCGTCGCGCACCTGCCAGCCGTCCTCCGTGGGCTCGCAATACCGGGCCGTCATCCACCCTGGCGCCTCAAGGAATGCGGAATGCGGGTAGCGTCCGGCGGTCGAGCGCTCGAGGCTCTCGCGATCGATGTCGGTGGCATCGATCCGTACCCGTTCGGCCCAGGACGCGTAGCCCAGTGACTCGGCCACCTCGGCGCAGAGCATGGCGAGCGTGTAGGGCTCCTCGCCGGAGGAGCACCCTGCGCTCCACGCCTGCACGCGCCCCTGGCGCGCACGCAGGAGCTCCGGCAGGAAGTCCTGGCGGAGGCGGTCCCAGGTCTCGGGATTCCGGTAGAAGCGCGTCACGTTGATCGTGAGCGCGTCCTTCAGCTTGTCCCACTCCTCGGGCCGCCGGTCGAGGACCGACATGTACTCGGCATAGGTGTGCACGCTGCAGGCGCGCATCCGGACGAGCAGCCGCCGTCGGAGGCACTTGTCCTTGTAGGCGTCCAGCGAGAGGCCCGCGTCGCGGGACACCCGGCGCGTCAGCGCCTTGAAGCCCTCTTCGTCGTCCACGATCACGCGGGAACATCCAGGATCTCGAGGTTCGACCGGGCCAGTTGATGGCCCGGATTCAGCTCCGCGGCCCGGCGCCAGCAGTCACGCGCCCGCTCCCGGTCGCGCCGGCGGAATGCCAGATTGCCGAGCTTGAAGTAGAGGTCGTCGCCAAGGTCCGGGGCCAGCTTGGCGGCGCGGTCGAAGGCCTCCTGCGCCTCGTCGTACCGACCGCCGCGATAGAGGAGGTCGCCGAGATTCTTCGACAGCTGGGGCAGGCTTGGCTCCTCGGCGAGCGTGGCCCGCAGGACGCTCTCGGCTTCGGCGAGCTCCCCCGTCAGCTCCAGCAGCACCGCCAGGTTGTTCCGGAGCACGGGATGCACGGGCCAGGCACGGACGCCCTCGCGGGCCACCGAGACCGCCCTCGGCAGGTCGCCCGAGGAGGCCGCTGCCAGCTCCGCCGCCCAGAACCAGAGCGGCGGCACCGGCTTGGTTCCCAGCAGCTCGCGCGCCCGCGCGAGCCGGCCCTCGGCCACCTCGGCGTCCTCCCGCTTCAGCGCGATGACACCCCAGAGCAGCATGGGGCGGGCGTCCTCGCGCGCGCGGCTCACCGCCTCGGAGCAGGCCGCCTCTGCCTCGGCCAGCTTGCCGAGCCGCTCGAGCGACAGCGCCAGGTTGTGCAGCGCCGCCGGCCGCGGGCCGCCGAGGTCCACCGCGCTCTTGAACGACTCCGCCGCGTCGGCCCAGCGCGCCTGCCGGAGCGCGATCAGCCCCAGGTAGAACGGCGCGTTGCCCTCGGTGGCGCGCAACTCCGCGACCCGCCGGAACTCCCGCTCCGCCTCGTCGAACATGCCGGTCTTGTAGAAGGCGACCCCGAGGTTGCGATGCTCCTCCACGCGGGCGTCGTTCACCTTTTCCGACTGCTGGGTGGCCGAGGTTCCCACCCGCCGGGCGAACCCGGCGGCGAGCAGGCCGTAGATGGCCTTGCCCACCTCGAACTCGACGAGCCCCGACGCGTCCACGACGTCCTGGACGTCGTTGCGGCCGTTCAGGAGCGGCAGGATGATCTCCTGCTCGTCGCTCAGCCGGACGCCGGCGGCCTGCAGCCGGGGCTGGTCGGCCTCGAAGACGATGTCGAGCGTCGGGATCTTCTTGGCGATGAGGCTCCATTCGTCCACCCGCCGCGCGCCCTCGAGCAGCAGCGACTCCGGGTTGATGGACACCAGGAAGTCCTCCCGCTCCGGCCGCACCCCGGCCTCGAAGTTGAAGGTGCCGCTGCTCCAGGTGAACAGGTAGTACACGGCTTCCTCGACCTGCACCCTGATGTGCTCCTCGAGCTCCGCGCGCGTGATGTGCCCCAGCTCCACCAGGATCTCGCCCAGCTTCCGGTCGCGGTCGCCTGCCTGCCGGTCCACCGCGGCGCGCAGTTGTTCATCGGTGATCCGCCCGTTCCGCACCAGCAGATCGCCCAGCCGGTCCCGCCGGTTCACGATGGAGGCGTAGACGATCCGTCCGTCGTCGAAATAGGTGTAGCCGAAGTTCTGCCGGTCGGCGACTGCCAGGCAGCCGGTCTTCCGGCCCAGCGCGAGCAGTTGGATCACGTCGGGAAGGCTGGCTTCCTTGAGGCTGCCCTTGATGGCCATCAGCGCCACTCCTCGATGAGCCGCTCACCGAGATCGGGCCATTCCCAGACCGCCTTTTCCGGGCTCCGGATGCCGCCGGCCCCGACGCCGCTGGTGCGCACGCCGGGCGCGGGCCGCGGTGGCTTCGGGGCGGCGCCCTCGAGGACCTCGCGCGCCAGCGCCACATCCGGCTCCGCATGCCGCGCGTCGGCCGCCGCCTCGATGCGCTGCACGAGGGCCTGCACCGCGCGCACCGACTCGGCCGGGCGGCCGGCCAGGAAGCTGGCCAGCTCGGCGTCCACCCGGTCGTACCGGGCGCCGAGCAGCCGCTCGATCACGGCCTGGCGCACTTCGCGCTCCGGCGGGGGCAGCTCCACCTCGAGCCCGCCCGCGAGCCGGCTGGCGAGTCGCTCCTCGAAATGCTCGATGGTGCCGGGGGCCACCGACGAAGTGAAGGCCAGTTGCGAGCCCTGCTCCAGGAGATGATTGAAGAGGAGGAAGAGCTCCTCCTGGGTCCTCTCCCTGCCGGCGGCGAGCTGAACGTCATCGAGCAGGAAGGCGGTCACGCGCCGGTAACGCGACCGCCACTGCCCCACGCGATCGCGCTCGATCGCCTCGATGAGCTCGTCGGTGAAATCCTGGGTGTTGAGGCAGGCGACGACCGCGCCCGGCGCGGCCTGCAGGAGATTGCCGAGCGCGTGAAGCAGGTGGGTCTTGCCGACGCCGGCGCCGCCAAGGATGACCAGCGGGTTGTACGCGACGCCGGGGCGCTCGGCCACCTCGCGGGTCGAGCGCAGCGCCATCCGGTTGCCGGCCGACTCGACCAGGTCGTCGAACACCCAGATCGGCTCGGGCGGCGGCGGGGGCGACGCACCTTCGCGGCCGCGGGCCAGGAACGCCTCGGCGACCGGAATGGCGTCGGGGTCGCGAAACACCGGGTCGGCGGCGAGGTCGGCCGCGAGCGCCGCCGCCTCGGCCTGCAGCGCCTGCAGCCGCTCGACGTCGGCCACGAAGCCCGAGAGCGCCTCCGCGGGGTCGCCGTCGAGGCCGCGATCGAGCAACCCGGCGAGCCGAGCCGTCCGGTAGCCCTGGTCCTCCCAGCGCGCGATGGCCTCCTCGACCCGCCGACGCCACCCCTCCACCTGCCGGGTGAGCGTATCGGCCACTTCGCTCAGGAACGCGCCGAACTCATCGGGCGCCTCCGCGGGAGCCGCGCCGGCAGGATGCGTCGGACCGAGGGCGCGCACTGGCTCTTCCGGATCGCCGTCCGCCTGCCCTACTGCGGGGACATCGGCCGCGATGGCGCGGACGCCGAGGACGAGTCGGGCCTGCGCGGCGTCCAGCGGCGCCTCGCCCACCGACTGGAAGGCCACCAGCCGGTTCAGCGCACCCACCAGTTCACGCACGCTGTCGAGCGCCAGCGTCGCGACCGCCTCGAGGACCCCCGGCAGGAACTTCGCCTGCCGCTCCTCCGCCTTCCGGCGCAGGATGGCGACCCGCGTCTCGTAGTCCGGGGCCGCGATGTCGATGACCAGGCCGCCTGCGACCCGCCGGAGGAGCCGCTCGTCGAGCGCCTCGATCTCGGCGGGGGGGCGGTCGCTGGTCAGCACGATCTGGCGCCCGGCCGTCTGCATCTGGTCGACCAGCCGCAGCAGCTCGGCCTGGGTTTCGCGGCGGTGGGTGACGAACTGCACGTCGTCCAGCAACAGCAGGTCGGACTCCGCGAACCGCCGCCGGTACACCTCGCCCTGCCCCGCCCCGACCGCCGTGTGGAAGGCCTCCACGAAGTCGTCGAGGGTCACGTACTCGACGGTCAGCGCCGGATTGATGGCCTGCGCGGCGTGCCCGATCGCCATCAGGAGGTGGGTCTTGCCCAGCCCGGGCCGGGCGTAGATGAAGAGTGGGTTGTACGCGGTGCCGGGCGACTCGGCCACCGCACGCGCCGCCGTGGCGGCCAGGCGGTTGGCCGCGCCGACGATGAACCCGTCGAAGCGGAATTGCGGGCTCAGCTGCGTGGTCACGCCGCCGGACTCCCCGCCGCCAGCCGCTGGAGCACGAGCTCCGAGATGCCCTTCAGGGTCTCGAACACCCCGTGCCCGTGCAGGCAATCGGCGCCGAAGCTCTTGACCCCGCGGAAATTGAGCGCGTCGTCGAGCTCGGCCGGGTTCAGGATGAGGTCGCGCGGCAGGTCCTGCTTGTTGTACTGGAACACCACCGGCAGCTGGCGGATGTCCACGCCCTGCGCCAGCAGGTTTTCCTGGAGGTTTTGCAGGCTCTCGACGTTGTCGTCGTACCGCCGGGCCTGGCTGTCGCCCACGAACACCACCCCGTCCGCGCCCTGGAGGACCAGCTTGCGGGTGGCGTTGTAGTACACCTGGCCGGGCACTGTGTAGAGCTGGAACCGGGTGGTGAAGCCGCTGATGCTCCCGAGGTCGATCGGCAGGAAGTCGAAGAAGAGGGTGCGGTCCGACTGGGTGGCGAGCGACACCATCCGTCCGCGGCGGCTCTCCGGCACGCGCCCGTAGATGTACTGCAGGTTGGTCGTCTTGCCGGACCGGCCCGGTCCGTAATAGACGATCTTGCAGGTGATTTCCCGGGTCGTGAAGTTGACGAGCGACATCTGCTACCGTCCGAAGAGCGAGCGGAGGCTCGCGTTGAGTTCGTTTTCGAAGTCGGCGGCCAGCACCTCGCGGGCCGGCGTTTCCTTCGGCGCGAGCGCCTGGAGTTCCTGCACCATTTGGTCGAAGAAGAGCCGGACCAGGCCGAGGGAGCTGTCGCGGTCATACACGACCAGCCCGATCCAGCGGCCCTGCGGCAGGTCGAACGCCGAGAGGAAGAGCCCCCGCGACGGACCCTGGTGCGACAGCGCCCGCGAGGCCCCCGACGCGGTGAGCCGTCCCAGCTCCTCCGTGCTCGCCATGATGGCGGCCCCGAGCGCGGAGGCCGACATCACATCGAGCGCGCGCGTGAACCCATGCTGCGCCACCACCTGACCCGATGACGTGGTGAGGAGCACCAGCCTGGCCGACGACTCCGCCAGGAAGCGCTGCAGCGGGTCCGCGACCCAGGGCTCGATGACACGCATCAGGCCAGTTGCTCCGCGGCGCGGCGGAGCTCCAGCCGGGCCAGCCCGACGTTCACCTCGGCGTCCGTCACCGCCACGACCAGCAGGTCGACTCCCGCGGGAACGGCCAGGAGCGCGCCGCCTTCGGCCTGCAGGTGCACGAAGGCGGGCGCCGCGCGGCCGGCGGCCTCCGTGGCACGGGTGAGCCGCGCGACGACGCCGGCGGTCAGCGCCGCCACCGCCGACCCGTCGATGCCCTCCATCGACGTTTCCGCGACGACGAGCCCCTCCTCGGCCGAGACCACCATGGCGCCGCGCACGCCCCGCACGCGGGTGACGGTCTCGAGGGAGTCGAGCAGCTTCGTGCTCATGCCGGCCGCTCCAGCCAGCGGCGGGCGGATTCCGCGGCGCGTTCCGCCTGGTGCGCCAGCCGGCCGATCGGCACGCTGTTGTCGCGCACCAGGAGGAGCAACGAGTCCGGCGTCGGGGCGCAGAGGAAGAGGTTCGCGTCGCCAGTCTCGGCGGCCACGCTGGTCCACGCCCCGAGCGAGAGGAGCCGCGTGGCGCGGGAGGCGTCGCGGAAGACACCGGCGAGATGCGCCGCGACAGCGTCGCCCACCGCCTCCCCCGAGGGCGAGGTCAGGCCGCCGCCCAGCCGCAACCCGTTGCCGTCCAGCAGGAGGAGCCCGTCCATGGCGCCTTCGAGGCCCTCGAAGACGGCGGGCGCGTCATCGGCCGGGCCGCGTGGCTGCGGCGCCTTATGCCGCTCCTCCGGCCGGACCGCCGCGGGGGCGTCGGGCCGCGCCCGCGCCGTCTCCGGCGTGGCAAGCGCTTCGCGCACCCGCGCCACCGCGGCGGCGACCCCTTCCGCCTCCGGATCCATGGCCAGGGCCGCCTCGAGGTGCTCGAGCGCCTGCGGGAGGTCGCCCGCCACGTAGTAGAGGAACCCGATGCCCTTGTGCGCGCCGGCATGGCGCTCGTCGAGGCGAAGCGCGATATCCCACTCGTCGAAGGCGCGCTCGAGGTCACCCCGGTCGCCGAGGACGCGCGCCAGCAGGTCGTGGGCGTCGGCCAGGTCCGGGTACCGCGTGAGGCCCGCGATGGCGATCTTCTCGGCGGCGTCGAGCTGGCCGCGACGCCGGAGCGCCTCGCCGAGCGGGAGGAACACCAGGCTCGAGGGGTCGGCGGCCAGTTGCGCGGTCAGGACGCGGATGTCTTCATTGCTCACGGCGTCCTCCGAGTGCGTCCTTCAGGGTGTCCACGGCGGCGCGCCAGCGGCGCACCACGTCGTCGCGCCCGCGCTCGCTGTCGGGCAGCGGGTCGAGCGACTCCCAGCGGGCCCAGGCCTCGAGCGCCGAGCCGAAGCGTCCCCGCCCCACCTCCGCCAGCCCAAGCAGCCGTAGTGCGGGCGCACACGCTGGATCGCAGCGCAGCGTCTGGGTGAACCGCAGGACGGCCTCGTCATAGCGCGCTTCCGCGATCAGCACCCGCCCGAGCACGAGATGGGCCGCCGCCTCGTCCGGAAAGGCGAGCACCGCCTCTTCGGCCGTGAAGCGGGCCCGCGCCACCTCGCCCAGCAGCAGTCCCTCCTCGGAGGCCGACACCAGGACCGCGAGGTCGTGCACCGGCGCCTCGGTCTGGCCCGGCACCACCGGTTCCGCCAGCTGGATAATACCTGCCGTGGCCAGCCCGAAGAGGGTGCGGGCCACGTCGAAATCCGAGCGGCCGAGCGACGCGGCGAGCGACCGGAGGTCCGTGACGCCGTCGATGCCAGCCAGCACCTCCCACTCGAACGGCAGGAGGTCGAGCAGCCCGCCGTCGTCGTCCAGCGAGCTGGTGAGCCGCGGGACGACGCCGAGGTGCGGCACCTTGGCCTCGATGCGGGACCACTCGTCGATCCGGCGGGCCGCCTCCATGAGGAGCGACTCGGTCGGTATCCGGACGGTGGCCTCGCCCAGCGCGGAGGGGAGGGGCCCGTCCTCGAAGGAAAAATAGCCCTCGGACCAGCTCATCAGCTCGAAGATGACTTCCTCGACCTGCGCGCGGATCTGGCGCTCGAGCTCCCGCTTGGGCAGGGCGCCCATCTCGACGAGGATGTCCCCGAGGCGATGCCCGGGCCGGGTCCGCTGGATGCCGGCGGCGCGTGCCACGTCGTCCTCGCGCACCTTCCCGGCGCGGATCAGCAGCGCGCCGAGGGGATGCGGATTGCTCCTGATTTCGGCGGCCACCACGCCGCCACCGTCGAAGTACACCACTCCCGCGTTCTGCCTCAGCTCCGACGTGACCCGCAGCACGCCCGTCTTCCGGCCCAGGTCGAGCAGCTGGAAGACGTCGTGGATCTGCAGTTCCTTGAGCGGGCCTTCGATCGGCACCGGCTACTCCGGCGTCGCGGTGAAGATGTGGACCAGGTCGCGCGTGGAGCGGAGCTGGTTGCGCGCGGCCGCGGCCAGCGTGCTGCCCGGATCGGCGCGCACCACGGACTCCCACTGTTCCGACGCCTCCCGGAAGCGCCGCACCCGCACCAGCGCGGCACCGTACGCCAGCCGCGCCGGCTGTGACTCCGGGTCGAAGCGGAGCACGCGCTCGAAGGCCTCGATGGCCTTGTCGGGCCGGCCGTCTTCGAGGAGCAGTTCCCCGAGGAGGGTGAGCGCCTCGAGGTCCCATGGATCGGCACCGAGGAGGGCGATGAGCGGCGCCATGGCGGTCCGGGGCGTGTCGATCCGCTGGAGCAGCCGGGCGAGCGCCCGCGCCGCCTCCGAATAGGTCGGCAGGAGGTCCAGTGCGCGCTGGAAGGCCAGACGGGCCCCCGTCCAGTTCTGCCGCTCCTCCTCCAGCGTGCCCAGTTCGAGCCACACCTGGACCAGCCCGCTGTCCAGTTGCAGGGCGGCCTGATAGGCGTCGAGCGCGGCCTCGCGCTCGCCGAGCCGCCGGGATACCCCGGCCTGCAGCTGGAGGAGGTCGGCGCGGCCGGGCGCGCGCGCCTGCGCCTCCCGGAGCGCGTCGAGCGCCCGCACCGGGTCGCCGGTTGCGAGCCGGACCCGCGCGCAGGCCACGAGGGCCTCGACGTGGGTAGGCGCGAGCTGGGCCAACCCTTCCGCGCCTGCCACGGCTTCGCCCGCCCGGTTCAGGGCCAGGAGCGAGCGGACCTCGCCGAGGAGCGCGTTCACGTCGGCCGGGTCGGCGGTGCGGGCCTCGCGGTAGCGCTCCAGGGCCTCGCCGTGGAGCCCGCGCTTGCCGAAGATGTCGCCGAGCAGCACGGCCACCCGGGCGCGGGAGGCCCCGCGGCTCACGGCCCGCGTGAGTTCGGCGGAGGCCAGTTCGAGCAACCCCTTGCTGATGTAATCTCGTGCCAGCGAGAGGGTCGCCTCTTCCGCGGCGGGCGGGGCCGGCGCCGCGGCACCCGCCGGCGCCAGGTCCTCGAAAATCCCCTCGAGCACGGTCGGGTCGAAGACGAACGCATCGCCCAGGTCGGCGGCGGTCACGTCGGCGCTGATCTCCGGCACGATGGAGATGAGCGGATCCTCGTACTGGAGGTCGATGGAGAGCTGGAACTTCTGCTGGATGTAGTACGGCTCCAGCTCCAGGGCCCGCTTGGTGGCCCGGAGGGCCCCGTCAAAGTCGCCGAGCTGGCTCAGCGTGAAGCTCAGGTTGTAGTGCGCCGAGGCGTAGTTCGGCGAGGCGTCCACCGCGCGCGCGAAGGCGTTCTTCGCGTCGGAGTAGCGGTGCAGCTCCATCAGCACGAGCCCGATGCCGTTCCACGCCTGCGCGTTGGTCGGGTGGTCGGCGAGCACGGCGCGGAATGTCTCGAGCGCCTGCTGGAAGCGGCGCATCTGGAAGAGCAGCAGCCCGAGGTTCAGCCTGGGCGCAGCGAGGGTGCGCTCGACCTGCAGCGCCGCCCGGAACGCGGCCTCCGCCTCGCCGGTGGCGGGGTCGTGCGCGAGCAGCACGCCGAGGTTGTTCCACGCCAGCGCGTAGTCGGCGTCGAGGGAAATCGCGCGCTCGTAGCTGTCGCGGGCCCCGTCGCGCCGGCCCGCCTGGTGGAGGCACACGCCCCGCTCGTTCCAGACCTTCGGGGAGTCGGCGTGCTCCTCGACCAGCGCGTCGTAGAGTTCGATGGCGCTGGCGAGGTCTCGGCGGAGGAGGTGCACCTCGGCCATCGCCTGCAGGGTGAGCCGGCGGTCCTCGCCGTGGTCGAGCGCCAGGCGGTATTCGCGGAGCGCCTCGGGGTAGTAGCCCTTCTGGCGGAAGGCGAGGCCGAGGTTGAAGTGCGCGAGGGTGCCGCCGGCGGCAAGGGCGGGACGCATCGTGTCTGCCAGCGACTGCCGGCCGGGCGTCGAGCCGTCGTCGGGCGCGTCCAGCGTCAGGTTGGCCTGGGCCCTGCCGAGGGTCGGGTTGAGCGCGATGGCGCGCTTCGTGGAGGCGCGGGCCTCGTCGTGGAGGCCCATGTCGCCCAGCACGAACGCGAGGAGGTAGTGGGCGTCCGCGTAGTCCGGATTGCGGTGCACCGCCTGGCGGAGGGTCTCGAGCGCCGCCTCGTTCAGCCCGCGGTTGTACAGCGCCTCGCCGTAGTAGAAGAGCGCCACCGGGCTGTCGGGATCCTGTTCGGCGGCGCGGCGGAACCAGTCTTCCGCCACTTCGACGCGTCCGCGGGCCTTCTCGGCGAGGCCGAGCTGCAGGAGCGCGGGGATGTCGTCGGGATGCCAGGCGAGGAGGGCCTCGAACTCGGACACTGCGTCGTCCATGTGGCCGAGCGCCGCGTAGGCCCGCGCCAGCTCCCAGCGGGCCGCGCGGTCGCCCGCGTCGCGGCGGAGCCGCTCGCGGAGCTCCGCGACCCGGCGGTCGTAGTAGCCGCTGGCGCGGTAGGTGATTTCGAGGTTGCCCTGCGCGACCTGCATGCGGGGGTCGAGCTCGAGCGCGCGGGAAAATTCGGCGATGGCCTCGGGGATGAGGCCCTTCTGGTAGTAGAGGACGCCGAGATTGTTGTGGGCGCCGGCGTCGGACGGGTCGATGCGGCGGGCGAACGACCGGAGGACCGCGAGGTCCCGTTCGGGCAGCGCCGGACTGCCCATCGCTCAGCCGACGCGGATGGCGTCGAAGATGGCCCGCAGCGACGCCAAGTCCGGCAGGAGGAGGAAGTGGCCCTTCAGGTTGGACGACTCGCCCTCGAACTGGAACTCGGACTCGACGCAGAACACGTAGTCCCGCTCGGAGCCGAAGTTGAGGTAGGTCGAGGTGAGCACGGCGGCGCTGAGGTCCACGACCAGGCTCGGCACCGAGGGCACGAGCATCATCCCCATGAAGTCGCTCAGCGCGTTCAGGTAGGCGCTGCTGAGGATGTTGCCGACCTCCTTGATGCCGGACTGCTCCATTTCGCCGAACTCGGTGGTCGTGCCGGCGGGGCGCCGCAGCAGTATATCGCAGAGGGCGTAGGCCGACGGCTCGGGGAAGAGCAGCAGCGTGCGCCCGGTCAGGTCGCCCATCATGTGCATGAGCACGGCGGCCACGACCTCTTCCGGCGCGCCGAGCACCTCCGGCACCTCCTCGAGGGGCGTGACCGTCACCTGCGGCACGCTGATCATGATCTTCTTGTTCGTCATCTGGGAGAGCGCGGTGGCCGCGTGCCCCGCCCCGATGTTCGCCACCTCTTTGAGGGCGTCGAACTGGAGTTCCTTCAGATCGCGCACGTCTTCCATGTTGCTCTCCCTAGACGAGGGCTGCGGCATCCAGAATCAGCGCCGGGGTGCCGTCCGCGAGGATCGTGGCGCCGCTGAAGAGCGGCGGGGTCCCCCGCGGGGCGTCGAACGGCTCGACCACCACTTCCTGCTGGCCCACCAACGCGTCCACCACGACGGCCGAGCGGCGGTCGCCAACCTCCAGCACCAGGCCGGGGCGGCGGGCCGGCACCTCGCCCCCGTCGATCCCGAGCAGCGCCCGCAGGTGCACCGTCGGGATGACCCGGTCGCGGAGGACGATCGCTTCGCGGCCCTTCACGTCGGTGGCCGACTGCGTGTCGAAGTCCACCGTTTCCGCCACGTAGGAAAGCGGCAGCAGGTACCGCTCGGACCCGACCCGCGCCGTCAGCACCCGCAGGATGGCGAGGGTCAACGGCAGCCGCAGCGTGAAGGTCGTCCCGGCGCCCGGCGTGCTGGAGATTTCCACGGCGCCGCCGTGCGCGCGCACCCGCGTCAAGACCACGTCGATCCCGACGCCCCGCCCTGACACGCTGCTCACCCGCTCGGCCGTGCTGAAGCCGGGCCGGCCCAGCACCTTGAGCAGGAGGTCGTCGGTGAGGATCTCCACCTCCGGCCCCACGATGCCCTCGCGCTTCGCCTTCGCGAGGATGGCCCGCCGGTCGATGCCGCGTCCGTCGTCCTGGATCCGGATGGCGACGCTGCTCCGTTCGCGCGCCGCCGAAAGCACCAGCCGCCCTTCGGCCGGCTTGCCCTGCCGCTGCCGCTCCTCGGGCGTTTCGAGCCCGTGGTCCACCGCGTTGCGCAGGAGGTGCAGCAGCGGATCGCCGAGCTCGTCGAGGATGGCCCGGTCGAGCTCGATGCCCTCGCCCTCCATTTCGAAGCGCACCTGCTTGCCCAGGTGGCGGGCCAGGTCGCGCACGGCGCGGGGGAAGCGGTCGAATACCTGCCACACCGGCGTCATCCGCGCTTCGATGATCTCGGCCTGCAGGTCGGACACCAGGCGGCTGATCCGCGCGCCGAGCGCCTCCAGCTCGCTGCCGGGCTCGTGCTGTGCCAGCTCGAGCAGGCGGTTCCGGGCCACGACCAGTTCGCCGACCTGGCTCATCAGGGCGTCGAGCCGGCGGCGGTCCACCCGGACTTGGCCGCTCCGCGCCGACGGGGCCGCCGACGGTGCGGCGGCGGTCGGGATGCGCCACTCGGCGGTCTGCACGGTGTCGGCGTCCACCGCCACGCTGGCGATTTCGCCGGCCGCCTCGATTGCCGCGACGATTTGCGATTCGCCGAGCGGGGCGTCGAGGCGGAAGGTGAACCGGCCGTCGAATCCCGGCGCGTCGAACCCGGAGGTCGGGGGCATGACGCCAGTGACCTTGCCGAGCGCCTCGGCGCGGCGCAGCGCAAGGTGCGCCCTCGCGCCGAGCAACTGTGCGTCAGGCCGGATTTCGACCCGCACGACCCGCCCCGCCTCGTCGCCGAAATCGGGCATCGGCGGCGCCGTCGGCGCGGGAGCCGGCGTCGGCTCCGGCGCCTCCGCGGTCTTGCCGGCCTTCTTGCCGCCTGCCTTGCCCGCACGGGCCGGCTTCCTGGGCGGCGCGCTGACTGGCGCGGCGGCCGCCGCCTCGAGCAGCGCCGGCAATTCCCCGGGGTCGAATCCGCCGTCCGCACCCGCCGCGGCATCGTCCACGCCGCGCTCGAGCGCGTCCACCGACTTGAGGAGCAGGTCCACCACCGCCGGTCCTGCCGGCGCGCGCCCGCCCCGAATGGCATCGAGCAGGTGCTCGGTGCGGTGGGCCAGGTCGGCGAGCCGACCGTACCCCATGGTAGCGGCCATGCCCTTGAGCGAGTGGATGGCGCGGAACAGCCCCGCCACGGCGTCGGTGCTGCCCGGATCCCGCTCCCATTCGAGCAGCAGCCGGTTGCACGTCGTCAGGTGTTCACGGCTCTCGGCAAGAAAGAGGGCGGCGTACTTGTTGAGGTCCATGGCGTCAGCCGAGGACGCGCTGCACCGCCTCGAGCACCCGGGAGGGCTGGAACGGCTTGACCACGAAATCCTTGGCGCCCGCCTGGATCGCCTCGACGACCAGCGCCTGCTGGCCCATGGCGCTGCACATCAGGATCTTGGCTTCCGGCGACTGCCGGCAGATTTCGCGCACGGCGTCGATGCCGCCCATGTCGGGCATCACGATGTCCATCGTGACCAAGTCGGGCTTCAGCTGGCGGTACTTCTCCACCGCCTGCACGCCGGTCTCGGCTTCGCCCACGACCTCGAAACCCGCCTGGGTCAGGATGTCGCTGATCATCGTCCGCATGAAGATGGCATCGTCGCACACCAGGACCGTGTGGCTCACAGGTCTGTCTCCAGGCGTCTAAGAGGTTCGTGAGAAGGATTGGTCACCGCTGCCCGGCAACGCTGAGCAATGGCGTGAGCAGCGCGTCGGTGTCGAGCACCACGAAGTGGCGCCCGTCCCGCCGTCCAACGGCCTTGACCAGCTTGACGTCCACGCCCGGGAGCGCCTCGCGCGCCTCGAGCTGGGACGCCGGGATTTCGAAGAGGTCGTCCACCCGCCCCACCGCGAGCCCGAGCCGGCGGGTTCCAACATCCACCACGAGGAGGGCGCCCTCGTGTTCCGGCAACGGCTCCCGGTCGAGCAACCGGTGTCCGTCCACGACCGTGAGCAGGCTGCCGCGGACGTTGACCAATCCCAGCACCATGTCGGGGGCACCCGGAATCCGGGTCGTGGGGAGGGGCGCCAGGATTTCACGGGCACGGCTGGCCAGCATGCCGCAGGCCAGGTTGCCCACCTGAAAGACCACGACGCGCACCGCCTGGGAGTCAGCCATCTCTATTAAAGAAAAGAAGATAGCGAAGAGGCTCATCCGGAGCAACAGAGGTGGAGGCCCCTGCCGCGAGCTCGAGCGCCAGACGCAAATCGGCCGGCCATTCTGACCGGAATTCGAGCAGCTTTTCGGTGACCGGGTGCTTGAAGCCCAGCAACGCCGCGTGGAGCGCCTGCCGCCCAGCCGCCCGTTCGATGGCCTCGGCCGTCAGCCGGGCCGATCCGGAGATCCGCCGGCTTCCCCCCGCCCCGTACACCGGGTCGCCGATGACCGGGTGCCCGATGTGCGCCAGGTGCACCCGGATCTGGTGGGTCCGCCCGGAGTGGAGCTCGAGCCGAAGCAGGTCGGCAACCTGAAACCGCGCAATGCACCAGGCATCGGTCCGGGCCTCCCGCCCGTCGGGCAGCACCGCCATCCGCTTCCGGTCGGTCGGGTGGCGCGCCAGGGGCGCGTCGATCCGGGTCGGATTCTCGTCGAGGTGTCCCCAGGCCAGGGCCGCGTACACCCGTCGGATGCGCCGGGCACCGAGCATGTGCCCCAGCCGCCGGTGCGCGAGGTCGGTCTTGGCCACCAGCATCAGGCCCGAGGTGTCGCGGTCGAGTCGATGGACGATCCCGGGCCTGCCCTCCGCCCCGCCGGAGAGGGTCGTTCCCCTCGCCACCAGGGCGTTGACCAGGGTGTCGTCCCAGTGCCCCGGTGCGGGGTGCACCACCAGCCCCGCGGGCTTGTCGATCACGGCAAGGTGCTCGTCCTCGAACACGACGTTGAGCGGAATGTCGGCGGGACGGATCTGGCGGGGTGGCTCGGTGTCGGGGAGCGTAACCACAACGGCGTCACCGCGGGCCAGGAGCCGTGAGGCCCGCGCGACCGCGCCATTCACGGTGACGCGCTTGTCGGCCACGAGCCGCGCGGCCTGGGTGCGGGAGTATTGGAGCTGGTCGGCGAGAAAGCGGTCGAGCCGCTCGGTGCCGTCGGCGAGGACCGTGAAGGTCTGTGGCGGGGCCATCAGGCCGGCCTCAGCCGGCCGAAGCGGCTTCGTGCCGTGCCTGGCGGCTGTCTTCGATCCAGAGCGAGATCGCGAGCGCCACGGCCCCGCAGCTGACCGCGATGTCCGCCACGTTGAACGTGGGCCAGCGCAACGACCCGAGGCCGACATCCAGGAAGTCCACGACGCCACGGGAGCTGCGAATCCGGTCGACCAGGTTGCCGGCCGCCCCGCCGGCCACGAGGCCGAGGGCCAATTGCCGGAACCGGTCGCCCGCGGCGGCGGTGGCCGACATCCGCGCGAGGAGGATGACCGCCCCGAGCGCCAGCACCAGGAAGATCCACCGGGAGTATGGGCCGAGATGCAGCCCGAAGGCCGCCCCGGGGTTGTACACGAGGTGCAGCTGGAACCATTCCCCGATGACCGAGAGGCCGGCGGTCCGTGGCAGGTACGCCTCGGCGGCGAACTTGGTCACGGCGTCGAGCAGCAGCACACCGAGCGCGGTTCCGAGGAACAACCGGCGCTCAGCGGCGCTTGGCATCCTCTTCCTTTTCCTTGCAGCTGATGCAGAGGCGGGCGTGCGGCAGGGCGTCCAGGCGCTCGAAGTTGATGGCCGAGCTGCAGCTCTCGCAGGTGCCGAAGCGCTCCGGATTGTTGTACAGCCGCCCGAGCGCCTGGTTCACGTGCCAGAGGTAGCGGCCCTCTTTCGAGGCCATCAGGAACTGCTTTTCGCGTTCCATGGCGTCGGTGCCCTGGTCCGCCATGTGGAAGGAGTAGGAGGAGAGGTCGCCGTCGGCACCCTGGAGGGTGGAGTTGAAGGACTCGTCGTAGTGGCCGAGCTCCTTCATGACGCGGGCCCGCTCCTCGATCAGTCGCTTTTCGAAGTAGGTCAGCTGCTTCTTGTTCATGCCCTGTCCGTGTGTGTGCTCCGGCCTGACGGCCGGGCATCGTCCCGTCGTTGAATGCCGATGATCGCGTCGTGACCGTCGAGCGTAAGGGTCTGCTCCCGGTCCGGGCGGTCGGCCCGTGATCCTACCACCAATTCCCGGGCGAGGGTCTCGCCCTGGATGAACTCCGCATGGCCCCGAACCGCCGCGAGCAGGTCGGGCGAGCCGTCGATGGCCAGCGCCACCCTGGTCGTGATGTCGTACCCGGCGTCCTTCCGGAGCCGCTGGATCCGGTTGACCATTTCCCGCGCCAGCCCCTCCTGCCGGAGCGCCGGGGTCAGCGCCGGATCGAGCGCCGCGACGTACGGCCCGTCACTCTGGACCGCCAGGTCGCTGGCCACCTCCCGGGTGACCGCCACATCCTGGGAAAGATACTCAAATTGCGTCCCGTTCACCTCCACCGTGGCCCCCCCGCCGCCTTCCAGGGCCCGGAGCTGCTCCACGGTCAGCCTGGCCGCCGCCGCGGCGGCGGCGGGGGTGTCCTTGCCATAGCGCTTGCCCAGGGACCGGAAGTTGGGCTTGGCCCGGAGGCTCACCAGGTCGGCGTCCGACTCCACCACCTCCACCGCCTTGACGTTCACCTCGTGGCGGAGCAGTTCGAGCAGCGAGTCGAACACGGGACCCTGCACCGCCCTCGGGACCGCCACGACCATTCGGCCGAGCGGCTGGCGCACCCCCAGCCCGACTTCCTCGCGGGCCGCGCGGGCCAGCGACGCCAGCCGCCGCACGGCGTCCATCGCCGCCTCGAGGGCCTCGTTCCGTTCGGCCCCGGCCGCTGGGAACCGGGCCAGGTGGACCGAGGAGCCGTCGAGGGCCCGGTGCATCCAGTCGGACAGGAAGGGCGCGGCCGGCGCCAGGAGCCGGGAGACCGTCACGAGCGCGGCGTGGAGGGTGGCCAGCGCCTCCGGGTCCGCCTCGCCGTCGGCGGCCCAGAACCGCGCGCGGTTGAGCCGGACGTACCAGTTCGAGAGATCGTCCACCACGAACCCCATGAGCGCCCGGGTTCCCGCGGTGACGTCGTACTGCTCCCAAGAGGTGTTGACCGCGTCCACGACGCCGGCGAGCCGGCTGAGGATCCAGCGATCGGCGAGGGCGCGGGGAGCCGGCGGCGCTCCCGCCGGCGGCCGCCAGTCTCCGGCGTACTGCCCGAAGAACCGGTACGTGTTGCGCAGCGTGTTGAGGAACCCGCCCGCCACCTCGGGGATGGTGCGCGCGTCGAATCGCTTCGGAAGCCAGACCTGGCTCGACACCAGCAGGTACAAGCGCACGACGTCGGCCCCGTGTTCCGCGAGGAGCTCCGTCGGGTTCACCACGTTGCCGCGGCTCTTCGACATCTTCTGGCCCTCGGCGTCGAGGACCAGCTCGTTCACGATGACGTGCCGGTAGGCCGGCGCGTCGAAGGCGGCGGTGGAGATGGCCAGGAGCGAGTAGAACCAGCCCCGGGTCTGGTCCACCCCTTCGCAGATGTAGTCGGCCGGGAAGTGCGCGGCGAAGTCGGCCTCGTGCTCGAAGGGATAGTGCCACTGCGCATAGGGCATCGACCCGGAGTCGAACCAGGTGTCGATGACCTCCGTCGCGCGGGTCATCCGCCCGCCGCAGGCGCAGTCCCAGGCGTACTCATCGATGAAGGGCTTGTGCGGATCAAAGTCCGCGGGGAGCGCACGGCCCCACTTCTCCGCGAGCTCGGCGTAGCTGCCGATCACCACGACATGCGAGGCGTCGCGGTCGCAGCTCCACACCGGGAGCGGCGTGCCCCAGTAGCGGTCGCGGGAGAGTGCCCAGTCCACGTTGTTGGCCAGCCACTCGCCGAATCGGCCGCTGCCCACCTCCGGCGGCTGCCACGAGACCTCGGCGTTGAGCGCCAGCATCCGGTCGCGCAGCGAGGAGGTGCGGACGAACCAGGAGTCGCGCGCGTAGTAGATGAGCTTGCTGCGGCAGCGCCAGCAGTGCGGATACGTGTGGACGTACTGCTCGGTGAGGAGGTGACGCCCCTCGGCCTTGAGCCGCCGGACGATCAACTCGTTGGTCTCATCGGCCGTGACCAGCTTCCCCTCGAGCTCGGGCCAGGTGGTCCCGACGAAGGTACCGTCCGGCGCGACCGGGCGGAGCAGCGCGAGCCCGTGCTCCTGGCCGGCGGCGTAATCGTCGGCGCCGAAGGCCGGCGCCATGTGCACGATGCCGGAGCCGTCGGTGGCGGTCACGAAGTCGCCGGTGACGACGACGCTGTGGGCCACCCCATCGGGCAGCGGCACCACGTCCAGCGGCCGACGGTACCGGAGCCCCGCCAGCGCGCTGCCGGGCAACACGCGCTGCGGCGCCGGGACCGCCCCCTCCCCGAACAGCCGCGCCAGGAGCCGCGGGGCCAGGCTGGTGGCCAGGACCAGCGTCCGCCCGGGCTGCTTCGGGTCGGGATACTCGCCGTACTCGAGGTCGGCGTGGACCGCCGCCGCCACGTTGGACGGGAGGGTCCACGGCGTCGTGGTCCAGACGACCAGCTCCCGGCCGGAGCCGTCCTCCAGCGGGAAGGTCACGAAGATGGCGCGGTCGCGCACCTCCTCGTACCCCTGGGCCAGTTCATGGCTGGAGAGGACGGTGCCGCACCGCGGGCAGTACGGCAACACGCGGTGCCCGCGATAAAGGAGCCCGCGGTCGTGCAGCCGGCGGAGAATCGACCAGACCGACTCGATGTACTCGTTGCTGAAGGTGATGTAGGGGTGGGCGTAGTCGAGCCAGTACCCGATCCGGTCGGAGAGGGCTTCCCAGTCGGCCTTGTACGTGAAGACGCTGCTCCGGCAGAGCGCATTGAACCGCTCCACGCCGTAGGCCTCGATCTCCTTCTTGCCCTTGAGCTGGAGCTGCTTCTCCACCTCGATCTCGACCGGCAGCCCGTGGGTGTCCCACCCCGCGATGCGGGTGACCGACCGGCCCTGCATGGCGCGGAACCGGCAGATGAGGTCCTTGATGGTCCGGGAGAAGACGTGGTGGATGCCCGGCTTCCCGTTCGCGGTCGGAGGGCCCTCGTAGAACACGAACGGCACGCCGTCCCGGCCCGCCTCCTGGCTCAGGCGGAAAAGGTCTTCTGCCTTCCAGGTGTCGAGCAGCTGCCGCTCGAGCTGGTCGGCGCCCAGGTCGGGAAGCGGGGTGAACGCCATCAGCGACGCCCGGCCAGTCCGCTCACGCCTGCTTCTTGAGCACGAGCTCGGTCTGGGGCTGCGGGACCGTCTGGGCGTAGGCCTGCAACCCGTCCACCTCGCCGAGCTGCCGCTCGAGGAGTGCGCGGAAGTTGGCGAGGAAGGCCGCGAACTGCCGCTTGCCCGCGTCGGTCCGCTCGCGGAGCACGCGGTCCTCCCCCTGCGCTTCGTTCAACTGGCGCAGCGCCTCGGTCTTCGCCTCGCGCAGGATCATCTCCGCTTCCTTCCGCGCCTGCTGCTCAGCGTCGACGCGGAGCTGCTGGGCCGCGATGAGCGCCTCGTTCATCGCCCGCTCGCGGTCGCGGAAGGCGCGCAGCTGCTCCTGGAATCCGCGGAGCCGCTCCTCAAGCTGGGCCCGCTCCCGCAGCACTCGCTCGAACTCCTCCGACACGCGCTGCTTGAACGACTCGACCTGTACCGGATCGAATCCTCGGAAGGTGCGCTGAAACTCCTGCGAGCGAATGTCGTGCGGCGTGAGCTGAAAGCTGTCATCGGTCGTCATGCGTGGCGCTCCCCGAACAGGATCGTACCCAACCGGACCATGGTGGCGCCTTCCTCGACGGCCACCGCAAAATCAGCGGACATTCCCATCGACAATTCCGGAAGCCGGTGCCCCCGAGCCTCGGCCTCGTCGCGGAGGGTGCGAAGCCTGGCGAAGGCGGGGCGCTGCCGGCCTGCGTCGTCGGTCAATTCCGCCATCGTCATCAATCCGCGCACCTCCAGCCTGCGGCAGGCGCGGAGTTCGTCCAGCAGCGCGGGGAGCCCAGCCGGCTCCACCCCGCCCTTCTGCGGCTCCGCGGAGCAGTTGACCTGGACCAGGATCGCCTGGTGCTGCCCCTCGCCGATGCGGCGGTCCAGTTCGACCGCCAGGTCGAGGCGGTCGACGGAGTGAATCAGGGCGAACCGGCCGGCGGCGTGGCGTGCCTTGTTCTTCTGGAGCGACCCGATGAGGTGCCACTCGACCGCGAGTCCGGGGAGCGCATCAAGCTTCTCCAGCGCCTCCTGCACCCGGTTTTCGCCCACCGCCCCGAGTCCGGCCTCGACAGCGGCGCGCACCGCCTCGGGGCCGAGCGTCTTGGTGACCGCGACGATCCTGACCGGCTGCCGCCGGCCCGACCGCGCCTGCGCGGCGGCGATGGAATCGTGCACCGAGGCCAGCCGCGCGGGGAGGTCCGGGAATGTCATAACCGTGAAAAATACAACGAGTTGACGCCGAAATGCAGGGAGCGGTTACGGGGAATCGGCGGCAGGAAGGAGTGGCGCCAGGCGAATCTGGGACAGGATGGCGGCGATGGCCGGATTGGGCGCCAGCTTGCCCGCCAGCTCGAGATTCCGGACCATCATCTGCTCGTCGCCGAGCGCCTGGAACGCGTAGGCCAGCTGCGCCGGAGGCAGGCTCAGGGTCGAGGCGAACGACTGGCTGGTCACGTCCAGACGGCCGATCGGCTGGGCGCGCATCGCGCCGTATCGGTAGGTCTCCCAGACGAGGCGCTCCGTCGTGGGGACGTCGAGCAACGCGCCCGCCAGCTTCTGGCGGTCGATGCCGCGCGCCATGGAATCGGGCTGGGTGGCCTGCAGCTGAAGCACCAGCCCCTGCTGCAGGAGGTAGGGGTCGAGGGAGAGGAAGTTGCGTCCCGTCGTGACCGACCAGCCGACCGGCCGCCGGCCGATGTTCTGCTGGATGATCCGGGCCACGATGAAGTCGCTGGTGTAGAAAATGGTGCCCGCCTGGTAGGTCTGGCGGTACGGACCGAAGTTGACGGTGACCGCCTCCCCCAGCTGGCGCGGATAGGCGGAGGCGATCTCCTCGTCGGTCATTTGCAGCGTCGGCCAGTCCGGCCGCGCAGTGCCCCGTCCCTGCCAGATAGGGGGGGCGGTGGCCTCGTCGAAGGCGGGCACTGGATTGTCGCGAAGCTGCCGCGCATACCAGTCGGTGTTGGCGAGCGCGAGGCAGACGACGGTGACGTCTCGCCGGATACCCTCGACTTCCTGCGCCCACCAGAGCGGGAAGGTGTCGTTGTCGCCGTAGGTGAACAGCACGCCGTATGGCGGCACCGAGTTGAGGAGATCGTAGGCGAAGTCGCCCGCCAGCCGGGCATCGGGGCCGTGGCGCCGGCTGGCGGCGGAGAAGTTCGCGCTGGCCGGCAGGAGCGCCACGAGGAACACCAGCGGGACCGCCGTGCGGAGGGCACCCGACGGGAAGCGCCGCAGCCCGTCCCGCACGATCGACGCGAGCCCGATGCCCGCCCACACGCCCCACACCAGGAAGCTCACCACGAAGAAGTAGTCGCGCTCGCGGACTTCGTGGTCGCCCGACTGCGGAAAGAGCCCGTACCCGAGCGAGGCGCCCGGCTTGAAGTTCATGTACGTCACGAGGCCGAGGCCGGTCACGAGGAAGAGCGTGAAGAGCAGCCACCAGCCAGCCCGGTCGGCGCGCCGCTGCACGAACAGCCCGCGGATGCCGAGCAGGATCGCGAGAATGGCCGCTGCGAGTTGGCCGTCGAAGACGCCGACGCCGCGGCCGCTCAGCCCGCGCGCCCACTGCCAGCTGAAGTATTGCATGTAGTTCTGGAGCTGGAGCCAGATGATCGACAGGCTCCGGCCCGGGTTCGTCGGGCCGTGCGGCACGGTGGGGTCGTCGAGTGGCGTGCGGACCGGGTACTGCTGCCGGCGGATGACGGCGAGCAGCCGTTCCCAGTTCGACGGGTCGGCCTCGTTCGGCGTCGGGCCCTGTCCGGCCCGGATGTAGAGGAAGAGGTAGGTGGTGACCCCGATGGCGGCCACCGCGAACGCCAGCAGCGCGAACGGCAGCAGCCCCGCCATGGCGGCGAAGACCGCGGCGGCGGCGAAGCAGAGCCCGCCGAGGACGATGAGCGGCGTGCTCCCGAGCCCGGTGCCGATCAACAACGCCCAGAGCCCCGCGACGACGGCCACCGTGGCCCACTCCTGCCGCCGCACCTCCGGCGACGCCGCGGGCGAGCCGAGGATGGTCGCGCCGAGGAACATCACCACCGCCGGCCCGACCAGCAGCGCCAGGAGGTGGTTGCCCATGGAGATGCCGGCCAGGTAGACGATGAGCAGGATCAGGCGAACGGCACCCTCGGTACCCCGCGCTTCCCGCCAACGGAGGCAGAGCCAGCAGATCAACGCGATGGTGAACGTCGCGATGCTGTAGACCTCGGTCTCGTTGGAATTCTGCCAGTGGGTGTAGGTGAAGGCCGCCATCAGCCCGGCGGCCATGCCGCCGCCGATCGTGACCAGCCGCCGCGGCGCCGGCGCCATCTCGGTCGTGCCGCGCCGGAGCGCATCGTGCGCCACCAGGAAGAATCCGGCAGCGGCGAACGCCGAGAAGGTGGCGCTCATCAGGTTGGTGCGCCACGCGTATTCGCCGACCGGAAGCAGCGCGGCCCAGGCGTGGCCCAGCAGTACGAAGAGGGGTGTGCCGGGAGGATGGGGGATGCCCAGGTTGTGCATCGAGGCGATCAACTCGCCGGCATCCCAGAAGGTCACGCTCGGGGCCAGCGTGAAGACGTATCCCGCCCACACCAGCGCAAAGAGCGCCAGGGCGGCGAGGTAGGGCGGGCGTCGGGTCTCGTCGGCGGTCAGTGGGCGGCTCCGAGGGCTTGGGCCAGTGCGAGCGCATCGCGCGTGGCCGCGGGGTCATGCACGCGGAAGAGGCGCGCTCCGCGGGCGTACGTCAGGGCACAGAAGGCGGCGGTGGCGCGGTCGCGGTCGGCCAGCTCCCGGCCCGTCACCGCGCCGAGAAACCGTTTGCGCGACGGCCCGACGAGGATCGGGCGGCCGAGGGCGCGGAGGGCCGTCAACTGGTCGGCCAGGACGAGGTTCTGCTCGACCGTCTTGGAAAAGCCGAAGCCGGGATCGATGACGATGTGGTCCGCCCCGATGCCGGCGGACGTGGCGCGCTCGACGGCCGCCCGGAGCTCCGCGATGACGCCCCCCACCACGTCTCCGCCGTAGTCGGCGTCGTCATAGGAGGCCATCGACGCGAGGCCGCCGCGCGAGTGCATCAGGACGACGCCGGCACCCGCCTCCGCCACCACGCCGGCGATGTCAGGGTCAAGCCGGAGGCCGGACACGTCGTTGACCGCGCTGGCGCCGGCCTCGAGTGCGGCGCGCGCCGTGACGGCCTTCACGGTGTCCACCGACAGCGGCACCTCCGGCCAGCGACGCCGGAGCGCAGTTACCACCGGCACCACCCGCGACATCTCTTCCTCGGCCGACACCGGGTCGGGCCGGCCGGGGCGAGTGGACTCCCCACCCACGTCCAGCATGGCCGCGCCCCCCGCCAGCAGAACGTCGGCGCGGGCCACGGCGGACTCGACGGTTGGGAGGCTGCCGCCATCGCTGAAGCTGTCCGGCGTGATGTTCAGGATGCCGACGATGACCGGCCGGTCGAGGTCGAGGCTCCCGGTGGCCGTCACCCAAATGCCGGGCAGTTCGACCGGCAAGGCCAGGCCGACCTGGAAGGCCAGCTCCGCCAGCTCCGGAGGACCGACCCACGGGCGGGCGAGCGCCTGAAGCCGCGCCCGACTGCCGCTCACCACGGCGCCGTCGTCGGTGGTCAGGACGTCGAGGCCGAGCTTGCCGCCGGCGTAGGCAACCAATGCCTCGCGGGTGGCCTCGTCGAGTCCCGACAAGCGCAATGCGGCCGCCTCAGTCCCCTGGGCGGCCGCATCCGCTTTCCACTCTTCGAATCCTCCTGCCCGGAGCGCCGCCCGGACCGCCGCCGGCGAGGCCGCGGCGAGCGGCGTCACCTTCACGCGCCGGCAGGCTCGGCCGGTGGCGTTCCGAGCGAGGGCAGCGCCGCCGGCGCGACGCCCTTCGGTGCAACGGCCGCCGCCGGCGCCGGAGGCGCGGGAGGCGCCTCGCGGGGCGGGAGCGGCAGGTTCTGCACCAGCAGGTCGAGGTCTTCCCGGTCGATCGTTTCCCGATCGAGCAGCGCCTGCGCGATCCGCTCGAGCAGGTCGCGGTGCGCGGTCAACAGCACGTTCGCCTTGGCATAGGCCTCGTCGAGCAGCCGCTTGACCTCGTCGTCCACGATCTCGGCCGTGCGCTCCGACACCTCGCGCCGCTGGCCGAACTCGCGGCCGAGGAAGACTTCCTGCTCGCGGTCGCCGATGGCCATGGCGCCGACCCGCTCGCTCATGCCGAACTGCGTCACCATCCGGCGGGCCAACCCGGTGGCGCGCTCGATGTCGTTCCCCGCCCCGGTGGTGACCTTTTCCGGGCCGAACACGAGTTCCTCGGCCACGCGGCCCCCGAAGAACATGGCGAGGTTGCCGATGAGCCAGTCCTTGGTATAGCTGTGGCGGTCCGTCTCGGGGAGCGAGGCGGTGAGCCCCAGCGCCCGGCCGCGCGGCACGATGGTGACCTTGTGCACCGGGTCGCTGCCCGGCGTCTTGAGCGCCACGACGGCGTGCCCCGCCTCGTGGTACGCGGTGAGCCGGCGCTCGTCCTCGGTCAGCACGAGGCTCCGGCGCTCGACGCCCAGCATCACCTTGTCCTTGGCCTCCTCGAAGTCGAGCATCGACACGAGGCTCTTGTTCTTCCGGGCGGCGAGGAGCGCCGCCTCGTTGACCAAGTTGGCCAGGTCGGCGCCGGCCAGGCCCGGCGTGCCCTTCGACAGGGTATCGAGCCGCACGTCGGCGGCCAGCGGGATCTTCCGGGTGTGGACCCGGAGGATGCCCTCGCGCCCGCGCACGTCGGGCGCGTCCACCACGATCGTCCGGTCGAACCGGCCGGGCCGGAGGAGCGCCGGGTCGAGCACGTCGGGCCGGTTGGTGGCCGCGATCAGGATGACCCCGTCGTTGGACTCGAAGCCGTCCATTTCGACGAGCAGCTGGTTGAGCGTCTGCTCCCGCTCGTCGTGGCCGCCGCCCAGGCCGGCGCCGCGGTGGCGGCCGACGGCGTCGATCTCGTCGATGAAGATGATGCAGGGCGCGTTGGCCTTGCCCTGCTCGAAGAGGTCGCGCACGCGGCTGGCGCCCACGCCCACGAACATCTCGACGAAGTCCGACCCGGACATCGAGAAGAACGGACGGGCCGCCTCGCCCGCCACGGCCTTGGCCAGGAGGGTCTTGCCGGTGCCCGGGGGGCCCACCAGCAGGGCGCCCTTGGGCAGGCGGCCGCCCAGGCGGGTGAACCGCTGCGGGTCCTTCAGGAACTCGATGATTTCCTGCAACTCGACCTTGGCCTCGTCCGCGCCAGCCACATCGGCGAAGGTGAGCTTCGGCGTGTCGCCGGTCAGGAGCTTCGCCTTCGACTTGCCGAAGGAGAACGCCCGGTTGCCGCCGGACTGCAGCTGGCGGAAGAGGAAGATCCAGAGCGCGATGATGGCCAGCGTCGGGAAGACGTTCAGGAGGAACGTGGTGAACCCGCCCCGCGATTCCTTGGCCTCGATCGTGACGCCGGAGGCCTCGAGCCGGGTCTGCAGCTGCTCGCTGTTGGTGAAAGGCAGCAGCACGATGAAGCTCTTGGCCGACCGGGAGTCCTGCAGGACCGGCGTGCGGAAGTCGCCCTCGAGGCGCTTGCCGTCGTACACCGTGACGTCGGCGACGTTGCCGGCGTCGAGCTGCGCGAGGAACGACGTGTAGGAGAACTCCTGCGTGGGGTTCTTCTGCCGGTTCATCGTGTTGTAGAGCGTCAACGCCAGCAGGCCCACGAGCAGCCAGAGCGCGAGATTCTTGCTCAGGCCGGCCCAGTTTGGGCCCGAAGGACGGGGAGGTATGCGTTCAGCCATGCGTCAGTCCAGGTCAACGATGTAGGGGAGGTGCCGGCACTCCTCGGCATGGTCCAGCCCGTAGCCGACCAGGAACGCCGGCGGGGCGTGGAATCCGACGAACCGGAGTTCCGGGGGCGGTTCCGGGGCGATTCGCTTGTCGAGCAGGGTGCAGATCGACAGGCTCGCCGGGTGCCGCGCGCGAAGCAATTCAACCAGCCGCTTCAGCGTCCTCCCACTGTCAATTATATCCTCAACGACCACAATATGTTTCCCGGCGAGGTCGGTGGCCGGGTCGTACAGGAGGCGCACGTTGCCGCTGGAGACCGTCCCCGCCCCGTAGCTGCTGGCCACTAGGAAGTCGACCTGGAGGGGCCGTTCGACCGCCCGGACCAGGTCGGCGAGGAAGATGAAGCTCCCCTTGAGGAGCCCGAGGAGGAGCAGGTCGCCCTCCGGATAGGCCGCCGTGATTTCGCGCCCGAGCGCCGCCACCCGGGTGGCGATCTGTTCGGCGGTGAAGATCACCGACTTGGCCTTCCGCCCTCCGCTCCGCCGCGCCAGGTCATCCACCGCTCACCTCGATCCGCAGTGCGTCGTCGCCTTCGCCAGGCAGATGGGCCCGGCCCCGGCACACGCCCGCAATCCACGCCACCTCGCCCCCGAGCTCCACCAGCGGCCAGGCCGATCGCCGGCTCCGCTCGATGCGTGCGTCCTGGAGAAGCCGAGCCACGGCGCGATGCCCCGTCCCGCCGAGGGGCGCCAGCCGGTCGCCCACCCGGGGAGGCCGCAGGATCGCCCCTTGCCCGATGAACCACCCGACCCAACCGTCGCGGCGGTGGAGGGCAAGCGCCGGCCCGCGGCTCCACGACACGCGCCAACCGCCCCACTCCACTTGGCCACTGGCCCCCGCGAGGAGGATCGGCGAGGGGGCACTCCGGACGCGGAAGAACGCCAGGCGGCCGAAGGCGAGCTCGGCATTCCAGCCGCCACCGAGCTCGACCGTCCGGCCGCTCT
Organism: uncultured Gemmatimonadaceae bacterium; assembly: GCA_964571795.1. Taxonomy (GTDB): domain Bacteria; phylum Gemmatimonadota; class Gemmatimonadetes; order Gemmatimonadales; family GWC2-71-9; genus SPDF01. Next base: position 54,847 of record CAZNDK010000003.1, on the reverse strand, counting down.
GGCCACGGCGCATGAGCTCGAGCACCCGCCCGGCGCGGCCGGCGCCGAGCACGCACCCGACCCGCCGCGCCACGGCCTGAATCAGGGCGACGGCGAGGGCGGAATCATAGGTGGCCAGCGGGAGGGCGGCAACGGAAATGCGCCCCGCGCCGGACCGGACGTCGAGTCCCGGCAGGGTGTCGAGTACCGCGGACCAGGCGCGGCGGTCGCCCTCGGCCTGTCGGCCGACGCGGAGGATCCGTTCCGGGACGCCCGGTGACCTGTCGGCGAGCAGGGGCAACACCACCGTCCGGAGCCAGGAGCGATCGTGCGCCGGGTCGAGGTTCGCCGGGTCATCCCAGCCCGCGACGCCGCGCGCGGCGAGGTAGGCGGAGAGCTCCGCCCGCGAGAAACCAAGGAGCGGACGGATCGAATCGCCCTGCCGCGGGCGCATCCCCGCCAACCCCGCCGGTCCGCTTCCGGCGAGGACCCGCATAAGGATGGTCTCGACCTGATCGTCGCGGTGGTGGGCAAACGCCACCGCATCAGCACCCTCCGCCGCGCGGGCTCGGCGCAGCCACTCGTGGCGCGCCTCCCGGGCCCGGGTCTCGGAGGTGCCCGGACCAAGCTCGAGGCGGCCCACGACGACCGGCAGCCCGAGCGCAGAACCAGCCTCGAAGACGCGGCGCGCCACCAAGGCGCTGTCAGGATGAATTCCGTGGTCCGCGTGGGCCACGACCAGTTCGAGCCGGTGTGCGGTGCGCGTCTCGTGGAGGAGGTGGAGCAGCGCCAGGGAATCGGTGCCCCCGGACACCGCCAGCAGGAGGCGGCGCCATGCGGCCGGCGCATCCAGGTCGGCCCACGCCTCGAGAAAGCGTGCGGGCAGATCCCGGCCGACGAACTCCGCGGCGGTGGCATGGAATGGCGTGCGGGGCGGCATGATCAGGGAAAGCTAGCCGCCGGGGGACGGGGGGGAAGCGGGACCTACCGGGGGTACTGGACGACCTCCTGGCCCTCGGCGGTCAGCACCTGCGACACGTAGCCGCCCGACTCCCTGTACTCGAGGAAGCGGGCCTTCCGGGTGTTGTAGTTGACCTCGGGAATCGGCACGCGGAGCATCCAGCGCTGCACGATCCACCCCCCGCCCGGCAGCGGCGAGAACCCCAACTGCCCGAACGCATGGCGGCCCTGGGCCCAGCTCGGGAGCCTGGTGTAGGCAAAGTCGAGGCGGCGAAGTTCGGCGGTCGCGCGGTCGATCCACAGCACACCCCGGATGTCGGCACGGGGGCTCGCGAGGCCCGGAGCGAAGGAGAGCCCTACCCAGTCCGGTGGCTGCCCCGCGCCGGGCGGGACCAACTGGAAGCAGTGGTCGGCGAAGAAGGGCTCGGAGAGCAGGTATTCGGCGTCCGGTCCGTACCAGCTCGGCCCATCCACAAGGTCCTCGAGATTCATCACGAATCCATTGGCCAGCAGCGAATCGGGCGGAGGACTGCGTACCGGCCACTGGGTGACGAGGTTGCTCACGTCGATGGCCGGCAGGTCGACGGATCGCGTCTCGGCGCTGTCCACCATTCGATCCTGCAGGACGGTGTAGAACCGGAACCGCAGGGAATTCACCGCTTCGTTGGTGAGGGAGAGTGCAGTCCGCGCCTGGTCCCAGAGCACCGTCGAGAGCGAGTCCTCCCGGGCCTCCGCGCCGCAGAGCAACTGTCCCTGCACCTTCACCTCGGGGAGCACCACGCGAAGGTCGGTCAGGACGAGGGTCCGCTCGAGGGTCTCACCGGACGCCAATTGCACTTCGGTGTCCCAGGGGGCGAAGCCGATCCGCAGCACGCGGAGCGTGAAGTGGCCGGGGTGCGGCGCGCGGAGCAGGAAGCGTCCGGTGGTGCCGCTCACACCCTGCACCATGCTGGTGCCGCCGGAGTCGAGGAGCGTCACGAGGGCGCCGACGATGGCCCCGTCCGGCGAGGCGTCCACGAGCCGGCCGCGGAGTGCCTGTGCATGCGAGCCCGGGGGGCGCATCGCAAGGCTGATCAACAGGAGCGCAGCGACGCGCCCAGTCGATCGGTGCATCAGGAGTTCCCCACCCTCACCGTGTTCGCGTGTAGATCCCGTCGAATTGCGAGGCCCACGTGGTCCCTCCATCAGTGGAAGACTCCCAGAACTGGCGCACCTTGCCGCCGTCGAGCGGCGTCCAGGTAATGCGCTCGGTGACGGTGACGGACGGCCGGCCCGGTGCCGGGTGGGTGCCGGTGAGGACCATGCTGCTTCCCTGCAGGCCGCCGGAAAGCTCCAGCATGTTGCCGGAATCGTCCACCCAGACCTGGTGCCACTTCCCGTCGGCCGCGGTCCAGAGGTTGAAGCTGTTCCCCGCCCCTCCCTTCGAGCCGACCCAGTTCTCCACGAGCACGCAGCCCTTGAGCGTCCGCTCGATGCGGTTGGTGCCCGCCAGGTCGCCCTGCGGCGTGGTCACGCTCCAGTCGCCGACCCAAAAGTCAAACTGACGGTGTTCGGGAGACGCGCAGCCCTGCGGTGCCTGGGCCGACAGTCGGGTCATGGAGCAGAACAGGAATGCGAGGACCGAAACCGCATGACCGAGGGGGCGGCGCAGGCGAGGCATCTGAATCTCGATGTGGGAGGAGCGGGCCGAGGACTCCTCCCCTACGCCCGGCACCGGGGCCGGGTTTCCGTCACGCAACTACCAGTCGCCCCGTGACTCGCGGCGGAAGTAGAACCACCAGACGGTCAGGAACGATCCGGCGTTGCCGACGAAATAGCCGAGCCAGAGGACAGCCCAGCCGATATCTACATCCCGGGTGTGAAAGGCGTACGAGGCGATGCCGGCGCCGAAGAGCTGAAAGCCGCAGAACCAGAGGAGGGAAACAACGCGCGAGCGCCGGCGGAGTGCGTCCGCCGCCGCGTCCGCCGCCTGGCGCCGCGCCTGGAACTCCGGCGTGGCTTCCTCGCGCGGCGGTCGGCGCTGGGGAATCACTTCTTCGCGAAGACGCTCGTCTTGCCGGTCTTGTCCCACGCGATCACGTCATAGTGCTGCGCCGGGGTGCCGTCCATGCCCGGCGAGCCGACCGGCATGCCGGGCACGCCGATGCCCGCCACCTTCGGCCGGTCGTGCAGCAGGGTCCGGAGCGCGTCCACCGGCACGTGCCCCTCGACGACGTAGCCCTCCACGATGGCGGTGTGGCAGGTCTGGAGCGACCGCGGCACCCCCGAGGCCGACTTGATCTCGGAGAGGTCGTCCATGTCCACCACCTTGACCTCGAACCCGTTGGCCCGGAGGTAGTCGACCCACTTGCCGCAGCAGCCGCAGGAGGCGGACTTGTATACCGTGACGACGGACACGGCGGCCGACCCCGGATCGGTCCGATGTTCACTCGAGGCGGCACCCAGCGAGACGGCCACGGCCGCGGCGAGCGCGAGGGGAATCCAGCGTGAGAGCGTCATGAGAGTCTCGAAGTGTGCCGTGAACGAACTAGTGGGACTGCCCGCGGAATTCGCCGTCCCGCCGGTGCCACTCCAGCACCATGCCCCGGAAGAGCAGGAAGCCGAACGCGAAGACGCACACCGCCACGACGATCGGCCCGATGAACTCGCTCCGCATGCATCCTCCGTGGGTAGGCCCGCTCCATCATTCTAGCCCGGTCGGCGCCCCTCGGCCAGCGTCCGCAACGCGCCGAGGTGGTCCTCCAGGATGGTGTTCGTCACCTGCTCCACCTTGGCCCGGGGAACGACCGTCCCCAGGGCCCGTCCGTGCACCGCGGCTTCGCAGGCCACCTCGGTCTGCTGCCCGACCGCCTCGAACCGGTAGCTGATGTCCAGGTCGAAGAGAGCGTGATGCACCACGACGTCCAGCCGGGACGGCGGCTGGAAGTGGATGACCTCGCCGCGGCATGCGGTGGGGACGAGCCCGATCCGGATGCGCTGCACGAAAGTGGCGCCCAGCGCGAACCCGCCTGGCCTGCCATCGGGACCGGCCACGCTCTTCATGCCGTGGACCCACTGCATCAGGGCGGCGGGGTCCTCCACCAATTTCCAGACCCTGTCGCGGGGCGCGTTGACGAGGACGCGGTGGTCGAGCCGGTGGGCGTCGGGCGGTACCGCTCGAGGGCCGGTCACAGCATCCGTCGGACGCGGTCGAACCCGGTCCGGATCTCTTCGCCGAGGAGCTTGGCGGCCGCCGCCACGTCCTCCATCACCTCGCCGGCCTCGTCACCGGCGCGGTCGAGCCGGCTGCGCATCTCTGCGATCCGGGAGTCGAGCTTGTCCCACTCTTCCTTCGCCTCCGCCTTGCCGAGGTGCAGCCGGACCCGGAGCTCGTCGCGCTCCTGCTCGAGCTTTGCGAGGGTCTCGTTGAGCTTGTCGCGCATGGTTGCCATGAGGGTGCCCCTGTTGAAGGAAATCTGTCACGACCCCGGGGAAGCGGCCGCCGGCTCGAAAATGAGCAGCCACCCCCGCCCCGGGGCAACCGGGATCGGGTCGAACGGCTTGAACTCGGCTGCCGGCTGGAACCCCGGGAGCGCCGGCGCCACCACGCGGGCCCGTGCCGGGTCGAGGCCGAGGCGGTTCCAGTCTACGGCCAGCAGGGCCCGGGCGGTATCGGGCGCCCAGCTTGCCACGGCCACGATGCTGCGCCCCTGCCCCTGGTACACGGTGGCCAGCACGTCGGGCCGCCCGGTCCGGACCGGGGAGCCTGGAACCCAGAAGCCGATCATCCGGGTGTCCTGGATCCTCCACGTGTCCCAGAACTTCCAGAGCTCCCGCGGGTCGCCCGACCACGGGAGCCGGTTCGTCATGCCGAAGAGCATCCCGCGCCAGGGGTTGCCGCCGCCCTCCAGCATCTCGCCCATCAGGCCATACGGAATGCCCGACATCTCGACCAGCCAGTAGTCGGGCGAGGCGTTGTAGTCGAAGTACTCGCCGAACCAGAGCCGGTCGATGAACGGGAAGTGCTCGAGGTAGAGGTTCGCGCTGCTGGCGAAGCCGTCGCGCGGGTTGTACTGGTTGGCGGAGTGGAGGTCGATGAGCGGCGCCGGCCGGCCCCGGGTGAGCGCTTTTCGCACCCGGACCATGATGCTCCGGTCGAAAGCGACGTCGTCGATGTAGAGGCCGTCGATCCCGACGTTCTCCACCAGCCAGTCGAGCCCTTCGACGTAGAAGTTGTGCCAGCGCGAAATGCCGGTGTTCACCACCGCGGCGTCGCGGATCGGGGGCACGTACCAGCCGCCGATGTAGTTGGTATCGAGATGCTCCTGCAGCCAGGAGGCGCCCCCGCCGGGGCCGGGGGCGATGACCTCCGTCCCCAGGCTGCGGAGCGCGGGAATCTCCGGGGCGTGGTTGGTCAGCTCCCGCACCGTGTAGTAGATCTTCACCCGGATGCCCATGGCGTGCGCGCTGTCCACGTAGTCCTTCATCGCCCCGGGGCGCAGGAACGGGTAGTTGATGAAGGGGTTGATGGCGGTGGCGTGGTGCACGTTCACCGTGTTGGCGCCCATCTTCGCCACCGAGTCGAGCGGCACATAGGCGTGGAAGTACCGGGTGGCCCACTGCGCCTTGGTGTCGATCGGGTGGAACGGCGTGAGGAGGAGCCGGAAGTCGTAGTGCTGCACCTCGCCCGCCGCCATGGTCCGGGCGCCACTGTAGCAGACGACGGTGTACGCCTCTTTCCGCGCGCGGAGCCGGCACCCCCCCCGCCCCGCGTTGGCCCACGACGCCGGCATTATGAGCGGCTTGGACAGGTAGAAGTTGGTATTCAGCGGCCGGCTGTAGTTGTCATCCTTGAGGCTGAACTGGACACCAGCGTTGACGTCGCCCAGCCAGGCGCCGTCCTGGTTGTGCTTGACCTCCCAGGCCCAGTCGAGCGAGTCGGGCCGGCGGCCGCCCTTCACGCCGAGCCCCATCATGTACTTGGCGACGTCGGGGCGGAGCGGGATTTCGAGCCGGATGTCCCGAAGCGCCACGGCGGCATTGGCAGTGAGCGCCATGGCAAACTCCGCGTTGCCGTCGAATTCGAGGCTTCCGCTGAGCGCCATCCGTAGCGGCCCGGCGGTGCTGGCGGCCTGCCACGCGAACATGCCCGTGTCGTGTTCCACGATCCGGAAGCCGCCGGGCGTCCATGTGAGCTCACGCCCGTCGGCGTCCTCGGCCACCAGCCGGACCGGCCCAGCGAGGAGGCTCCGGCCCTGGGTGCCGATCGAGGTCATCTCCAGGGTGTAGAAGCTCCGGAGTGCGGACGGCAGGCCGTCCTTGCCGAGTACCAACTGACGACCGAGGACGCCGAGCGTGTCGCCGCGCCGCGAGACGGGCGTGTACGGCGGCACGATGCCGTGGTCTTCTTCCAGCCGGGAATCGAGCCAGGCGAGGCGCGCGAGGCGCCATGGCTCATCGGCGCCGGCGTTGCGAATCGTGTCCGGCGTGACGATGAGTGCGATCGAGACCGGCACCCCCGGAGTTCCGGTCGCGCCGACCGTGAGGCGGCCGCGGTACTCGCCGGGCCGGGCACCGAGCGGCACCTGCACGCCGCACCAGAGCGGCTGGATTCTGCCCTGTGGCACGTGGACGGGGGTGCTGAAGCCCCGTCCTCGCCAATCCACCCCGCCCTGGTTGAAACAGCGGAATCCGTCGGCGGGAATCGATCCGGCGGGGCCAGTGAGCGGCTCAAACGCGACGCGAACATCGGAGAGCGGCGCCCTGGCGGCCCAGACGCCGAGTTGGAAGGCGTAGAACTCCCCGCGGGAGGCGGTTCCGGTGAAAGACGGGGGCCCAGTGCGACTCACCCAGCGCAGCGGGAGGTCCGCCGGCATGACGATGGGGTGGGTGCGGTCCTCCGGGAAGACCAGGAAGCGAGCTCCGGATGCCTGTCCGAGGACCCGTTCGGTCTCCGCCCGGGTGGCGATGACCTGCATCGGGTAGAAGGAGTCGAGGGTGTCCGCGGACTCGAAGGCGACGACCCGGGCCGGCGGCAGGCGGTCCAGCTGGAGCGGGTTGAACAGCGCCAGCCAGGCGGCGGAGGCCGTCGAGTCGGGCCCGGGATACGTGAGCTTCGGATAGTTCGAGGTTACGGAGCCGGCATACCGGAGGTAGTAGACGTAGTACTCGCCTGGGCCGCTGGTGGGCTCGAAGGCGATGTCCCCCGACTCCCGCGTGATGGAGCCGCGAAACACGTTCAAGATCCGCCGGCCGGTCCGGGCGTCGACCACCCAGACACCCTTCTGGTCGGGGCTAAGATCGGGGCGACGCCAGGGGAGGTGGGCCCAGACGGCGGGAGCCGCCGCGGCCACCGTCAGCACTACGCGGTGATTGCCGAACGAGTCGGCGGGCCAAGTGCCGGTGCGGTAGACCGGCTCCTGGGCCGCTGCGGTTGAGCAGATGAGCCCCATCGCGAGGGCAATAAGGGCCGAAGACCTCGAGGTCGAGGCGAGGAACCGCCCAGTGGATGGTCGGGTGTGACGGATGTGCATGAACCCTGTAACCAATTGAGGTAGTTGATATTATCGGTTGAGACATGAAGTTACGCTTGAGGTGTCAACGAATTCCCCTCGTCGCGCGTATCAGTCGCACAACTCTCTCGACTCCCCTAGGAGGTTCCATGCGAATCCGCTCCATCGCGTCACTGACCTTGCTCGCGGCTGGCCTGGCCGCCGCATCCCCCGTCTCAGCGCAGACCCCTGGTACGCCCTCCACGCCGAGGGGACCTGGTCGGATGCAGGCGGCGGCGCTCCAGGGCATCACCCTCACTCCGGCGCAGCAGGCCAAGGTCGACTCGATCACCGCGAGTTACCGGGCCAAGATGCCGCAGATGACCCCGGGCACGCCGCCCAGCGACGCCGACCGCCAGAAGGCGATGGGCCTGATGAGCGCTTCCCTCAAGGACGTCCGCGGCGTCCTCACCCCCGATCAGCAGGCCATCTACGACAAGAACGTGGCCGCGATCCAGCAGCAGATGCAGCAGCGGATGCAGGGCGGCCCGCCGCAGGGTGCGCCTCCGCAGGGAGATCCGCCGAAGCCTTACTAGCCTTCGTCCTTCATCCGGAATTGCAGCGCCCCGGAGGGGCAGCGGCGGACCTGGTCCGCCACCTGTCCTGCCGGGGCGTTGTCCGGCTGGACCCAGCGTCGAAGCCGGACGTCGAAGACGGCCGGCAGGCCCCGGACGCAATCGCCGGAGTGAATGCACACGTTGGGGTCGAAGGTGACGACGATCTCCTTCCCCTCCCAGGTCTGCGGTCGCTTTTCCATGAGTCCCTCACTCCGCCTTGAAGCCCGGATTCTCGATCACGCCGAGGATATTGCCGAAGGGGTCGCGCACCGCGCCGATCCTGATGCCTCCGCCCACATCCGTGACCGGCTCGAACGGCGCCGCCCCGAGCTCCACGAGCCGCGCCGCGGCCGCCACGGCGTCGGTCACTCCCCAGTATGCGACCCCGGACTCCGGGCGCTCCAGCGCCGCTGCGTCATCTGGCGTGATGCCCAGCTCGAAGCCGCCCACGTTGAAGCCCACGTAGAACGGCTCGTCGAAGTAGGGAGCGACCCCGAGCACCGTGGCATACCAGGCCCTGGCGGTCCCCAGGTCGCGGGCGGTGTACTTGGCGGTTCTGAGGCCGAGGAAGTGGGTCATGGCGGTGCCGCCCCCGGTTCCTGTTCGACTCCGAACATGGCCAGGTACTGACGCACCTCACCGAGGACGAAGTTCTGCCGGGCCGCCATGTCGCGTAGCGGGACATCCGCCACTGGCTGGAGGGAGTCGGTGGTCCAGAAGATCAGGGTGGTGTCGCGGAAGACGTACTGCGTCACAGGGCCCCGCACGACCTGCAGAAGCCCGTCGACGAAGTAGTAATCGGTGAATCCGGGCGTGACGCCGGTGGCCACCGCGTCGGTGACGCGGAGCTTGACCGGGCGCCCGCTCTCGGCCCAGAGGCTGAGGACACGGGGCCGCCATCCGCGCTGCTCCGGCTGCAGGGTCCGCTCGGCCGGCTTGACGCTGACGAGGGTGGCGTCGAGCGACTCCGCCACCGCCCGGGCGCGCAGCGGCGTCAGCGCCGTGTCCGGCAGTGGCGCGGCGCCCTTCGAACGGCAGCCCGTCAGGAGCGGCGCCCCGCCCCGCTCCAGCACCGCTTCATCCCCCTTGGTGTGCAGCGCGTATCGCCCATCGCTGTATCGGGCTCCGGATGCCGCCGGCACCGGAGGCAGCCGGAGGACACGATCCGGTGGCAGGTGCAGTTCGGCGAACCGCGGCCCGAATCCCGCGACGATCGAGTCGCCTCCCTCGCAGCGGTAAGTGACCGTCGGCAACGGGTGGGAACAGGCAGCGAGTGCCACCAGCTGGGCGGCGAGGGCAGCGCGGGTGGGGCGCAGGGAGCCTCCAGGGAGCGGAGCGGCGGTGGGACGTGCCTGGACCGGAAGATCACGCCGGGCGGGCGGGTCGGCAAGGACTGGAATCGGCGCTAGAATCCAGACAGGAATCCCGTCACCGGAGGCCCACCGTGCGCCTGTGCCTGACCATTGTCGCCGTCCAGTTGCTCCAGGCCTCCAGCCTGCCCGCCCAGGCCCCGCACGACCTGACAACCACGACGCTGGAACCCATCATCGCCGCCACCTCCGCCCGGCGCCTCGAGGCGGACGTCCGGACGCTCGTCGGTTTCGGCACGCGGCATACGCTCAGCGACACGCTGTCCCCCACACGCGGCATCGGTGCGGCGCGCCGGTGGATCCACGCCGAGTTCGAGCGGATTTCCCGCGGGTGCGGCGGCTGCCTTGAGGTGCTGGACGTCGGGGAAGTCTACCAGGGGCTGCCGCGGGTGCCGGGGCCGACGAACGTGGTGAGCGTGATCGCCATCCAGCGCGGGGCCGAGGACCCGGGACGGTACGTCCTGCTGAGCGGCGACATCGACAGCCGGGTGTCGGACATCATGAACGCCACCGACTCCAGCCCCGGCGCCAACGACAACGCCAGCGGCGTCGCGGCCGTCCTCGAGGCGGCCCGCGTCCTGTCTCCCCACCGCTTTCGCGGCTCGATCGTGTACGCCGCGCTCGCCGGCGAGGAGAACGGCCTCCTCGGCGGGCGCACCGTGGCCGCCATGGCGCAATCGCGCGGGTGGCGAATGACCGGCGTGATCAACAACGACATGGTGGGCAACGTTGAAGGCAGCGACGGCATCCGCGACACCGCGATGGTACGGGTGTTCTCGGAGGGCACCTCGCCCACGGAGAGCGACTCCTCCCGGCGAGCCCGCCGGGCCACCGGGGGCGAAGTGGACGGCGCGTCCCGCCAGCTGGCGCGCTACGTCAAGGCGGTGGGCGATCGCTACTTCCCCGCCCTCGATGTGTGGCTCATCTACCGCCTCGACCGGTACGGCCGCGGCGGGCACCACCGGCCCTTTGCCGACCTCGGCTATCCGGCGGTGCGCCTGATGGAGGCCCACGAGAACTACGCTCGCCAACACCAGGACATCCGGCAGGAGGGGGGCGTGGCCTACGGCGACGTGATCGAGGGGGTCGATTTCAACTACGCACGAAAGATCACCGCCCTGGATGCGGCCGTGCTCGCCTCGCTGTCCTGGGCTCCGGGGGCGCCGCGCGGCGTGCGCCTCGCTGGCGCAGTGCAACCCGCGGCCACCCTCAGCTGGGCGCCGCCGCCCGATTCGGCCTCCGTGGCCGGGTATCGCGTGTACTGGAGGCGCACGGATGCGCCGACGTGGGACCACTGGGAGGACGTCGGGCGGGCCACCAGCCATCGCTTCGAGGGTCTGGTGGTGGACAACTGGTTCTTCGGCGTGGCGAGCGTGAGCCCGGAAGGCTTCACCAGCCTGGTGACCGTGGCCGGCGCCGAGTAGCCCCCGGCGCGCGTTCAGTCCGGCGGATACGCGGCGTCGAGGATGACGTCGATCTGTCCGACGCTCTGGTCGAGACTGAACCGGACCGTCCAGGCGCCCGGAGTACCGTTGAGCGTCCGGTCGTCGAGCTGGTACAACAGCTTCCCGTTGTACACCTCGGTGCCGTCGGCGTCCGTGATGATGAGCAGCGTCGTCCCGTGCGGCGTGAAGCTCAGGTGCTGGATGGCGGCGTAGATCCCGGGGTTCTGCCACGCGAACGTGAGCTCGGTCGTCACGTTCTGGATGTTGTCCGCCGTCAGCTGGAAATGCCCGACCTGGTTGACGACCTGCACGTGGTTGTCGGGGCCGAGCGTCTCGGCCGGGTTGTCGCAGGACAGGCCGGCCAGCACCGCGACCAGCGCCGCCGTCCGCATTCCCCAATTCCTGGTCATCTGAACCCTCCTGCCCGAAGTTCCGGTCATTGCGGCAGCCCCGGAAGCGAGGTGCTCACGAACGCACGAAAGAGGCCGGCATCCTGCGACACGTCCGCCTGGTCGGCGTAGACGCTGTGCCGGGAATACCGGGTGCCGCTGAGGCCTGCCCCGATCCGATCGGTGATCCAATATCGGCCCTCGAGCGTCAGCGCATCCTGGTAATGCTCGGAATCCACCCCGTTCACGGTGTGAATCCACAGGCCCAGATAGGAAAGATTGGCCTGGAGCCGCCGCTTGTAGAACAGCCGGCCGGACAGCAGGGCGCCGAGCCCGGGGCCGTAGTCGTAGTCCCGCCCCTCGAGCGTGCCATAGTAGTCCGACTGGGTGGCACCGATGATGACTCCGTCCACGAGCACGTTGGTCTGCGCCCAGAAGTCGTCCTCCGGGTGGCCAAAGGTCGAAACGACGCCCGCCACCACGCTCTGCCCGCCATACTCCACGGCCGGATTGCTGAAGTAGTCGTACTCCATGCTGAGCGCGAACTGATGGTGACCGGACGATCCGAGCGGCCAGGCGGCGATACTGCCCTGCGCGGAGAGCCTGCTCAGGATCCGTGCGCCTTCCGGCGGCGGGCCCGCGATTTCCGCGGCCAGCGCGAAGTAGGAGAACGGCTTTCCTGACAGGTCCTTCACCGGGTCGCCGTAGGCGAACTTGAAGGCGGCGTCCCACTGGTCGGTGCCCGCCTCGATGCTGTCGAACGAGAACGAGTTCGCCGTCCGCCGGTAGCCGAGGTCGAGGACGCCGAAGACGCGGCTGGGGCGCCAGTCCGGCGGGTTGGCCGAGATCCCGTGGGTTTCCCCCCGGATGAGGCGGTTGAAGCCACGGATCGGGTCGAGGACCGCGGCGCCGATTTCGCGCCAGGTGCGCTCGCTGCCGGTTGCGGTGTTGTCGAGCGCCAGCGAGGAGAGCCGGTAGAACGTCTCGCCGAGCACGACGCCGCCAAAGCTGGTGTTCAGGAAGTCGTTCGGCGCCGGGGCCCATGCCTCCCCCGCCACTTCCCACATCAGGCTCCCCGCAAACGGCCAGGCGAAGGACTCCCAGAAATCGTATCCGTTGGTGCGGGCCGCATTGAAGTACAGGCTCCCGTGATAGGGATGCGAGAACTGGTTGTTCACGAATGCGTTGTCGTCCCACTCCCACGGGTAGACGAGGTTGTTCTTGATACTCTGCGCGGACACCTCCGCCCACACGGCGTCTCGCACATAGGCGTTGTACGAGTGTGGAATGAGCTGCACCAGCATCAGCTCGCCGAACGCCGCCCAGAACCGCTTCGGAGGGTTGCAGTCACGGCACGAGAGCGAGTCGGCCGGGGTGGCCGCCCCGTTCCAGGGCCTGAGCACGGCGCCGCCCGATGTGCCAGGCGGCGGAGCCGACAGGCTGGACGCCGGCCGGGGGCCCTGGGCAACGGCTGATGCGGCGGGGACCATGAGAGCCAGGAGGCCGAGGCACACCGTTTGGACAGCACGAGTCATTCGAATCGCTTCCCTCGATCGCATCATGGCAGAGGCATCCCCGGCAGCGCGGTGCTCACGAAGGCCCGCAGGAATCCCGAGGACTGGTGGACATCCGGCACCGTGCCCGCGTAGTCGCTCCGCCGGTTGTAGCCGGTGTAGCTCACTCCCAATCCGAGACGGGGCGTGGCCCAGAATCGTCCCTCGATCGAGAGCGCATCCTGGAAGTGGGCCGACTCGCTGCCGTCGATGGTGACCAGCCAGAGCCCGGTGTATGCCGCGGTGCCCATCCACCGGCTCTTGTACAGGAAGCGCGCGCCCAGAAGGGTACCGACGCCGGGACCGTAATCGTAGTTCCGCCCCTCGACCGTGTCATAGTAGTCGGATTGCGTGGCACCGAGGATGACCCCGTTGACCAGCACATTGGTCTGGCCCCACCAGGTCGACCCCGCCTCGCCAAACGTGGAGACCAGCCCTGCCTGCACGCTCTGCCCGCCGTAGATGAACGCGGGATTGTTGAAGTAGTCGTACTCGAGCGTGAGCGCGAATTGCTGCGTCCGGCTTTCGTTGAGGGGCCAGGCAGCCAGGCTCCCGCGGGCGCTGAACTGGCTCACCAGGGTGCCACTCGTCGGCCCCGCCAGGTCGGCCCGGACGCCGAAGTAGGAGAAGGGTGAACGGCTCATGTCGGTGATCGGGTCGCCATACGACAGCGCAAAGGTCGCGTTCCACTGGCCGGACTCCCCCTCGCCGGCGCCGTTGAGGGTTTGGGTCGTCTGGCGGTAGCCGAGGTCGATCAGCCCGAGGATGGCGCTCGGCCTCCAGTCCGGGGGAGTGGCGCTCACCCGGCCGGTCTCTCCTCGCACCAGCCGGTTGATCCCGCTCACCGGGTTGATCAGGCCGCTCGCCACTTCCCTCCAGACTCGCTCACCCCCGGTGGCGGTGTTGTCCAGCGGCAATCGCGACAGGCGGTAGAGCGTCTCGCCCAGCACGATGCCGCCGACGCTCGTGTTCACGAAGTCGTTCGGGGCGGGCGCCCACGCCTCGAAGAACAGCTCCCACATCAGGCTCCCCCCGAATGACCAGAGCCCCGATGCCCAGAAGTCGTACCCGTTGGTCCGGCCGGAGTTGTAGTAGGTGCTGCCGTGGTACGGATGCCCGAACTGGTTGTTCATGAACGAGTTGTCGTCCCACTGCCAGGGATACACCAGGTTGTTCTTCCAAGTCTGGGGGCCCACCTGGGCCCAGACCTGGTCCCTGAGGATGGCGTTCGGCACCCACGGGATAAACTGCATCAGCATCAGGTCGGCGGCCCCGAACCAGAAGCGCTTCGGCGGATCGCATTCGGGGCACGGAAGGCTGTCGGCGGACCCTCGTCCCGGTGCGGCAACCGTCATCGTCGCGCCCGGCAGCCCCGCAGGAAGGCTGCCTTCGGGCCGTGGGCCCTGCGCGCCGGCCACCACCGGGAGCGCAAGCCACATCAGCAGCAGCGGGATCTTCGCGGGTCGCATTCCGCGAACCTACCTCCCGACGGCCGCCGGGGCGAGTCGGGTCCGCCCCGATGACGGCTACGGCAGGGGCAGCCCGGGAATGGCGGTACTCAGAAAGAGGCGCAGGAAGCTCGAGGCCTCCTCCACCTCGGGCAGGCCACTGTAGTCGCTGCGCCGATTGTAGGCCGTGTAGCTCCCGCCCACACCGATGGTCCGGCTCAGCCAGTAGCGTCCCTCGAGCAGCAACGCGTCCTGGTAGTGGGCCGACTCGGTGCCATCGATGGTGTGGATCCAGAGCCCGGTGTACGCCGCGGTGCCCTGCAGCCGGTTCTTGTAGAAGATCCGTCCGCTGGCGATCGCACCAAGACCCGGTCCGTAGTCGTAATTCCGCCCCTCGAGGGTCTGGTAGTAGTCGGACTGGACGGCCCCGAGGATGACGCCATTGAAGAGCAGGTTCGTCTGTCCCCACCAGGTCTTGCCGGGCTTCCCAATGACGGACACGAGGCCGAGCTGGATGCTCTGCCCGCCATAGATGAAGGCGGGATTGTCGAAGTAGTCGTACTCCAGCGACAGCGCGATCTGGTGCCGCCGCTGCTGGTCCAGCGGCCAGGCCGCCAGGCTCCCACGGGCGCTGAACTGGTTGACCACCGTGCCGGTGCTGGGCCCGGCCAGGTCCGCCCGGACCGCAAAATACGAGAAGGGCGCGCCGCCGAGGTCCTTGGCGGGATCGCCATAGGAGAGGAAGAAGGTGACGTTCAGCTGGTTCGCATCCTTCGTGGCGTCCGAGCCGGTGAAGGAGCTCGTCGTTTGGCGGTAGCCGGCGTCGAGCACCCCGAGGATGGCCACGGGCCGCCACTCCGGCGGGTTGGCGCTCACCCGGTGGGTGTCGCCGCGGAGCAGGCGGTTGATGCCCCCGACCGGGTTGAGCAGTCCTGCGCCGATTTCCCGCCACACCCGTTCGCCACCGGTCGCGGTGTTGTCGAGCGTCAGGCGCGAGAGGCGGTAGAGTGTTTCCCCCATCACGATGCCGCCCACGGCGGTGTTCACGAAGTCGTTGGGGGCCGGGGCCCACGCCTCGAAGAAGTACTCCCACATCAGGCTGCCGCCCACCGGCCAGAGGGACGAGGCCCAGAAGTTGTACCCGTTGGTCCGGGCGGCGTTGAAGTAGGCGTTCCCCTGGTACGAATGCGCGAACTGGTTGTTCTGGAAATCGTTGTCGTCCCACTGCCAGGGGTAGTTCATGTTGTTGGCCCAGGTCTGCGGGCCGACATTCGCCCACACCTCGTCCGTGATGAGGTTGCTGACCCCGAACGGAATCAGCTGCACGATCATCACGTCGCCCACGCTCAGCCAGAAGTTCTTGGAGGGGTGGCAGTCGGGGCACGGCAGGGTGTCGGGGACCGCTCCCGGCGGAGCGACCGAGTCAGTGGCGCCCGGCAGCAACGTCGAGGGGATGCGCCGTGGCCCGGCAATACGCGGGGTGGCGAGGCCGGTCAGGTCGGCTCCCGGCGCCGACTGCGCCCGGGCCGAAGCGACGGGGACGGCGGCCAGCAGGAGCCCGCCCCAGAGGAATGCGCGCACCGAAGCGAGACCCAGTGCTACGACCGGAGCCGGTCGAGGTGCCGCTTCCGGAAGGATGCGACCTTGGGGGCGATCACGACCTGGCAGTACCCCTGCCCCGGGTTCCGCCGGAAGTAGCCCTGGTGCCCCGCCTCGGCGGGGTAGAAGACGCCGAGCGGCGCCACTTCCGTCACGATCGGGTCCGGCCAGACGCCCTGGCCCTCGACGGAGCGGATCGCCTCGATGGCGTCCTCCTGCTGCCGCTCCGAATGCGTCAGGATGACCGACCGGTACTGCGGCCCCACGTCGGCACCCTGCCGGTTCGGCGTGGTCGGATCGTGGATCGAGAAGAAGACGTCGAGCAGGTCGCGAAACGAGATGACCGCCGGGTCGAAGGACACCTGCACCACCTCGGCGTGTCCGGTCCGTCCGCCGCACACCTGCTCATACGTGGGGCGCTCCACGGTGCCGCCCGCGTACCCTGACACCACGCCCGTCACGCCCTTCAATTGCTCGAAGACCGCTTCCAGGCACCAGAAGCAGCCCCCACCCAGGGTCGCCAGTTCAGTCGTCATGCGGCCGTTCGAGGGAGATCGTGAATATCCGCAAAGTATTCCGGGTGCTTCGCCATGCCCTTCCGGTACAGCGCCCGCAGCCGGGGAATGTCGCTCGCCGCGTCGCCGCTCGGCGCAAACGGCGTCCCGAGGTCGATCGTCCGCGTAGACCAGTCGAATGACACCGGCAGGATCGGCACCTGCGCGCTGACGGCGATCCGGTAGAAGCCGCTCTTCCAGCCCTCGATCCGCCGGCGGGTTCCCTCCGGGGCCAGCGCCAGGACGAACCGGTCCCGTCCCTGCATTTGCGCGAGCACCGCCTCGACCGTCCCGTCCGGCCGCGACCGGTCCACCGGGATGCCGCCGAGCCCGCGGAGCATCCAGCCCACCGGCCCGCGGAAGAGGGTGTGCTTGCCGAGCCAGGCCGCCTCGAGCCCGAGTTCGAACTTGGCGGCGAGACCGACGAAGAAGTCCCAGTTCGAGGTGTGGGGCGCCACGATGAGGACGTAGCGTGGCGCGTCGGGCAGGCGCCCGGCGATGCGCCACCCGGCGAGACGCAGCGCCGTCCGGCCGATCCACGGGACGAGACCGCTGGCGTGGTGGGCCGCCGCCTCAGCCACTGGTCGAGGCTCCCAGCACGGGCAGGAAGGCGCGCCAAGGCCCCACTTCGCCACCCCAGCGGGAGGCCAGCGCACGAGAAAGCTGGGCGATGTGCCCGAGATCGTGCACCACCCACGTGGCCAGCAGTTGCTGCAGCGTGACTGTTCCGAGCTCCGGATGCTCGCCGGTCAGGGCCAGTTGCCCGGGGCTCAGGCGCCACGACGAGAGCGTAGCCAGGTTGTCGTCACGCAGCCAGGAGAACTCGTCCACCAGCTCGTCCAGCTGCCTCCCCCGGTTCCGTTCCACGTGCCGGTGGCGGTCGAACGGCTCGAAGCGGCGGTCGGGCCCCTTGGCGAGAATGAGCCGCGCGCGCGGTATCCAGTCCGTCTCCTCGCCGTCGATCAGGTGGCCGACGACGTCAAAGGCGCTCCACTGCCCCGGCGGGGCCGCGACGGCCGCAGCGGGAGACACCTCGTCCAGCAGTTCGTGCAGCGCCGCCGGCGTGCGGGCGAGCGCGCGAATCGCCTCGGCGAGGTCGAAGGGCGCCTGCGCCGCGGGTGGCGTCACGGACGCCCTCCCGCCCGGAGGACGACCGATTCCCACGGCGCCGGCTCGGGGTACCGGCAGGTCTGGCACACCCGGCGAAGGGCCCGAAGTCCGCGCAGCTCCACCTGGGAGCTCAGGAAGCCGTCCTTCACCGGCTCCTCACGCAGGAGATCGGTGCTCAGATACTTCTTGTTGTCGTCCGCGAAGACGGTGACCACGACTGCCGCCCCGCCCAGCGCGTCCTGCGCCATCAGGGCGGCGAGGAAGTTGGCGCCGGAGGAAATCCCCACGCCGACGCCGAGGGAGGCGGCGAGCTTCTGAGCCATCAGGATGGCGTCGCCGTCGTCCACGGCGAGGATCGCATCCAACTGGTCGAGTTCGACAATGGGCGGGATGAACTCGTCGGAAATGCCCTGGATCCGGTGATGGCCGACCTTGTGCCCGGTGGACATGGTGGGCGAATTGGCCGGTTCGACCGGATGCAGCGCGATGCCGGGCAGGTGCTCCCGCAGGAACTTGCCCGCGCCCATGATCGTGCCCCCGGTGCCGACGCCCGCGACCAGCGCCGCCGGCACCAAGCCCTCTGCGGCCAGCTGGCCGAGGATTTCCGGGCCGGTCGTCTCGTAGTGGGCCTCGCAGTTGTCGCGGTTGGAGAACTGGCGCGGCAGGAAGGCGCCAGGCGTGCCGTGCGCCAGCTCCTCGGCGCGCGCGATGCTCCCCAGGAATCCGCCCTCCTCGCGACTCACGAGGACGATGCCGGCGCCGAGGCTGCGGATGATGTTGATCCGCTCGGCGCTCATCCAGGCCGGCATGAAGATGGTGACTGAATGGCCGAGGGCGCGGCCGATCGAGGCGAAGGAGATCCCGGTATTGCCGCTGGTGGCCTCGACGATGAGGGCGCCGGGCCCGAGCGTGCCCGCGGCGTAGCCCTTCCGCAAGATGTGGAGGGCCATCCGGTCCTTGATGCTGCCGGAGAGGTTGAGGTGCTCCGCCTTGGCGTACAGGGTGCGCCGGCTACCGCGATAGTCGAACTCGATCGCAAGGAGCGGCGTGTTGCCGACCAGGCTGGCCAGTCCCCGAAGCCGTTCTTCGGGGGAACGATCCGTCACCTGGGGCTCACGGCTTGGAGGTCGCGTGGAGCGTCACGAGGAGCAGCGTCGCGATTGGGCCGAGGAAGAGCGACAGGAGGCCCCAGAGGAGGCCGCTCTTCCCCTTGGACTGCGCGAGGCCGGCATTGATGAGCGCCAGCGTGCCCCAGCCGACGAAGTATTCCCTGCGGAAGTCGTACATCACTGCGCTCCCACGTGAAGGGGGTTCAACGCGGTCACCGCCCGGGGCCTCGAGTGCCCGGAGCGGCGAAACTTAGCCGATTCCAGCGCATTCGGGAGGCGCGGGCGGCCCCGGCCGAGGTGCTTCACTCCGGCCGGGAGTCCGGCTAGACTCCGGCACTCAAGGCCGCAGGAGTCCCGTGGTGCATCGCCCCGCCGCCGTCCTCGTGACACTCAGCCTGCTGTGCACGGCATGCCGCGGTCGGAACGATTCGACAGTTGGGGCCCCCCTCGCCCGCGTCGAGTTCACCTCGCTCGGCGGGTTGATTGTCCTCCCCGTGACGCTGCCGGATTCGAGCCGCGATCTGTGGCTGCTCGACTCGGGATTCGAGTACTCCGTTATCGGCGCCGGGACGGCGGATCGACTGCACCTGCCGGTGCGTGACAGGGGCGCAGTGGCCGCGCCGGGCGGTGCGGTGGATCTCGGCTGGACCGATCGAGTCTGCGTCACGGTCGTCGGACTGGGCTACTGCGCCGACAGCATGGCGCGGATCCCGCTCGAGGGGCTCGCCCCGATCGTCGCAACGCCGATCGGAGGCATCCTCGGCCATGACTTCCTCACCCGGTTCGTCGTGCGGATTGACTACGCCGCCAACCGGATTGAATTGTTCGACCCCTCCACCTTCTCCTATGACGGCCCGGGCACGTCGATCCCGGTCTGGCTCGAGGCGGGCGAGCCGTTCGTGCTTGGGACCCTGTACCTGGCGAATCGCGCCGTCCCCGCCAAGCTCAAGCTCGATACCGGCAGCCTCGACTTGCTCGGGCTGAACGGGTCATTCGTCGCGCAGACCGGGCTGATTCCGGAGGCGCATCCGAGGATTCCCGCCCCGGGGGTGGCGGTCGGTGGGGCGACCGAGAACTACCTCACGGTCCTCGACAGCGTCTCGATCGCCGGCTTCACGATCGCCCGGCCGATGGTCGGCTTCTCCGCCGACCTGTCACGCACGGGCGACGCCGGCACCCTGGGCGCACGCCTGCTCGCCCGCTTCACCGCGACCTTTGACTACGCTCGCCGGCGGTTGATCCTGGAGCCGAACGGCGCGCGACCGGCCGACGACGCGAGCGGCCTGCTCCTCGTGGCGGAGCCGCCGGACTTCCGGACGGTCCGGGTCCTAGCCGTCCAGGCAGGCACGGGCGGCGCCGAGGCCGGCCTCACGCCCGGGGACACCGTGGTGGACGTGGGTGGAGTCGGCGCCGCCTCGATCGGCCTGTGGAAGCTCCGCTCACTCTTCGAGGCCCCTGACTCGACCTACGTCCTGACCATCAGGCGCGCCGGCAGGGACCAGACGATCACACTCCGCACTCGGCGGCTCCTATGAATCCGGCGCTCGTCCCATTCCTGATTTCGTCGCTGCTCGGCGCGGACACCCTTCTCGTCTCTCCCGCATGGCTGTCCGCCCACCTCGGCCAGCCGGGCGTCGTGGTCATCCACGCCGACCGCGACCGCGTGGCGTACGACGCGGGCCACATCGCGGGCAGCGCCTACCTGGCCCTCGCCTCCTTCATCGTCGAGCGGGACGGCATCCCGAGCGAGCTCCCGGCGGTTCCGGCGCTGGATTCGACCCTCGAGGCCGTCGGCATCGGTGACCGAAGCCGGGTCATCATCACCGGGGACCCCCTCGCCGCGGCCCGCCTCTTCTTCACGCTCGACTACCTGGGGCACGGGGATCAGGCGGCGCTCCTCGATGGCGGCACGCCCGCCTGGGTGGCGGCCGGCTATCCGGTGGCAGCCGAGGTCCCGCCGGCCGTCCGCGGGGTGCTCACGCCGCACCCGCGGCCCCAGGTCCTGGCCGACGCCGCCTGGGTGCGCACCCACCTCGGGGACTCGACCGTGGCCCTCCTCGACGCCAGGCCACCGGCGGACTACGCGGGAACGCCTGGGAGCGCCGCGCCCAGCGGGCACATCCCCGGGGCGAAGAACATCTTCTGGAAGACGACGATGGGTGGCGCGCCCCCGGCGCTGCTCGACCGCGCCAGCCTGGAGACGATGTTCCGCTCGGCGGGCGCCGCGCCCGGTGACGTCGTGGTGACGTACTGCAGGACCGGCGTGCAGGCCAGTTTTCTCTACTTCGTGGCGCGGTACCTGGGGTACGAGGTGCGGATGTACGACGGCTCGTTTGCGGAATGGAGCCAGTTGGCGGGGATGCCGATTGAGCAGGGCGCGGGGGAGTAATGAAAAGGCCCCCTTTCGGGGGCATAGCAGGGGCGGGACTCGAGCCGGAGGCCGAGGCCCAATGAAAAGGCCCGGGAGTTACCCGGGCATAGCAGGGGCGGGACTCGAACCCGCGACCCCGGCATTATGAGTGCCGTGCTCTAACCACCTGAGCTACCCTGCCAACAACCAACCAGGACTGAGGGCCGAGGACTGCGGGGGCCAATGCTAGCGGCGCCGCACCCCTCGGTCAAGGTTCCGACGGGGGTACCACACGGAACAAGAACTCGCCGTCCTTGATCATCCCGAAGGACTCCCGCGCCACACGCTCCTGCACCTTCGGGTCCCGCTCGATGGCGCGCGCGGCCTGCTGGAGCGAGTCCACCACGCCCTTCAGCTCCTCCACCATCGCCGCCTCGCGCCGCTCCGACCGGCGGAGCTCCAGCCAGTTCCAGGTGGTGTATTCCCCGCCCTGCACCGCGAAGAGCAGCGCGAGGATGACGATCCCGAGGCGCACCTTTGCGGAACGGCTCACAGCGGATAGAGGTCCCGGCCCGGGTAGTGGGCCACCTCGCCCAACTCTTCCGCGATGCGGAGCAGCTGGTTGTACTTCGCCACCCGGTCGGTGCGGCTGGCGCTGCCGGTCTTGATCTGGGCCGCGCCGGTGGCCACCGCCAGGTCGGCGATGAAGGTGTCTTCCGTTTCGCCGGAGCGATGGCTGATGACCACGCCGTACGAGCTCCCCTTGGCCAGCTCGATGCACTGCAGCGTCTCGGTCAGGGTGCCGATCTGGTTCACCTTGATCAGGATGGCGTTGGCGGTGCCGGACTCGATGCCCCGCGCCAGCCGGTCCACGTTGGTGCAGAAGAGGTCGTCGCCCACCAGCTGGACCCGCTCGTGCAGCTTCTCGGTGAGCAGTGACCAGCCGTCCCAGTCGTCTTCGGCGAGGCCGTCCTCGATCGACACGATGGGGTAGCGATCCACCCACTGGGTGTAGAGCCCCACCATCTCTTCGGCGGTCCGCGCGCTGCCGTCGCCTTTCTTGAACACGTACTTCCCGTCGCGGTAGAGCTCCGAGGCGGCCACGTCGAGTGCGATGGCCACGTCGCGCCCCGGCTGGTAGCCCGCCGTCTCGATGGCCTGCATCACCACGTCCAGCGCCGCCTCGTTGCTCGGCAGCATCGGCGCGAACCCGCCTTCGTCGCCCACGGCGGTGGAGAGCTTCATCCCGGTGAGCACCTTCTTCAGCGAGTGGAACACCTCGACCCCGATCCGCAGCCCCTCGGGGAAGGTGTCGGCACCGATCGGGACGATCATGAACTCCTGCGCGTCCACGTTGTTCGACGCGTGAGCCCCGCCGTTGAGGATGTTCATCATCGGGACGGGCATGATGTGCGCCATCGGCCCGCCGAGGTACCGGTAGAGCGGCAGGCCGACGTCCTCGGCGGCCGCCCGCGCCACCGCCAGCGACACCGAGAGGATCGCGTTGGCGCCCAGCTTGCTCTTGTTGGGAGTGCCGTCGAGGTCCATCATCTCGCTGTCGATGAGGATCTGGTCCTCGGCGGCCATCCCCTCGAGCCGGGGCCCGATCAACTCGTTGACGTTCCGGACCGCCTCCGCGACGCCCTTGCCGAGGAAGCGCTTCGGGTCGTCGTCGCGTAGCTCGGCCGCCTCGTGTTCGCCGGTGGAGGCCCCGCTCGGCACCGCGGCGCGCCCGCTGGCCCCGCTGGACAGGACGACGTCGGCCTCGACCGTCGGGTTGCCACGGCTGTCGAGGATTTCGCGGGCATGGACTTCGATGATGGTAGACATGGGTGCAAACTACCCGCGTTCCGGGGATGTCGTCAACGCGCGCCCAGGCGCAGCATCGCGGCACGCGCCTCGTCGCTCAGCCGGTTGCGATCCTCGTAGGTGAGCCCCGGCGTTTCGATCGGTTCCCCGACACGCACCACGACGGCGCCGGGGCGGACATTGAGCGCCCCTTTGGGTGTGCGTTCGTGCGCGCCGTCGATGTACAGCGGCACCACGGGTACCCCGGCGCGGATGGCGAGTATGAAGGGACCTTTCTTGAAGGGCAGGAGCCGGCCGTCGCGGCTCCGGGTCCCCTCCGCGAAGACCGTGGCGGACAGCCCCTTGCGGATGCGCACCGCCGCCTCGTCGTACGAGGCGAACGAGGAGGCAAGGTTTCCGCGATCGATGAAGATGTTGCCGGCGGACATCATCGCCCGCCCGAACACGGGCACCCGCTCCAGCTCCTTCTTCGCTACGTACCGGAAGCTGTGGGGAATGGCGACCAGCAGCGCCCAGATGTCCACGATCGAAGTGTGATTCGCGACGAAGACATAGGGCTGCGCCAGGTCCAACCGCTCGAGACCTTCCGCGCGTACCGACACCCCGTTGGCCCGGAGCAACAGCCGCGACCAGTTCCGCATGATCCGGTCGTACACGTTGTTCGGGGCGTACCGATAGCCTGCCCAGGACGCCAGGACCGCCCAGGTCGCATAGAACGCGGTGACCGGGATGCCCACGAGGAGCAGCCAGGCGGTGCGGAGCCAGGTCATCGGAAGTGATCGTGCCCCGAGAGCGCCACCGACACGCCGGCGAACGTGGCCGCCACGCCTGAGCCGCGCCTCACCTTGCCGATCCGGGTCAGCACGGTGCCAGTGTCCTGCTGGAAGCGCCGCGCCTCGACATCGTCAAACGTCTTGGGCAGGGCGGCCAACAGCTCGTAGTCTTCCCCTCCCTTTGCCGCGAACCCCTGGAGCGGCTCGCCACGTGCGAGCGCGCTGGCCACGACGTCGGGATGCACCGGGAGCTGCTCGAGTTCGAGATCCAGCCGAACGCCCGAGGCGGCCGCGAGATGCCCGGCGTCCCCTCCCAGGCCGTCGGAGATGTCCATCATGGCGTGCGCGCCGTGGGCCGCGAGCCAGCGGCCTTCCGCGATTCGCGGCACCGGGCGGACGAATCGCGCCCGCGCGCCCGGCGTGGGCTCCCCGCCTGATTCCCAGGCGAGCAACGCCGCCCGCGCGCCACCCAAGGCGCCGGTGACCCACAGGACATCACCGGGGCGGGCCTCGGTGCGGCCTACCGGGCGCGCGGCGCGGCCCACCACCGTCACGTCCACCACCCAGACCGGCGCGGTGGAGAGGTCTCCGCCCAGCACCCGGCCACCCACCGCCGCCACGGCGGCGCGCACCCCCGACATCAGCTGCACCAGCTGCTCGGCCGGGGCCTCGCGCGGCGTGCCGACGCTCGCGGTGAGCCCGACGACCTCCGCGCCCGCCGCAGCGAGGTCGGAAAGCGCCGCGGAGGCGGATCGCCACCCGATCTCCTCCCAAGTGAGCCACTCTCGGCGAAAGTGCACCCCCTCGACACTGAGGTCGGTCGAGAGGACGACTTCGCCGAAGCCCGGGGGCAGCACCGCGCAGTCGTTGCCGAGCCCCTTCGCGTCGGGCCCCAGCGCCGCCGCGATGGCGCGAATTCGGTCGAACTCCGCGCCCTTCCCGAGTGGAATGCCGGTCATGGCCGGACCTCCGCAAGTCGAAAACGAACCAGGCCCGCCGACGTGGCCACCCAGAGATACTCGGCATCGACGGCGAGGTCGAGTGGCTCGCCGGGCAAGTCGGGCCCAACCACCAGCGGGCGGACCGGCGAGCCGCCCAACCGGGTCCAGCCCACTGCCGCGTCGCCGGCGACCCAGAAACCGTCTCCGTCGGGCACCAGGCGCCGGAGCGCACCCAGCACACCGGAAATCGGCGCGCTCAGCGTCCAGCGATCGCCTTCGGGTGACTTCCAAATGAACTGGTCGCTGGTGATGCCGACCAGCGTGTCGGCCATCCACGTCAGGTCGTACACCGGCCGCACCAGCGCCGCCGAAGAGTCGAGCCAGGCGGGGCGGATGAGGTCGGGTGTCGACGGGAGCGCCACGCGCGGGCCGTTCGCGGTGCCGACCCAGGCGGTGTCTCCCCGCAGCGCCACGGCGAAGGCTGCGGCGGCGAATTGCGGGGCGAGGGGCGCGGCCCCGGTCGTGTCGACGAGGCGGGCCAGGCCTCGCGCCGTCGCCGCCACGATGACACCCCGCCATGAGGCCAGTCCCCACACCCGGCGGTCGGGGAGTCCGTCGCGTTCGCCGTACATCGTGAAGCCAGTGGGATCTGCGACGGTCACGCGAAGGACACCCACGTCGGTGGCGGCCCAGAGCGACGACCCCACGGCCATAAGTCGCCGCGCCCGGGTGAACGGGAAGCCAGTGGCCGCGGGCCCTGCAGTCACCCTGAAATCACTCAGGTCCCCTGCGATGAACGCCAACCCCGAGGGCCGGTCCGCCTCGCGCTCGGTCAGTACGTACACGCCCCCGGGGACCGCAGTCACGGCCCCCACCACCGAACCAGGGAGCCCAAACGCCAGGCGCGTGGGCATGGCGGCGCCGTCCGGCAGGAAGAGCGTGCCGACCCCGTCGGTGCCGAGATACCACCCGAGGTTGTCGAACGAGCGGGCCGCGGAGGTGAGCCGCGCGTTCCTGAGGGACGGATCAAGCAGGACTGCGGAGGCCGAGCCGCGGAGCGCCGGGTTGGCGTCCACCGCCTGCTCGACGGTGGCGGGACGGATCGGGCGGATCGGGGCAGCCGACGGCATCGAGAGGAACCCACCGCGAGGCACCCGGACCCATCCGCCCGTCGTCCGCATGAAGAGCCCGGATTCCGGCGCCGCACGGTCGAACGCGAAGTCGATGATCCGCCCTCCGGCCTGGCCCCGATCCCAGGTCTGGAGCTCGGGCTGGAAGTGGACCCATCCGTCTGCGGTGGCGAGCCAGAGGCTGTTGTCGAGCGGATCGACCATCCCCGCCGCGACCCGCCCGAGCGATCCGGCGATGGGCGGCTCGTAGGGCCCCTCCCAGCGGCGCATCATCGGCCACCAGACCAGCACCGCGTCGGCTGAGACAATGAAGACTCGCTCGGGTCCGGCCGCGACGGCGCGCACCCGCGTCCAGTCGCCGAGGACGACCCGGTCTTCTATCCGCCAGGTCCGGGACGTCTGGGCGGCGAGCCGAGGGGTGCCCGCGAGGAGGATCGCGACACCAGCCATGACTGTGCGCATGGGGGAAAGGTACCGCATTCGAGGACGGCGGGGCCCTACCCGATGGGGCGCGAGAGTTCCAGCAGGATGGGCGGTGTTGGGCGCGGCGGCGATGCCCGGAGGAGGGCCCATGCGCGCCAGAGGTCGGGCAGCGCGGCCACGACGTCCATCGGCCTCATGGCGCGGGCGGTGACCCGCCGCGCGGCGAGGTCGCCGGCGCGGCCCAGCGCCTGCCCCGCGAGCGCGGCTGCGATGTCGGGCTCGAGGCCGGCCGCGAGCTGCGCGCCCGCGATGCCGGCCAGGATGTCACCGCTCCCGCCGCTGGCCAGGCCGGGGTTGCCGGCCGCGATGGTCCGGGTGGCCGACGCCGGTCGGGCGACCACGCTCGGCACCCCCTTGAGGAGCACCGTGGCGCCCACGTCGGCGGCCGCGGCCTCCGCCGCGCCCCACGGGTCGACATCGAGCGAGCCGGCCAGTTGCGGGAAGAGCGAGCGGAACTCGCCGGGATGCGGCGTGAGGACGAATGGCTTGCCGCGGGCGAGCTCCCGGAGCGCCGACAGCGCGCCCTGGAAGGCTACGAGCCCATCGGCATCGAGGATGACGGCGCGCGCAGCCGAGAGGAGCGGCACCAGGAAGTCGCGCCGGCCGGGGCCACGCCCGAGCCCGGGGCCCATGACGACCGCGTCGGCATGCCGCACGAGGTCGAGCAGCGTGGCGTCCGGCGGCTGGTCGAAGGAGTGCGTCCGCAGCTGCAGGTCGGGTTCGGCGGAGGCAAGAGCCGAGGTCGTAGCCTCCGGCGCCACACCGAACACCAGCCCGGCCCCCGCCGCGAAGGCGCCGCGCCCCGCCATCCGCAGGGCGCCACTCATCCCGGCGTCGCCGCCGACCACGACCACGCGACCCCGATCACCCTTGTGGGCGCCCGCCGGAAAGGGCGCCAGCCACTCGGCGGCCATGGCGTCCGTCACGAGCGTGGGCCACGAGGGATCCGGCGCCGGCAGCCCGATGTCGACCACGATAACATCACCCACCTCATCGCGCGCGAGCAGGTGGCCCCGCCTCGGCGCGCCGAAGGTGATCGAGAGGTTCGCCCCCGCCGGACCCCAGGCGGAACCGGTGAGCAGGTCCACGCCAGTCGGGCCGTCGAGCGCCACGACCGGCACGCGCAGGTCGCGCAGGCGTTCGACGAGCGCGGCGGCGGGCGCCCGCGGCGCGCCCGAGGCTCCAGTCCCCAGGATCGCGTCGACCACCAGGGTCACCGCGGGCCAGGGGCCGTCGGGATCGACTTCGCGGACGCCGTCGGCGAGGGCGAGCGACCGGACCTTCGCGTTGAGGGGAGAGAGGGTGCCGGCGAGCGCGGCGACCCAGACCGGAACGCCATGGCGGTGCAGCGCCCGTGCGAGGACCCAGCCATCGCCGCCGTTGTTGCCGGGACCCGCCGCCACCACGACGCCGCCGCGGAGCGCCGGCCCGTAGCGTGCAGCCAGCACGGCAGCGCTGGCGCGCCCCGCCGCGTCCATCAGCGTTTCGGTAGCAATGCCCTCCGCCTGCGCGCGTGCATCCCACGCGGCGGATTGGGCGGGGGTGAGGACGGGGAGCGGCATCGCGGGATAGAGAGGGGACTTGGGGTCGGCAATTTGAACCAGGCGCCGGTCACCCGGTGCCTAAGTCAACGACCCCAAGTCCCCAGTCCCTCTATTTATAGGACTGGCCAATCACGCGGCCGAAAGAGATTTCTCCGTTATCGATGCGGAGGTTGAACCCGCACTCCGGGTTGGTGCAGACCCACGCCTTGTACATGATCGGCGCGCCCTCGCGTCCGTAGTCGGACAGCGGAATCAGCTTTCCCTGCGCGCACTTTTGACATGCCGGCCAGTCTATCCCGTCCATGATCCCCTCCCAAGGCTAGGTCTCCAGCGGTCCCACCGCGCCTGCGGCGCCCCACGCGTACCCCGCGCGGAACGCGTCCGAAAAATCGTAGACCCCCGTGAAGTCCTCCACCGAGTCGCCGGGCTGCGCGACCAGCAGCCCTGCCTCCACCAGCGCAAAGACGATCCGCCCCACTGATTCGGTCGAGGTGATGCCCCAGTGCGAAAGGACCGCCGGCGCGAGGAGGCCGAATTGTTCCCACCCCAGGTCGCGGCAGGCCCAAGCCACCTCCGCACCCGCCAGGTGTCGGCGGGCCGGGAGCCTGGCCTGGACGAATTCGATGGCCCCGAGCACAAAGAGATAGGCCCGCTCGTCGTATTGGTCGCTCCGGGCACGAATGCGCGTGAGGACGTCGGCCACGAAGGTCAGGTCGTTCACGCCCGCTTCCCCTCGTAGAGCGGGAAGGCCCGGGCCAGTTCCTCCACATCCGTTCGCACCGCATCCACGACGGCGTCGGTCTGCCCCACCAGCACTCGGTCGATGAGCTTGGCGATGCGGCGCATTTCCGCAGTACCCATCCCTCGCGTGGTCAGCGCCGGCGTGCCCAGCCGGATGCCGCTGGTCACGAACGGCGACTGGGGGTCGTCCGGAATAGTGTTCTTGTTCACCGTGATGCCGGCCTTGTCGAGCAGCTGCTCGGCCAGCTTGCCGGTGAGTCCCTTCGGCCGGAGGTCCACCAGCATCAGGTGCGAGTCGGTGCCGCCGGAGACGATGGCGAAGCCACGCTCCTGGAGCGCCGCGGCCAGCGCCTTCGCGTTCTCCACGACGTTCCGGGCGTAGACCCGGAAGCCGGGCTCGAGCACCTCGCCGAACGCGACGGCCTTGGCTGCGATCACGTGCATCAGCGGGCCGCCCTGGTGCCCGGGAAAGACCGACTTGTCCACCTGCTTGGCGAAGGCCTCGCCGCAGAGGATCATCCCGCCGCGCGGGCCGCGCAGGGTCTTGTGCGTCGTGGTGGTCGTGACGTGCGCGTGCGGCACCGGCGAGGGATAGACGCCGCCGGCCACCAGCCCCGAGAAGTGCGACATGTCGACCAGGAAGTAGGCACCGATCTCGTCGGCGATACTGCGGAACGCCGCGAAATCGATGATTCGCCCGTAGGCGCTGCCGCCGGCGATGATCAGCTTCGGGCGGTCCCGGAGGGCCTGCGCGCGCAACGCATCGTAGTCGATGCGGCCGGTGGCCGGGTCCACGCCGTACTGGGTGGCGCGGAAGACGATGCCGCTGTGATTGACCGAGGCGCCGTGGGTCAGGTGGCCGCCGTGCGGAAGCGACATGCCCATCAGCAGGTCGCCCGGGGCGATGAGCGCCATGTAGGCCGCGAAGTTGGCCTGCGCGCCGCTGTGCGGCTGGACGTTGGCGTGTGCCGCCCCGAAGATGGCCTTGGCCCGCTCGATGGCCAGCCGCTCCACCTCGTCCACCACCTCGCAACCGCCGTAATACCGCCGGCCCGGGTACCCCTCGGCGTACTTGTTCGTCAGTGGAGTGCCCATCGCGTCGATCACGGCGCGGCTGGCGAAGTTTTCGCTCGCGATGAGCTCGAGCCCGTCGCGCTGCCGGCGCAGCTCCCGGTCCACGATGGCCGCCACGACCGGATCGGCCTCCCGCAAGCTGGCAGTGTTGTGCCGCGTCACGTCCCCTCCCCTTCCTCGATCTTGGCCACCCGGCGACTGTGCCGGCCCCCGGCGAAGGGGGTCTCGAGCCACTGCTTCAGGATGTCCACCCCTTCCGATTCCGAGATGCACCGGGCCGGCAGCACCAGCACGTTGGCGTCGTTGTGTTCCCGCGCCAGCTTCGCCACCTCGGGGTTCCAGGCCACCGCGGCGCGGACGCCGTGGTGCCGGTTGGCGGCGTAGGCCATTCCCAGCCCCGTACCG
The DNA here is from genome assembly GCA_964571795.1 of uncultured Gemmatimonadaceae bacterium. Lineage (GTDB taxonomy): Bacteria > Gemmatimonadota > Gemmatimonadetes > Gemmatimonadales > GWC2-71-9 > SPDF01. The sequence goes on along the minus strand of CAZNDK010000003.1, from coordinate 24,994 downwards.
CACAGCAACACCCCGCGCTGCACTTCACCCTTCTCGACCTTGGCGGCCAGCGGATGGGCGTAGTCGGGGTAGTCCACCGACTCGGTGCCGTTGGTGCCCATGTCGAGCGGCTGGTAGCCGAGTGCGGTGAGCTCGCGCTTCAGCCGCTCCTTCATCTCGACGCCGGCGTGGTCGGAGGCGATGGGAATTATTTCTGGCATCTACACGGGCATCCACATCGGGCGCATGCCGCCGACCTGCCGCAGGCGACCCTCGGCGAGCCGGTCGGCGGCGAGGTAGGAAGGAGTCTTCTCCTTGGCCGCCAGGTCGTACACCCGGAGCAGGGTGTCGTAGATCTCGCCCGCCTTCTTCTTGGAACGCTCGGCGGTCCAGCCGTGAATTTCGCCGTATACGTTGATGAGACCGCCGCCGTTGATCACGTAGTCGGGCGCGTAGAGGATGCCCTTCGCCGCCAGCGCGTCGCCGTGCCGGGGCTCGGCAAGCTGGTTGTTGGCCCCGCCGGCCACGATGCTGACCTTGAGCCGCTTGAGGGTGTCGTCGTTGATGATCGCGCCGAGCGCGCAGGGCGCGAAGACGTCCGCGGCCTGGTCGTAGATCTTGTCGGCCGCGACCGCGGTGGCGCCGGTGGCCTCGACCACCTTCTTCACCTTGGCCTGGTCCACGTCGCTCACGATGAGCTTGACCCCCTCGGCCTTCAGGTAGGTGCAGAGGTACTCGCCGACGTGGCCGCAGCCCTGGACCAGCACCGTCTTGCCGGCCAGGGCGTCGCTCCCCCACTGCGCCTTGGCGGTGGCCTTGATGCCCACGTACACGCCGTGCGCGGTGACCGGCGACGGGTCGCCCGAGAGGCCGGTGAGTCCCGCCACGTGGTTGGTCTCGTACCGGACGAACTCCATGTCCGCGGGGCTGGTGCCGACGTCTTCCGCGGTGATGTAACGGCCGCCCAGCGACTCGACGAACCGGCCATGCGCCCGGAACACCGCTTCGCGGTCGGTGCGCTTGTTGTCCCCGATGATGACTGACTTGCCGCCGCCGAGGCTGAGCCCGGCCACCGCGGCCTTGTAGGTCATGCCGCGAGCCAGCCGCAGCGCGTCGGTGATCGCGGCGTCGGTCGATTCGTACTGCCAGAAGCGGGTGCCGCCCAGCGCCGGGCCGAGGGTCGTGTCGTGGATGGCGATGATGCCGAAATAGCCGCACGCCGGTTCGTGGCAGAAGACCACCTGCTCGTGCTCGTGGGCGGCGATGTCCTTGAACAGATCCATGGAAGCGCTCACTGGGAGATGTCGGTGAAGGCACCGGCCCGGAACGTCCGGCCGGCGGTCGGCGTCGTCACTTGGCGTACTCGTAGAAGCCCCGGCCGCTCTTCCGGCCGAGGTAGCCCGCCGCCACCATGCGGCGGAGGAGCGGGCAGGCCCGGTACTTGTCGTCGCCCAGGCCGCGGTGCAGGACCTCGAGGATGGCCAGGCACACGTCGAGGCCGATGAAGTCGGCGAGGGCCAGCGGCCCCATCGGGTGGGCCATCCCGAGCTTCATCACGGTGTCGATGGATTCCGGGGTGGCCACCCCCTCCATCACGCAGAAGATCGCCTCGTTGATCATCGGCATGAGCACCCGGTTCGACACGAAGCCAGGGTAGTCGTTGACCTCCACGGGAATCTTGCCGAGCGCGCGCGACGTCTCCACGGTCCACGCCGTGGTGGCGTCGGTCGTGGCGTGACCCCGGATGATCTCGACCAGCTGCATGACCGGCACCGGGTTCATGAAATGCATCCCGATGACCTGTCCGGGGCGACGGGTCCGGGCGGCGATCTCGGTGATGGAAATCGAGCTGGTATTGCTGGCGAGGATGGCGGTGGGGTCCGCGATGCGGTCGAGCTGCTCGAACAGGCCGAACTTGATGTCCGGCCGCTCCGATGCCGCTTCGACCACCACCTCCGCACCGGCCGCGGCGTCAAGCGACAGGTTCGTGTTGATGCGGCCCATCACCGCGTCGGCGTCGGGCGCCGTGAGGGTGCCCTTCTTGACCTGCCGGTCGAGATTGCCGCGGATGGCACCGGTGCCGCGGTCCAGCGCGGCCTGGGCCACGTCGATCAGCGCCACCTGCCACCCGTGCTGCGCGAAGACGTGGGCAATCCCGTTGCCCATCGTGCCTGCCCCGACCACCGCCACCTTCCTCATGCCGTCCCCTCCCCCTTCGAGATCCACCGCGACGCCACCCCTATGGCGGCCACCATTGCCAGCGAGGCCAGCGCCCCGCCCTCAGGTCCGAAACTCCCGCCGCTCACCCAGATCGGCCCGCCGGGTTGATACTCGATGAACGGAATGCCGAGCGGCAACCCGCTCACCGGAGCCCCGAGCGCCGCGAGCGACACATTCCACCCGAGGTGTGCGCCCCAGGCGGTCCAGATGCCGCCCGGCGCGTAGAACGCCGCGCCGAGGAGGACGCCCGCGAGGCTGATATTGACCATCCCGAGCGCCGTGATGTCGGGATTGCTCCAGTGCGACAACCCGAACGCCACCGCCGTGAGAACCACCGCCGGCCAGCGGCCCAGCACGCCGGCCAGCAGGACGAGGGGGAGGCCCCGAAACATCAGCTCCTCGCTCAGCGCGGGAAGGGCGAGCGCCCCGAACGTCCCCGCGGCTGCGCCCATCCAGCCGAGCCACGAGCCCTCACCGGTGGCCCAGCTCGCGCCCGCGGCGCCGAGTCCGAGCACCATCGCGAGCGCGGCGGCAGCTGCACCCAACGCGAGGCCGCGCGCGAACCAGGCGCCGCGGGGCGCCGCGCTCCGCCACCGGAGTTCATCCCATGAGCGGCGGAGCACCTTCCGACCGATGACGACGGTGGCGATCCCGAACCCGACCACGAGTCCGATTCCCTGGGCCAGCGCCTGTGGGAGGCCGGGCTCGGAAAACCAATTCGGGTCGCTCAGCCCTCCTGCGAGAACGGCCCCCGCCCCGATGACAACCGGCAACCCAACGACCAGCCCGACAATGGCGAAGGCGACCGACCAGCCGATCGCCTTGAGGAGCCCCTGCCATCCGCCGCCGACGTCGCGGAGGCTCAATGCCGCCGGGCCAGGGTCGAAGACACGCCGGTCACGAGGGCGGCGGCCAGCCCGGTCTTGACCAGGCTGACGGTGAGGAACGGCAGGGACCCGAGCCGGACCGCGGCATCGAGGCTGCCGCTCAGCACGGCAAGCTGCGCCACGCCGCCGAGATGGATGATCACCGTGCCGAGCGCAGCGCCGAGGAGCGCGCGCACGAATCCGCCGCGGGCCGCCACCGCGCCCATCGCGTAGGCCGCCACAGGGAACGCGAGCAGGTAGCCGCCGGTCGGTCCGAAGAGCCAAACGAGGCCAGCCGCGCCGCCCGAGAACACCGGGAGCCCGGCGATGCCGAGGGCGAGGTAGGTAACCAGCGCGGCAGCGCCGGCCACGGGCCCGAGTACGCCGCCCACCATGAGGACCGCGAGGTCCTGCAGGGTGACGGGCACCGGGGTGAGCGGCAGAGGCACCCGGACCTGGGCGGCGAGCGCCACCACGAGGGCGCCCATCCCGATGGCGACGACGCGTCGCCCGGTCGAGGAGACGGGAGCGACGGCGAGGGTGTCGGAGTCGGTCCTGGGGATCACATGGCCTCCACGCTGAGCGCCACGGCGTTGCCGCCGCCGAGGCAGAGGGTTGCGAGACCTGTCCCGACGCCACGGTCCCGCATGGCGTAGAGAAGGGTGGTGAGTACGCGCGCGCCGGAGGCGCCGATGGGATGCCCGAGAGCCACCGCCCCACCGCGAACGTTGACGCGGGCCCAGTCCCAGCCCAGCGCCCGCCCGTCGGCGAGCGCCTGGACGGCGAACGCCTCGTTGGCTTCGATGAGCCCGTAATCCTTGATGGTGGTGCCGGCCTTCTTCATCAGGTTCTGCACCGCGACGATCGGCGCGAAGAAGAGCTCCTTGGGCTCCCCGCCGCCGGTGGCGTAGGCGGTGATCCTGGCCTGCGGCTTCAGCCCGTGCGCCTTGGCGAACGCGAGCGACGTCACGACCAGCGCGCTCGCGCCGTCGTTGAGCCCGGGCGCGTTGCCGGCCGTCACGCTGCCGGTCTTCTGGAAGACCGGCTTCAGCTTGGCCAGCGACTCGAGCGTGGTGTCCTTCCGGGGCGACTCGTCGGTGTCCACCACCGTCGGGCCCTTCTTGCCGGGCACCTCGATCGGCAGGATCTCGGCCTTGAACGCCCCCGCCTCGATGGCGGCGATGGCCTTCTGGTGGCTCTCGAGGGCAAACCGGTCCTGGTCCTCGCGCGAAACGCCGGCCTTGGTAGCGGTGTACTCGGCGTAATCGCCCATGTGGTTGTTGCCGAAGCTGTCCCACAGCCCGTCGTGGATCATCCCGTCGAGCACGGTCTGGTTGCCCGCCTTGATCCCACCCCTGAGACCGAAGAGGTAGTGCGGCGAGGCGGACATCGCCTCCTGGCCGCCTGCCACCACACACTGGGCGTCGCCGGCCTTGATGGCCTGGGCCGCGAGCATCACCGCCTTGAGGCCCGAACCGCAGACCTTGTTGATGGTGAGCGCTGGCACCGTGCCGGGCACTCCGGCGTGGATCATCGCCTGGCGGCCCGAGGCCTGGCCGGCCCCGCCCTGCAGGACGTGCCCGATGATGACCTCGTCCACGGCGCCCGGGTCCACGGCGGCGCGGCGGAGAGCCTCACGAATGACAGCGGCCCCGAGTTGCGGGGCCGTAAAGGACGACAGGCCGCCGAGATAGCGACCGATGGGGGTGCGGACGGCGGAAACGAGGACCGGGGTGGTGGAATCGCTCACGATGGATCCGAATGTGGAGGAAATCGACCCTGCAAAGATACCCCTCGGACGCTGCCGGGGGGAGGCCGGGGTGCATCGCCCCGCGCCCCTACAGTTCCAGCGTCCTCCCCTTTACTTGCGCGCTGACCCGCGCCACGAACTCCTCGACCGGAACCACCTCCTGCTTGTTCCCCGCCCCGCGGACCCGGATGGCGACCGACCCGGCCTCGGCCTCGCGCTGCCCCACCACCGCCATGTACGGGACCTTCCCGACCTCTCCCTCCCGGATCCGGTAGTTCAGGGTCGAGTTCCCGGCGTCGAGGGTGGCGCGGATGCCGGCCTCGCGGAGCCGCGCCACCACGTTGGCGGCGGCCTCCGCCTGCTGGTCGGAAATGGGCAGGACCCGGACCTGCTCCGGCGACAGCCAGGCCGGGAAGGCGCCGGCGAAGTGCTCGATCAGGATGGCGATGAACCGCTCGAAGGAACCACACATGGCCCGGTGGATGACGACCGGCCGGTGCTCGGCGTTGTCCTCGCCGACGTACCCGAGGTCGAACCGTTCCGGCGCCGCGTAATCCAGCTGGATGGTGCCGAGCTGCCACTTGCGGCCGATCGAGTCCGACACGTCGAAATCGATCTTGGGTCCGTAGAACGCGCCGTCGCCGGGCTTGAGCTCGTAGGGCAGCCCGGTGGCCTCGAGCGCGGCGCGCAGATCGGCCTCCGCGCGGTCCCACATGGCGTCGTCGCCGATCCGCTCCGGCGGCCGGGTGGCGAACTTGAGCGTGGCGGTGAGCCCGAAGGTGGCGTACACGTCGAGGATCATCCGCGCCACCGCGCGCACCTCGTCGGCGATCTGGTCGGGCCGCAGGTAGATGTGGCAGTCGTCCTGCTGGAACTGGCGGACCCGGGTCAGCCCCGACAGGGCGCCGGTCACTTCGTTCCGGTGCAGCACGTCGAAGGTGCCGTAGCGGACCGGGAGCTCGCGGTAGGAGTGCTTCCGCATGCCGTAGAGCAGGTGGTGCGAGGGGCAGTTCATCGGCTTGAGGGAGAAGTCGTGCTCTCCCGACTCCGTGTCGAGCACCAGGAACATGTTCTCCCGGTACTTGCCCCAGTGTCCCGAGCGCTCCCAGAGCAGCTTGTTGTAGAGGAGCGGCGTCTTGATTTCTTGGTAGCCTGCCCGCTGCTGCAACTCCCGGATGAAGTCGTTGACCTCCCGGTAGATCGTCGTGCCCCGGTCGGTCCAGAAGGGCGCGCCCGGCGAAGAGGGATGGAACACGAAGAGGTCGAGCTCCTTGCCGAGCCGCCGGTGGTCGCGCTTGCGCGCCTCCTCGAGCCGATGGAGGTAGGCGGCGAGGTCCTCCTTCTTGAACCACGCGGTGCCGTAGATCCGCTGCAGCATCTGGCGGCGTTCGTCGCCGCGCCAGTACGCCCCCGCCCCGTGCAGCAGCTTGAAGTGCTTCAGCCGGCCGGTGGAGGGAATGTGGGGCCCTCGGCAGAGGTCCTGGAACGGACCGTCGGTGTACACGGAAATCACTTCGTCGTCGCCGAGCTCGCTGATCCGCTCGAGCTTCAGCGGGTCGTCGGCGAAGCGGCGGTTGGCCTCCGCGCGGTCCACGACCTCGCGCTGGAAGGGGAAATCCCGCTCCGCCACCTCGGCCATCTTCTTCTCGATGGCCTCGAGGTCCTCGGGCGTGAAGGGCCGGGGCACGTCGAAGTCGTAGTAGAACCCGTCCTCGATCGGCGGGCCGAACCCGATGCCGGCGCCGGGAAAGAGCTCGCGCACCGCGGTGGCCATGATGTGGGCCGTGCTGTGCCGCAGCACCTCGAGGGCGGCCGGATCGCGATCGGTGAGGATGGCGAACGACGCGTCCTGCTCGATAGGCCGTCCGAGGTCCCACACCGCGCCGTCCACCCGGGCGGCCACGGCTGCCTTGGCGAGCCCCGGCCCGATCATCTGGGCCACCTCACGCCCGGTGGTGCCGGCGGGCACCTCGCGCACCGAATTGTCGGGCAGGGTCAGGCGGATCTGCGTCATGAAGCGGGTTCCTGCGTGGCCGGCGTCACGATGGGCTCCGCGCGGGGCGCATACTTGAAATAGAGGAGGACCCCGGCGAGCAGGAGCACCGCCACGAAGAGCCAGCGACCCAATTCGCGGGCCGGAATCCTGGAGCGTTCGTCAGCCATGGGACCCCCGCGGACGGGAGAAAAGGATGCCTGCGACTTCACGAGCGAACGTGTTAACTTAACGCGTCTTAGCCAATATTTGCACAAGGAGCGCGCGCGTGAAGCGGGAGCGGATGAGCCGGGGCGAAATCCTGGGCTGGTCGGTGATCGGGTTCGGGGCCGGAGTCGTCGGGGGCCTGTGGGCCGCCGGATGGCTCGGGCGGGTCACGCGCGGCCGGCTGGCGGACGAATTCCGCGCGGTCCGGACGCGGAGCGGCTCTTCGCCGGTGGCACTGGCCGAGTCGGTTCGCCTGGCGCTCGCCGCCGATCCCGCCCTCGCGCCGTTCGAGCTCGACGCGCTCGCCGTCAGCCGCGGCACGGTGGAATTGATGGGATGGGTGCCGGACCGCCCCGCGCGCGCGCGCGCCTTCCGCGTGGCGAACCAGGTGCCCGGACTCGATGGGCTCATCAACAGCATCCTTGTGCACGGGGAGGACGACCTCTCCACGCCCGCCGGCCTGTCCCTCGCCGGCCGCTCCGCATGAGCACCGAGCTCGCTCCCCAGTACCAGCCCGGCCTGATCGAACGGGAGCTGTACCGCTGGTGGACCGCGCAGGACCTCTTCGCGCCCCGCCCCGGCGGTCGGCCCTACGTGATCATGATGCCGCCGCCCAACGTGACGGCGCAGCTGCACATGGGCCATGGCCTCAACAACACCATTCAGGACGCCGTCATCCGGTTCGAGCGGATGCGGGGCCGCGAGGTGCTCTGGCTTCCGGGCACCGACCACGCCGGCATCGCCACGCAGAACGTGGTGGAGCGGGCGCTGGCGGCGGAGGGGAAGACGCGGTTCGATCTCGGGCGCGAGGCATTCGTGGCCCTGGTCTGGCAGCACGTGAAGGAAACCGGCGCTACGATCCTCGACCAGCTCAAGGCGATCGGCGCGAGTTGCGACTGGGAACGCACTTACTTCACCCTCGACGAGGGCCTCTCGCAGGCCGTGCGCGAGGTGTTCGTGCGGCTGTACGAGAAGGGGCTGGTGTACCGCGGCAACTACATCATCAACTGGTGCCCCCGCTGCCTCACGGCGCTCTCCAACGAGGAAGCCGAGAAGGAAGAGGTGGACGGCCACCTCTGGCACCTGAACTACCCCCTGGCCGGCGGCGGTCACCTCGCGGTGGCCACCACCCGGCCCGAAACGATGCTGGGCGACACCGCCGTGGCCGTGCACCCCGGCGACACCCGCTACGCGGCCCTCGTCGGCACCACCGTGAGGCTGCCGCTCGTGGACCGCGACATCCCCATCGTGGCGGACGAGGGCATCGACCCGTCCTTCGGCACCGGCGCGGTCAAGGTGACTCCGGCGCACGATCCGCTCGACTTCGAGATCGGCCGGCGGCACAACCTGCCGAGCATCGATATCCTGACCCCGGACGCCCACATCAACGAGCACGCCCCCGAGCGGTTCCGCGGGCTCACCCGCGAGGCGGCGCGCAAGCAGGTGGTCCGCGAGTTCGAGGCCCTGGGGCTGCTCGCCAAGGTGGAGCCGCACCGCCACGCCGTGGCGCACTGCTACCGATGCGGCACGGTGGTGGAACCCCGGCTCTCGGAACAGTGGTTCGTGAAGATGGCCCCGCTCGCGGCGCCGGCGCTCGACGCGTACCGCACGGGAGAGCTGCGCTTCATTCCGGAGCGGCGCGGGGCGGAGTACGCGCAGTGGATGGAGAACATCCGGGACTGGTGCATTTCGCGGCAGCTGTGGTGGGGCCACCGGATCCCGGTCTGGTACTGCGCGTCGAAGGGCTGCGGCCACACCAGCGTGTCGCGCACCGACCTGACGACCTGCCTCGAGTGTGGCGGTCCGGTCCGGCAGGATGAGGACGTGCTCGACACCTGGTTCTCCTCATGGCTGGTGCCCTTCTCCAGCCTGGGCTGGCCAGCCGACACCCCCGATCTCGAGCGATTCTACCCCGGGCACACGCTCGTCACCGCCCCCGAGATCCTGTTCTTCTGGGTGTCGCGGATGGTCATGGCGGGGCTCGAATTCCGGGGCCGGGTGCCGTTCAGCACCGTCTATCTCCACGGCACGGTGCGCGACACCCAGCACCGCAAGATGTCCAAATCGCTTGGCAACGGCATCGACCCGCTCGAGGTGATCGAGCGCTACGGCGCCGACGCCCTTCGCCACACCGTGATCTCGGGCATGGCGGTGGGGACCGACCTGATCCTCGACCCGGCCGATCTCGAGGTGTCGTTCGCGGCCGGGCGCAACTTTGCCAACAAGCTCTGGAACGCGGGCCGGTTCATCCTGGGCTCGCTCGAGGGACCGACGCGACCGCTGGCCGGGAGGCACCGGAACGTGGTGCGCCGCGAGGAGCTCTCACTCGCCGACCGCTGGATCATCGCGCGGTGCGACGCGACGGTGCGGACCGCCACCGAGGCCTACGAGCGGTACCGGCTCAACGAGGCCGCGGCGGCGGTGTACCACTTCCTCTGGAGCGACCTGGCCGACTGGTACATCGAGCAGGTGAAGCCGCGGCTCTACGGCGACCAGCCCGGCGGCGACGTGGCGCGCGCGGTGCTGGCCCAGACCTTCGACGTGGCGCTGCGGCTCCTGCATCCCGTCATGCCCTTCATCACCGAGACGCTCTGGAAGCGGCTGCCGGGCCGCGCGGAGAGTGACTCGATCAGCGTGGCGCCCTGGCCGAAGCCCGACGCCCGCGCGACCGACGCCGCGGCACTCCGCGACTTCGGGCTGGTGCAGGAGCTGATCGGGGCCGTGCGGCAGATCCGCGCGGAGTACGGCGTGCAACCCGGCCACGCCGTCCGGCTCTGGCTGTCGGCTGCACATCCCGCCGTTTCCGCGGAGCTGGGCACGGTCCAGCGCCTTGCCAAGGTCGGCCGGGTGCACTTTGGCGACGCTCCGTCCGAGCCTGGCGGCCACGGCGTCCTTTCCGACGGCCGGGCGGTCTTCGTCCCCCTGGGCGACGCGCTCGACCTCGAGCGCGAGTGTGCCCGACTGGGCGCCGACGTGGCGCGCTTCCAACAGCTGGTCGAGGGCCAGCGGCGGAAGCTCGACAACGCCAATTTCGTCTCCCGTGCCCCGGCCGCGGTGGTGGAAGGGGAGCGGCAGAAGCTGGCTGCGTGGGAAGTGCAGGCCGACGCGCTCGCCGAGAAGCGACGGCAACTGGGTTGCGCGTGACGCGGGGCCGCCTCGCCGCCCTCGCGAGCCTCGGCGTCCTCGGCGCGGTGGCCTGCGCCAAAATCGAGCCGCCTCCAGGCGGCCCGAAGGACCTCCTCCCGCCCGGCCTCATGGCCACGATTCCCGACTCGCTCGCCGTGCTGCCCGATTTCTCGGGCGACGTCGAGTTCGTGTTCAACGAGACGGTGTCGGAGGGCGGCAGCCCCAACATGGGGCTCGGCACCGGCGACCTGGAAAAGCTGATCATCCTGTCGCCGACCGAGAAGGTGCCCAAGGTCCGGTGGAAGCGGAGCCGCGTGACGGTTCGGCCCGCCGAGGGATGGCAGCCCAACCGGGTGTACCGCGTCCAGTTGCTCCCCGGGGTGATGGACATCCGGCGGAACGCGAGCGACAGCAACACCGTCGTGACCTTCACGACCGGCGCGCCGATCCCCACCCTGCATCTCACCGGCCGGATCTGGGACTGGACCACGGCACGCCCCGCACGGGCCGCCCTGGTGATTGCCCTGCTCCTGCCGGACAGCCTCCGGTACCGGATGGTGGCCGATTCGGGCGGGCGGTTCGACTTCGGGCCGCTGCCGAACGGCGACTACCTGGTCCTCGGCGCCATCGACCAGAACCGCAACTTCAAGCTGGATGGACGGGAGGCCTGGGATTCGGTGCGCCAGCCGCGCGACAGCACCGCGGTCCCCGAACTCTGGCTCTTCCCGCACGACACGGTCGGACCACGGCTCTCCAAGGCCGACGCGACCGATTCGCTCTCGGCGACCCTCACCTTCACCCAGCCCCTCGACCCGACCCAGCGCTTCACGCCCAGCGCCGTGCGCGTGGTCCTGCTCCCCGACTCCATTCCAGTGGCGGTCGTTTCGCTGCTGCCAAAGGCCGAGCACGACTCGCTCTATCGCCCGCCCCCCGCCGCTCCCGACTCGGCGGCGCCGAAGCCGGCTCCCGCACCGGCGAAGCGACCCGTGGCCGCGGGAGCCGACACGATCCCGCCCTCCCGCAGTGCGCTGTTCACGACCCTCCTGCTCCGGGTTACGGAGCCGTGGCGGCCCGAGGGCAAGTACGTCATCGAGATCGACTCCGTGCGGAATGCCAACGGCGCCGCCGCGAGGGTTCGCGGACCTCTCGAGGTGCCGAAGGCGAAGGTGGACTCGACGGCCGTGAAGCCCGACTCCGCCAAGGCGCCGGCCGACTCCGCGCCGCCGGCGAAGCCCAGTCAATGACCGGCGACGCCCGCCGTCTGCTGCCGTCGGTGGAGCGGCTGCTCCAGCAGGCCGACGTGAACGCGCTCCTGGGCACGATGCCCAGGAGCGTCGTGGTTTCCGCCGCGCGAGAGGCGCTGGCGGCAGCCAGAGACGGGCGCGGTGATGTCCCGGCGGATTGGGGCGCCGAGGTGGCCGAGCGCGCCGCGCGGCTCACGCGGCGCTCCCTCCGCCCGGTGCTGAACGCCACCGGCGTCGTGCTGCACACCAACCTGGGCCGCGCGCCGATGGCCACGGCGGCGATCGAGGCGGTCATCGAGGTAGCGGCGGACTACAGCAGCCTCGAATTCGACCTCGACGCCGGGGTGCGCGGGCACCGCACCGACCATGGTCGCGTCCTCCTCGCCGAACTCACTGGCGCCGAGGACGCGCTCGTGGTCAACAACGCCGCCGCTGCGCTGGTCGTCGCGCTCAATACCGTGGCGGCCGGCGCGGAAGTCCTCGTGTCCCGTGGGGAACTGGTCGAAATCGGAGGCTCGTTCCGGATTCCGGACATCCTCGCGCGAAGCGGCGCACGGCTCCGCGAGGTCGGGACCACCAACCGGACGCACCTCGACGACTACCGCGCCGCGATCGGCCCCGCCACCGGCGCCGTCCTGCGGGTGCACCAGTCGAATTTTCACCAATCCGGATTCGTGCACGCCCCATCCGCGGCGGCGCTTGCCGGCTTGGCCCGCGAACACGGGCTGCCCTTCATCCACGACGTGGGCAGCGGCCTCCTGGCGGACCTCTCCGCCTTCGGACTGGCCAGCGAACCGCGCGTGCCGGCGGCGGTGGCCGACGGGGCCGACCTCGTGATCTTCTCCGGCGACAAATTGCTCGGTGGCCCACAGGCCGGATGCCTCGTCGGGCGGCGCGCCCTGCTCTCCGACTGCCGGGCCAACCCCCTGGCCCGCGCCGCGCGGGCGGACAAGATGACCTTCGCCGCGCTGGAGGCGACGCTGGAACTCTACCGCGACCCCGAGACGGCGCTGCGCGAGATTCCCGTCCTGCGGATGTTGACCCTCTCGGGGGAGGATATCGCCCGGCGAGCAGGTGCGCTCTCGGCAGCGATTCACGCGCACCTCCCCGCTGCCCCGCCTCCCCGCCTTGCCCACGGACTTTCCGTGCCCGGCGGCGGATCCTTCCCCGGTGCGGAGCTTCCGACCACGCTGGTGGTACTCGACCCCGGGCCCCGAGGCGCCGATGCCCTGGCGCTCGCGATCCGGCTCGGCACCCCGTCCGTCGTGGCCCGGGTTGCAGAGGGCGCGGTGGTGCTGGACCCGCGCACCCTGCCCGAGGACCGGTTCGCCGACGTCGCTGCGGCGGTCGCGGGGGCGTTCCAGGAATGAGGCCCGCCGTCTTTCTCGACCGCGACGGCACGCTGGTGGACGATCCGGGATTCCAGCGGGACCCTGCCGGTGTGCGCCTGCTCCCGGGCGCGGCCAGTGCCGTGGCGAGCCTCAACGCCGCGGGCTTCGCCGTCGTGGTGATCACCAATCAGTCGGGTATCGCACAGGGATTCATCCGGCCGGAGGAGTACGCCGCCGTCGAGCGCCGGATCGCGGAGTTGTTTGGGGAGGCCGGTGCCCGGCTCGACGCGACCTACCACTGTCCCCACCATCCCTCCGTGGGCGGGCCGTGCGAGTGCCGGAAGCCCGGCGCCCTGCTCTACCGGCGGGCCGCCTCGGAGCTCGGGCTCGACCTCGCAGCCAGTTGGGGCGTTGGGGACAGGGTGTCGGACCTCGAACCGGTCCGCGCACTGGGCGGGCGCGCCATCCTGGTCCGGACCGGAACCGGGGCCGACCACGCGGCCGCGGCGGCAGCGGCGGGATACCCGGTAGTGGACGACGTGGCCGCGGCCGTCGCCCTGATCCTCAGCGAACAGGACGCCGCGCGCGCCCCCTAGGGGGGAGGCGTCCGCCCCCTTACTTTTCCGCCCCATGGCGTACCGTGTGGCGGTCTGCGTCTCCGGCGGCGGAAGCAACCTCCAGGCGCTGCTCGACCGGCTGCAGGGGGCGGAACCCGCGCGCGTAGTCCTGGTGCTGAGCAATCGTGCCGACGCCGGGGGGCTCGAGCGGGCCCGCCAGGCGGGAATACCGGCAGAAGTGCTGGCCGACCCGTCGGACGCCTCCGAGTGGATCACCCGGCTGGGCCGGCGTGACGTGGACCTGCTGGTCCTCGCGGGCTACCTGAAGCTGGTGCCGCCCGGCGTGGTGCAGAAGCTCGCCGGCCGGATCGTCAACGTGCATCCGGCCCTGCTCCCGCAGTTCGGCGGTCCGGGCATGTACGGCCGGCGGGTCCACGAGGCGGTGCTCGCGAGCGGGGCGCCGGAGTCGGGCCCGACGGTGCACCTGGTGGACGAGGTGTACGACCGCGGCGAGATCCTGGCGCAGCGGCGGGTACCGGTCATGCCGGGCGACACGCCGGAACTCCTGGCCGCGCGGGTGCTCGAGGCGGAACACCGCCTGTTGCCGGACGTAGTGCTGGCGGCGGCGCGGGCCGGTCGGCCCGTGCCGCTTCCCGCGACCCCCTGATTCGTTGCAGGATCACACCTGGGAGTCCCATGCCGAGGGCATTGCTTTCCGTCAGTGACAAGCGCGGCGTCGTGGCGTTCGCGCAAGGGTTGGTGCAACTGGGCTGGGACATCATCTCCACCGGGGGAACCGCGGCGGCGCTGAAGGCGGCCGGCGTCCCAGTGCAGCCGGTCGAGGCGGTCACGAAGTTTCCCGAGATGCTCGACGGCCGGGTCAAGACGCTCCACCCGATGATCCACGGCGCGCTGCTCGCGCGGCGCGACAACCCGGTGCACCTGCGCGCGCTCGAGGAGCACGGGATCACGCCGATCGATCTCGTCGCCGTCAACCTCTACCCCTTCCGCGCCACCATCTCCCAGCCCGACGTGTCGTTCGAGGACGCCATCGAGAACATCGACATCGGCGGGCCGTCGATGCTGCGCTCGGCGGCCAAGAACCACGATTTCGTGCTCCCGGTGGTCGAGCCCTCTGATTACACCGAGGTCCTGTCGCTGCTCCGGGCCGGTCCCATCCCGGAGGCGGTCCGGCGCAACTTCGCCGCAAAGGTCTTTGCCCATACCGCCGACTACGACACGGCGATCGCGGGCTACCTGACGCCTCCAGAAGACGGCCTGCCCGAGCGGCTCGGCGGCTCGCTCGAGCGGATGGCGTCGCTGCGCTACGGGGAAAACCCCCAGCAGCGCGCCGCGCTGTACGCGACCGAGGAGCCACGCGGCATCCGGGACCTGACCCAGCGGCAAGGGAAGGAATTGTCGTTCAACAACATCCTGGACCTCGACGGCGCGATGGCCGCGGTGGCGCCGTGGAGCAACCGGCCCGCCTGCGCCATCATCAAGCACTCGACGCCCTGCGGCATCGCGGTGGCCGGCTCGGCCCTCGACGCCTGGCGACGCGCCCTGGCCACCGACTCGCAGTCCGCGTTCGGCGGCGTGGTGGCGTTCAACACCGTCGTGGACAAGGCCACCGCCGAGGCGATGGCCGACCTGTTCCTCGAGGTCGTGGTGGCGCCGTCGTTCCACGAGGAGGCGCTGCGGGTGTTCGCCGCCAAGAAGAACCTCCGGGTCGTGGAGCTGCCCGTTTCCCACGGCGAGCCCGGCCTCGACTACAAGAGCGTGCGGGGGGGCTTCCTGGTCCAGGACCGGTTCCGGTTCGACCCGTCGGAGGAGGGCTGGCGGGTGCCGACGGTGCGGCACCCCGCCGAGGCCGAGTGGAGCGACCTGCGGTTCGGCTGGGCGGCGGTGGCCTCGGTGAAGTCCAACGCGATCGTGCTGGTGCGCCAGGAGGCGGCCATCGGGATCGGCGCGGGGCAGATGAGCCGGGTGGACGCGTCGTTCCTCGCGGTCCACAAGGCGCGCCAGCAGGGGCACGACCCGAAGGGGGCGGTGCTCGCCAGCGACGGCTTCTTCCCCTTCCCCGACGGGGTCGAGGCGGCAGCCGCGGCCGGCGTCACGGCCATCATCCAACCCGGCGGCTCGGTCAAGGACGCGGACGTGATCGCCGCGGCGGACCGGGCCGGCCTGGCCATGGTCCTGACCGGCGCCCGGCAGTTCAGGCACTAACGGAGACTTCGTGACGACAACCAAACCCGCGACCCCGTACCGCTGGGCGGCCCTGGTCGGCCTGGCGGTCTTCGGGATCTACCTCGCCACGCTCGCCCCGACGACCGCGTTCTGGGACACCTCCGAGTACATCGCGGCCGCGCGGGTGCTGGGGATTCCCCATCCGCCGGGCAATCCGCTCTTCGTCATCCTGGCCCACGTCTGGGGCCTGCTGCCGCTGGCGGGTGAGTACGCCAAGCGGATCAACCTCTTCGCGGCGTTCGGCAGCGCCGTCTCGGCGGCGCTCTGGTTCCTGATCGCCGAGCGGTGGCTCCGGACCATCGTTCCGGTGCGCTGGGGGCGGCTGCTCGCCGCCGCGGCCGGCACCCTGGTCTCGGCCACGTCGTGGACGGTGTGGAACCAGTCCACGGTGAACGAAAAGGTGTACACCGTCTCCCTCCTCTCGATGGCGCTGGTGACCTGGCTGGCGGTCCACTGGGGCGACGACGAGCCGGGGCCGCACCGCGACCGCTGGGTCGTGCTGATCGCCTACATCATCGCGCTCTCGACCACGAACCACCTGATGGGACTGCTCGCCGCGCCCGCCGTCGCCATCTACATCCTGTGGACCGACTGGCGCGTGGTGACCCGCCCGTGGGTCTGGGTGGGCGTCATCACCGCCGTGGTGGTGGGCGTGTCGCTCAACTACCTCTTCCTCCCGATCCGGGCGGCACAGTTTCCGCCCATCAACGAGGGCGAGCCGGTGGGCTTCTTCAGCGGCGCCCTGATGGACGTGATCAACCGGGTGCAGTACGCCAAGCCGTCCGTGCTCGACCGGCAGGCGGACCTGTTCAGCCAGTTCGCCAACTACTTCCAGTACTACCGCTGGCAGTACGCCCGGGACTGGGGCAGCGCGGCCGGCGCGGTGGCCGCCCTCTTCGGGTTCATCGGCCTCTACGGCCTCGTCGAGCTCATCCGCAAGGACAAGCGCGCCGGCTTCGCCGCGCTGGCCATGTTCGGCACCCTGACGGTGGCGCTGATCTTCTACCTGAACTTCAAGTACGGATTCTCCATCCACCCCGAGCGCGACCTCTCCCGCGAGGTGCGCGAGCGCGACTACTTCTTCGTTGGCTCCTTCGCCTACTTCGGCGTCCTGATCGCGCTCGGGCTCGGCGCGCTCTACCGCGGGGTGGCCGAGTCTCTGGCTCCGCGGCTCTCCGAAGCGAAGAGCTGGGCGTACGCCGCCCCGGTGTTCCTGATCGCGCTGGTGCCGCTGGCCGGCAACCACGCCAGCGCCACCCGCGCCAACGAGTACCTGGCCCGCGACCTGGCCATCGACATGCTCGAGTCGGTGGAGCCGTACGGGATCCTGATCACCGCGGGCGACAATGACACCTTCCCGCTCTGGTTCGCGCAGGAGGTGCTCGGCATCCGGCCCGACGTGACGCTGGCCAACCTCTCGCTGATGAACACCCGCTGGCACCTGCGGCAGCTCCAGCGCCGCGTCACGCCGGAATTCGACCCGGCCACCGCTGCGCCGGTCTGGCGCCTGGGCCCCGCGGAGACCGGGCTGGCCCTCACCGACTCCGCGGCGGCGTCCCGCCCCTCCACCACCTGGCCGCGACCCGAAGGCTCGGTGCTGAGCAGCTTCACCACGGGGCAGCTCGACAGCATCCCCGAGGCGATCGCGGTCAAGAAGAACAGCGGGATGCGGGTGGACAGCGTGGTGATGGCGTTCGGGCAGGAGTACCTGACGCTGCAGGACATCGCCACCGTGGCCCTGATCCGGGACAACCTCGGCAAGCGCCCGATCTACTTCAGCTGGAGCGACGGCAATTATCCAGACGTCACCCTCGGCCTCTCGCCCTACCTCCTCACGACGGGGCTGGTGCGAAAGCTCATGCCGAAGCCGATCCAGGAAGGGAACGGCATCATCCTGTCCCGGGCGCTGGGCTACGTGGATGTGCCGCTGACCCGGAAACTGCTGTGGGACACCTACCGCTGGCAGAGCGCCACCCAGGCCCGGCCCCGCGGATGGGTGGACGTCCCGTCGTCCTCGATCCTGCAGATGTACTCCATCATCTACCGGGAGTCCGGCGCCATCCTGAAGCAGGAGGGCCTGCCGGACGAGGCGGCCCGGGCCGACTCCATCTCCACCGCCATCCAGGAGAACATCATCAAGGGGTCACGGAACTAGCTCTATATTCCATGACGGGCGTGGTGGCCGAGTGGTTGAAGGCAGCGGTCTTGAAAACCGCCGAACCGGAAACGGTTCCGTGAGTTCGAATCTCACCCACGCCGCTCTACTGCCGGTGGACAAGGAAAAGGGCGGAGGGGACAGCCCGGGCCACGCCCGGAGGTCCCCCCCGCCCTTTCGCCTTGTCGAGCAGCGCTGTCTAGCGGCGCGCCATGAACGAGAGCCCGACGCTCAGGTACTGGTAGGAGCCCGACTCGCCGCCGAGATACTTCCCGGCGTTGGCCGGGTAGTTGTACTTCCCGAAAATGGCGATCTCCTTCTGGGCGCCCTTGTTCAGGATGAACCCCAGTTCGGGGGCGAACCCCAGGATCCAGTTGTTGGTGGTCACGGTGCCCGATGCAACGTCCATCAGCTGCTTCATGTAATAGACGCCGACGCCGAGACCGATGTAGGTCTGGATGCGCCCGCCGGCCTTGCTGTAGAGATGGCCGGTGACGAGCAAGGGGAAAATGTTCATCGAGCGGTACTGGTCGCCGGACACGGTGCCGCCCGGGAAGAAGAGCGGGTCGCTGTCGGTGCGCTCGTAGAAGGCGG
Source organism: uncultured Gemmatimonadaceae bacterium (assembly GCA_964571795.1). Taxonomy (GTDB): domain Bacteria; phylum Gemmatimonadota; class Gemmatimonadetes; order Gemmatimonadales; family GWC2-71-9; genus SPDF01. The sequence goes on along the minus strand of CAZNDK010000003.1, from coordinate 6,725 downwards.
TGTACCCGAGCGAAATGCCGACCGTCGCGTTGGGGTTGAGGAAGCGGCGGCCTTCCACCGAGAAGCCGAGCCAGCTGTCGTTCCCGATGAAATTCTTGCTCATGTCGCCGGCCGGGTTGGCCCAGGAGTAGGTCAGGCCGCCGAGGCTCTGGGCCTGGGCGGGCACGGCGCCGGCCAGGCCGATGCCGGCGAGCAGCAGCGCTGCGCGGAGTCGGGGCGTCATGGCGTGCTCCGGCGGATGTAAGGTGACTGCGCGAACGCCTGGTCGATGCCGTCTTCGATGTCGGCCTGGAGGGCGGCGGAGGAAGCGCCGCTCACGACGCCGTTGATCCCGGCGATCCACACCACCGGCGGCCGCGAAACGCCGGGCGGCACCCCGTCCGCCAGGTTGGCCATCGGGATGAAGATGGTGCCGGTGCTGTAGGTATAGCCGATCACGTCGGTGGGATAGTCGGGAATCCAGCCGGTGCACGTCCACGGGTAGGCCCATTCCCACACTACGCACCAGTCCGCCCCTGCATAGTCATAACTGGTGTTGACGAGCACGGCAGGATTGAGCGTCAGGTCGGCCAGCGTCGGGTCGACTGTCCGCGTGTAGCCCCGCGCCGTCATGTTGGCGGCGATCCGCGCGACGATGAGGCTGTCGTACACATGGGGAATATTGTCCGGCGTGCCCAGATGGACCACGCTGTCGGGGACATAGAAGGTGGCCGCCGAATCGAACGCGAAGAGCGTGTCGTAGACGGTGGTAATGGAGGCGTAGTCGGTGCCCTCGCTGGCGCGTTCGGGGTAGCAGGCCGAGAGGCCGGTCCCGATCGCCGCGGCGAGCCCGAACGCCCGCAGGATCTTGCGCATCAATGGCTCCAGGAGTGGTGGTGTGGTGCCGGAAGATAGCCTAGGGACGAGCGAGGAACCACCCGTCACACACTGGCCCCTCGGGGTTGCGTAAACCCTTCCCCGATGCCAGTTTCCTCGCGCATTGGAGCGGTGGCCGAGTGGCTGAAGGCGGCGGTTTGCTAAACCGTTATAGGGGTCTAAAGCTCCTATCGGGGGTTCGAATCCCCCCCGCTCCGTTGTCCCAAGGACTGAGGGCCGAGGACTGAGGACTGGGGGGCATCCTCCGCCCTCAGTCCTCAGTCCTCAGTCCTCATTCCTTTCTACCGGGTCTTCCCATGTCCGTGCGCGTTCGCTTTGCCCCCTCCCCAACCGGGTACCTCCATGTCGGCGGCGCCCGCACCGCCTTGTTCAACTGGCTCTACGCCCGGAAGATGGGCGGCGTCCACATCCTTCGGATCGAGGACACCGACCGCGAGCGCAGCACCGACGAACACACCCAGGTCATCCTCGACGGCCTCCGCTGGCTCGGCATCGAGTGGGACGAGGGTCCGTTCTTCCAGGGCGCGTCCGTGGCCCGGCACCGCGCCGACGCGGAGCGCATGCTCGCCGATGGGAAGGCCTACCGCTGCTTCTGCACCGCGGCGGACCTCGATGCCCAGCGCCAGGCGCTGGCCGGCCAGAAGGTGGCCTTCCGGTATGACGGCCGGTGCGGACGCCTGCCGGAGGCCGAAAGCGCCTCGCGCGCTGCGGCCGGCACGCCGTTCGCCATCCGGTTCCGGATGCCCCAGGGCGAGATCGCCTGGGAGGACGCCGTCCACGGACGCATCAGCTTCCAGGGCCACGACCTCGACGATCTCGTCATCCTGCGAAGCGACGGCACCCCGATCTACAATCTCGCGGTGGTGTCGGACGACATCGACATGCGGATCACCCACGTCATCCGCGGCGACGACCACGTGTCCAACACCCCCAAGCAGATCGCCCTCTACCGGGCCCTCGGCCACGAGCCGCCGGTCTTTGCGCACGTGCCGATGATCCTCGGCGCCGACGGCAAGAAGCTCTCGAAGCGCCACGGCGCCACCGCCGTGGGCGACTACCAGGACAAGGGCATCCTGCCGCTCGCCATGCGGAACTTCCTCGCGCTTCTCGGCTGGAGCCCCGGCGGCGACCGGGAAATCCTGCCGGAAGCGGAGATGATCGCCGCCTTTTCGCTCGACGGGATCCAGAAGAAGCCGGCAGTCTTCGACGTGGCCAAGCTGGAGTGGATGAACGGGCAGTACCTGTCGCAGCTCTCGGCGGACGACCTCCTCGCGCCGACGGAGCGCGAGCTCGGTCGAATGGGCGTGGCGCATGACGGCCGTGACATCCGCCCCGTGATCGACGCCGTCAAGGCCCGCTCGCGTACCATCCTGCACATCGCCGAGCAGGTGGCAGCCCGGCTTGACGCGGGGCGTGTTGTGCGCGACGCCAAGGGAGACCAGCTGGCCCAGAAGCTGGGCGCCACCTTCGGCGCCAACCTCACGCTGGTGGCCGACGCCCTCGACCGGATTCCAGCCGCGGAGTGGACCGTCGACCGTATTCTCGTGGACCTGAAGGCGCTGGCGGAAACCCGGGGCGCCAAGCTGGGCGACCTGCTTCAGCCGGTGCGCGTGGTGCTCACCGGCTCGACGGTTTCCGAGCCGGTCAACGACCTGCTGGTCGTCGTGGGTCGCGACCAAAGCCTGGCGCGCATCCGCGCCGCATCACGGGGGTAACCGAAGCGCACACGGCGCGAAGGGAGGGAACCATGCAGGTGGGAATCCTCGGGTCGGGAGACGTGGCCCGGACGCTGGGCGCCGGGTTCCTGTCCCACGGCCACGGCGTGATGCTGGGCACCCGGTCGCCCGGCAAGCTCTCGGAGTGGGCGGCGAAGCATCAGGGCATCAAGGTCGGGACCTTCGTCGAAGCGGCCCGGTTCGGCAGCCTCGTCGTCCTGGCTGTCAAGGGTTCGGTGGCCGGAGAGGCTCTTCGAGCGGCGGGCGAGGGCAACCTTGACGGCAAGTGCATCATCGACACCACGAATCCGATCGCCGATGCGCCGCCGGACCATGGGGTCCTGCGGTTCTTCACGACCCTCGACGATTCGCTGATGGAGCGGTTGCAGCGCCAATTTCCGGCGGCGCGCTTCGTCAAGGCCTTCAACAGCGTCGGCAACGCGTTGATGGTCGATCCGGTGCTGCCAGGCGGCCCGCCGACAATGTTCATCTGCGGCAACGACGCGGCCGCGAAGGCCGAGGTCGTGACGATCCTCAGCCAGTTCGGCTGGGAGACTTCCGACCTGGGCCACGCCGCGGCGGCCCGCGCCATCGAACCGCTGTGCATGCTCTGGTGCATCCCGGGCTTCCTGCACAACGACTGGCGGCACGCCTACAAGGTGTTGGCGTAGACGCGCACGTCCCCGATCCAACAACCACCATCCCCCGACTCGAGGTCTAACCATGTCCGAATCTCGAATCGCACGCCGGGACTTTGTCCGCTGGGGCCTTGCCGGCTCGGCCGGCTCCCTGCTCCTTGGCGCAACGGGGTGCCGATCCGCCCCGGACTGTCCGCCCCTCCCTACCCCACCGGACCGCCAGGTCCTGACCATGACCAAGGACTGGCAGGATGCCCTCACGCCGGAAGAGGTCGTGGGGATGGCCAGGGCGGGGAACCAGCGCTTCCTGAACGACCAGCGGCACGACCGGGACTATCACCACGACCAGCGCGCCACCGCGAGCGGGCAGCATCCAGCGGCCTGCGTCCTGAGCTGCATCGACTCGCGCGCCCCCGCAGAAATCATCCTCGATTCAGGCATCGGCGACATGTTCAACGCCCGGATCGCGGGCAACTTCGTGGATCAGGACATCGCGGGGAGCATGGAGTTCGCGTGCAAGGTGGCCGGTGCCAAGGTGGTCATGGTGATGGGGCACACCAGCTGCGGCGCCATCAAGGGTGCCATCGACAACGTGCAGCTTGGCAACCTGACCGCGCTCCTCGACCGGCTGAAGCCGGCGGTGGCGGCGGTCTCGGACTTCCCCGGGGAGCGTACCTCGAAGAACGGCGCGTACGTGGACGCGGTGGCCACCGCCAACGTGCGCCTGACGCTGCAGGAGATCCGGCGTATCAGCCCCATCCTCCGGTCGCTGGAGGAGGAGGGGAAGCTCGTCATGGTCGGCACGATGTATGACGTGGCGACCGGGCAGGTCACTTTCCTCGCGTGAGACCGGGTGCGGGACCGTCGGCCGCTTGACACGCCATCCGGCGACACCAATACTGGGGCCAGACCACACCGCCCCGGGATGGCCGGCAGCTCCCGGGCACGTTTGTTCGTCGTGTCCCGAGGAGGAGTTGAATGCCCTGCCCGTCAAGCAAGTCCGCACGGCCTTTGATGCTCGCCGCCACACTCATCCTCACCAGCGCCGCCTCGATGCCCACACCTGTCGCGGCGCAAACGGGGGCCACGCGCGCCGTCTTCATCAATCGCAACCGGCTGCCCACCGACACCCTGCAAATGCTCGAGTCGCTCTTCCAGGTCCGGGTGCCCGACGGCCGCTACTGGTACGACGCGACGTCCGGCGGCTGGGGCCAGGAGGGTGGGCCGACGATCGGCTTCACGGTGGCCGGCCTGCCCATCGGCGGGACCCTACCGGCGAACATCTCTAAGGGCACCACCGAGGTGTTCGTCAACGGCCGTGAGCTGCCGACGCAGGATCTCGCCGGACTGCAACAGCTCGTCGGGCCGATCGCGCCCGGCCGCTACTGGCTCGACGGACAGGGATACGCGGGCAGCGAAGGCGGGCCTCCGGTGGCCAACCTGCGGGCCTTGGCGTCACAGTTGTCACGGATGGGCGGCGGGGTGAATGAGCGGTACGGCGGCGGGGCCGCGGCGTACGGCAACCTGAACACGGGAATCGGGGTCATCACCGACGGCGAAGGCGGGGCCGCGGTGTTCAACAGTCAGTAACCAGGAGCGCAGATGCGAATGGTGAGCGCGCTCGCCGCGCTGGTGGTGCTCTCCGGAGTCGGGTGCACCGATGCGACCGGGCCGGCAGCGGTGACCGGCCTCTGGGGCGGCCCCGACGCGACCGTGACGCTTTCGTCCGCGGGTGGCACCGTCGAGTTCGCCTGCGGCTCGGCGACCATCGATTCCGGGTGGCAGGTGGACGACAACGGCACCTGGCGCGCCTCCGGCCAGTATTTTGCCGGCGGAGGGCCGCTCCCGAGCGAGGGACGCCCTCCGCACCCCGCCACGTACACCGGCAGGGTGCAGGGCGATTTTCTCACCTTCACCGTGACGGTCGGCGACCTGGCCACCAGTCTCGGTCCATACACCGTCAGGCGCAACGCACCGGGGGCGTCCGAGATCTGCGTCTAACTGAGGGGGACATCGATGAGCAACCTCGTGGTGGCCCGGTATCTCGACGGCAAGCTCCTCAAGGGTACCAGCCTCGACGTGGACCCGGCCCGGCCCACCTTTCATGTGCGCCCGCCGGAGGGCCGCACAGCGGAGGTGAAGCTCAAGGAGTTGAAGGCGCTCTTCTTTGTCCGCTCCCTCGAAGGTGACATGGCACGCCACGAGGTGCACGCCCTCGACCCGGCTGATCCGCGCGGCAAGGGCTCGACCCCGGTGGCGCTCCACTTCCCCGACGGCGAGGTGATGGTCGGGCTCACCAATCGCTATCCGCCCAACCGGCCGTTCTTCTTCATCGTCCCGGTGGACGCCAGCAGCAACAACATCCGGATCTTGGTCAATCGCAGCGCCATCAAAAAGATGGAGCCGCTCGGAAGCGGCCCCATGTAACGACGTGAACTTGGCGCCGGCTACTTCGGGCCGATCGCCCCCGCCGCCGGCCAGTCGGAATCTCCCACGCGCACGAGGTTCGATTCGTAGAACCGTACCGGGTCCTTCCCCGGCATCAGGCGGTCGCCCACTTCCCGCCACTTGCCGTCCTTGACGACCGCGGTGTACCGGATGGTCATCGGGCCCGCCGGAATTTCCCACACGAATCCGTCGGCGGTGGGCGTGAACGAGAAGTCGCCCACATTGCCCTGCGCATACGAGTGCATCGTGTAGGCCTTCGTGACGGGGTTGAACGAGATCGTCGCGAAGGCGTTGAACGGGAGCGTGCCGTCGGCCTCGTACCCCCTGCCCTCCACGACCTTCACCGTCCCCTCGAGGAACGGCCCGACCCGCTCGGTCTGCACCAGGGTGTGCTTCTGGCCGGAGTAGTCGATGTTCCATGCGGTGCCGCGCCAGACGCCGTCCATGTAGGCGAGCGGCGCCATGGCCTGCCGCTGGGCCGCCATCAGCGCAGCGGGATCGGGCCGCCCCTGCGCCGCGACAGAGCCGGCTCCCGCCACCGCCAGTACCACGCCTGCCGCCATCCATCCAAGCCGTCGCATCGAGAGCTCTCCTCGGGAATAGTCGTTGATCGCGCCGCTCCCACACGGGAAGCGCACGCAGATCAAGGTACCGCCTGCCCGCGAGGGTGGCTTGAAGAAATGCGACGTCAGGGCCGCACGCCGTCCAGCCCGATCTGGCGCACCCGTTCGGCGACGGCGACCGGGGTGAGTCCGGCGAGCGCGCCGAACTCCCGGATGAGGTGGGCCTGGTCGGCAAAGCCGAGGTCTGCGGCAACCGCCGCCCAGCTGACGGAGGAGCCTTCGACGACATGCAGCAGGGCGCCGCGGAGCCGCCGGACCCGGGCGAACTGCTTGGGCGAGAGCCCCACCGCCGCACTGAATCGCCGTTGCAGCTGGCGGGGGCTCAGCCCCACCGCCGCCGCCAGCTCGGCAAGCGGTGCCTCTCCCCTGGCGGCCACGATGGCGAGCACCGCCGTGCGCACGACGGCGTCGAGCGGCGGACAGGC
>CAZNDK010000002.1:22550-146857 GCA_964571795.1 uncultured Gemmatimonadaceae bacterium | reverse complement strand
CCTCTTCGGGCGCACCTACCGGGTGCAGGCCGAGGCGCAGCCGCAGTTCCGGGTCGGCCCCGGGGACATCGGTAAGCTGTACGTCGCCGGGCCCGGGGGCGCGATGGTGCCGATCTCGACGCTCGTCACGACGGACTTCATCGGGGGCCCGTCGGTGGTGAGCCGGTTCAACGGCTTCACGTCCGCCCTCGTCACGGCGGAGCCCGGCGCGGGCAAGAGCAGTGGCCAGATGATGCGCGCCGTGGAGCAGGCCGCACAGCCCTTCGCCGACCGCGGCGTGGCCTACGCCTACAGCGGGCAGTCGTACCAGGAGAAGCTGGCCCAGGGCCAGGGGAACACCGTCTTCATCCTCGGCATCGTCCTGGTCTTCCTGGTGCTCGCCGCGCAGTACGAGAGCTGGTCCATCCCCTTCGGCGTCATCCTCGGCGTGCCCTTCGGCGTCGTGGGTGCGCTCATCGGCATCCTCCTTCGCGGCGTGCCGAACGACCTCTACTTCCAGATCGGGCTGGTCACCGTCATCGGGCTCGCGGCCAAGAACGCCATCCTCATCGTGGAGTTCGCCAACGGCCTCAGGGCCGGCGGCGCCTCCGTCCGCGACGCCGCCCTCGAGGCGGCCAAGGACCGGTTCCGACCCATCCTCATGACCTCCTTCGCCTTCATCCTCGGCGTAGTGCCGATGCTCATCGCGAGCGGCGCCGGCGCCCAGAGCCGGCACTCCCTGGCCACCGGCGTCTTTGCCGGCATGCTCATCGCCACGGCCATCGGCGTCCTGTTCATTCCGCTCTTCTTCTTCCTGATCGCCGGCGCCGGCGAGAAGAAGCCGGCGGCGGAGGGGGAGGCCTGATGCGGCAGACCCTGCTTCCACTCGTGGCGGCGCTCACACTCGGCGCCTGCGCCGTCGGCCCGGGCTACGAGCGCCCCCCCACGCCGGTCCCGACCGCCTACCGCGGCGACACGGTGCAGGTGGTCGAGGACACCGCCGCCGCCATCGGACCGCTGGTGCCGCCGGCGTTCACGCCGGCCGACACGATCGCCCCGACCTGGAACGAGACACTGGGCGACAGCGTGCTGCTGGCCCTGATGGACACCGCGCGTGTCCACAACCAGGACCTGCTGGCCACCATCGCCGTTACCCGCGAGTTTCAGGCGCGGTATGCCATCGCGCGGAGCGAGTTCTTCCCGCAGGTCAACCTCTTCGGGGCGGGCGGCACCGGGAAGTCGAAGGTCATCGGGGTGCCGAGCGTGTCCAGCGACTTCTTCGAGGCCAACGCTGAGGCCACCTGGGAGCTCGACCTCTGGGGCCGGGTCCGCCGCACCAGCGAGGCAGGCCAGGCGTCGTACTTCGCGCGCACCGAGGAGTTGCGCGGCGCCGAGCTGAGCCTCGCCGCCGCTGTTGCAACCGGCTACTTCGGGCTCCTCAAGCTCGACCAGCAGCTCGCCGTGGCAGTGCGCACCCTGGCCGCGCGTCAGGCCACCGCCGCCCTGTCGCGGGCCCGGTTCCGCGAGGGGCAGGTGTCGAAGCTGGACGTGCTGCAGTTCCAGGCGCAGGTCGAGGAGACGCAATCCCAGCTGGCCATCCTGGCGCGGCTGCGTTCGGAGGAGGAGAACGCCCTCAGCGTGCTCGTCGGCCTCCCCCCGCGCCAGCTGCCGCGCGGCCAGCCGCTCGCCGAGCAGGTGGCCAACTTCGACGTGCCGCAGGGGCTCCCCTCCGATCTCCTCTCCCGCCGGCCCGACGTGCGCGCCGCGGAAGAGGACCTGCACGCCGCCACCGCGCGCATCGGCGTCGCCTGGGGCGGCCGGCTCCCGCAGGTGGTGCTCACCGGGCAGTACGGCTACGTGAGCGACGACCTGTCTACGCTCTTCGAGAGCCCGAACAACACCAATGCGCTCTTCCTTGGCATCACGGTGCCGCTCTTCACCGGCGGCCGGCTCCAGGGAGAAGTGAACGTGGCCGAAGCACAGGCGGAGCAGGCGCGGGCGCGCTACGAGCAGGTCGTACTCCTGGCGCTGCAGGATGTCGAAGACGCGCTGGTGGCCATCCGGACCACCCGGGACCAGGTGGCCGCCCAGGCCGCCCAGACGGCGACGCTCACCGAATCGCTCACGCTGGTCGAGCACCGGTACGAAAACGGACTTGCGAGCTACCTCGAAGTGCTGGACGCGCAGCGCAGCCTGTTCAACGCCGAGCTGAGCCTCGCCCAGGCCCAGGCGTTGCAACTCGCCAGCGGGGTCCGGCTCTACAAGGCGCTCGGCGGGCCCTGGTCCGAGTTGGGCACCGCGCGCCAATGAGGCTTGTGCCGCCACGCGCCGGCGCTCGGGCGTGGCGGGCCGGCGGTGCCGCGCTCCTGCTCTCCCTCGTCGGCACGCCGGGCGCCCATGCCCAGGCAGCCGCCGACTCGCTCGTGCCTGCCGGCGCCGAGTATCAGTTCCGCGGGATGTTCCGCGGCGTCCAAGAATGGCTCTACGGCAAGCGGTACCGCGAGCTCTGGGCGGTGCCCGTGGCCGCGCCGAGCACCCCGCCCGGGCTCGATCTCAACAGGGAGCCCCGTGCCGACAGCCTGGCGGCACTCCGCGTCGGGATGGTCCCGTTGCGCGGCGCGGACGGACGGCTTTGGACCTACCGGTCGCTCGACCGCAACCTGCTGACCGTCACCCCGCCCCGCATCCGCCAGAACCTGTCCCCCGAGGTCATTCAGGGCCTGAATCCCTCCCGGCACCCCGGGGCGCCGACCGTGGTCGCGGTCCTGGCGCAGGCGGTCGGCGCGCGGGTTCCGCCGACGCGCTTGATTCGCCTGGAGACCGACCTGCCGATTCCGCGCGGTAATGGTCGACTCGGCTATGTCGAGCGGGAGGATACCGCCGGGTTCACGACGAGTGAGGTGCTCGACAGCCTGCGCCTCGGCGCGGCGCGAAATTTTGACGCGGTGGCCTATCTGCGGGAGCGCCTCTTCGACACCTATCTCGGTCAGTGGGACGATGCCCCCGACCTGTGGCACTGGCACCGTGCGGGCGACTCCGCCCAGTGGACCCCGCAGTCCCGGAACCGCGACCGGGCCTTCTCCAAGTACGACGGTGTCCTGGCCGGACTCGCGCGCAAGTCGGTGCCGGCCTTCGAGTCGTTCGGGGCCAGCTACTCGAAGCGCCTGGGGCTGATGGACTACCAGCGCGCGCTCGACCGACAGCTGCTCAGCGTGCTGGACCTGGCGACCTGGGATTCGGTCGGCGCCGCCCTGCAGCAGGCATTGTCCGACTCGGTGCTGGATCTCGCGGTGGCCGCCCTCCCGCCGGAGTACGCCGCCGCCGATTCGGCGCCGCTCTCCGCGGCGTTGCGCCGGCGGCGCACAGCGCTACCCGACGCGGCGCGCCAGCTCTACCGGCTCGTGAACCAGGAGGCCGCGTTCTTCGGGACCTTCGGGCCCGACACCGTGTCGGTCGTCCGGCGCCCCGATGGAGCCCTCGAACTCGCCTTCCAGGACGGGCGGCACCGCACCTACGGACCGGGAGAAACGGACGCGGTCGCCCTGTATCTTGAGGGCGGCGCCGACCACGTGACCCTGCTCGGCCCTGGCAATATTGGCCCCTACCTGGATATCGCCTGGCTCCCGGGGCTCACCGTGAGCGGCGAGCGGCGGAGCGGGCTCCGCACGACACTCTTTGGCGCGGGCGCCGACCCCGCGAGGACGCGAACCGAGGTCGTCGGCGATACGCTGCCAACCCCGGAGGTTGAAGACCTGAACCTGCTCCGCCCGCCCCCCGTTCCCCTCCGCGGCACCGAGGCCGGCTTCGTCACCTGGCTCGACGTCAACTCGGACGTGGGCGTCCTGCTCGGCGGCGGCGTGCTGCTTACGACTTACCGGCTCGGCCATGACCCGTTCTACCGGAAGCTCCGGATCCGCGCCGGGTACGCGACCGCCGTCGGTGACTACGCCGTCGAACTGCATGGCGACTTTCACCGGTGGCGCTCATCCGCGGGACTGACCCTGGATGCGGGGATCTCGGAAATCGCCGTGCTGCACTTCTTCGGATACGGCAACACATCGCCGTTCACGCAACCGGTCAGCTACTACCTGGCGCGACAGAACCAGTTGTACCTCTACCCAGCGTGGAACTACCGGATGACCACGCACAGCACCGTCGCCGTGGGTCCGGTCTTCAAGCACGTGCGCACTGACACGGTCGGCAGCCACCTCATCAACGACTCTCGTCCCTATGGCGTGCCGGAGTTTGCCCAGGCGGGCGTGCTGATGAGCGCCACCTACGACACGCGCGACGCCCCCAACTTCACTCGCACCGGCTGGCGCATCGTGGCCGGCGGCGCGGCGTACCCCGTCGTGTTCGGCGCCGGCAGTCCGTTCGGCACGATGCAGGCATCGGCCGCGTGGTACGTCACCCTCCCCTCGGCGTCGCGGTTCACGCTCGCCGCCAGGGCCTCAGCCAAGCTCGTCATGGGCGAGGTGCCGGTGCACGAGGCCGCTTTCGTCGGCGGCTCCACGACGGTGCGGGGTTACGAGTCCGGACGATACGCGGGCGAGTCGGCGGCGTTCTTCAATAGTGAACTGCGCATACGCGTCGCCACGATACCCGTGGTCGTCCCGTGGCAGTTCGGCGTGATGGCGTTGGCGGACCTGGGGCGGGTGTTCAACGCGACAGACGACACGAACGTGTGGCACGGCTCGGCGGGCGGGGGCGTCTGGTTCGCCATGCCCGACCGCTCGGTCGGATTGGTGGTGTCGGGGGCTTGGAGCCCCCAAGGCTCCTCGATCTGGCTGGGCCTCGGGGGCTTCATGTTCTAGGGCTGGCGGAGTTCCTCCAGCGCGCGCCGCACGAACACCGGCGCCATGTCCTTCCGCCATCCGATCGTGAAGTCGGTGTTGTCGAGCGGCTTGGCCAGCTTGCCGGCCACACGGGCCGCCGCGTCCAACTCATCGTCGTTCAGCGTGCCGCCAATGAGGGCCGCCGCCGCGTCCTCCACCAGCTTCGGATGCGAGCCGACCGCGCCGAGGACGATCCGCGCCGCGGCCACCTTTCCCGCCCCGTCGAACGACGCCCACGTCGCCACGCCGAGTACCGGGAAGTCGAACGCGCCCCGGCGGCGGAGCTTCCGGTAGCTCGCTCTCGCGCCGGCCAGCGCCGGCACCTCGATCCGCACCAGGAGCTCCTCCGGCCGCTTGGTCAGGAATGCCATCCCGTCGTCGTGGTAGAGCGCCGCCGCCGGAATCGTCCGCTCCCCGTCGGGCCCCGACAGCACCACCCGCGCGTCGAGCGCCACGACGACCGGCGCCAGGTCGCTCGACTGCACCGCCCAGCAGCGCGGGCTGGAGGGCGCCACCCAGCAGGTGTCGCCGTCCTTCTTCATGCAGAAGTTGATGGCCTTCCGCCACTCGAAGCCCTGGTCGTAATAGTTGCACCGGGTATCGAGCAGGAGATTGCCGCCCACCGTGCCCATGTTCTGCAGCAGCGGCGTGGAAATCTCGGAGGCGGCGTGCGCCAGCGCGGGCCATCCCGTGCGCACCCGCACATCACGCAGGCATCGCGTCAGGCTCACTCCCGACCCGATCATCAGCGTGCCGTCCGCCGCTACCTCGAGCCGGCTCAGCTCGGGAATGCGCCGGATGTCGATGACGCGCCGCGGCTCCTGCTGCCGGCGTTTCATGTTGGGGTAGAGGTCGGTCCCCCCGGCCACGTACGCGCCGGCGGCGCCGGCGGACACGCGTTCGGCGACGGCGTCGCGGATCGAGGTCGGGAACGATGTTTCGTGCGGTGGAAGTCTCAGCATCGTATGCCCTCGGTGATAAAGGAGGAAGGGACTTGGGACTTGGAGGGGCGGAAGGAGAAAGGAGGAAGGTCAATCGGACCAAGCCCCTCTTTTCTCCTTCCGCCTTCCGCCCCTCCCTCCTCCAAGTCCCTTTCTCTTTCCTCTAGGTCTTTCCGTCCCCACCCTGCTCCGGCGTCCGCACGTACGTCCGCTCCGGCCACGGCACCGTCGGCGTGCCGCTCGGCCCGAACCGGGGGTCCTTCCCCTTGGCCTTGGCCTGGATGGCCTTCAGGACCTTGGGCGCGCTCATCGGCACCTCGTCGATCCGCACGCCGACCGCGTCGTAGATCGCGTTGGCGATGGCGGGCATGACCGGGTTGAGCGGCCCCTGCCCCGCCTCCTTGGCGCCGAAGGGACCATTGGGATCCGGGTCCTCGATCAGGTAGGTGATGACGTCGCACATTTCCATGGTGGTCGGGCTCTTGTACTCGAGCATCGACGGCCACTTGTGCACCAGGCCCAGCTTCTCGCGGTACGCCATCTCCTCCATGAGAGCCTCGCCGAGCCCCATGTATACGCCGCCCTCCACCTGGCCCATGACCAGCGCGGGGTTGATGGACTGCCCGATGTCATGCCCGATCCAGATGGTGGGCACCCGCACGATGCCGGTGTCGGGATCCACTTCCACCTCGGCGACGGCGGCGGAGTAGCTGTACGCGGCCGATGGGCCAACACCCGCGCCGCGATAGCGGCCCGGCGAACGGGGCGGCGTGTAGCTGCCCACCGCGCCGAGGGTTCCGAACTTCGCCTCGGCGATTCCCACCGCCTCCTGGAAGGTGAGGCCCCGCTCGGGGTCCTGCGCATCGAACACCCGCCGTCCGCCGAACACCAGCCGGTCCACCGGCACGTCGAGCTTGGTGGCGGCCGCCGACGCGATCTGGTCGCGCACACGGGTGGCGGCCTGCAGCGCCGCCTGGCCGGTCATGAGCGTCACGCGCGAGGAGTAGCTGCCCAGGTCCACCGGGGTGAGGTCGGTATCGGCGGTCACGACCTTCACGTCCGCCGGCTCGATGCCGAGTACCTCGGCGGCCACGTAGGCCAGCACCGACTCCGAGCCCTGCCCGATGTCGATCGAGCCGCAGAAGATGGTGACGCCGCCGCCACGGTCGCACTTGATCTGGGCGCCGGAGTGCGGCATGTCGTTCCAGTAGATCGGCAGGCCGGCGCCGGTGATGTACGATGAGCAGGCCAGCCCGAGCCCGCGGCCGTAGGGGAGCTTCTTGAAGCGCTCCTTCCAGCGCGACCCCGCCACCACCTTGTCGATGCACGCCGCCAGGCCCACGGTACCGAGCTGCAGCCAGTTGGCGGTGACGGCGTTCGGCTGGACGAGGTGGCGGAGCCGGAGCTCCGCCGGGTCCATCTTGAGCTCCTCGGCGATCTTGTCGAGGTGCACCTCGACGGCGAAGCGCGGCTGCGTGGTGCCATGGCCGCGCTTGGGGCCGCCGGGGGGCTTGTTGGTGAAGGCCCGGGCGCCGCGGAAGCGATAGGTGGGCACGTCATACGTGACCGTCTGCAGCGCCCCGGTGTAGTAGAGCGACGCCACGCCGTACGAACCGTACGCGCCGCCGTCGAGGTACGACTCGAAGTCCATCGCGGTGATGGCGCCGTCCTTCGTAACCCCGGTGCGGATCTTCATCAGCGCCTGGTGCCGGCCGCGGTGGCAGTAGAACACCTCTTCGCGAGTAAGGCCGATCTTCACCGGCCGGCCCGTCACGAGGCTCAGCTTGGCCACCACGATCTCGTGGTTGAACGGGTCGCTCTTGCCACCGAACCCGCCGCCATTGGGCGTGGCGATGACCCGGAGCCGGGGCGGCGGCAATTCCAGCACCTTGGAAAGTGCGCGGTGCAGGTAGTGCGGCGTCTGGGTGCTCGACCAGATCGTGACGCGGCCGTCGGGCGTGGCGTGCGCGATGCTGGCGTGCTGCTCCATCGGGAGGTGCGTGTTCCCCTCGTAAAGGAAGAGGTCCTCCCGCACCAGGTCGGCGCGCCGGAAGCCCTCCTCCAGCTCCCCGAACTGCAGGTGCACCAGCTTGTGCCAGTTGCCCTCGTCGGCGTACCCGTGGAGCTGGGGCGCCGGGGTGGCCGCGGCGTCGTCCACCGAGCCGATGGCGGGGAGCGGTTCGTACACCATCTCGATGAGGCCGCAGGCGGCGAGCGCGGTCTCCTCGTCGACGGCGGCCACCGCGGCAACCGGGTCGCCCGCGAAGCGGACGAGGTCGGGGCAGAGCGCGTGCTCGTCCTGGCTCACGGGAAGAATACCGAAGGGAATCGGGAGGTCGGCGCCGGTGATGATCGCCTCGACTCCCGGCAGCGCGCGGGCACGCGAGACGTCGATTGATACGATGCGCGCGTGGGGATGCGGGCTCCGGAGCAGCTTGCACCACAGCATCCGCGGCAGCACGATGTCGTCGGCAAAGAGTGTCTGGCCGGCCACCTTGCCCGGCGCGTCTGTCTTGGGCCGGGCTGTACCGATGACGGAATAGGCGGGAGTGACTTCCCCGCTTCCCCGCCTCCCCGCCTTGCGCCTAGTAGCCATGCATCGCCTCGCGCGCCGGCTCCGCGTCCAACCCTCGCATCCGCGCGGCCGCCAGCTCGATCGCCTCGTAGATCTTCACGTAGCCGGTGCAGCGGCAGAGGTTGCCGGAGAGGGCCACCTTGATCTCCTCTCGGCTCGGTGCCGGCGTGGCCTCGAGCAGCGCCTCGGCGGCGAGCAGCACGCCGGGGGTGCAGTAGCCGCATTGCGCCGCGCCGAGTTCGACGAAGGCCTGCTGCAGGGGGTGAAGCGTCGGGCCGTCGGCCATTCCCTCGACGGTGGACACCTCCTGCCCCTCCACCGCCTGCGCCAGCACCAGGCAGGAGAGCACCGGCACGCCGTCCAGCAGCACCGTGCAGGCGCCGCACTCGCCGAGCTCGCAACCGTGCTTGGTGCCGGTGAGCTGGAGATCCTCGCGCAGCAGCTCGAGCAAGGTGGTGTGCGGCTTGTACAGCGCCTCGCGCGCCTCGCCGTTGACCAGGAAGGTGCCCCGGACGCGGGCAACGCCATTCCCAAGTTGAACCAGTTCGCCGTGACTCATGTTGCGCCTCGTGTGGCGTTCCCCCTCTCCGCTTGCCGGAGAGGGGGACAGGGGGTGAGGTCGATCGCTACAGCGGCTTCAACTTCGCCAGCACATCGTCCACGACGGCGGTCGGCACTCTGCCCGCGACCTCCGCGCCGCGCGCCTTCCAGTCGGCGCTCCGCAGGTGGTCAGCCAGCACCACACCCTCGACGGCGAGGCCAGGAGGCAGCGCCACCTCGAAGGGATAGCCCTTCGCCTGGCGGCCGATGGCGCACATCAGCGCCAATCCCGAGCGCGCGTTGTAGAGCGCCGGAGACACGACCAGCGCCGGGCGACGCAACGGCGCGCCGTCGTCACCCGGTTCGATCGTGACCCACACCAGGTCACCACGATCGGGCGCTACCATACCTCGCGTCCGCGCGGCCTTCCCCAGTCGGTTTCCTCGTGGCGATTCTCCGTGGTGATGCCGTCCACCAGTTCCTCGAGCGCGTACTCGCGCCCCGCCGCGCTCAACACCAGGTGGCCGTCACGAAGCGTGATCTCGACCTCGGCACCCTCGCCGAGCCCCAGCTCGTCCATGAACGGCTTGGGGAGCCGCACCGCTAAGCTGTTGCCCCATTTGGATATGCGAGTTCGCACGCGGTGCCTTCATTGATGTAGATACATTGAATATACGTCATGAGGCTTGGCGGGGCAAGCGCCCGCGCGAGATGTTCGGATTGCGTTTTCTTCAGAC
The DNA here is from genome assembly GCA_964571795.1 of uncultured Gemmatimonadaceae bacterium. Classification (GTDB taxonomy): domain Bacteria; phylum Gemmatimonadota; class Gemmatimonadetes; order Gemmatimonadales; family GWC2-71-9; genus SPDF01. Next base: position 137,250 of record CAZNDK010000002.1, on the reverse strand, counting down.
TTCGGTAACGTGTCTGTCCACCCTTTACACAAGGATCGCATATGCCTGGCACCACCCTGGGCCGCATCGCGGGCGGGCGTCGTTTCCTGCTTGCGATCGCCGCCGTCGCGTCGCTCGCAGCCCCCACCCTCGCTCGCGCACAGGGCGCGCAGGCCAAGCTGACGCCCCAGCTCGACAGTGTCCGCGCCGGTCTCGACAAGTACCAGGATCCGATGGTGGCGGTGGCGAATGGCTACCTCTCGACCGTAGCCTGCATCGAATTCCCGAAGCCGTTCTCGGAGGGCCCGCTCAACGTCGTCGCCGGAGGGATGGGCGTCCACTTCATAAATATGAGCACCGTCGGCCCAACGCTCGACCCGGCCAAGCCGCAGGTGCTGATCTACGAGCCGCAGGGCGACAAGCTGGTGCTGGTGGCCGCGGAGTGGTTCATGCCGATGGACGCCGCCGGTGCGACGCACCCCAAAGTGTTCGGCCAGGAGCTGAACGGCCCCATGGAAGGCCACCCGCCGATCATGCCCCCGGAGCTGCACCACTACGACCTGCACGTCTGGCTCTGGAAGCAGAACCCGGCCGGGGTGTTCTCGCCCACCAACCCCGCGGTGAAGTGCGGGAAGGGCCAGTACTCCTTCGCGGGCGATCCGCCGAAGATGGTCCACTCGCACAACTGACCTGACCTGAGGCCGGGCCGGCGCGTCTTGTTTCGGGCGCGCCGACCCGGCACATTCCACCCCGTGACTCCCCTCGCCGTCCGCCTCCGCGCTGCGTTTCTTTCCGGGCTCTTCCTGCTCGGGGCCGTCGGCGTGTCGCTGGCCGACGCGGCGCTGTTCCACGAGGCGGGCCACGACCCCTACGCCGGGGTCACCCACGTCGAGGCGCAGGGCGGCTCCCATCACGCCGACCGCTGCACCCTCGCCCAGCCCTGCGCCGTCCAGCGCGAGTCGCTCGGCAGCGCCGGGGTCATCCGCACCGTGCCGCCGCTGGTGGTGTTCGCCCTCGTACCCTCTGCGCCGGCTCCGGCCGGTGCCGAACCCACCGCCCTCCAGCACTCCCGCGCACCACCCGCCTGATCCTCCTCCGCGTTCGCTGAACCCCGACATCCGGGAGCCATTGCCCTCGGCTCCCCCAACGAGGAATGAGGAGGCCCATGCGGTCATTGATCCGCACGGCCGTCATATGTGCGGCGCTCGCCAGTGTGGCAGCGTCGCGCGCCGCCGCGCAGGTGCCGTCCGCCGCCACGGTGGACTCGCTCCGGCGCACCGTGCACACGCTCTCGGCCCGGCTCGATTCGCTGGACGCCGGGCAGTGCCCCGCGACCCTGCCGCCGACCTCCGCGGCGCCGAAGCCGACCGGCAACGCGCAGGTGGATTCGCTGGCCCTCGCCGTGGCGCGGCTCTCCGCACGGGTGAACGCCGCCGTGGCCAGCCGCTGCGCACTCGCCGCGGCTCCCGCCGCGGCGGCGCCCGACACCACTGATCCGCTCGCGGCCATCCGCGCGGCAGCCGACAGCGCCGCGGCCGCCGCGGGAGCGCCCGCCACCCCTGATTCCGTGGCCGCCGCGCCGACCCAGTTCGTGAGCCGCCAGCGCAACCAGTCGGCCATGAACCCGGAGATCAGCGCCACCGGCGACGTGCAGTTCGCCGCGCAGAGCGACATCGAGGGGCTCGACCTCCAGCTCGCCGAGGTGGAGGTGGCGCTGCAGGCAACGCTGGATCCGTACTCCTACACCAAGATCTTCCTCACCTGGGGCGAGGACGAGATCGGCGTGGAGGAGGCCTACATCTACTGGACCGGGCTGCCGGGCAAGCTCCGGGCGGACGTCGGCAAGTTCCGGATGGCGGTGGGCGACCTCAACCGCTGGCATCGGCACGCGCTCCCGGAAACGAACTACCCGCTGGTCTACCAGGCGTACCTCGGCCCCGACGGCCTGAGCGGCGTCGGCGCCAGCCTCTACACCATCGTGCCGGTGTCCGTTGCCAAGGGCACCTCGGAACTCTTCCTGCAGGGCGCGGCCATCGAAAGTGAAGGCCTGAACGACCTCAGCACCCAGCCGGCACTGCTCGGCCGCCTGCAGAACTTCTGGCAGCTCTCCCGCAGCACCTACATGCAGCTCGGTTTTACCGGCATTGCTGCCCAGAACGGCGACTCCAACCTCACCAGCAACCTCCTGGGCGTCGACTTCCGCTTCACCATCCGCCCGCCGGAGGCCGGCACCCGGAAGGACCTCACCTTCCGCACCGAGGGCTATCGGCTCCAGCGCCTCAGCGACGCGCCGACCACCACCCGCTACGGGATGTACTCCGACCTGACCTGGCGGCTGAGCCAGCGCTGGGTAGTGGGCGGGCGCTACGACTACGTCGAGGCTCCCTTCGGACCGGAGGACAATCTCTGGCGCGTGACGGGCGTGGTCACCTGGTGGCAGAGCGAATTCGTGTACCTGCGCCTGCAGGCGTTCCGCAACGACCTCGAATCCACCGGTCCGCTCGACAACCTGACGCTTCAGGTCGTCTGGGCGCTCGGTCCCCATAAACACGAGACCTACTGACATGCTCGCATCGGCACTGCTCCTCCTCGCCGCGCTCACGGCCACCCCGCCGGCCGCGCAGGTCAAGGTCGTCACCAGCCTCACCACCTACGGCTCGATTGCCCGCGAGATCGTGGGCGACCGCGGCACCGTCACCTCGATCGCGCAGGGCGACGAGGACCCGCACTTCGTGCAGCCCAAGCCGAGCTTCGTGGCGCTGCTCCGCGACGCGGACCTCTTCGTGACCACCGGGCTCGACCTCGAGCTCTGGGTGCCGACGCTGCTCGACCGGGCCGGCAACCGGAAGATCATGGAGGGCGGCCCCGGCTACGTGGCGGCCTACACCGGCATCACGCTGCTCGAGGTGCCGACCTCGCTCAGCCGCGCCGGTGGAGACATCCACGCCGAGGGGAACCCGCACATCCACACCGACCCGATCAACGGCATCATCATCGGGCGGAACATCCTGACGGGCCTGGTGCGGGTGGATCCAGCCAACGCGGATTACTACAAGGCCCGGGAGCTCGACTTCGAGAAGCGTATCCTCGAGGCCACCATCGGGAAGGAGCTGGTCGGCATCCTCACGCCGCCGACGGCCTTCAACCTCCTCAAGACCAACCAGCTCGACGGGTTCCTGACGAAGACGATCCTCCACGGCAAGCCGCTCTCCGACCAGCTCGGCGGCTGGCTCAAGACCGGCGGCGTGTTCAAGGGGAAGGAAGTGGCCTGCTACCACAAGGAATGGGCCTACTTCAGCGCGCGCTTCGGCGTCACCTGCATTGCGTACATCGAGGCCAAGCCCGGCATCCCGCCGACGCCGGGGCACGTCGAGGAGGTCATCGCGCTGATGAAGGAGCGGCAGATCCCGGTGCTCTTCGCCTCCAACTACTTCCCGCGCTCGCAGATCGAGCAGGTGGCGGCCAAGACCGGCGCCGCGGCCGTCGTCGTTCCCGAGAACACCTTCGGCATGCCTGGGGTGACCACCTACTTCGACCTCGTCAACACCTGGGTCACCGGCCTGGCGGCCGGCTTCGGAAAGAAGAACTGACGCGATGCTCGACCTGATTCTGCCGCCGCTCGCGGCCTGCATGGTGATCGTGGCCATCCACTCCTACCTCGGCCTGCACATCATCGCGCGCGAGGTCATCTTCGTGGACCTCTCGCTGGCCCAGATGGCGGCGCTCGGCTCGACGGTGGCCATCCTGGCGGGCTCCGCGCCCGGCTCCCCAGTGTCTTACGCGTACGCGCTCGGGTTCACGACGCTGGGCGCGGGGCTCTTCGCGCTCACCCGGACCAACGACAAAGGGCGGGTGCCGCAGGAGGCCATCATCGGCATCGTGTACGTGGTGGCGTCGGCGGCGGCCATCCTGGTGGCGGACCGGGTCCCGGGCGGCGGCGAGGCCATCAAGGACATCCTGGTGGGGAGCCTGCTGTGGGTCACCTGGCCGGCGATCCTCAAGATGGCGGCGGTGTACGCGGCGCTGGGCGTCTTCCACTTCGTCCTGCGGAAGCGCTTCCTGACGATTTCGTTCGAGCCGGAAACGGCGCTGGCCAACGGGTGGAAGATCCGGTGGTGGGACTTCTGGTTCTACCTCTCCTTCGGCGTCGTCATCACCTTCTCGGTGCCGATCGCCGGCGTGCTGCTGGTCTTCTCGTTCCTCGTGGTGCCGGCCGCGGTGGCGTTCCAGTTTTCCGAGAAGCAGAAGGTGCTGGCCGTCGTGTCCTGGCTCGCCGGCATCCTCGCCTCCGCTGCGGGGCTGGCGCTGTCGTTCAAGTACGACCTGCCCACGGGGCCGGTCATCGTCTGCGCGTTCGGCGCCACGCTGATCCTGGCGTTTCTCGTCCGGCGGTTCATGCCGAAGGCGGCGTAGCGCTCCCCTTCCTCTTCTTGGCCGCCTCCATGGACCGGATGAAGAAGGGATAGAGCGGCACGCTGATGAGCAGGGCGACGAAGGCGTTCACCACCGTTGATTGGTCGCCGCCGAGGATGGTCCCCAGGCAGTAAGCCACCGCGGCGAGGGCAATCCACTTGTACGTCAGGAAGGTCCGGCGCGGCAACTGGTGGTCGAAGACCACCTTCACCACCGCCACCGCGGAATAGATGTAGGGCACCACCACGAGGATCACTGCGAGGTCGATGATCCGGCTGAACTGGCCGGCGATGGTCGGCGACATCGTGGCGAAGAGCACGACCGTCATGAGCACGCCGACGATGGCCAGGCCGAGGCCGGGCACGCCGTGCCGGTTCATCCGAGCGAACACGGAGGGAAACATTCCGTCGTCCGCCGCCGCCTTGGCCGACTGGCCCACCAGCAGCATCCACCCGCCGAGCGACCCCACCGACTTGAGGATGGCGCAGATCGCCACGATCACCATGCCCGGCGTCCCGAACGCGAGGCGCGCCGCCTCGGCGAACGGGGCGTGCGACACCTGCAGCTCGGCGTTCGGGATGATCCCCATGATGACCGTCGAGCTCAGCATGTAGACCACCGCCGCGAGCCCGAGCCCCATCATGGTGGCCAGCGGGATGTTCCGCTTCGGGTTCTCGATGACACCGGCGGACACCGCCGCGCTCTCCACGCCCATGTAGGCCCACAGCGCAATGGACGCCGCGCGCAGGACGGCGTGGCTGTTGGAGCCGCCGCTCACGTTCCAGCCGGCCCGGAAGGTGTCGGCGTCGAACCAGAACCAGCCCAGGAACGCGATCCCGAGAATGGGAATCAACGCCAGGCTCATGGTCCAGGTCTCGAGCGCCCCCACCACCCGCGGTCCCCGGATGTTGACCAGGGTCAGCAGCCAGATCACACCGGCCGTGGCGACGACGCTGGCGGGCGGGGTGCTGATGACCGGGATGAACTCGGCGAGGTAGCCCACGGCGGCCACCGCGATGGCGATGTTGCCGACCCAGTTGCCGAACCAGTACACGTAGTTGGTCTGGAAGCCGACGTAGGGGCCGAGGAAGTCCCGGGCGTAGGCGTACGGCCCCCCTTCTTTCGGTTCGAGCTCCCCCAGTTTGGCGAACACCAGCCCCAGCGCGGCGGCACCGGCGGTGGCCACCAGCCACCCGAACACCGCGATGCCGCCGACCGAGGCGAGGTTGGCGGGCAGCAGGAAGAGGCCCGTGCCGATCATGTTGCCGGCCACGAGCATCGTGGTCTGCGTGAGCGACATCTTGCCGCTGGATGCGCTCACGGGCGCCTCACTTCTTCCGGCCCGTGCCCTTCTTCAGGCACTGGACATAGTACTTGCCGTCCCGCAGCTCGACGCCGTGCGTGTCGTGGCCAAAGCCCGGGAAGCGGGCGTCCCACTTGGCCAGGGCCCGCAGGTAGCCGAGGTAGGGGCCGTTGTCCGCGCCGGTGGACTCGCCGGGCATCAGCATCGGGATGCCGGGCGGGTACGGGACCACGCTGGTGGCGAGCACCCGGTTGGCGAGCTTTTCCAGCGGCACGTGCTCGATCTGGTCCCGGATCAGCTGCTGATAGGCGTCGCTCGGCGTCATGACCAGGGTGGGCAGGGTCGAAAAGGCCTCCGAGAGCCAGTGCGTCTGCCGGGTCTCCTTCAGCATCGCGTGCATCTGGTCCGCCAGTTCCCGCAGCCCCATCTCCCTGTAGGTGTCGGGATGCCCGGCCACCAGTTCGGGGAGGGCCTCGGCCAGCGGGGTATTGCTGTCGTAGTCGCGCTTGAAGTCGAGCAGCGCGTTGAGCAGCGTGCCCCATTTCCCCTTGGTGATGCCGATCGAGAAGAGGAAGAGGATGGTGAAGTCGGTGGTCTTCTCCACCTCCACGCCGCGGTTGTGCAAGTAGGCCGTCACCAGGGTGGCCGGGATGCCCTTCTTGTCGAGCCCTCCCTTGTCCGCCACCCCCGGCGTCACGATGGACACCTTGATCGGGTCCAGCATGCAGTAGCCGTCCTCGAGGTCGCCGAATCCGTGCCACTTGTCACCCGGGTGGAGGACCCACGGATCAGGCTCGCGGGCCAGGAACTCCGGCGGGGCGTCGCAGAACGCGACCTTCTTGCCGCCCTTCCCGGTCTTCACCGTCTCCGCGTTCCAGGTGTTGAAGAACCACTCCCCCTTCTCCTTGAACTCCCGGTGCACCCGGCCCATCGTCTGCCGGAAGGCGACGGCCTCGTCGATGGACTCGCTGGTGAGGGCCAGCCCGCCCGGGCCGTCCATCATCGCGGCGGTCACGTCGTTGGACACGATGATCGGGTAGAGCGGCGAGGTCGAGGCGTGCATCATGAACGACTCGTTGAACCGCGCATGCGGAATCGGGCTCCGGCCGTCCCGGATGTGCAGCAGCGAAGCCTGCGAGAGCGCCGCCAGCAGCTTGTGCGTGGAGTGTGTGGCGAACACCGTGGGGCCGGAGTGGTCCCGCGGGTCGCCGTGCATCCCGTGCCGGTCGCGGTAGATCGGGTTGAAGCGGGCGTAGGCGTACCACGCCTCGTCGAAGTGGATCCGGTCCACCGTGGGGTCGAGCAGTTCCTCCACCCGGCGGGCGTTGTAGCAGAGCCCGTCATAGGTGGAATTGGTGACGACCGAATAGACCGGCCGGGTGTCCGCGCCCTTCGGGACCAGCGGGTTGGCCTTGATGGCGGCCTTGATGGCGGCCGGCTTCAGGTGGGCGGGCGGGATCGGGCCGATGATGCCGTAGCGGTTGCGCAGCGGCACCAGGTAGCTCGGGATCCCCCCGCTCATCACCAGGCTGTGCTCGATCGACTTGTGGCAGTTCCGGTCGCAGAGGGCAATCTGGTCGCGCCCCACCGCGGCCATGAAGATCACCCGGTTCGACGTGGAAGTCCCGTTGGTGACGCAATAGGTCCGGTGCGCACCGAACACCCGGGCGGCGTACTTCTCGTGCTCGCCGATCGGGCCGGTGTGGTCCAGCAGCGAGCCGAGGGCGCCCACGCTGATCGAGAGGTCGGACCGGAGGAGGTTTTCCCCGAAATAGTCGAAGAAGATCCGCCCGACCGGCGACTTGAGGAACGCGGTGCCCCCGGTGTGGCCCGGCGTGTGCCAGGAGTACTCGTACACCTGGCTGAACTTCATCACCGCCGCGGCGAGCGGCGGGAGCATGACCTCGAGATAGCGCCGGATCGACGCCGCCACCCGTCCGCCGACGAAGGCGGCGGTGTCCTCCAGCGTCCAGATGTACTCGTCCACCAGCTCCATCACCTCGATGGGAATCGAGGAGGCCTCGCCCCGTTCCGCCATGAGGAAGATGGGGATCCGGGCGTTGCGCGAGCGGACGAACCGGAGCAGCTCCGTGGCCTTCACGTGGCCGTCGTCGTCGCCCAGGGTCCAGTCCACCAGGATCGCGTGGATGGCGGAATCCGACATCACCACCGACATGCCGTCCTCGGCGCTCGTCGCCTCCACCACTTCCACCGCGCGAGCCTGCAGTTCCTCGACCAGGGCCCGGGAGGCGCGGCCGTCCGCCGTCGGGTTGGGCAGCTCATCGTCCACCACGAGGGCCCGCATGCTCAGGCGCTTCGCGCTGCGTTCAATCATGACAGGGTCTCCCCAGGGGGTGCCTCAGTCCGGCACGGTGTTCCACTTGAAGTAGGCCAGCGTGTTCGCGTCGGGCGCACCGAACCACATGGTGTAGAGGTCGGTGAACTCCCCGGCGGCGTACAGCTGGCTGAGGGCCTGGTCCACGAAGGCGCGGAAGTCGTCGTCACCCCGTGCGAAGACCAGCGCCATCGGCTCGTTGGTGAACATCCGGTCGAGCACCAGCAGCTTGCCGGCCGCCGGGTTGCGCTTGGCGGCGTCGAGCAGGATGGCCCGGTCGCCGAAGAACACGTTCGCCTTCCGGTCCAGCACCTGCTGGACGCCGGTGTCGTAGCTGTCCACCGGCACCACCTTCGAGGTGAGCTGGAATTCCTTCCGCTTGGCCGCCACCCAGGACTCCGCCGTGGTCCCCGAGAGGACCGCGAACACCTGGGTCTGCAGCAGCTGGGTGGCCGAGGCCCGCCAGTTGGGCTGCGAGGCCGGCTTCTTCCCGTTGAGGATGTCCTTGAGGCGGGCCGGCGCGTCGCTCCGCACCATCGCCCCGATGCTGCCCGGGAAGGTGGAGGTCGAGAAGGCCACCTCCTTCATCCGCGCAAGCGTGCGGGTGTCCGCCCCGCAGAGCAGGTCCACGGTGTGCTGCTGGACGGCCTGGAAGCGGCCCTCGAGCGTCACCGGGACCCACTCGATGACGAGCGTGTCGATGCCGAGCGCCTTGCCGGCGGCGTTCGCCACGTTGAGGCAGAGCCCGACGGTGTAGCCGGCGGGGTTGCCGGAGCCGTCCTGGAACGAGAACGGGCGGGCGTCGGTGCGGTAGCCGAGCCGGATCCTGGCCGAGGCGCGGATCCGGTCCAGCGTGGTGACGGCCTTGGTGGCCGGGGCGACCGGCGCGGTCTTCTTGGCCGGCTTCTGGGCCGCGGCCACGGACGCGACGGTCAAGAGGGCCAGCGCGAGGGCGGCGATGCGGGCCCGGCTCCCCCGGGGGGCAGGTGATCCACTGGTACGCATGGTGCGTCTCCTTTCGACGGTTGCGGTGGTCAGGCCTTCTCAGGCTGCTGACGCGCAGCCGCCAGCCCCGGCACGAAGCGGGGTGCGATGAAGCCCCAGATGATGAAGCCGATCGACATGGCCAGCATGCCTCCCATCACCGCCTCCATGCCCGAGGCATACAGGGCGAAGGTGCTGTACAGCATCGCGATCACCGCGATGATCGTGTTGCGGCGGAACACCTTCTGGTCGACCTTGGCCGTCTTCATCATGACGGCCAGGGCGGAGAGCGAGACGACGTAGGGCACCACGTTGGTGACGACGGCCAGGTTGACCAGGGCGCTGAACTGCTCGGCCAGCGTGGGCGAGATGGTGGACAGCGCCAGCAGAGACTGCACGACGCCCATCACGATCATCCCGGTCACCGGGGCGCCCATCTTGTTGAGCTTGGTGAAGAACTTGGGGAACATGTTCGCGTCGGCCGCGGACTTGCCGGTCATCGCGATCGTGAACTGCCAGCCCAGCAGGGAGCCGAGGCAGGCCATCACCGCCAGCGCCATGATGATCGACCCGACCGTCGGGTTGAACATCTTGGCGTAGGCCAGGGCGAAGGGCCCCGTCGATTCCGCCAGCTCGGCGTTCGGCACGATGCCCTGGATCACAGCGGTCGACAGGATGTAGATGACGGCCGCACCGAGGGTGCCGAACATGCAGGCCAGCGGCACGTTCTTCTTGGGGTTCTCCACGGCGGCGGAGTTCTGCGCCGCCGATTCCATGCCGAGGAAGGCCCAGAGGGTCAGCGAAATGCTTGACCCCATCCCCTGTCCGAGCGTCAGGTGCTGCGGATTCCAGGCGGCCGCAAAGGTGTCCCTGCTGAACCAGAACCAGCCGAAGAAGGAGAGTAGTCCGACCGGGATCAGCACCCCCCACACCGTGATCGAGCCGATGCGGCCGGTAATGGACGGGCCGCCGAAATTCGCCACCGTGGTGAGCCAGAGCAGCCCGATCACGCCGATGGTCGTGGCGATGGGTGCCGAGGAGAGCCAGGGGAAGAACCCCGCGAGGTAGCCCACCGCGGAGATGGCGATGGCCACGTTGCCGATGGCCAGCGACAGGAAGTAGAGGTAGAACACGTTGAAGTAGCCGGGCTTGCCGTACGCGTCCTCGGCGTACGCCGACATGCCGCCTTCCCGCTGGTTGAACAGGCCGGCCTGCGCAAAGCCGAAGGCGATCGCCATCGAGCCCAGCGCCGTCACCACCCAGGAGAGCAGCGAAATCGCACCGACCTGGGCCATGTTGGTCGGCAGCATGATGATGCCGGAGCCCATCATGTTCACCGCCACGATGAACGTGAGCTGGACCAGGCTCATCTTCTTGGTGTCTTGCACGATCTTCCTCCTTCTTCGCGTGCCGCCGCGTTGCCCCTACGGCTTCATGCAGTAGATGTGGTAGACGCCATCGCGCTCTTCCGTGCCTTCGACTTCCTTGGCGAACCCAGGGAACCGGTGCCCGTACTCCTGCAGGATGCGCAGGTAGGTCAGCCACGGGCCGTCCGCAGGGCCGACGTTTTCTCCCGGCATCACGATGGGAATGCCGGGTGGATAGGGGATCACGCCGACCGCCACCACGCGGTTGGCCATTTTGTTCAGCGGCACCTGCTCCACGCTGCCCGCCATCAGGCGCTGGAAGGCCTTCCGCGGCGTCATCCTGGGCTTCGGCAGCGTGGCGTAGGCCTGGGCCTGCCAGTGGCCCTGCCGGTTCTTCTTCATGTGCGCCCAGATCTCGTCGCCCAGGTCCTTGAGCCCCATGCCGGCATACCGCTCGGGGGCCGCGGCCAGCACGGCCGGCAGCACCTCCGCCAGCGGCGCGTTGCGGTCGTAGTCCGCCTTGAAGTCGAGCAGCACGTTGAGCAGCGTCCCCCACTTCCCCTTGGTGATGCCCACCGAGAAGAGGAAGAGCACCATGTGGTCGGTGGTGCGCGAGGGCACGATCCCCTGGCGCCCCAGGTACGCCGTCACGATGTCGGCCGGGATGCCGTGCGCGTCGAGCTGGCCGTCCGGCTTCATCCCCGGGCACACGATGCCGAACTTGATCGGGTCCAGCATGCACCAGTTGTCGGGCAGGCCCTCGAAGCCATGCCAGCTCTCGCCCGGATGGAGCACCCAGCAGGAAGGCTCGGTGGTGAGCAACTCGGCCGGCGCCTTGTGGAACGGGATCTTCTTGCCGGTCTTCGGGTCCTTGACCTCCTCGGCGTTCCACGGGGCGAAGAACCACTCCTTCTTCGCCGCCAGCTCATGCCGGATGCGCGCCACCGCCAGGCGGCACGCCACCGCCTCGTCGATCACGTCCTGCGTCAGCACCTGGCCGGCCGGGCCGTCCATCATGGCTGCCGCCACGTCGTTCGAGGCGATGAGCGCATACAACGGCGAGGTGCTCGCCTGCGAGCAGTACGCCTCGTTGAAGCGGCCGTGATCGATGGCGCCGCGTCCGTCCCGGATGTGTATGTAGGAGGTCTGCGAGAGTGCGGCCAACAGCTTGTGCGTCGAGTGGGTGGCGAAAACCGTCGGGCCGTCCTTCGGGTGCTCGGCAGGGTTGCCGCGCATGGCGTAACGGTCGCGGTACATGGGGTTGAACCGGGCGTAGCCATACCAGGCCTCGTCGAAGTGGACCCGGTCCACGCTCCTGGCCAGCGCCGCTTCGGCGTCCGCCGCGTGGTAGCACATCCCGTCGTAGGTGCAGTTCGTCACCACCGCGTACACCGGGCGCTTGTGCGCGGCCGCCTTGGCGAGCGGGTTCGCGGCGATGCTCTTGGCGATGGCCTTGGGGTCGAGCCGCGCCGGCGGGATCGGGCCGATGATCCCGAACCGGTTGCGGGTCGGGCTCAGGAACACCGGGATGCCTCCCGTGTTCACCAGCCCCTGCTCGATGGACTTGTGGCAGTTGCGGTCGCAGAGGGCGATCTCGGCGTCGCCCACGCAGGCCGACATGATCGCCCGGTTGGAGCCCGACGTCCCGTTCAGCACCGAGTAGGAGCGGTGGGCGCCGAACACCCGCGCCGCGTAGCGTTCGCTGGCGCCGATCGGGCCGGTGTGGCCGAGGAGCGACCCCAGCGCCGCCCGCTCGATGCCCATGTCGGTGCGGAAGAGGTTCTCGCCGTAGAAATCGAAGAACACCCGCCCCACCGGGGACTTCAGGAAGGCGATGCCGCCCTGGTGGCCGGGCGCCGCCCAGGAGTACTCCACGTCGCGGTTGTACGCGGCCAGCGCGGCGGCGAACGGCGGGAGGAGCCCCTGCAGGTAACGCTCGATGGCCGCGACGGTGCGCCCACCGATGAAGGCCGCGGTATCCTCGAGAATCCAGACGAATTCGTCGACCAGCGTGGCCACCTCGACGGAGACGGTGCCCGCCAGCTTGCGGTCGGCCATCAGGACGATGGGGATCTTGGCGTTGCGTGAGCGAATCGCCCGGAAGAGCTCGGTGGCCTGCGCGTGGCTCTGCGCATCGTTCGAGCCGAGGGTCCAGTTGACGAAGATGCAGTGGATGGCGGAATCGGAGGTGACGGTCGCGAGGCCGTCCTCGACCGACAGCGCCTCGACCACTTCGATGCCGCGGGCCCGAAGCTCGGCCGCAAGCGCCCGCACGGCGCGGCCACCAGCCGTGGTGGCCTCGGCCAGCTCGTCGTCCACGATGAGGGCCCGGCGGGGAAGCGGGCGCGTGGTGTGTTCGATCATGGGGTGACCGCTTTCCGCCTCCGCTCAGTAGGCGTAGGCAACGTAGAGCATGCCGTAGATGAAGTTCTCGGTCCGGTCGGCCGCCTCGGCCACTGCGTCGCCCGGGTTCGCGAACGCCGCGACGACGCTGATGATGAAGTTCGAATTGGCCTTCCAGTCCACGTACAGGTCGAGTTCCGAGGCGATGTCCTTCGACGTGACCGGAATGCCGTACCACGTCGGCTGGTCGAGCGTGAACGAGTAGCCGATGAGGCCGGTGCTCACGGCATCGCTGGGATTGAAGCCGAGACGCACCTGGTTCGAGATCAGGTTGGAGTTGGAGAGGAAGTACTCACCGGCGATTTCCCCCTGCCACCACGAGCCCCAGTCATAAAAGCCGGTGAAGAGCGGATCGAAGCCCTCGCTCACCGCGGTGGACGGGTCGTCGCCCTCGAAGAAGGCGTACCGGTAGGAGAGCTTCGGCGCCCAGCTGCCCCCGCCGAACTGGTACCCTACGCCAGCGGTCCACGCCGTGGAGCTGATGAGGTCGCCGTTGTCCTCCATCACGTACTCCGCCTCGAAGGAGAGGTCGCGGAGCTTGTTGAACGGGGCGGTATAGGCCCGGACGTTGAAGACGCTCATCCCGTCGCGCTGCGGGCTGCTGTCGGACAGCGTCTGCATGTAGGTGGCCCCGAGCGTGGTGTGCTCGGTCGGGGCAATTTCATAGTTCCCGCCCCACACCCGCGGATTCTCGTCGAAGCCGGGGATCTGGCTCCGATCGAGGTAGAACGCCTCGAAGGTGTGGATCTTGGGGTGCACCCGGGCGATCCCCGCGAACGCCCACGCCTTGCGGGCGTTGCTCCAGAAGCCGCCGCGGCTCCCGCCCTCGGCGGCGCCGTCCCACAGGATCATGCCGTGCCCGATCTTGTACACCTGGCGTCCGACCGAGAAGTCGAGAAGGTTCTCGGAGCTCCCCACGCTGGTGCCCGAGCGCCAGCCGATGTACAGGTTTTCCGGTCCGAACGACGCAGCCTCGGTGCCGACCAGCGGAGGCGGCGCGCCGAAGGTCCGCTCGCCCACCGCGCTGATCCCGGCGTACATCTGGCTCTTGCCGAGTCCGATCCAGCCTGACAGCGCCGGCTTGACGTAGCTCTCGGCCCAATCCTCGCTCAGGTCGCCGGAGGGATCTTCCCTGTTGTCGATGTAGAGGGAGTTTCCGAACCCGAACGCGCCGATGCCGGCGTCGAGGTTGAAGGTCCAGTGCACGCCCTTCGGGAGGCCGGTGGGGCGCGCTTCCACCGCCGGCACTGCGGCCGAGTCCTGCGCCCGCGCATCGGGTGCTCCCAGGACCAGGAGGATTCCGACGACGGCACCAGCGGATGTGAGGGAACGAAGAGATCGGCGACCCACGAGGATGGAATGGAGGGATGACATGCTTCGGCTCCCGGCCCAGGCTCGGGCGTTCGGTTCAGGGAGAGCGCAGACGTCAATGAAATGTTCGGTGTGTTCCGTCCCTCGCGACGCGGGACGGTGTAGTGCTCATGAGCCGCGCGGGAGGGGGGACGCCCAACCACGATACGCGGTGCACCGGGAAGAAATCGGGTGCAGGCTCGTGAAGAGTGGCATAACCCTACGCGCAAAATCGGATATGGGAAGAGGAGGGCATTCACCGCGTTTTTTCATGCAATTTGGCGCTTCGCCCGCGCAATTCCTGTCGCCCAAGTCGGGCATGGAGTTTTGGGGTACCAGCATATCGGCCTAAAACCTTTAGGGACAATCATTTAGACCTGCGCCATCCGCCCCCCTGCTTCCCCGCTTCCCCGCCTCGTTTTGGCCTCTTATCTGCACCACCCACCGCCCCAGGAGGATCCCATCCATGAATCGTCTGTTCCTCGCCGCCATCTGCCTGGTGTGCTTCGTGACGCCCGTCACGGCCCAGCATCCGAATACCCGCGAGGGTTTCTGGTACGGCTTCGGTTTCGGCGCCGGCTCCGGAAAGGTCCACTGCGAAATCTGCAATGACCAGACGGGCACCGACCTCACGGCGTCCATCCGCGCCGGGACGACGCTCTCGCCCTCGTGGTTGCTGGGCGCGGAGCTCGACGGCTGGACCAACTCCCAGGACGTGGTGACCCGCCGGTCGTGGACCGCGAGCGCCGTGGCGCTCTGGTATCCCTGGCCTGCCAAGGGCGCCTATGTGAAAGGCGGCCTCGGCGTCACCGGCTACCACGCCAGCGATTCGGTGGACGTTCTCACCACGACCCAGCCCGGCGCGCTCCTCGGCATCGGGTACGAGTGGCGGGTCGGCAAGAACTACTCGATCAATCCGTACATCACCTACCAGCACTCCCTGGCCGGCGACCTGACCTTCAAGCACACCGAAGACAACACCACCACCACCGCGGTCGTCGCCGACGACGCCAGCGTGTCCTCGCTGCAGTTCGGCGTGGGCCTCGTGATTCACTGAGCGGAGGCACCCTCATGCGCAACCTCACCCTGCCCACCCCGATCCGCGCGCTCGCCGCGCTCCTCGCCTGCGGCGCGGCTCTGTCCGCCTGCGCGGAGGACTCCGGCGCGCCCTCGCCGCCGGTGGCGACCGGGGTGAGCGTGGCCTACGACCTTTGGCGCCCGGGTCCCAACGACGACTGCACCGCCGAGATCCACAACAGCTATTCCGTGGTCGGGCCGGACGGCAAGCTCTACCCCACCTGGCACCCGCCGGTGGACCCGGCCACGGGCTGCAAGTTCGGCCACGAGCACGGGCGGGATCCGCGCGGCTCCAACCTCTACCGCCGCATCGGCCCGATCCCCTTCGGCTACGCCAACGAGCAGCTGGCCATCTGGGACCCGACCGGCATCCGGAACGAGGACCACTTCGGCCACAAGGTCGAGTGGGAAAACGACGTGCCCTTCAACCTCGGCGGCGGCGTGGCCGGCTCGGTGCTGCAGGTGAAGTGCGACGTGCTCACCAAGCTGCACCAGGGCACGCACTCGAAGGACGCCTTCACCAACAACCTGCACGAGCTGGTGTACCACATCGACTGCACCGGCGGCACCCGGATCGGCATGACCATCATGACCGCCATCGGCACCCCGGGCGAGATGGTGGAGGCCTGCGACCACGACGTGCACCTGACGGTGGGCCCGCCGACTCCGCTCAACAGCCCGGACGGCGGCGGAAAGCGCACCATTCCCGACAAGGCCTGCGTCGAGCGCCACATCCTGGTGCCCCCGGGGCAGACCTCCAGCTTCGGCTCCGCGCTCCACGAGAGCTGGCAGGTATCGGCCAACCTGCGGGCGGACAACGGGCACTTCCTGGCCAGCGTGAACCCCTACTACCAGGTGTTCTACCCGAGCCGCTTCTACGACCCGGCGCTCCCGAACTTCACCGGCCGCGTGGTGGATCTGTGCTTTGCCACGGAGGCCAACGGCGACCGCGCCAACGGCTGGCTCTGCGACCAGGCCACCGCGAACGGCACGCTCACCTCGCTCGCCTTCGACGACCCGCGCTCGCCCTTCAACGGCGTGCGACGCCAGGTGGACATCAACGGCAACCGGATCGACAACGCCGACGGGCCGGAGATCTGGTACACCGATCCCTTCGGCAACCACGGCCGGACGGCGCCCTTCCCCGGCTCGATCCGCCAGGTCGTGGCGAAGATGGACAACACCGACTTCTTCCAGTTCGAGGGCCCGACCCTGGGCGGCGACCGCGACTACGGCGGGCAGGGAGTGCACGCGCCGAACTAGGAGAAATGAGAAAGGGACTTGGGACTTAGAGGGGTTCAAAGAACAAGGAGAAAGGAGGGCCGATGTCGCTCACCTTTCTCCTTTCTCTTTCCGCCCCTCTTAGTCCCAAGTCCCTTTCTCCTTCCTCTCCCCTCTCGTACTGCCTACTCCGCTTCCATCATCCTATACCCTACCCCCGGCTCAGTCCGCAGGTACTCCGGCCGCGCGGGGTCCTTCTCGATCTTGGCACGGAGTTGCGCCATGTAGACCCGGAGGTAGTGGTCCTGCCCGATGCGCCCGGGCCCCCAGACCTCGCGCAGCAGCTGCCGGTGCGTGAGCACTCGGCCGGCATGCTGCGCCAGCGCCAGCAGCAACCGGTACTCGGTGGGCGTCAAGTGCACTTCCTCGCCGCGAACCGTCACGATGCGCCGGCCCCGGTCGATCGAGAGCTCGCCGGTGTTGAACACCGGTTCCTCCGGGGCGGACGATCCCCGGGCCGCATGGCGCAGCGCCACGCGCATGCGCGCGAGCAGCTCCGGCACGCTGAACGGCTTGGTGAGGTAGTCGTCGGCGCCGGCGTCGAGCGCGTCGATCTTGTCGCGCTCCTGCCCCCTCGCCGAGAGCACGATGATGGGCCGGGTGTTCCATTCGCGAAGGCGGCGCGTCACCTCGATGCCGTCGGCATCGGGCAGCCCCAGGTCCAGCAGGATGAGGTCGGGATTCCGGCTGGTCGCTTCCGCGAGGCCGTCCCGTGCGGTGGCGGCCTCGATCAGGCGGTACGACTCCGAGGCCAGCGCCGCCCGGAGGAATCGGCGCATCGGCACCTCGTCCTCGATCAGCAGCACCATCGGGCCGGTCTCGCTCATACGGTGGCCTCGAATTCGCCGGACTCCCGCTCGAACGTCGGCGGCACGCCAATGATGGGCAGGGTGAACCGGAACGCCGCGCCACCCCCTTCGCGTGAATCCACCCAGAGCCGCCCACCGTGCGCCTTGATGATGCCGCGGCAAATGGCCAGCCCGAGCCCCACGCCCCCGGCCCCGCGCGCCGCACGGTGGAACTTCTCGAAGATCAGTTCGGTTTCTCCGGGCGGCACCCCGGGGCCCCGGTCGGCCACCGTCACCTGCACCTCGCCCGGCCGGGCGACTGCACTGACTTCAACCGGGCTGCCTGCCGGTGTGTACTTGGCGGCGTTCTCCAGCAGGTTGATGAGCACCTGCTCGATCAGCACGTCGTCGATCGGCACCAGCGGCAGCGTGGCAGGGAGGTCGGTGGTGACCGGACGCCCCGCGAGCCGGTCCTCCGCGCGCAGCAACGCCACCCCCACCACTTCTTCGAGCACGTGCCAGCCCCGGTGCACGCCGAGTGCTCCGCTTTCGACCCGCACCATGTCGAGCAGGTTCGCCACCAGGCGGGTCATCCGCTGCGCTTCGTCCACGATGGTCTGTGCCAGCTCGCGCCGGGTGGCCGGGGTGAGGTGGCCCTGGTCCTCCGCCAGGCTGCTGGCGGCTCCCTCGATGCCGGCCAGCGGAGTGCGCAGGTCGTGCGACAGCGAACTCAGGAGCGACGTGCGGAGCTGTTCCGCCTCGAACTCGAGGTGCACCAGCCGCTTCTCCTCGGCCAGCTTGGTGCGCTCCAGCGCCACGGCGGCCTGACCCAGCAGCGATTCGAGGAGCTGGCGTTGCGACTGGTCCGACAGCCGGTCGAGCGGCTCCGGTCGGACCCCCACCACTCCCAATACGCGATCAGGCGTGGCGAGCGGCACATACACCGCATCGGAAGCCGGAAGCGTCTGGGTGCCCCGCCCCGCGGGCTCGCCATGCTCGAACACCCACTTCGCCACGCCGAGGTCGCGCCGCGTGCCTTCCTGCGGGGGCATCTCGGCCACCACGTCGAGGTGGCCGTCCACGTCCGGCAGGATCAGCATGACCGATCCGCCGAAGAGATCGTGCAGGTGCCTGAGGGTGACGCGCCCGAGTTCCGGCCGGGTCCGCGCGGCGGCCAGGTCCCGGCTCACGGCGTACAACGTGGACGCACGGCGCTCGCGAAGCCGGGCCACGCTGGCCTGCTCGCGCACCCGAGTGGTGAGCCCACCCATGACCAGGGCCACGACCAGCATCATCGCGAAGGTGAGCAGGTACCGCACGTCCGACACGGCGAACCGGCCGTAGGGCTCCACGAAGGTGATGTCGAACGCGGCCACCGCCAGGAGACCCGCCAGGACCGATGGGCCCCGCCCATACCGCGCCGCGGCCACGACGACCGCGAGGAGGTAGAGCATGGCGGCGTCGATTTCGGCCAGCGTGCCATGGAACGGCAGGGCCACCGCGGTCATCAACGCCACGATGATCGCCGCGCCGAGGTAGTCCCGCACCGGGGCCATCGCGAGCCCGCCCTTCGGCCGGCGTTCCGCCTCGACACTGCGGTCGTCGTCGGCGCCCACCCACACGTGCATCCCTTCGGCGCCGCGCACCAGGCGCCCCGCTACGGAGGCGGGAAACATCCAGGACAACCACCCGCGCCGGGAGCGCCCGACCAGGATGCGGGTCGCGTTATGGCTGCGCGCGTACGCCAGCACCTCCTCGGCGGCATCGTGGCCCGGCACCGACACGGCGGTGCCGCCCAGTTCCTCGGCCAGGCGCAGCGCCTCCTGCGCCGCCTCGCGGTTCCGGGCCGGCATCGTGGCATGGCGGGGGAGTTCCACGTACAGAGCGGTCCACGGGGCGCGCAGCAAGCCCGCCAGGCGGCGCGCGCTCCGCACCAGGCGGAGGCTCCGCTCCGACGGCGACACGCACACCAGCAGGCGTTCGGAGGCGGCCCACGGTTGCTCAATGCCAGCCGACGCGCGGTAGCCGCGCATCTGCTCGTCCACCCGCTCGGCGGTGCGGCGAAGCGCAAGCTCCCGAAGCGCGATCAGGTTGCCGCGCCGGAAGAAGCGGTCCAGCGCCCGCTGCGCCTGTTCCGGGAGGTACACCTTCCCCTCGCGGAGCCGCTGCTCGAGCACCTCGGGCGTCACGTCCACCAGCTCGATCTCGTCGGCCCCGTCGAGCACGGCGTCGGGCACGGTTTCCCGCACGGTGACGCCGGTAATCTGCGCCACCACGTCGTTCAGGCTCTCGAGGTGCTGGACGTTGAGTGTGGTGAAGACATCGATGCCGGCGCGGAGCAATTCGTCCACGTCCTGAAAGCGCTTCGCGTGCCGGGCACCGGGCGCGTTGGAGTGCGCCATTTCGTCCATCAGGATCAGGTCGGGCCGGCGGGCGAGCGCGGCGTCGAGGTCGAACTCCTCGAGCGTGGCACCACGGTGCACGAACGCTCGCCGGGGCAGCACCTCGAGCCCCTCCAGGAGCGCGGCCGTCTCGCGGCGGCCATGGGTTTCCACCACGCCCACGAGCACGTCCCGCCCGCCCAGCCGGGCCGCGCGTGCCGCCTCCAGCATGCTGAAGGTCTTCCCGACGCCGGGCGAGGCGCCCACAAACACCTTGAGCCGCCCCCGTCGGGAGCGGCTCTCTTCCTGCTGGACGCGGGCCAGCAGCGCGTCGGGGTCGGGGCGCGTTCCCGTCATGTGGCGCCGCAGCGCGAGTCGAGGCTCATCAGAACCGAAGCGACAGTGAGGTGACCACGAAGCCGCCCGTGTCCGATCCGGCGGGGGCGCCCTGGTCCGGCCACACCGGGTCCGACGAGGTGAAACCGCGCAATTCCGTCCGCCACTTCAGGTACTCCTCGGGTTGCACGTCGACTCCGATCGAGCCGCCGATGGTCCGGAAGCCGTCCGGGGTGCCCGTCAAGATTAACACCTGATCGCGGTCGGAGTGGCCCTCGACCCGCCCCACCACGGCCACCGTGCTCGAGAGCGCCTTCCGGCCGATGATGACGGCGCCGTACCAGGTCTGGCTTGTGGCGTCGGGCACCGTCTGCAGGCCGACGTCGAAGGTGCCCCAGAAATCCCAGCCACGTCCCGCCGAGACCTTCGCAAGGAGCTGATTGTAGTACCGCGTGCGGGCCGGCAGCGTGTCGGGCTGCTCGTTGCCCGCATAGAAGGCGTACGCCAGCGCCAGTTTCGGGGTGGCCTGCCAGTCCACGCGCGTGATGACCGACTTGTCGGGATTGTTCTCCGAGATGTTCCCCCACCCGTTCACCACCTGCGCTTGCGCCGTCACCCGGGAGGAGGCCGCCCAGGTGACCTTGGCGCCCGTCACGAAGTACGGCGTGTAGTCGGCCAGCAGGGACCGGGTGTAGGTCGGGTTGTCCCAGGAAATGAATCCTTCCCAGCCGATCGGGGAGAAGTAGATCCCGCCGTCCACCCAGACCTTCGGCGATACCCGCACACCGACCCAAGCCTCCTGGATGATGCGGGCCAGCTCGTCACCGCTGGTGCTGCCGACGTTTGGTTCGCCGGCATAGTTGGCCTGCACCGAGGTGCCGGCCTGCAGCGCCACGCGCCCACGGACCTTCTCGCCGGTGAGCTTCGCCTCGATGAACGCGAGGTTGACGTTGAACTCGTCGTGCCGCGCCGGCTGCGTGGTAAAGGGCCGGTCGAACGCATCGGGCTGGCCGAAGTCCCAGGCGAAGTAGGTGTCGATGAACGCCCCGAACGCGACGGCCGGCTTCGGCGTCGTATCCTGCGCGGCCAGGACCGTGGCCGCCAAGACGAATGAAATCATGGAGCTCCCCGGTCGAGCGCCAAGTTCACCATCAGGACGTTGACGCGCGGTTCACCGAAGACGCCGAGGAACCGCCCCTCGGTGTGGGCGGCGATCACCGCTTCCACGGCCGAGGGCGTCATGCCCCGGGCCCGGGCGATCCGCGGCACCTGGACTCTGGCCGCGGCCAGTGAGAGGTGCGGGTCGAGCCCACTCCCGGACGCGGTCACCAGATCGACCGGCACCGGGCCGGTCAGCGTGGAGTCGGCCGCGCGGAGCGCGGCGATTCGCCCCGCCACCACCTCGCCGAGCGCCGGATTGCTGGGGCCGAGGTTCGAGCCGCTGGACGCCGCCGCGTTGTCCGGCGTAGGCCCGGTGGCCGATGGACGGGACCAGAGGTATTCGGGCGCGCTGAACGGCTGGCCGATGAGGCGCGAGCCTCTCGCGGCGCTGTCCACCATGACGAGGCTGCCGTTGGCCTGGGACGGGAAGAGCAGTTGGGCCAGGCCGGTGATCGCCGCCGGATAGAGCACCCCCGTGAGGAGGGTCATCAGGGCGACGAACACCAGCGCGGGGCGAAGGAGGGAACGCATGGCAGGACCTCACGCCAGCTTCAGGGCGACGAGCAGGATGTCGATCAGCTTGATCCCGACGAACGGGGCCAGGAGGCCGCCCACGCCGTAGACCAGCAGGTTCCGCCGGAGCAGCGACGCGGCGCCGAGCGGCCGGTAGGACACGCCCTTCAGTGCCAGCGGGATCAGGAAGACGATGATGAGCGCGTTGAAGATGACTGCCGACAGCACGGCGCTCTCGGGTGTCGCCAGGCGCATGACGTTGAGCGCGCCGAGCGCCGGATAGGTCCCGACGAAGGCGGCCGGGATGATGGCGAAATACTTCGCCACGTCGTTCGCGGTGCTGAAGGTGGTGAGCGCCCCGCGCGTCATCAGCATCTGCTTCCCGGTCTCGACCACCTCGATGAGCTTCGTCGGGTTGCTGTCGAGGTCCACCATGTTGCCGGCTTCCTTGGCAGCCTGGGTACCGGAGTTCATGGCCACCGCCACGTCCGCTTGGGCCAGCGCCGGCGCGTCGTTGGTCCCGTCGCCCGTCATCGCCACCAAACGGCCCTCGGCCTGGTACTGGCGGATGAGCGCCAGCTTCTGCTCCGGCGTCGCCTGGGCCAGGTAGTCGTCCACACCCGCCTCGGCGGCGATGGCGGCGGCGGTCAACGGGTTGTCGCCGGTGATCATGACCGTCTTGATCCCCATCGAGCGGAGCTCGCCGAAGCGCTCCTTGATCCCGCCCTTCACCACGTCCTTGAGCTGGATGACGCCGAGCGCGCGCGCCCCCTCCGCCACCACGAGCGGCGTGCCCCCCGTCTTGGCGATGGCGGTCACCGCCGCGTCCACGTTGGTCGGCACCCGGCCGCCCGCCTGCCGCACCCAGCGCACGATCGTCTCGGCGGCGCCCTTGCGGATCTGGCGTCCGTCCAGGTCCACGCCGCTCATCCGGGTCTCCGCCGAGAAGGGCACGAAGTGCGCGCCCAGCGCGTGCACGTCCCGCTCGCGGATGCCGAACTTCTCCTTGGCCAGCACCACGATACTCCGCCCCTCCGGCGTCTCGTCGGCGAGCGAGGCGAGCTGGGCCGCGTCGGCCAGCTCCTGTTCGCTCACGCCCTCGGCGGGCAGGAACGCGACGGCCTGCCGGTTTCCGAGCGTGATGGTGCCGGTCTTGTCCAGGAGCAACACGTCTACGTCGCCCGCCGCCTCGACCGCGCGGCCCGACATGGCGATGACGTTCTTCCGGATCATCCGGTCCATGCCGGCGATGCCGATGGCCGAGAGCAACCCGCCGATGGTGGTCGGAATGAGGCATACGAGCAGCGCCACCAGCACCGTCAGGGTGATGGGGGTGCCGCGGCCCGCCGCCTGGACGCTGAAGATCGAGAACGGCAGCAGCGT
This sequence comes from uncultured Gemmatimonadaceae bacterium, assembly GCA_964571795.1. Taxonomy (GTDB): domain Bacteria; phylum Gemmatimonadota; class Gemmatimonadetes; order Gemmatimonadales; family GWC2-71-9; genus SPDF01. The sequence goes on along the minus strand of CAZNDK010000002.1, from coordinate 114,196 downwards.
GGCCACCGTGAGGAGGAAGATCAGCGTGAGCCCGGCCAGCAGGATTTCCAGCGCGATCTCGTTGGGCGTCTTCTTCCGGTGCGCCGCCTCGATGAGGCCAATCATCCGGTCCAGAAACGACTCGCCGGGGTTGACCGTCACCCGGATCACGAGCCAGTCCGACAGCACCCGCGTGCCGCCGGTCACGGCGCTCCGGTCCCCGCCGCTCTCGCGGATGACGGGGGCGCTCTCCCCGGTCACGGCGCTCTCGTCCACCGAGGCCACCCCCTCGACGATCTCGCCGTCGGCCGGGATGTACTCCCCCGCCGTCACGAACACGGCCTGCCCCTTCCGGAGGTCGGAGGCGAGCGTCATCTCGAAGTCGAGGTGATTGGCCGGGTCGGCCAGGCGCTTCGCCTGCAGCGCCGTGCGCGTCCGCCGGAGGGCGTCCGCCTGCGCCTTGCCCCGCCCTTCCGCAAGTGCCTCGGCGAAATTGGCGAAGAGGACCGTGAGCCAGAGCCAGGCGCTGATGCCCAGGATGAACCAGGGGCTCTCGTCGCCGACGCCCCGGAACGCGGCCCCGGCCAGCAGGAGCGTGAACAGGCTGCCCACCAGCACCACGAACATCACGGGGTTCCGGAGCTGGTGGCGCGGGTGGAGCTTCGTGAACGACTCGCGGAGCGCCCGTCGGGTGGTACCGGGCGCCACGAGGGAAGTCGCCGGGCGGGTCATGGCTCAGTGTCCCATCAGCATGAGGTGTTCGACGATCGGGCCGAGGGCCAGCCCCGGCAGGTGCGCCAGCGCGCCCACAAGGAGGACCGTGCCGATCAGGAGGGCCACGAAGAGCGGCGTGTGGGTCGGCAGGGTGCCGAGGCCCGGCGGCACCGACTTCTTGCCCGCCAGCGAACCCGCGATGGCCAGCACCGGCACGATGATCCAGAACCGGCCGACGAACATCGCGACGCCCAGCGCCAGGTTGAAGAACGGTGTGTTGGCGTTGAGGCCGGCAAAGGCACTGCCGTTGTTGTTCGACGCCGACGAGAAGGCGTACAGCACCTCGGTGAAGCCGTGCGCCCCCGGGTTTGGGATGGACGCGCGCCCGGCGGGCAGCAGCACCGCGATGGCGGTTCCGATGAGCAGCAGCGCCGACGGCAGCAACACCACCAGCGCCGCAAGCGTCACCTCGCGCGCCTCGATCTTCTTGCCCAGGTACTCCGGCGTGCGCCCCACCATCAATCCCGCGATGAACACCGCCAGGATCGCGAAGATCAGCATGCCGTAGAGCCCGGACCCCACCCCGCCGAACACCACCTCGCCAAGCTGCATCAGCCAGAGCGGCCACAGCCCGCCGAGCGGCGTGAAGGAGTCGTGCATGGCGTTCACCGAGCCGTTGGAGGCCGACGTGGTCGCCGCGGCCCACAGTCCGGAGCCCACCGGTCCGAAGCGCGCTTCCTTCCCTTCCATGTTGCCGCCCGGTTGCGCCGCGGAAGCCGCCTGGTCCGCGCCCGCAGCGGTGAGCGCCGGGTTGCCGCCCTGTTCGGCCGCGATGGTCGGAATCGTGAGCGCCGCGAACATCAAGGCCATGGCCGCGAAGATGGCCCACCCCTGCCGGTCGTCCTTGACCATCCGGCCGAAGGCGAAGCAGAGCGCGGCCGGGATCAGCAGGATCGCCAGCATTTCCAGCAGGTTGCTGAAGGGACTTGGATTCTCGAGGGGGTGCGCCGAATTGACGTTGAAGAACCCGCCGCCGTTGGTGCCGAGTTGCTTGATGGCCACCTGGCTGGCGGCGGGCCCGACGGCGATGGTCTGCGTGGTGACGACGGCGGAATCGGCCTGGAAGGGCTGCACCAGGGTCACCTCGCGGGCGGCGCTCATCGTCTGCACCACCCCCTGCGACACCAGCAGGAGCGAGAGCACCACGGAGAGCGGGAGCAGCACGTACAGCACGCCCCGCGTCGTATCCACCCAGGCGTTGCCGAGCGTGGACGCAGTGCGGCGGTGGAGGCCGCGAATGAATGCCGCGAGCACCGCCATCCCGACCGCGGCCGACACGAAGTTCTGCACCGTGAGCGCGAGCATCTGCGTCAGGTGGCTCATCGTCGTCTCGCCGCCGTAGGACTGCCAGTTCGTATTGCTCACGAAGCTGACGGCGGCGTTGAACGCGAGCGCGGCCGGCACACCGGCGAGCCCTGCCGGGTTGAAGGGCAGGATGCCCTGCAGCCGCTGGATGGCGTAAACGGTCACCAGGCTCACGAGGCTGATGGCCAGGACCGCGAGGGTGTACTCCCGCCACCCCATTTCGCGGCCGGGGTCGATGCCAAGGAGCCGATAGAGGACGCGCTCCACCGGCGCCAGCACTCGCTGCGCCAGCCGCGCCTCCCCGGTGTACACCCGGGCCATGTAGTGTCCGAGCGGAACGGCGAGGCCGGTCAGCAGTGCGAGATAGGCGGCGAATTGGAGCCAGGCGCTCGAGGTCATTCGAACGCCTCCGGATTGAGCAACGCCACCAGCAGGTAGATGAAGAGCCCGAGGGCGAGTACGCCCGCGGCCCAGTAGAGGATGGTCATCGGGTGCCTCCGCGCCGCTCGCAAACCCGGAGGAAGCCGCGGGTCAGCGCCAGCAGCACCCCGGCGAGCACGATGATTCCCAGGTCCTGCATGAGTGGAGTCCGTGTGAGAGACACGGACAAGCTATGGAAGGGAGCATCAGGGAGGGGTATGGGGCCGCTATGTAAACGTCAGGAAAACATCAGGAAGGGGTCAAGAAGAAAGGGACTATGGACTTGGAGGGGCGGAAAGAGGAAGGAGAGAGGCGGGGGTGATCGACCCACATTTCTCCTTATCTCCTCGAACCCCTCCAAGTCCCAAGTCCCCTTTCTCCTTCGCCTGTCTACGGCCGTCTCCGCCATCCCGGCGCCACCGGCGGCGTCGACAGCGACGCCCGGCGGAGCAGTTCGAGGTGGGGAGCCAGGACGTCCGCCAGCTGCTGTGCCAGCGCGATGTCGGCCCGCGTGAAGGCGTCGGCGCCGGCCGCCAGCAGCGTCAGGCAGCCGAAGATCCGGCCCGCCAGGCGGAGCGGTACCACCAGCGCGGCCGTGGGGTGCCCCGTCCCTGGGTCGGCCTCGAGCTGGCGGCGCGCCGACGCGTACGCATGCGGCAGTTCACCCCGCAGCACACGGCCCAGCTCGGTGCCGGCCACCGACACGAGCGGCAGGTCGGGCAGCGGCCGGGCGTCGCCCGGAGCCACCATCACCACTTCGTCTGCTTCGCCGAGGCGAAGTGCAAACTCCATCCGGTCGAAGGGCAGCACGCTGGCCGCCTCGCGCGCAAAGAGCCGCGTGGCCGCGCCCACGTGCGCCGTGGTGGCGAGCACCTCGGCGATGCGCCCCAGGTGGGCCGGCACATTGCGGAGCACGCTCAGGTGCGAGCGCATGACCTGCACCTGCCAGGCGAGGAGGAAGCTGTCGACCCGCACCGCCACCAGCGGCGCCACCTGGCGCAGCAGGTCGAGATCGTCGGGCCGGAAGAAGTCGGGGCCGTTGCCGCCCAGGAGGAGGTAGCCCGCCACCCGCGTCTGCGAGAGCAGCCGCACGCCGATGACCGCGCGCGCCAGCGGCTCTCCCCTGCCCTGCCCCGGGATATCCGGACACCAGGCGGGATGATGCGGCTGCGCACTGGTATCGCCTACCAGGATCTCGTCCGCATCACCGAAGAGCGCCGCGGGGTCGAACTGTTCCCGCGTGACCACCAGCGCCGGATCGGACCAGAAGGTGCCGGGGCCATGCCGGTCGAAGCGATAGTGCTCCTGCGCCGACGCGTCGGGCACCAGGATCTGCATGCGATCATGGGGCAGCATCGGCTGCAGCGCCTGCGACACGAATTCAGAGAACTCCCTCGGCGTGCGCGAGGCCGACTCGGCCAGGCCGAGCTTGGCCAGGAGGGCGTGAAGTTCGACGAGCTTCCGGCCCGGTTCCGAGCGGCGGCGTTCGGGCGGCGGCGGGGAGCCGTCGTCGCGCGGGGGCTCGAGGGGTTCCCTGCCCTGCCGCGCCACGCGCGCCAGAGTGGGCCCGAGCGAGTCGGCCACGTTCCGGAGCAGCACCGCCTCCGGCAATCCATAGCGGGCGTGTCGAAGGTCGGCGAGCAGCAAGAGGCCCACGTCGCGGTCGCCATGCGGCACGGCCATGCACACCACGGAGGCGTAACCCGCGGTGCGAATGCGCTGCTCCATGGTGTAGAGCTCATCCTGTCCCAAGTGCGGCGCAGGGGTCGGCACCTCGAGGCTGTCCTGCGCGAGGGCCGACGGACCGATCAGCACGGCCGGGCCCTCGGGCGGATACACCCAGAGCGCCATCAGGTCGTGCGGGAGCTCCGGCGCGAGCAGACCCGACAGGGCCTCCAGCCAGGTCTCCAGCGCCACGGCGTCCCACGAGCTCCCCTTGAGGCGAAGCAGAGGCACCCTCAAATCGAGGGCCTCGATTTCGCTCCCTTCGGAGGAGGATCGGAACGAGTCGCGGTGGTCGCTCATGGGTGATGCCTAGTGCACTTTGCATGCCTCGACTTGCACTCCATCATGGTAAATCACTGTTGCGCAACAATTTAGGCACTGATCACCCGCAGCGAGTGGGCCCGTGAGTTCACCGCCTCATCTTGCAAATGCCTGTTGGGCAACAACTTCAGCCCGACGGCCGGCGACTATTGACATACCCCCCCACCCTATATAGATTCTGGCCTGAGTTCCAGCGCAGCTTCCTGGGCAGGTTGGCTGCTCGAGTCGGGCGGTCCGCCGTCTACCGGAGCAGCAAATAGGATAGGTATCCCCTACTACTACCCCTTGGAGCCATGGAAAACCTCACCCTCCACATCGAAGGCATGTCCTGTGGGCACTGCCTGAACGCCGTGAACAAGGCGCTCTCCACGCTCGACGGCGTCCAGATCGATTCCGTCAAGATCGGCCGCGCCGAAGTGCGCTACGATCCGTCGAAGATCGACGCGGAACGCATCGCCGCCGCCGTTTCCGACGAAGGCTACCGGGCCACGCCGGCGCCGAGCCCGGTCTGAATCGATGAGCACGGCCACCGCCACCGAGCGCGCCACCATCCCGGTCACCGGGATGACCTGCGCCGCCTGCAGCGCACGCATCCAGCGCACGCTGGAGCGTGCTCCCGGCGTGGCGTCGGCCAACGTGAACCTGATGACCAACTCCGCCACGGTGGAGTTCGACCCGGCGGTCTCCTCGCTCGACGCGCTGGTGGCCGCCATCAAGGACACCGGCTACGGCGCCGAGCTGCCCCGCCCCGAGCTGGCCGCCGGCGAGGCGGAAACCGCCGACGAGCTCCGGATGGCCGCCGAGCGCGCCACGCTCAGGCGGAAGGTCACGGTCAGCCTCGTCGCCGCGGCCGTGGCCATGCTCATCGGCATTCCACTCGGCGAGGCGGCCGCCGCGCAGGGCGCCTCCGACCCGCTCATGCACCTCATGATGCCGATCGCCGGTGCGCTCCGATCGGTGGCGCCCGGGCTCTTCACCGTGAGCGCCGACGCCTGGCGCTGGACGCTCCTGCTGCTCACGCTGCCCATCGTCTTCTGGGCCGGGCGCCACTTCTACGTGCGCGCGTGGGCCGCGGCCCGGCACGGCGGCGCCGACATGAACACCCTCGTGTCGGTCGGCACCGGCGCGGCGTTCCTGTTCAGCCTGGCCATGACGCTCGGCTCCCCGTACTTCGTGGCCCGCGGCGTCGAGCCGCACGTGTACTACGAAGCCGTCATCGCCATCATCGCGCTCATCCTCCTCGGCAACTACCTCGAGGCCCGCGCCAAGGGGCGCACCTCCGCCGCCATCCGGAAGCTCGTGGCGCTCAGGCCCGATACCGCGCACGTCGTGCGGGGCGGGGAAGTGACCGATCTTCCGCTGGACCAGGTCCGCACCGGGGATGAGCTGCTGGTCCGCCCCGGCGAGACCATCCCGGTGGACGGCGTGGTGCTCGAGGGCACCACCTCGGTGGACGAGGCGATGCTGACCGGCGAGCCGACGCCGGTGGCCAAGCGCGCGGGGAGTTCGGTGGTCGGCGCCACGCTCAACCGTGCCGGCGCCATCCGCATGCGCGCCACCCGCGTGGGCGGCGACACCGTGCTGGCGCAGATCATCCGCATGGTGCGCGAGGCGCAGGGCGCCAAGGCGCCAATCCAGCAGCTCTCCGACAGGATCGCCGCCGTCTTCGTGCCGGTGGTCATCGTCATCGCCCTCGGCACCTTCGCGGTATGGTATTTCCTCGGACCGGAACCGCGCGTGGTGCGGGCACTGGCCGCGGCGGTCACCGTGCTGATCATCGCCTGTCCCTGCGCCATGGGCCTCGCCGTGCCGACCGCCGTCATGGTGGCCACCGGCCGCGGCGCGGAGCGGGGCGTGCTGTTCAAGGGGGGCGACATCCTCCAGCGCATGGCGGAGCTCCAGGTCGTAGTGCTCGACAAGACCGGCACCATCACGGCGGGGAGCCCGGCGGTCACCGACGTCTGGGCGCTCGGGGCAGGGAACGACTCCGCAATGCTCGCGGCGGCGGCCGCCCTCGAGCAGATGAGCGAGCACCCCCTCGGCGAGGCGATCGTGGCCGCGGCCCGGGAGCGCGGCCTGACCATTCCCGCCGTCGCGGAATTCCAGGTGACGCCGGGCAAGGGCGCCGTGGGGGTCGTGGACGGACGGGGCGTGCTGGTCGGCAATCGCGCCATGCTCGCCGACTGGGGCGTGGACCCCGCGCCGCTCGCCGCGGAGGCGGAGCAGCTCGCCGCCCGCGGCGCCACGCCGGTGCTCGTGGCCATCGGCGGCGAAGCGGCGGGGATCATCGCGGTCGCCGATCCCATCAAGCCCAGCAGCGCCGAGGCGGTGCGCGGGCTCGAGGCGCTCGGCCTCGAGGTCGTGATGCTCACCGGCGACGGGCGGACGACGGCGGACGCCGTCGCCCGGCAGGTCGGCATCACGCGGCTGGTCGCTGAGGTGCTGCCGGAGCACAAGCGGGATGAAATCCAGCGGCTGCAGGGGGAGGGCAGGGTGGTCGGGATGGTGGGCGACGGGCTCAACGATGCGCCCGCCCTGGCGCAGGCCGACGTCGGCATCGCCATCGGCACCGGCACCGACGTGGCCGTCGAGGCGGGAGACGTCACGCTGATGCGGGGCGACCTGCTCGGCGTGCCCGAGGCGGTCCGCCTCGCGCGGCGCACGCTCCGCGTCATCCGGCAGAACCTCTTCTGGGCCTTTGCCTACAACGTGGTGGGCATCCCCGTGGCGGCCGGCGCGCTCTACCCGATGTTCGGCATCCTCCTCACCCCCACGATGGCCGCGGCGGCGATGGCCGTGAGCAGCGTGTCCGTCGTGACCAACAGCCTGCGGCTCCGGAGGACATGATGGACACCGCCAGCAACGACGCCTTCGCCCCCTGCGCGTGCGCCCGCCCCGGCGACGGCACCCACGCGGTGGCGGTGAACCCCGAGCTCAAGGCCGCCGCGCTCACCCGGCTCCGTCGCATTGAGGGGCAAGTCCGCGGGCTGCAGAAGATGGTGGAGGAGGAGCGCTACTGCGCCGACGTCCTGACCCAGGTGTCGTCGGTGCACGAGGCACTGCGGGGAGTGGCGCGGGTGCTCTTCCGCAACCACCTCGAGCACTGCGCCGCCGGCGCCATCCGCTCGGGCAGCGAGGAGCAGGCGGGAGCGATGTACGATGAGTTGGTGGAGTTGATGTACCGGTCGGCTCGATAGAGGAAGGAGAAAAAGGACTTGGGACTTGGAGAGGTTCAAGGAGGAAGGAGAAAAGAGGCGCTCGGACCAACACCTTTCTCTTTTCTCTTTCCGCCCCTCCTAGTCCCTAGTCCTCTTTTTCCTTCCTCCCCTCACTTGTCGTCCTCACCACCGGGTGCGTCGCCGTCGTCCTCGCCGCCACGAAGCTCATGTCGCGCAGCACAGTCTTGACGCCGAGCAGCAGCACGCCGCCGCCGGCCATCGCCGCCGATGGCAGGATGAAGATGGCCCGGTCGATGCCGAAGCGGTCGGACAGGAACCCCACGAGCGGGAGTGCAATGGCGTCGCCCGCCACGTGGATGAAGAGCAGGTAGGCCCCGACGACGGTGGCACCGATCCGGGCCGGCGCCACGTCGAACACCGCCGCGATGACCGGGCCGTTGTACAGGGTCAGGAAGAAGAAGGCCACGGCGAAGATCGGCACGAAGGTGCCGAGGTCGCGCACAGCAAGGAGCCAGATGGCCAGCGGTCCGCCCACCAGCAGGCCGAGCGACGACACCAGCATCCGCCCCCGGCCGGTGAACTTTCCCAGCCAGTCCGCCAGGAACCCGCCCGCGAGCGTGCCCGCCGTCCCCGCCAGCAGTCCCCACTGACCCAGCAGCAGCGTGCCCTGCGCCACGGTGAGTCCGAGCGTCCGGGACATGAACGTCGGCGCCCAGCCCACCAGCCCGTTCATGCCGAACGACACCAGCGCCCCGCCCACGAACAGGTACTTGAGGGTAGGCGTGCGGAGCACGGTATCCACCGCGAGCCGCATTTCGGTGAGGGCGTCGTTGACGCTGCCGGTGGGCGTAAAGTCGAAGCTGCCGTCGGTGCGCCGGTTCCGCCGGACCACCAGCACGAGATTCCACGCCAGCCCGACGCCGATGCCGCTGGCCAGCGCCGCCATGTCGAGCGTGGAGGTGGCTCCGAAACGGCGGTCGAGCACCCAGGCGGCCAGGCCGCCGGCTCCCGCGCCGAGGAGGAGTGGCCACGCGGTCCGGAATGCACCGGCGGCGCCCATTTCCAGCTGCCGCCAATATTCGCGGACCGTGAGGGTCGGGGGCGGGCGGCTCGGATCGGTGAGCCGGGCCACCAGTGCCGCGAGCAAGAGGCCCGGCACCGCCACCGCCATCATGGCGATGCGCCATCCGTAGAGCTCGTCCAGTTGCCCGCCGAGGGCGATGCCCATCACCCCGCCGATGGGGATGCCGGCGGAGAAGACGCCGAGCGCCACCGCGCGCCGGCGCCCGGGGAAGTAATCGGCCACGAGCGAGGCGGCTGCCGCGGTGAAGGCCGCGGCCCCGATGCCGACCGCCGCCCGGAAAAGGAAGAGTCCCCAGAAGCCGCGGGACAGGCCGGCCAGGAAGGCGAAGATGCTCCAGACCACCACGCCGGCCGCCGCCACGGCGCGCCGGGAGCGGAGGTCGCTCAGCACGCCGAAGGGGAACACCGCCACCGAGAAGAGGAGCACGAAGGCGGAGGCGATCCATCCAATATGCGTATCGGTGAGGCCCAGCTCGAACTCGATCGGCGGGACCAGCGCAAACAGCACGTTGCGGTTGACGTAGCTCAGCAGGTTGAGGAGCGCCAGCAGGGCCAGCGCGTACCCGGCGTAGGTCCGGGTCGGCAGCCGGAGTGCGGGGAGGCTAGTGGCCACCCCGATCTCCCTTGGCGTCGTCCGCGCGCTGGTCGCGGAAGGCGAGCGCGGCCCGGTACTCCGTCACCAGCCGGTCCATCATCGCCTCGCGCCGGTCGTAGAGCCGCTTGATCGGCCGCGGCGCCACCCGCTGGAGCGCGTAGGCGGTGAGGAGGGGCAGGGTGATCGTGTTGTCGGCGTAGACCACCACGGTGCCCGGCAGCTGGTCGGGGTCGATCTTGCCCCAGCTGACGGCCTCGTTGGGCGTGGCGCCGGAGAGGCCGCCCACGTCGGGGCGCGCGTCGGTCATCTGCAGGAAATAGTCGTGCCCCCGTTCGTCGATGCCGAGCACCTCCTGGATCTGCGGCTCGGTCTGCAGCATGAAGTTCTTGGGGCTCCCGCCCCCCGCGATGAGCACGCCGCTCTTGCCGCCGGTGCGCTTGGCCTCGAGCACGATGGCCGCCGTCTCGTTCACGTCGGCGCTCACGTCGAACCGCAGCAGGCTGCCGGCCAGCGCCTGCTCCGCCACGTTCATGCCGATGGAGCTGTCGCCCGGAGAGCTGGTGTAGATCGGCACACCGAGTTCGTGGGCCCGCGAGAGGACGGAGCGCTTCGAGAGCCCCAGCGCCGCCTCGCGCCCCCGGAGGTAGCCGCCCAGCAGGTAGTGATACTCGGCAGAGCTCATGGCGCGCTGGAACTCGGGCCGCGCCGACACCTCGCGCACGAAGGCGTCGGTGGAGAGCAGCACGTTGTAATCGAAGAAGATGTCGTAAATCCGCACCACACCCTTGTCGCGCAGCTCGACGTCGTCGGCGTCGTGCCGGCCCTGGTGCAGCGCCAGCCCCAGGGCGAAGTGCGCGTCGTGGTACAGGTTGGCGCCGGTGGAGATGATCCAGTCTACGAAGCCAGCTTCCATGAGGGGAATGAGGCAGCTCATCCCGATGCCGGCCGGCGTCATGGCGCCGGTCAGGCTCATCCCCACCGTGGTGTCGGGCTGCAGCATCCGCTGGGCAAAGAGGTGGCACCCCTCACGGAGCCGCCCGGCGTTATAGGCCAGGAAGGCGTTGTCGACGAGGTCGGCCACCAGCTCCTGGCCGTTGATGGCCGTCGGGTCGATCCGCTTGCCGCGAAGGTAGGGGCCCGAAGGGCGAGTCATGCGGTGCTCCGCTGTCGGCTGAGGGTCAGGTCCGCTTGGCGCGGGCTTCGAGAACGATCCGGACCGCCTCTTCGGGGTCGTCGGTCACGTGGAACAGCGTGAGGTCCGCAGTGTCGATGTTGCCGGCGCCCGCCACGGTACGCGACAGCCACTCCACCATCCCCTCCCAGTAGGCCCGCCCGAAGAGCACCACCGGGAACGACTTCACCTTGCCGGTCTGGATGAGCGTGAGCGCCTCGAACAGCTCGTCCATGGTGCCGTAGCCGCCGGGGAACACGATGAACGCGGTGGCGTACTTCACGAACATCGTCTTCCGGACGAAAAAGAACTTGAACAGCAGATTCTTCGTGAGGTAGGGGTTGTTGCCCTGCTCGAAGGGGAGCTCGATGTTGCAGCCCACCGAGATGCCGCCCGCCTCCTTGGCGCCGCGGTTGCCGGCCTCCATGATGCCGGGGCCGCCGCCGGTGATGACCGGGATCCGGTGCTCGGCGAGCAGCCGCGCCACTTCCACGGCGTCGCGGTAGTAGCGGTCGCTCGGCTTGGTGCGCGCCGACCCGAAGATCGACACCCCGTTCTCGATCGAGGCCAGGTTGTCGAAGCCCCACACGAACTCGCCCATGATCCGGAGCACCCGCCACGAGTCGCTGACCCGGAGCGCCGTGGCGCGCTGGCGTTCCTCGACGGTGGCGAACCGCTCGAAGAGGAGTTCGTCCTCTGTCAGGCTGCGATCGAGCGGGGGCGGCGAGTCAGCGGCCATGGTCATGAACTCCAATCATTACTGGTTGCCGAACGTCCAGCTGAGCCCGGAGTTGACGCCGTAGTCGTTGCCCGACGTGCCCGCGGGGGGCTGGGTGTCCCAGTTGCCGTAGAACGAGAGGTTCCAGTTGATCTCGCCGAAGAGCTTGAGGAAGTAGGCGGCGTTCGTGTTAAAGAAGAACCGGCCCGGATCGGTCAGCGAGGGAATCGCGTTGACGGTCAGGCTCAGCGTGGTCTGCTTGAAGCGCACGTAGCTGAGGGTCCCGAGCAGCATGACGCCCAGCAGGTCCTGGGATGTGGCCGAGGTGACGGAGGACTCGTAGTTGGTGTTCTGGTAGACCATGCCGCCGACGACGCTGGCCCGGACGGTGCTCGACTTCTTGAGGTACCGGCCGACGCCGCCGCCCACGTTGGCCTGGAGGCTGATTTGCTGCTCGGCGCTCTGCAGCCCGCTGGCGAAGCCGGTGTAGTACCAGTTGTTCCAGCGCATCATGTGGGCGCCCACCGCGGTCAGCTGGTTGCGGGTCGAGGCGTCCGCGCCGGTGCTGCTCGAGAAGTTCGAATTGAATCCCAGCGCCATGCTCCACCTGGGACGCGGGTAGTTCACGCTGGACGCGATGTTGTAGGTGGTGGTGTTGTTTCCCTTGGCATAGCTGATGCCCGACGTCAGGCTGCCGTTCATGCGGCCAAAAAAGGTGTCGGAGGTGCGGCTCAAGCCCGCAATCCTCGACTTGTCGACCACGAGCTTCGTGCCATCGGGCCGGTCGATCTCGACCAGCACCGAGTCTGTTCCCTCGATCGGGCGTGCCGAGATGTGCCCCGAGAGAATGGAGCCGTCGTCGAGTTCCACCAGGAAGAGTTGCGGGCTCTCGAGACGCGCGATGCGAATCCAGTTGACAGAGATCGTTCCGTCCACGTAGTCGAGGCTCACGTAGACCGCCCCCGCGTCCATCGTCTTGATCTCGCAGGTCATCCGGTCGCCGTTCTTCATGTAGAGCACGTCCTCCTTCGGGCCGGCAGCCGTGGCCGGGCCAATGAGAAGGGCGGCGCCCAGAAGGGCGGTTCCGACGATCATGCGTGCTCCTGATCCGTGAGACGTGCGCGACCGGGAGGAATATTACCGCCCTTCTCGTCGCCCGACACCCTCCGAGTCCCCAGACCTCAGTCCTCAGTCCTCTCTCCTTCTATATTCCCGGCATGTCCTCCCACGCCCCCCACCCCGGCGCCGAGAACTACCGCGGATCCTGGGGCGGCTTGCTGGCCGGCGCTACCCTCCGCGCGCTGGTCAATCCGCGGCTGGCGCTCGACTTCCTGAAGGCCGGGTGGGCTTTCCGCCGCCGCCGCTGGTGGGCCGATCCACCCTTCCTGCCCGTGCCCGACCGCACCTATCTCCGCTGGCGGATGTACACCGCCTACGGCGCGGAAGACGCCGTGCCCCCGCTGGAGGACCTGGTCCGGTTCGTCCGGTGGCGGCGGGAGACGATGGGCCTCTGAGCACCGTGCCGCAGCGACCGACCGATTCCAGCCGCCCCCGGGTGGTGATTGTGGGCGGCGGCTTTGCCGGACTGTACGCGGCCAAGGCACTCCGGAATGCGCCAGTGAGCATGACGGTCGTGGACCGGACCAACTACCACCTCTTCCAGCCGATGCTCTACCAGGTGGCCAGCGCCGCCCTGGACACCAGCGACATCGCCTCGCCGATCCGTTCCATTCTCCGCCACCAGCCGAACACCGAAGTCCTGATGGCCGAGGTGACGGCGGTCCACCGTGCGGCGCGCCGTCTGGAGCTGGCCGACGGCAGCGAGCTGGCCTACGACTACCTCCTGCTCGCCCCCGGCGTCCGGCACTCCTATTTCGGGCACGACGAGTGGGAGGCTTCCGCCCCCGGGCTCAAAACCGCCGACGACGCCGAGGAGGTGCGGCGGCGGGTGCTGCTGGCCTTCGAGGCGGCGGAACGGGAAACGGACATCGAGAAGCGCCGCGCGCTCCTGACCTTCGTGGTGGTGGGCGGAGGGCCGACGGGAGTGGAGGTGGCCGGGGCGCTGGCCGAGATCCGGCAATACGCGCTGAAGCGCGACTTCCGGCGGATCGACCCGCGGGCCGCCACCGTCATGCTGCTGGAAGGCGGGCGCCAGCTCCTGCCGAGCTACCCCGCCCACCTCGCCGATGAAGCGCGGGAGTCGCTCCGGCGCCTCGGCGTGGACGTCCGCACCGAGACCTTCGTGACCGACGTGCAGCCGGACCACGTGAGCGCCGGCCGGCTCGTCATCCCGACCCACACGGTGGTCTGGGCGGCGGGTAACCGCGCCAGTCCGCTGCTCGCCTCGCTGGGTGCGCCGCTCGACAAGTTCGGGCGGGCCCTGGTCGAGGCCGACTGTTCCATCCCCGGGCACGCCGAAATCTTCGTGCTGGGCGACGCCGCGGCGTTCCCGAACGGCAAGGGCGACTTCCTCCCCGGACTCTGCCCTGTGGCCATCCAGCAGGGGAAGTACGCCGCCAGCGCCATCCTGGCGGACCTCCGAGGCAAGCCCCGCCGGTCGTTCAGGTACACCGACAAGGGACAGCTCGCCGTCATCGGGCGCGGGCGCGGCGTCGCCGACCTCGGCAGACTTCGCTTCAGCGGGTTCCCCGCGTGGCTCGCCTGGATCTTCATCCACATCTTCTTCCTGATCGGCTTCCGCAACCGGCTCGTGGTGCTGATCGACTGGGCCATCTCGTACGTCACGTATGCGCGCGGGGCCCGTGTCATCACCGGCCGCGATCACCGCCCCGATCTCGGCCATCCCGGGTGACCCTCTCCGCCGCACAAGTGAAGGCGAAGGCCGCGGAGCTGGGGTTCCTGGCGTGCGGCATCACCGACCTCGGGCCCTCGGCGCGGGCCGCCGCGCTCGATCAGTGGCTGGCGCGAGGCTTCGGCGGCAACATGCGCTACCTCAACCGCCAGGCGAAGAAGCGGAAGGACTTGCGCCTCATCGACCGCGTGGCCACGCGAGCCATTGTTATTCTTGACAACTACTACTATACGGAGACGGGAGGCGATGCGCCGCGCCCGACGATTGCGCGGTATGCTCGTAGCATAGACTACCACTCTGTTACGCTCAATCGAGTCAATGTGTTAGCTGACATGCTCCGAAACGCGGGCGCGAAGACCGCACGACCCTACGTGGACACCGGCCCAGTGCCCGAGCGGGAGCTGGCCGAACGGGCCGGGCTCGGCTGGATCGGCAAGAACACCATGCTGCTCCGCCCGGGCATCGGTTCCTGGTTCGTCATCGGCAGCATCTTCACCGACCTGCCGCTCGAGATCGACCCGCCCTTCAGCACCGACCACTGCGGCAGCTGCACGAAGTGCCTCGACGCCTGCCCCACCTCCGCGTTCGTCGAGCCGTACGTCCTGGACGCGACCAAGTGCATCTCCTACCTCACCATCGAGCACAAGCAAGACGTTCCGGCCGAACTGGCCGGCCAATTCGGCGGCTGGGCGTTCGGGTGCGATATCTGCAACGAGGTCTGTCCGTGGAATTTGCGGTTTGCGGCGGATTCGGCCGTGCCGGAGTTCCGCCCGCGCGGCGAATTGCGAGGCGCGGACGACGGCTACTTCGACCGGATGACCGAGGAGGAGTTCCAGGCCCGCTTCGGCGACACCCCGCTGGCCCGGCCCGGGCTCGCGAGGATGCGCCGCAATTGGCGGCTGGCCTGGGCCAGCCTGCGGGGAGCTCAGCGCCGGGCGGCCACCGAACGCCAGTAGAGGTAGACCGGAACACCGAGCGCGAGGAGCCCGGTGCCGCGCAGGGCATTGATCGGGTTGGACAGGACGGAGCCCACCACCACGTATCCCGCCGCCGCCACGAAGAGCCAGACCGCGATCGGATAGCCCGGCACGCGGAAGGGAATCCCCTCCACGCCGTCTCGCCGGCGGAACACGAGCAGCGTGGCCGCCGTGAGCCCGAAGAAGATCCAGTCACCGAAGGTGGCGTAGTCGAGCAGCGCGCCGTACTGCCCCGAGTACACCAGCACCGCCGACCACACTCCCATGAACACGATGGCAGGCACGGGGGTGCGGAAGCGCGGATGCAGCCGCGCGAAGCGCTCGAAGAAGAGCCCGTCGGCAGCCATTGCCTGGAACACCCGCGGCGTGACAAGGATGACCAGGTTGAGGAACCCGAAGGTAGAGCAGGCGATCCCCGCGGAAATCACCACCCGCCCCACCGGCCCCAGCAGCACCGACATCGTGTCCGCCGCCGGCGCCGTGCTGGCGGCGAGCCCCTCCACGCCGAGCGCGCCGAGGTAGGCCACGTTGGCCAGTACGTACACCAGCGCCACCGCCATCACGCCCAGCACCAGCGCCCTCGGCAGGTTCTTTTCGGGCTCGATGATCTCCTCGGCGATGAAATTGGTCTGCTGCCAGCCGCCATAGGAGAAGAGTACCGGCACCAGTGCCGCGGCCACGGCGCCGATCATGGCGCCGGCCCCCGAAATGACCGGGAGCGGCGCGCAGTCCACGCAGGGCGGGATCGGATCGCCGATCGCCCCGAGGCCGGCCACCACCACCATGGCGATGGCGGCCAGCTTGAGGAGCGTGAAGATGTTCTGGGTGATGGCGCCGAAGGTGACGCCGAGACAGTTGAGCAGCGTCAGGAGCAGGATGGCGGCTACACCCAGGGGCCGAGCCAGGGCGGGGGACACACCGAGGAGCGCGGTGGAATAGTTACCGAAGGCCACGGCCACGGCGGCGGTGGCGCCCGGCGCAATCATCAGCAGCAGGGTCCAGGCGTAGAGAAAGGCGGGCAGGGGGCCGAAGGCCTCCCGGATGTAGCTGTAGCCGCCGCCCACCCGGGGCCGGCGCTGACCCAGCTCGCCGAAGATGAACGCCCCGATGAGCGCCACCACGCCGCCGCCGATCCAGACGGCCAGGGTGGAGGCGGAGGTGCCCACGCGCTGGGCCACGATGGAGGGATTGAGGAAGATGCCGGAACCGATGATGCCGCCGATGACCGACATGGTGGCGGAAAAGAGGCCCAGACGACGCGCATAGGTGACGGCCACGGCAGCTCCGGAAGAGGGCCGAGCGAATGTACGGCGGGGCGGGGGAGGGCGCTAGCGGAACGGAGACTGCCGAGACCCCACCGGGATAGATTTACCGCTATGACACCACCCGCGAAGAAGTCTCCGAAGCGAACCAGCAACGCCACAGCCGATGCGCTCTCGACAGGGCCCTCGCTCCGCTTCCATCACTCGGTAGAGTTGCAGGCTCGAATGGTCACCGTGCTCTCCGCCATCGAGGAATCGCCCGACCCCGAGGAGCACCGTGCCGACCTGGCCGACCTCGTGGCGGAGCTCACCGAGAGCGGGATGGATTTCTATTACCTGCGCGCGCTCCGGCTCGCCGGCTCCGGCTACATGGCCCAGCAGTCGGCGCGGCTCGGGATGTCGGGCGCGGTCAAGATGATCAGCTCGGTGAGCCGCCGGTTCATCATGGGCATGGACAAGGCCCAGTTGCTGGCCGTATCCGCCCACATCCGCGGCCTCGCGGACACCGCCGACCGGTAATCGAGGGCACCAATTCGGATGCGCCTCGCCATCGCCTGCCTCGCGCTCTGCGCCGTCACCGCCTCCGCCACCGCCACCGCCCAGGGCAAGGGCGGCCTGGCGGGTGGACTCCGCATCGACGGGCCGGAAGTGAATTTCCGCTCGGCCACCATCATCGTCTGGTCCTACAGTGCCCCGGGCGTTGCCACGCGCACGCTTTTCGGCGAGGAGTCCTACCTCATCCATGGGATTCCTGAGGGACGGGCGGGAATCTGCGTCCGCTCCGTCGGCTACCACACCATCTTCGACACGGTCACCATCAGGAAGAAGTCGGTCGTCCGGCGAGAGTTCGTACTCGTGCCAGCACCGCCCCGAACGGAGCCGTATCCCGACTGCGACCGCTCGTCCCCCGTCATCTACGTGAATGCCGTCGACTCGGCCACCCATCAGCTCGACTCAGCCGAGGTCTTTCCGATCTGGGAGGCGGTGCTACGGCACTACCGCGGATCGGTGCGGATGAGCGAAGGGGACTTCGTGAGGATGACCCTGGGCGTGACGGACATTCCCGCCGACACCATCGGGCCGGCTGTAGTGGTCATGAGCCTCCACCGGGACGTGGCGCCGGTGCCGGCCCTCATCGAGTGGCTGGCCACGCTGACCCGCCGCGGGCTGGTCGAGAGCGTCTGCGAAGAGATCGACGTGAAGAACTGCCCGCAACAGGAAGTGACGACCTACCTCAAGCTCGCGGAGCCGAAGCGCCTGCACGCTGACACCACCTACGTGGCGGTCAACGAGATCGGCCTGAACCCCGCCTCGTGCCGGCTTCCCAAGGGTGGATTCGTCGGGCTCTGGAATCGGAGCTTCTTCCTGGTCCGGCGGGATGACCGCTGGGTGGTCGTCGGCCGCAGCTCGAACCCCGCCGTCACGGCATCAGGCTTCTGCAAACCGGAGCAACCAGAGGAATGACCCAGCCTCACCTCTACAGCGTCGCCGTGTTCGTGACCGACCTCGACCGGGCGCTGCTCTTCTATCGCGACCACCTCGGCCTGCCGCTCCTCCGCCAGGGCTCCTTCGGCGCCGAGTTCCTCGACGGCGAAACCCGGCTCGGCGTGCACCCGGCCGTCCACCCTGACTCGCTGGCCCTGGTGGGCCGCCACACCGGCGTCACCTTCCACGTCGAGGACCTGCTCGACTACTGCGAGCGGCTGCACCAGCGCGGCGTGAAATTCATGGCCGAACCAACCCAGCAGGGCTTCGGCATCATGGCCCTGGTGGCCGATCCCGACGGGAACATCTTTGCACTCTGGGAGGACAAGGTCCCCGAGTAGGGCAATCCGCCCTGATCCCCCGTGTGCGCGCGGTCACGCATCGTTCGTCCAACCGCTTGTGACCGCACTACTTCCGGTATCCAGCCAGAGTCGGCATGTGGGTTGCCCCGGTTTCCCCGCGTGACCCGCCACATCCCCGCCATTGCGCTCCTGACCCTGCTCGCCGCCTGCGGCGGCAAGGACACCTCCGGCCCCTCGGTCGGCTCGCTCGCCATCGGGGTAACCGGGCTCCCGCCCGCCTCGGCGGCCAGCGTTTCGGTGTCGGGCCCCGGCGGCTTTGCCCAGACCGTGGGGCCCACGTCGGCCACGCTCAGTGACCTCGACCCCGGCCCCTACACCGTCACCGCTTCGAGCGTCAGCTCCGGCGGCGCCACGTACCTGCCGCTCCCGGCCACCCAGACCGTGCAGGTATCCGCCGGCGGCGCCGCCTCGGCAGCGGTGTCCTACACCGCCACCCCGGGATCGCTCAGCCTCACCGTGAGCGGACTCCCGCCGGCCACCAACGCCGCCATCACCATCACCGGCCCCGGCGGCTACTCGTCCACTCAGACCGCCAGCGCGGCGCTCACCGGCCTCGCCCCCGGCAGCTACACCGTGGCCGCGGCGGCCGTGGGCACCACGACGATGTACGACCCGAGTCCGACGAGCCAGACGGTTGCCGTATCCAGCAGCGCCGCCGCCTCGGCGTCGGTGGCCTATGTGGCCCGCGCCTCGGTGTCGCTCAACCTGCGGATCGACGGCTTCCACATCACGCAGAGCGTGCAGACCTACAACCGCGCCGTGCCCCTCGTGGCGGGGCGCGGCGGTTTCCTCCGTGTGTTCGTTCTCGCCAACCAGGCCAACACCGTGGCGCCCGAGGTCCGGGCGCGGTTCTACCGCGCCGGCACGCTGGTGCAGACGCTGACCATCGCCGCCCCCACCGGCAGCGTGCCCACCGACACCGTGAACAGCCAGGCCACGCTCTCCCGCACCTGGAACGCCGCGCTCCCCGCCTCGCTGCTCCAGACCGGGCTCGACCTCGTGCTCGACGTGGACCCGACCAACCTGATCCCCGAATCGAGCGACGCCGACAACAGCTATCCGGTGAGCGGCACGCCGCTCAACCTCGGTCTCCGCACCGCGGCCACGCTCGACCTTCGCTTCGTGCCGGTCCGCCGCACCGCCGACAACACCACCGGCAACGTGACGGCCGCCAACGCCGCGCAGTTCGCCGACCAGACGGTGCGGATCCATCCGCTCGCCACGGTCAACGTGGATGTGCGTGCGGCGTACACCTACACTGACACCGCGCAAATCCAGTCGGGCGACGGCAACGGTGTCTGGCTCCGGATCCTGAACCAGATCAACGCACTGCAGGCCGCCGAGGGCGGCACGCGGAACTATTACGGCGTCATCGCGGTGCCGTATGGGAGCGGGATTGCGGGGTACGGATATGTGCCGGGCCGCGCGGCGGTGGGCTGGGACAAGCTGCCGAGCGCGTCGGGCGTGGCGGCGCACGAGCTGGGGCACAACTTCGGGCGCTCGCACGCCCCCTGCGGCGGCGTGGCCAGCCCCGACCCGAACTATCCCTACGCCGGCGGCGTGACGGGGCAGTGGGGCTACGACCTGGTGGCCGGCGCCCTCAAGCCGCCCACCAACACCGACCTCATGGGCTACTGCAGCAACACCTGGATCAGCGACTACACCTACATGGGGGTCATGAACAATCGCGGGCTGGCTCCCCCCATCCAGGTCGGCGCGGTGCGGGAACCGAGCCTGATCGTGTGGGGCCGCATCCGCAATGGCCAGCTGATCCTCGAGCCCGCCTTCGAGGCCACCACCGAGGCGCGGCTCCCGGCGAGCCCTGGCCCGAATCTCCTCGTGGGCTTCGACGCGGCCGGTGGCGAGGCCTTCCGCCTGGCCTTTAGCGCCACTCCTGTGGCCGATGCCCCCGACGCCGAGGAGCAGTTCGCCTTTGCCATGCCGCTCCGCATGGTCCGCGGGTCGCTGGCGCGGCTACGGCTCGAAAGCCGCGGCGAGCGCGCCGAGCTCGTCACCACCGGCGCCCGCGCGGCGGCGCGCCCGACCGAGCTGCGTGTGTCGCGGGCGGGCGGCGCCTCCACCGTCCGCTGGAACGCCACCGAGTATCCGCTGGCCGTCATCCACGACGCCACCGGCCGCATCCTGACCCTGGCCACGGGCGGCAGGGTCACGCTCGACGACGCCGCCGGCGCGCTGGATGTGACCCTATCCGATCGGGCCCGGAGCCGCACCGAGCGCCTGCGCTAGCTAAATTCCCTGCATGCGTCGTTTCCTCCAAACCATCGGCTCCGCCTGGGCCTGGCTCGGCATTGCCATCGTGATCATCCTCTGGTTCCCCACGATGGTCCTCATGTACCTGGTGACCGTCCCGTTCGACAAGGGCCGCTATGTCATCGGATGGTGGTTCCGGCGGCTCGGCGTGGCCATGGCCACCGTCAATCCCTACTGGCGTTTCAGTCGGGCCGGCCTGCGGGTCGAGAACCCGCGGCATCCCTACGTGATCGTGTCGAACCACGAGTCCTTTGCCGACATCCTGCTCATCAGCCATCTCCCCTTCGAGATGAAGTGGCTCTCCAAGGTGGAGATCCTCAAGATTCCATTGATCGGGTGGATGATGCGGATGGCGGGCGACATTCCCGTGAAGCGGGGCTTCGGCCCCAGCGCCGTCGAGGCGATGGAGCGCTGCCGCGCGTCGCTCCGGAACCGAGTGTCTGTCATCTTCTTCCCGGAGGGGACCCGCTCCATCGACGGGAACATGCTCCCCTTCAAGGACGGCGCATTCCGCCTGGCCATCGAGGCCGGCGTGCCGATTCTGCCGCTGGCGGTGGCCGGCACCCGTACTGCGCTCCCCAAGCACGACTGGCGCTTCAACCCAGCCCGCGCCGTGGTCGAGGTGCTTGCCCCCATCGAGACCGCCGGGCTCACCCAGGACGACCTGCCCCAACTGAAGGAGCGCGTCCGCGCCACCATCCAGGCGGCGCGCGACGCGCTCCGTGCCCAGCTCGCCTGAGCGTTACTTGGCGGCGAGCGTCTTCTTGACCCGGGCCCGCATGTGCTCGGAAATGACCCGTCCCATCGGCACCTCCTTGGCCACCCATTCGGCGTTCTGGAACGAGCGCGGCGAGCTGGCGGCGCGAATCTCGGTCAGATAGGGCTCGACCTTCGCATAGAGCAGCATCCCCTCCCCGTTGTTCTCCACCAGGAAATCGCCGTGGATGATGCCGTGCCGCGCCATGCGGTACACCATTTCCCAGTAGGTGGACACCTGGCGGTAGATCCGGTTGAGCGGGTGGTCCAGCGCCACGATGGCCACCGCCTCCTTGGCGTTCTTCGGCCAGAACTCGCTGGTCAGCTTTTCGCGCGCGGCCCGGAGCGACTCCTCCCGCCGAAGGTCGTACAGCTTCAGGATCAGGTCGGCGTCGAGGTGGTCGGGGGCGTCCTTCATCATCGTGTCGATCCCTTCTTCTGGTAGGTGCCCATCAATTCCGCCTTGGCGAGCACGTGGCCCTGCATGGCCGCCTCGAGCGCCGGCTTGCCCGGCGTCCCGAGGTCGGGCAGGGTCACGTCGAGCGCGTAGAGCTTGTGAAAATACCGGTGGCGGCCGATCGGCGGACAGGGACCGCCGTAGCCGGTGCGCTTCCAGTCGTTGAGCCCCTCGCGCGCGCCCGCCGGCAGGCCTGCCGACGTGACGCCCTCCGGCAGTCCCTTCGTGTCCGGCGGCATGTCGTACAGCACCCAGTGCACGTAGGTCCGCTTCGGCGCCGTGGGGTCGGGCGCGTCGGGATCGTCCACGATGAGCGCCAGGCTCTTCGTTCCCGCCGGCACGCCACTCCAGGCCAGGTCGGGGGCAGCATTCTTCCCCTCGCAGGTGCAGCGCGCGGGAATTTCGCCGCCGTGCTCGAACGCGGTGGAGGTGAGCGTCAACGTCATGACAACCCCTCCCGCTGATCTCCCTCAGTCCTCAGTCCTCAGTCCCCGGTCATCGCTGCGGCCAACGCTTCGCCCCGAGCCCCTGCTGCTGTCCCCTCCACACCGATCGGAGTGCGCGCCTTGGCGCCCGGCTTGTCGGGCACCCGGCTCATGGCGTATTCCGCCAGCGCGGTGATGGTGAGGCTCGGGTTGACGCCCGGATTGGCCGGCACGATCGAGCCATCAATTGCGTACAGGCCGGGATAGTTGTGCACCTGGCAGTCGAGGCCCACCACCCCGTCGGCTGCGCTGGTGCCGAACGGGCAGCCGCCCAGGATGTGCGCCGTCATCGGGATGCCGAGCAGGCTCTCGTTGATCGAGCCCGCAGGAATGCCGTCGATCTTCTCGGCGAACCGCCGCGTCACCTTGCGGCTGATCTCGATGGCCGACGGATGCCCGCTCTCGGGGTCCGGGTGCGACACCAGCCCCCGCCGGAACAGAGTGAAGAAACTCCGCCCGAACCGGAACCGGAGCTTGGTGTCGTCGGTCTGCATGGCGAGGATGATCGTGGTGCGCTGGGCCCAGCGCGACCGGAAGTGGGTGCGGGCAAAGTCGGCGGGGCGCGAGAGGATTTCCCACACCGAGCGCGCCAGCCGCGAGAGCCCGCTCCCGCCGTCGATGATCGGGCCGGTCAGGAGCCGCATCATCGAGGAGCCCGCCGAGTAGCGCACCGGCTCGATCGTGGTGATCGGGTCGGCGTGCACGATGGAGGTGATGGCGATGCCCTGCGAGTAGTCCGCCGTGTCGTCGCGCGCGATGACGCCGAGCAGCGACTCGTTGTTGGTGCGGACCAGGTCGCCCAGTCGCTGGGAAATCTTCGGCAAGGACCCCGTCACGTCCCGGCAGCGGAAGAGGAGCCGGAGCGTGCCGAGGGCCCCGGCGGCGGCGATCACGTTGCGGGTGCGGATTCGCCGCTCCCCCTTGAACAGGAGTGCGGACGCCGAGCGGTACACCACTTCGTAGCGCGCCCCGTCGGGCTGCCCGGCCGGGAGCGGCACGATGTCCCGCACCTCCGCCTCCGCTTCCACCTCCGCGCCCCACTTCTCGGCCAGGTAGAGGTAATTCTTGACCAGTGTGTTCTTGGCGTTGTACCGGCACCCCACCATGCAGCCGCCGCAATGGATGCACCCCGAGCGAGCCGGGCCCTCGCCGCCGAAGTAGGGGTCGGGCACCTCCTCGCCCTCCTCGTCGGGCACCCCGAAGAAGGTGCCGACCGGCGTGGACTGCCAGGTGTCCGCCGTGCCGAGCTCGGTGGCGATTTCCTTGAGCAGGATGTCGGCCGGCCAGGTGCGCGGGTTCACTGCCACGCCGAGCATCCGGCGCGCGGTGTCGTAGTGCGGGTCGAGCAGCGACTTCCAGTCGGCAAGGTGGCGCCAGGCCGGCGCCTGGAACATCTCATCGCCCGGCGCCATCAGGACGTTGGCATAGCCCAGGCTCCCGCCCCCGACGCCCGCGCCGTGCAAGACGAAGACGTCGCGGAATGGGCTGATCTGCAGGATGCCGAAGCAGCGGAGCGCCGGCGCCCACAGGGCCTTCCGGACGTTCCAGTTGGTGCGGGCAAAGTCCTCGTCGCGGAAGCGCTTCCCGCGCTCCAGCACCCGCACGCGGTATCCCTTTTCGGTCAACCGGAGGGCCGAAACGCTCCCACCGAACCCTGACCCAACGATGACGAAATCCAATATGTCTGACATTGCGCTCTTTCTCAGTCCTCAGTCCTCAGTCCTCGGCCCTCAGTCCTCGCTACTTCACGCCTGCCGTATCCAGCCCGTTCATTGCCCGCGTCGCCTTCACGATGTCGCCGATGTCCGCGAAATCCACGCCGATGTAGGTCGGCTTGAGCCCCCGCTCCTTCTCACAAGCCCGCGCCCGCTTCATCAGCATGTCGTAACTGTTCACCATTTCGGCGTTACTGGGACGGGGTGCCGGGGTCGTCTCGATCCAGTGGTTGACCTGGAACAGCGTGCCGGAGGTGCCGCCGCGGTTTGGCTTGCAGGAAAACTCCTCCGGCGTGTGGAAGGTGTACGGAGTTTCCTGGAAGCTCTCGAAGGCCGGGTGCAGCCAGGGCACGCCGGGCTTGCCCGATTCCGTGAACACCAGCACCCGTCCGCCCGCCAGGATCATTGAGCGCAGCGTGGGCCACGGGGTAATCGGCCCGGTGTACACGAACTCCATCAGCCCGCTGTCCTCGAAGGCCTTGGCGATCTCCTCCGGCGTCACGTAATCCTCGATCACGATGAGGAGCACCTCGCCCGGGTTGACCACCAGCCAGTCGCGGATGCCGCGCAGCGCCGGCACCACCTCGTACGCGCCGAGTTCGCAGAAGCCGTGGCAGAAGTACAGGCCGCGGTGCCCTTCATCGACCCCGACCAGGCGGTCCCGGATCCGTTGCGCCGCCTCGAACCCCTCCTCGCCGACCGCACCGACCAGCTTCTCGCGCGTCGCGCCCTCGCCTTCGAGGTCGGTCTTGATCCGCGCCGCGCCCGGAAATCCGTAATGGATATCGATCAGGAGGGCGCGCACGCCGTTCTGCAGCTGCCCGGGGAACGCCACCGAGTGGTGCGGGAACATCCATCCCGGAATCTCGGCGTTCGACATCGCGTTGTGGGCCGCCGGGAAGGACACCTGGTCGATGCGGCGGTCGCAGAGCTCCGGGGCGCCGTTGCAGGCGCTGATTTCGCTCGCGATGACCGGCTGGTCCATCGGCCGGCGCCAGAAGAAGAGCAGCGCCATCAGGGCCGCGGGCACCACGAACGCCGCCGCGGCCCGGAGCGGCCACCGCCGGCCCGCCGCGCTGCGCGCCGACCCGGCGTGCTCCGGCACATTCTCGAGGAGCAGGCGGAACAGCTCCCGAAGCGCGGCGAACACCAGCAGCAGCCCGCCGATGACCGCCACGACGCTCACCACGCTCGACGGCCACACCAGCACCACGGCGCCCGCCGCCGCGACCCCGAGGATCCAGCCGATCCGCTGGCCGCGCTTGGTGGGCGGGTCGGCCAGCAGGCGTGCCAGCCGCCGCAGGCCCTCGAACGGATCGGTCTTCTCGTGCAGGGAGTTGGAGGCGGCGGCAAGAATCACCCCGGTGCCGCCGAACCAGTAGATGAACCCGAGCAGCGGCATGAAGTACGCGCGCCAGACCCCGAACACCGCCCCGCGCGCCGCAGGATCCTGGGTGACGGCAAGCGCCACCAGGCGCCCCGCCGGGACCACGATGGCCAGCAGCAGGGCCACCACCACGAGCCCCACGCCGGCGCGCATCAGGCCCTGGCGCCGCTCCGGATGCGCCAGGATGCCGCCGACGATGAGGGCGACACTCAGCAGGAACAGCCCGCGCTGCAGCCAGGCCACCTGGGTCAGCGTCCGCCGCACCATCACGACCGTGGCGCCGAGCTTGCTCTGGGGCAGCTTGGCGACGACCGTCTCGAGGCGCTTCGGGACCTTGGCCGCGAGCTCCGGGTTCATCCCGCCGAGGGCGCTCTGGACCAGCACGCCGACATCCGGCACCGACAGCAGCACATCCTCGCCGGTGCGGGAAAAGAACGCCCGGTGCGCCGACTTGAGGGCGGTCCGCGCCACGGCCCGGAAGGGCGCGCTGCCCACCAGCCCCTCGGCGGTGCCCACGAGGAGCGGGCGCACCGCAGTGAGGTCAGGACGCTGGGCGATGACGACGTCGGTGATCTTGGCCGCGACGAAGGAGGACACCCGTTCGTCCCCGAGGCTCGAGGCGGCCCGGTTGGCGAAGTCGTCGGCGTTGAAGAGTCCGTGGCTGACGTCGATCAGCACGGCGCTGAGGAAGAGCAACACGAGCCCGACGAAGGCCATGAGGCGGGCCCCGACTGCCGACCGATGGGGCGCTGGGGTTGTCATGACACGACCTCGGGAACGGGAAATGCCTTCGCCCTACAGAATCCGCTTGCCGAACGCCGATTCCAGCAGTTCCACCGCCAGCACCGCGGAGCGGTTGCGCTCGTCGAGGATCGGGTTGACCTCCACCACTTCCATCGACGTCATCCGCTTCGACGCGGCGATGAGCTCCATGATCAGGTGCGCCTCGCGGTAGTCGAGCCCACCCTTGACCGGAGTGCCGACGCCTGGCGCCAGCGCGGGGTCCACCGCGTCGAGGTCGAAGCTCACGTGCAGGCAGTCCGTGCCGTCGGTGACGCGGGCCAGCGCGTCGCTCATCACGGTGTGGATGCCGTCGCGATCGATCTCCGACATCGTGTAGACCCGGATGCCCAGGTCGTGCAGGTGCCGCCGCTCGCCGTCCTCCAGGCTCCGGATGCCGACCAGCGCCACCCGCGTGGGGTCGAGCTTCGGCTCGTCGCCGCCGACCGCGGTCAACTCCTTCGGGCCCAGGCCGAACAGCGCGGCCAGCGGCATCCCGTGGATGTTGCCCGAGGGCGAGGTCTTCGGCACGTGGATGTCGCTGTGCGCATCCACCCAGAGGAGCCCCAGCCGCTTCTTGTGCTTCCGGCAGAACGACGCGACGCCGGAAATCGTCCCGATCGCGATCGAGTGGTCCCCTCCCAGCACCAGCGGGAACCGCTTGCGCTCGCAGATCCGCTCCACCGCCTTGCTGAGCAGGTTCGACGCGCGGGCAATCTCCCCCAGGTACCGGGCCCGCCGGCTCCCGATGGGGATCTCCTCCATGTTCTTGATGTCGAGGTCGCCGCCGTCCACCACCCGGTGGCCGTGGGCGGCGAGGGCGGAGGCGACGCCGGCAATCCGGAGGGCGGACGGACCCATGTCCACGCCGCGCCGGCCGGAACCGAGGTCCATGGGCACGCCGAGCAGTTCGATATTCATCCGACTACGCTACCCATAACGGCGGGGGGCCGCAACGTGGCCGGGCCCGCCTAGAGGCTCGCCTTGGCCTCGTCTTCCATCTTCTGCAGCCGGGTGTAGTAGTCCCGGAATTCGTTCAGGTGCGCGAGCGCGATCTTGCCCGTCAGCATCAGGTCGTCGTTGGTCACGTTCGTGACCACGTTGCGCACCCCGTGCTCGAGCTCGACCTCCATGCCCATCCGGAACTGCTCGATGTCCACCTGGGTCCAGTTGATGCCGAGCCGGTCGCCGACCCGCCGGGCATCCTCGGTGCTGAACGTCCGCTGGCTCACCATCTGGTCTCCCGCGTTCCCGTGAGGCGGGATGCTCCCCGCCGGCCACCCCCGGATGGAGGTGGCAGCGAAGGATGGCGCGGTTGTCGTGAAGGCGGCGTGAAGCAGAGGGGAGGGGATCTTGCCGGATCAGGCCCCGACGTGCGGCAGGTACCGCTCCTGCAGGACACGGAGGTGATGCCGCTCGTGGCCGGTCAGGATGTAGGCCAGCGCCCGGACCGACACCGGATGGCCGCTCGCCGTGCCGAGCCGGGTCCAGGCCTCACCGGGAAAACCGCGAAAGAGCGCCAGGGTGCTCTCCCGGACCGAGCGGAGGTCTGCGGCCAGATCTGCCAGGGTCCGGCGGTCGAATTCGGCCGGCGGCATCCATGCGTTCTCGTCGAACCCGGGCAGGGACGTCGCGTCGGCCCGGGCAATCCGGAGCGCCCGATAGGCAAAGACACGCTCGGCGTCCGAGATGTGCCCGATGACCTCCTTGATGCTCCACTTGCCCGGCGCATAGCGATACCCTGCCTTGGCTTCCGGAATGGTAGCCAGCAAGGCCGCGGTCGAGTCCCGTTGCGCGGCCAGCAAGGCCAGCAGGTCGCCCTCGGGCACCTCGGACACATAGGTCAGGTAATAGGAGTAATGCTCCGTGGGAGCAGGCCGGGCGGGAGAGAGCGTGGGCAAGGGGCCTCCGGGTCGAGAGTGGCGCGCGTCGGTGCCGTCTGGCGGAACGGCCGATCACGACGCAATATAGGCGGCGGTCGGACCCCCCTGCCGCCTCAGGATCCCCTCACGGAGACCCGCATGTCCAAGAAGCTGCTCACCGAGTTCATCGGCACCTTCTTCCTGGTGCTGACGATCGGAATGACGGTCGTGGCCGGCTCGCCGTTCGCCCCGCTCGCCATTGGGTGCTCGCTGATGATCATGGTCTACATGGGCGGCCATGTCTCCGGCGGCCACTACAATCCGGCCGTGTCGCTGGCCGCCTTCTTCCGGGGGAAGCTGGACTCGAAGAGCCTGTTGCCCTACTGGGGCGCCCAACTCGCCGGGGCCGTCGTCGCCGCCTACGCCACCATGATGCTGATGGGCACCCCGCTGGTCGTCGCACCGGGCACCGGACACCCGCTCTTCCACGCCCTGCTCGTCGAGTTCCTCTTCACCTTTGCCCTGGCCCTCGTGGTCCTGAACTCCGCCACCGCGTCTGCCACATCGGGTAACTCGTTCTACGGCTTGGCGATCGGCTTCACGGTCGTGGTGGGTGCCTTTGCCGGCGGCGCGATTTCCGGCGGCGCTTTCAACCCCGCGGTCGGACTCGGTCCCGCCCTCGTGAACGCGATTTTCGCCGGCGGATCGCTCGGCCAGGCCTGGATCTACCTGGTGGCTCCACTTCTCGGCGGCTGGGCGGCGGCGATGGTGTTCAAGACCCAGAATCCCGGCGACTGAGCTCGAAGGCTTCACACCATAGAACGGAGTCCGGGGATGGCTGGTTCCAGGGGGATCAATTGGACGGCGGTGCTGGGCAGGTTCGTGATGGCACTGCTGCTGGTGTACGGAACCTTCAATCCCCTGGGCAGGTCCTGGTTCCACTGGGCCATCCTGCCCATCGTCAGGGACCCGACCACCATCACCGGGATCGGACCGCTGAAGGTGTTGGTCGGACTCGTTCTCCTCATCGGTTGGGTGTTCCTCATCCAGGCCACCCGGCGGTCCCTCGGGATCGTCGGGGTGGTACTGGGCCTGGCCCTTTGTGGCGTGCTGATCTGGTTGCTGATCAGCTGGAAGGTGCTGGCCCCCGGCAGCACCTCCGGCATCGTACACCTGGTCCTGGTTTCCGTGACGCTCATCCTGACTGTTGGCTCGGGCTGGTCGATCATCACGAGAAAGGTGACGGGGCAGGTCGACACGGATGAAGTGAAATAGTAGAAGAGTAGAGGAAGGGGAAAGGGACTAAGGGACTAGGAGGGGCAGAAGGAGACAGGAGAAAGGAGGCTGCCTTGGTGCGGACCTCCTCCTGTCTCTTTTCTCATTCCTCCCCTCCAAGTCCCAAGTCCTTTTCTCCTTCCTCTCATTCCTCTCATTCCTCCCTCTTCCCCAAGCCCGCCGGTGCCTTCACCCGCCCGACCACCCCAGCCAGCGCAAGCAACGTGAGCAGGAACGGGAACATCAGGAACAGCTGATACGGCACCCGCAGCCCCGCCGCCTGAAAGGCGAACTGCAGCGCCGTGGCCAGCCCGAAGAGCAGCGCGGCCAGCGCCGCGCCCACCGGATTCCAGCGCCCCAGCACGACGATCGCGATGGCGATGAACCCGCGCCCCGCCGTCATGCGCTCGGCGAAGGTCCCGACCTGGGCCAGGACAAGCGTCGCACCCGCCAGCCCCGCGAACGCGCCGCCCAACAGCACCGCCACGCTCCGCGTCAGCCGCACCGGCACGCCGGCGGCCCGCGCCGCCACTGGATCCTCCCCCGCGGCACGGAGCGCCAGGCCAGGCCGCGTCCGGAAGAGAGCCCACCACGATGCCGCGATCAACCCGATTGCCAGGTAGGTGGTGACCGGTTGCGCGAAGAACGCCGCGCCGACCAGCGGGATGCCGGACAGGCCGGGAATCGGCACCGGGGCCAATGTCGGAATGGAAAGGCCCACGCCGGCGGCTCCGTAAAACTGCCGATAGATGGTGCCCGTCAGCCCCACGCTGCCCAGCGTCACGGCGGTGCCCGAGATGATCTGGTCCGCTCCCGCGCCGACCGCCACCGCCGCAAAGAGCGCCGCGACCGCGACGCCGGCGAGCACGCCGAGGGCCAGCCCTCCCGCCGGCCCACCCAGCGTGGCGCCGATGGCTCCGCCCAAGGCGCCGAAGAGCATCGCACCCTCGATCCCCAGGTTCACCACGCCCGAGCGCTCGGCGATGGTCTCGCCGGTGGCCGCGAGCGCGAGCGGCGTGGCGATGCCGACCGCCGCCACCAGCACGTCCGCCGCCACGGCGAGTGGCTCCATCATGCGGCCGCCTCCGACGCGTCCACGCGCGGGGCGCGGCCCTCGCCGCGCCGGGCCAGTGCCTGGCCGAGCAGCACCACGATGATGATCGTGGCTTCCACCACGTACACCGCCACCGCCGGGATGCCGGCGTCTCGCTGCATGGCGCCCGCGCCGGCCTCCAGCGCGCCGAACACGATGCCGGTGATCACGATCGCCGACGGGCGGAGGCGAGCCAGCAGTGCCACGCCGATGGCGGTGAAGCCGTACCCCGGCGACAGGTTCTGGTAGAGGGCGTACGACACGCCGTTCACCTCGAACGCACCGGCCAATCCGGCCAGCGCCGCCGAGCCGAAGAGCGCCATCGCCACCATGCGGCCGGCCGGCACCCGCCCGCTCACCTCGGCGGCACGCGGCCCTTCGCCCAGCGCGCGGAGGCGGAATCCCCACCAGGTGCGCGCGAAGATCCAGCCCAGGGCAGCGGCCAGAACGAGCGCCACCAGGAACCCGGCGTGCAGCCGCGTGCCGGGCAACAAGGGAAGCCTCGCCGCCATCGCGATCGGCGCGCTTTGTGGATAGACCCCGGTGGGCTCCTGCAGCGGGCCCTGCACCATCAGGCTGACCAGCGCCTCCGCCACGAAGTTGAGCAGCAGCGTGCTGATCACCTCGAGCACGCCGAAGCGGAGGCGCAGGATGACGGGCAGTGCCATCCAGAGCGCCCCGGCCGCGAGCCCGGCCCCCGCCACCAGCGGCAGCGCCACCCAGGCTGGCCACTGGCCCGAGTGCACGCCTACCCAGGTTGCCGCGATCGCCCCGGCGTAGAACTGCCCCTCTGCCCCGATGTTGAGCGCGCCGCCCCGGAGCGCCAGGGCGAATCCCAATCCGATGAGGATCAGAGGCGTGGCGCGGAGCAGCGTGGCTCCGGTGAACGCGCGCCAGGAGCCGAACGCTCCATCCCAGAGCGCAATGAGTGCGGCGGGCGCGTCGTAGCCTGCTGCCTCGAGCCCGAGGGACAGCAGCAGCACGCCGCCCAGGAGGGCGGCGAGCCCGATGCCCAGTCCTCGGAGGTCACCCCGCACGTGCCGGCTCCTGACCGAGCAGCATCGCGCCGATCGCCCGACGGTCGGCTCCCGCCGACGCCTCGGCAATCACGCCCCCCACCGCCACGAGGACACGGTCTCCCAGCTCCACCACCTCATCGAGATCGTTGGAGTAGACCAGCACCGCGGCGCCGGCCGCCGCGGCGGCCCGAAGCCGCGCGTGGATGTCCGCCGCTGCCTGCAGGTCGAGCCCGCGCGTCGGATTCTCCGCCACCAGCACCCGGGGGCGGCGCTCGAGGGCACGCGCCACGAGGAGCTTCTGCTGGTTGCCGCCGCTCAGGCTGCCCGCCGGCGCTTCCGAACCAGCCGCGCGAACGCCGAACTGGGCGAGCAGCTCCGTGGTGCGCCGCCGGGCGGCCGGCCAGTCCACCCGCCGGACCCGCCGCCCGACGATCCACGATGCGGCGCGCCCCACGCCGAGCACCACGTTCTCGGTCAGGGTCAGCGAGGGAATCAATCCTTCCGTGGTACGGTCTTCGGGGATGAACGCGATCGGCCGGGAGACCTCCAATAGCCCGCGGAACGGGCGGCGGAGGCCGGCCACGGCGCGGAGCAGTTCCCGCTGCCCGTTGCCCTCGACGCCGGCCACCGCCACCAGTTCGCCCCCGCGGACGCTGAATGACGCCCGGCGGAGGCCGGTGCCGGACTCCCGCGCCACCTCGAGGGCGTCGCAGTGGATCAGCACGGGCCCGTTGGTTGGCTTCCCACCACGTTGGGCGACGGCCACCTCGCCCCCGATCATCGCCGCAGTCAGTTCCGCGGCCGTAAGCTCCGTCCGAGGGGCCGAGGCGACCACCCTGCCCTGGCGCAGGACCGTGATGCGGTCGGCCACGGCGAGCGCCTCGTCGAGCTTGTGGGTGATCAGCACCGCCGCACCCCCGGCGCGCGCGAAGCCCTCCACGAAGCGCAGCAGCTCGTCCGCCTCGGCGGGGGCGAGGACGGCGGTCGGCTCGTCCAGCAGGAGGATGCGCGCCTCGGAGGCCAGCGCCTTCACGATTTCGAGTCGCTGCTTGAGGGCGACGCTGAGGCGCGATGCGGGGAGCGAAGGATCGAGCGGGAGGGAGAGCCGGGCGGTGAGGGCATCCACGCGGCGGCGGAGCGGGGCCGGCGCCACCGGCCAGCCGGCGGCGAGCGCGACGTTTTCCATGACGGACAGGGCCGGCACCGCGGTCGAATGCTGGTGCACCATGCCGATGCCGCACCGCCGGGCATCGCGCGCGGACCGGAAGCGGACCACCGTCCCGTCGACCGAAATGGTGCCTGCATCGGGCCGGAGCAGTCCATTGGCAATACGCATCAACGTGGACTTGCCGGCGCCGTTCTCGCCCAGGACGGCATGCACCTCGCCGGGGCGCAGCACCAGGTCCACCCCCACCAGCGCCCTCACGGAGGAAAAGGACTTGGAGATCTGTTGGAGTGAGAGGATCATGGGAACCGCCGGCGCAGGGAATCCCGCCCCTACATCCCCGTCGGATGCCGGTGGAACTCCCACGGCAGCTCGAACCGGAGCCCCAGGTGCTGCGCCAGCGCCTGCACCCCGACCTGCTCGGTGGCGTAGTGCCCCGCGTAGATCACGTTCACGCCGAGCTCCACCGCGTCGAAATAAGTGTGGTGCGCGCCTTCCCCGGTAATGAGCGTGTCGATGCCCGCCGCCTTCGCCTGGGCGATGTACCCCCCGCCGCTTCCCGTCACGATCCCGACGTGACCGGTGATGGCCGGGCCCCCGGGAATCAGCCGCGCGTCGGCAGTGAGCTGCCCCTCGATCCGCCGCACCAGCTCTTCCCGCGGCAGCGCCAGTTCGCCGTACACGCCCAGCCGCTGGCCGCGATAGTCGCCGAACCACCCTTCGAGCGCGATGTCGAGCCGCCGCGCCAGGACCATGTTGTTGCCGACCTCGGGGTGGATGTCGAGCGGAATGTGCGCCGAGTACAGGGCGATGTTGCGGTCGAGCAGGGCACGGACCCGGCGGTACCGGCGGCCGGTCAGCGGCGCGTTGCCGTCCCAGAGGAGCCCATGGTGGACCAGCAGCAGCGTGCCGCCGCCCTCGCCCCCCGGTGCGGCGCCCAGGATCGCTTCGAGCGAGGCATCCACCGCCGCCACGATCCGGTCCACCGTGCCTCGGTTCTCCACCTGGAGGCCGTTGACCGCGTTGTTCTCGTCAGGAATCTCACGCACCTGGAGATAGGTATCCAGGTATTCGGTCAGCGTGTTGAGGGGAATCGCGTGCTCGCTCATGAGCCACCCTGCTGTCGGATGCTGTCCTCCGCGGCCTGGACTCGTGCCCGGAGCGCGTCGGGGACCAGGGAGTCGAGGGCGGGGTTGGGCACGTAGCGCACGACGCCGCTGGCGAGCCCGAACGACTCCACCTTCGGGGTGAAGGTGCCGAGCTGGACGTCGCGCGCCACCAGGAGCAGGGCGCGGGGCAGGTCGATCACGGCCGACCCGAGGACGCGTTCGGGCGCCAGGGACGCCTGGTCGGCGTTCGCGCCGAAGACGTACACGCCGGGCGCTTCCTTCGCCGCCTGGAACACGCCGATGGCCGCGGCGTCGGCGTTGTGGTGCAGCATGTCCGCGCCGACCCGGATCAGCGCCCGGGCCGCCTCGCGGCCCAGCGCGGCGTCGTCCCAATTGTTGAGGTAGGTCGTGCGGCTCTGCACTCGGGGATTCACCGCGCGGGCGCCGGCCACCCAGGCCTCCGCCGCATCGCGGACCGGCGGCAGTTCCACCCCACCCACGAACCCGATGACGCCGCTCTTCGTCATGCCCCCGGCCACCATCCCCGCCAGGTAGCTCGCCTCGTTCAGGCGGAAGATCAGCGGGGCCACGTTCCCCTGGACCCGCTCGCCCGAGGTGATGATGAACACCACCGACGGATACTCCGCCCCGACCCGCTCCGCCGGCCCCTGGAACTCGAACCCGTGCCCGAACACCAGGTTGTAGCCCTGCGCGGCGTAGGTCCGAAGCGCCTCTTCCTGCTCGGCGGGGGTGCGCGCCTCCACGTGGCTCACCGGCACGCCGAGCGAATCGTGGATCTGCCCGAGCCCGGCGAAGGCCCCGGAGTTCCAGGCGGCGTCCGCCACCGAGCCCGGTGTCACGAGGGCGACGCGGAAGGGCGGCGGCGCTTCCCGCGGCGCACACGCTAGGAGGAGTGCGCCCGCCAGGAGCCCCGCGGGGGCGGTTCGGAGGTTCACTCGAGCGGACCGGGCTCCGGCGGCGATCCCATCTTGATCGACCCGTTGACGCTGCCGCCCTCGAGGACGACGATCCGTCGCGTGAGCACGTCGCCCACCACCTGGGCGGTGGCCTGCACCTCGACCCGGTCGGTGGCGTGCACGTTGCCCTCGACCCGGCCGCCGATCACCGCTTCGGCGGCGTGCACGTCACCCTGCACCACCGCCCCGGGAGCGACCAGCGCCTGGGTGCCGGCGCGAATGGTCCCGCGCACCGTCCCTTCGATCTTCACCACGCCGTCGGTGGTGAGGTCGCCGACGACCGTCAGGTCCTTCGCGATGATGGACAGCGTCGTGTGGTCGGTGCGCCGACGCATCTGATTGGTGGCCGCCGGCTCGCGCGGCGGGCTCGAAAAGATGGCCATTACTGGGTGTCCTCCTTCACCATCGTGAGCGGATCGATCGTCTCATCGCCCCGACGGATCTCGAGATGCAGGTGGGGAGCGGTAGACCGCCCGGAATTGCCGGAGAGTCCGAGAACCTCGCCGGCGTTGACCGCCTGCCCCGGGCTGACCACCGCCCGTGACAGGTGACCGTACTTCGTCTTGTAACCTTCGGGATGGCTGACCACGACAAACTGCCCGTATTCCTCGTCGCTGCCGACCTCGGCCACGCTGCCGCCGCCGACGGCGCGCACTGGCGTGCCGATGGTGACCGCGATGTCGAGCCCGGTGTGGGCTTCCTCCGTGCCGCCCGGCGCCACGATGCCGCGCGTGATGTAGCCGGGCGGATCGAGCGGCCAGTGGCTCGGCAGGGAGGGCCCGGTCTCGAACGCCCTCCGCACGCCGGGCAGGGCCGCCCGCACCGGGGGTGCCAGCGGAAGCGAGTAGGCCAGCGCCACCGGGTCGGGCACGATGTCCGCGCCGACCATTTCCCGGAGCCGCCCGTATCGGCGCTCGGCGCTGTCCAGGGCGGCGGCGAGCTCACGCACCTTGGCCGTTTCGGCCTCCAGCCGGGCCACGTCGTTCCTGAGGCCCGGGACGCTCGCCGCTGCCTTGAGGAGCGGCGCGTAGAGCGCGCCGAGGACCAGCAATCCCATCAACAGGACGGTGCCCACCACCACCAGGATCCGGAACAGCCAGATGGGCATGCGAAGCGTGCGCGACTCGAGCTCCCCGTCGCGGTGCACCATCACCGTGATGCGGGGCCGCGGCGTACTCATCCCTCGAACGGGGCGCCGAGGATGATTTCGAGCAGGCGGGCGAGATCGTCGTTCGAGTAGTAGTGCAACTGCACGATGCCACGCCCCTTCCGCCGTTGCGTGACCCGCACGTCGGTGCCGAGCCGCTTGCGGAGCACCTCCTCGACGCGCTGCACCTCGGCGCTCGCCGGGCCCGGGGCCGGCCGCTTGGCGGTCGGCCGCTTGGCGCTCGCCGGCCCCTGCCGGACCCGCGCCTCCATCTCCCGCACCGACCATCCCTCGGCCACCGCCTCGCGCGCGAGCTTGATGATCAGCTTCGCGTCGGTGAGGCCGAGGAGGGCGCGTGCATGACCCGCCGAGAGCGCGGCGTGGTCCACCAAGTCGCGCACCGGCTCCGGCAGCGCGAGCAGGCGGAGCAGGTTCGCCACCGTCGAGCGGTCCCGCCCGACCAGGCGCGCCACCTCGGCCTGCGCCACGCCGAACTCCTCCTGCAGCCGCTGGTAGCCGAGCGCCTCATCGATGGGAGAGAGATCGTCGCGCTGGAGGTTCTCGATCAGCGCCAGGGTGAGGAGCGTCCGGTCGTCGGCCTCCCGGATGACCGCGGGAATCCGCGTCCACCCGAGCCGCTGCACGGCACGCCAGCGGCGCTCGCCCGCGATCAATTCATAGGTGGAGCCCTTGGGCCGCACCACCACCGGTTGCAGGAGGCCCGAGGCCTCGATGCTCGCCACCAGCTCCTTGAGCGGTTCCTCGTCCACGCGGGTGCGGGGCTGGAACGGGTTCGGGCGGATGGAGGTGACGGGCAGCTCGCGCAGCGCGCCCTCTTTTTCGGCCTGCTCCTTCGAGACCGGGCCGAGCAGGGCCTCGAGCCCGCGACCGAGTCGACGCGCTTCGCTCACGAGTGCACCCCCTGGGTCGATCCGGATTCGACGCGGTGCATCAACTCCTGCGCCACCGAGAGATAGCTCTTGGCGCCCACCGACTGCACGTCGTACAGGAGAATGGGCTTGCCGAAGCTCGGCGCCTCGGCGAGCCGCACGTTGCGCGGGATGACGGTGCGGAACACGCCGGGCCCGAAATACTCCCGCGCGTCATTGGCCACCTGCCGCGCCAGGTTGATTCGGGTGTCGAACATCGTGAGCAGCACGCCGTCGATGGCGAGGCCGGGATTGAAGTTCTGCTGCACCAGCCGGATCGTGTTGAGCAGCTGGGAAATCCCCTCGAGCGCGTAGTACTCGCACTGGATCGGGATGATGACCGCGTGCGCCGCCGTGAGCACGTTGAGCGTGAGCAGCCCGAGCGACGGCGGGCAGTCGATCAGGATGAAGTCGTAGTCGTCCATGATCGGCTCGAGCGCGCGGCGCAACGCCGTCTCGCGGTTCGGGCGGTCCACCAGTTCCAGCTCGGCGCCCACCAGGTCCTGCGTGGCGGGCAGGATCTGCAGGAAGGGGAGCGCCTCGTCCTGCAGGATCACGTCGCGCACGGCGCGCTCGTCGATCACCGCATCATAGAGTGAGAGCCGCACCTGGTCGCGCCGCACGCCGACCCCGCTGGATGCGTTGCCCTGCGGGTCGGCGTCGATCAGCAGCGTGCGCTTCTCGGCCACGGCGAGCGAGGCGGCGAGGTTCACCGCCGTCGTCGTCTTGCCGACGCCGCCCTTCTGATTGGCGATCGCGATGACTCGTGCCATGTCCGGGGTGTGCGCCTGGGGTCGAAGACGGAAAGGGTAGGGAGGAGCGCAATATAGGGGGAGGCGGGGCGTGGGGCGAGGACGCGGAGCACCTGCGCCGACGAGCCCACAGTCTCGAGCACGGCAACTATCAGTCGTAAAATTATGTCTTACAATAAGTTATATTTAAATAGCAAAAAAGTAATCCTTGGCGGCCGCGTCGCTGAATTGTTGTTTCACGTGAAACAATCGCCGGATTCGACTCCGTTTCACGTGAAACGGGCACGGCGGCGCAGAACCTCGAACGCCAGGTTCTGGAGGTCGGCCGGCGAGACTCCGGGGACTCGGCCCGCCTGCCCAAGGGACGCTGGCTGGACGAGGGAGAGCTTCTCGCGAGCCTCCCACGAGAGCGTGAGGATCGAGTGGTACTCCAGCTCCGGCGGCAGGTCCATCGTGTCCAGCTCCGCCAGGCGGCCGGCGGCGGCCCGCTCCTTCTCGAGATAGCCCTCGTACTTGATCTCGATATCCGCCCATTCCGCGGACCCGGCCTCAAGCTCCATTCCGGCCGCCGAGAGCAGCGTACCGAGTCCAACCCCGGGGCGGCGGCAGAGCTCCCGCACCCGGGCCGGCTCCTGGATGCCCGTTTCTCCGGCGGCCTCGAGAATCGGATTGGCGAGCACCGGGGCGATCGTCGTCTCAGCGGCCGCGCGGGCCGAACGGTCCTCCGCCTCGAATCGGCTCTCCGCGGTTCGAAGTTCGGCTTCGGAGAGGAGTCCGAGCCGGCGTGCGAGGGGGTACATCCGCCTGAGGGCGTTGTCCTGCCTGAGGAGGATCCGGAATTCGGCCCGCGAGGTGAAGAGCCGATACGGCTCGTCCACCCCCCGGTGCACCAGGTCGTCCACCAGCACACCGATCATCGCTTCATTCCGGGAGAGCACGACCTGTTCCTCATCCCTGCAGGCGAGCGCGGCGTTCAACCCAGCGATCGCGCCCTGGCCGGCCGCTTCCTCGTAGCCCGTGGTCCCGTTCACCTGCCCCGCGAAGTAGAGCCCGGGCAACGCGCGGGATTCCAGCGTCGGATGGAGCTGTGTCGGAGGGAAGTAGTCGTACTCGATGGCGTAGCCTGCGCGGGTCATCTCGACCCGCTCCAGCCCGGGCACGGCCCTGAGAAAAGCCAGCTGAACCGCTGCTGGAAGCGACGTCGAGAGCCCGTTGACGTACATCTCGGAGGTGCCAAGTCCCTCGGGCTCGAGGAACACCTGGTGGCGAACCGCATCGGGAAACCGGACGACCTTGTCCTCGACCGAGGGGCAATAACGCGGACCCCGTCCGCTGATCGCCCCGCCATAGAGCGCCGACTCTAGGAGGTGGCGCTGGATGATCTCCTTCACTTCGGCGCCGGCCCAGGTGAGGTAGCAGGGCAATTGAGCCGGATGCTCCTCCCGATGGAACTGACTGAACCAGTACGGCACACCGTCGCCATCCTGTCGCGTCAGTCGCTCAAGGTCGACGCTCCGTCCGTCAATCCTCGGTGGGGTGCCCGTCTTGAAGCGTTCTCGTGTAATACCATGCTGCACAATAGCTTCCGAGATCGCTACCGATGGAGCCTCGCCGGCCCGACCGGCCGGCACCTGGGCGTCCAGGCCGAGGTGGATCGCTCCCCGAAGGAAGGTGCCGGCGGTGAGGACCACCGCGCGTGCCTCGAAGGTGAGCCCCTCCTTCGTCACGACCCCCGCCACCCTTCCGCCCCGCATCAGGAAGGAATCGGCCGTGCCCTGCGCGAACCGGAGATTGGGCCGGGCCTCGAGCAGCTGGCGCACCGCGCGCCGGTACAGCGCACGATCGCACTGCGCCCGTGGAGACCAGACCGCGGGCCCCTTGGAGCGATTGAGCATCCGGAACTGGATACGCGCCAGGTCGGTGGCCCGGCCCATGACCCCGCCCAGCGCATCCACCTCGCGCACCACCGTGCCCTTCGCGATCCCGCCGATGGCGGGGTTGCAGGACATCTGGCCGATCGTCTCGAGATTCTGCGTGAGCAGCAGCGTACGGGCGCCCGCGCGCTCCGCGAGGGCCGCGGCCTCGGCGCCCGCATGGCCGCCGCCGATGACGATGACATCGTATCGCATGGAAGGAAGATAGAAGGATGGCTCGCGCCGCTACGCAGTTCCGTTCCCGCGCCCCTCGACCAGCCTGCTCCTCCGGCACTGGAGTT
Organism: uncultured Gemmatimonadaceae bacterium; assembly: GCA_964571795.1. GTDB lineage: Bacteria > Gemmatimonadota > Gemmatimonadetes > Gemmatimonadales > GWC2-71-9 > SPDF01. The sequence continues at coordinate 74,634 of CAZNDK010000002.1, read as the reverse complement.
CACACCTGGCGTACGGATCCCGCACAGAGGCAACCCGTGAACTCACGTGCCTCCGGAGCAGTCCGGTCTTCGGGGCGCGATCGCATCGATCATTGGCGGTCGGCCGACGAAGGGATTGGTCCGGAGGGCCGTCAGTTCGAGTCCCCCGGAGCGACCGTGGCGCGGAGGGCGCGAGAACTGCAGGCCCGGAGGACCAACCCGAGGAGGCTGACCGGACCCTACGGAAGCAAGTGCCAGACTACCCGGTGCGAATCCAGCGGAAGATCTCTGCAATCGACGCGCGCTTGCCGTACATCAGGATGCCCACGCGGTAGATCCGGCCGGCGACCCACGCGACGGCCACGACACCGAGCGCGGTGACGCCGGCCGAGGCGAGGACCTCCGAGAGCGGCAGTGGGCTGAGCGAGTAGCGGACCGGCGTGACGAAGGGTGCAAAGAGCGGAATCATGCTCATGGTGCGGGCGAGCGTGCCATTCGGCTCATCGAGCAGCCCGAACATGAGCATGAGCCCCGCCACGATGCAGAGACTGACCGGCATGGCCGCCTGCTGCGCCTCCTGCTGCGTGCTGACGGTGGCCGCCACCGCGGCGTACGCCGCGGAGTAGAGGAAGAACCCCAGCACGAAAAAGGTGAGGTACACCGCCAGGAGCGTCCCGCTGATGGCGGGGATCGGCATGCTCACGGCCTCCGACGGCGACGCCCCGAGCAGTCCGGCGATGGCGGCCCGCTGGGAGGTGAGCAGCTTGGCCGACCCGGTCCAAATGCCGAGCTGCAGCAGGGCCACCGACCCGACGCCGACTACCTTGCCGAACATCAGCTCGAAGGGGCTGAGGCTGGAAACCAGCACCTCCATGATCCGGTTGCTCTTTTCCTCCACGACCGAGCCCATGACTTGCGTGCCATAGAGAAGGAGCGCGATGTACAGCAGGAACGACATCACATAGGCGAGGATGAACGACGACTCCCCGCTCTCTCCGCTCAACTGGCCGTTGCTCACGCGGGACGTTTCCAGTGACACCGGGGCGGTGGCCCGCGCCAGTACCGACGGATCCACGCCCTCGCGCCCGAGCCGCTCCGCGATGACCACCTGCCGGATGGTGCGCTGCAGGTCGCCCATTTCCGACAGGCTGCCGACGTTGCTGCCGAAGTAATGCAGCCGCCCGGTGTCGATGACGGAGTCGGTCACCAGCACCAGCCCCACGATGGCCCCGGGCACCTCCCGCTTGGCCCCGGTGAGGGCGATGAGCGAGTCCAGCGGCCCCAGGTTGCCGACCCCGGACTGGACCCGCATCACCTCATAGCGCGGCGCGGCGTCGGGGCCGTCGCCCCGCCGGGAGGCGGCGAGGGCGTCGGTCACCCGGACGCCGAATTCGCCACTCGCCGCGTCGAGCACCACCACGCGCTTGGGCGCCCGGTCGCGCGACTCCAGCAGCATCGGGAAGACAAACAGGAACCCCATCAGCACGGGGCCCAGGATGGTGCTGATCACGAAGGCGCGGGTGTGGACCCGCACCATGAATTCCCGCCGGATGACCGCGAAGAGCTTATGCATGGCGGTCCTCCCGCGCGACGGCCACCGCGGCATCCGCACCCACCTTGGCCAGGAAGATGGACTGCAGCGACGGCTCGGCGACTTCGAACCGGCTCAGGCCGACGCCGGCGTCGATGAGGGCGCGCAGCAACCGGTCGGAATGCGCCCCGATCGCCAGCTCCACCTCCGCAGTGGCGCCGGAGTCGTCCACCCGGGCCACGAGGCTCCGGTCGGCGAAGACCGAGCCCGCCAGGCCGGCATCGTGGTCGAAGCCGAGAAAGACGTGCCGGCGCCCTCCCTCGGCCTTGACGTCCACCAGCCGGCCGTCGACCACCTTTTCCCCCCGCGCGATGATGGCGATGCGGTCGCACATGCGCTCCGCCTGCTCCATAATGTGAGTCGAGAAGAGCACCGTCCGCCCCGACCGGGCAATCTCGACCACCACGTCCTTCATGACCTGGAGGTTGACCGGATCGAGCCCGCTGAACGGCTCATCGAGCAGCACGAGCTCGGGGTCGTGGAGCAGGGTGCCGATGAACTGCGCCTTCTGCTGCATTCCCTTGGAAAGCTCCTGGACCTTCTTCCGTCCCCAGTCGCCGAGGCCGAGCCGGTCCAGCCAGCGGAGGGCGCGCACTCGGGCGTCCTTCCGCCGGAGTCCCTTGGCTTCGCCGAGGAAGATCAGCTGCTCGAGCACCTCCATCCGCGGATAGAGCCCGCGCTCCTCCGGCAGGAACCCGATCCGCGCGGAGAGGTCGCGCCCGGTGCCCGGGCCCCCGAAGAGCGTGACCTGCCCTTCATCCGGTTCCAGGATGTGCATGATCATCCGGATGGTGGTGGACTTGCCGGCGCCGTTGGGGCCGAGCAGGCCGAACACGCCGCCGGAGGGCACCTGGAGCGACAGGGCGCGCACGGCCGTGTGGCCGGCGAACCGCTTGGTGACGCGATCTACCGCAATGACGATGTCGGACATCGGGGGCGGGCCTGGGTGGAGGGGGCGAACGGGCACCGACGAGGCAGGAAAAAGAGGAGGTCGAGAGCAGGATGGCAAGAGAGACCGCCTCCGATGCCCCGGACACGGTGAGAGAGGCCACCCTACCCCCGACCCCCATCCTGCCCTCAAACACCCGGGAGCCAACGTACCGGGTCGAGGGGAGCCGCCCCTCTGGCAGGATGAAAACCGGCTTTGTATGTTCGCCCTATGCCGTACACCATCAAGATCGACCGGACGCTTTGCCGGGGTTATGGCGACTGCGTCGGCCTCGCGCCCGACGTCTTTGCCCACGACTCCGAGGACATCTCGGTCGTGGTCGATCCGGAGGGGGCGGAGGACGAACTGGTCCTGGACGCCGCCCGCGCCTGTCCTGTAGACGCCATAACCCTCATCGACGAACACGGCGACCAGGTCTGGCCCTGAAAAAAGGACTGAGGACTGAGGACTGAGGGCATGTGCCCGGTCGCCAGCCCTCAGTCCTCAGTCCTCAGTCCTCGCCCCTGGCCGCTCCTACCCCACGACCTCCGCCAGCTGCCGTATCCCCCGCACCTCCCCCTCCGGGATGAGCGCGTTCTTTTGCGTGGCCCGCACCCCGAACTTGAGCGTCTTGCGGAGGTAGTCCTCGCGGGTCCCCTCCGTCACGCCGTCCTGGAAGCACCCCGCGTCGTGCAGCAGCACCCCCTTCGGGGTCACGGAGTCGAACCGGCCCACCCAGAGCGCCCCGGCGGTGTCGAGCACCACGGTCACGCCGTGGAGCTCGTGGTGCCCGGGATGAAAGACGTGCCCGCTCACGCGCGGACGGAGTCGCGGCAGTGGGTGTCGAACGCCTTGGTCAGGTCGGCGGCGATGGCCTGCGGGCTCCGGCCCTCGATCTGGTGGCGGTGGACGAAGTGCACGACCTCGCCTTCGCGGAGCAGCGCGATCGACGGTGAACTCGGCTGGTACTCCCCGAAATAGCTCCGGGCCCGGGCCACCGCGTCGAGATCCTGCCCCGCGAACACGGTGACCGTCCGGTCGGGCAGGACGCCGTGCCCCAGCGCCATCTTCATGGCCGGCCGGGCATTGCCCGCGGCGCAGCCGCAGACGGAATTCACGAACACCAGGGTGGTGCCCGTGCTGCTCCCGATGGCGGCGTCCACCTCAGCCACCGTCCGGAGCTCGGCAGCTCCCATCTGGACCATCTCCGCCCGCATCGGGGCCACCAACGACTCTGGGTACGGCATCGTATCGCTCTCCAGGGTTCAGGGCCGGGGGGGCCGGCCCGGTCAGGTCACTCGGTCGAGATCGGTTCGGGGGCGCCCGCGAGCGCCGCCTTCAGGGTGTGCCACGCGAGGCTCGCGCACTTCACGCGCACCGGGTACTCGGACACGCCGGCCAGCGCCTGGAGCTTGCCCAGCGCCTTCCGCTCCGCGGCGCCCTCCAGGCGGCCGGTGACCAGCTTCTGGAATTCGTCGGCCAGCGCCATGGCCTCGGCGCGGGACTTCCCCTTGACCGCGGCGGTCATCAGGGAGGCAGAGGCCTTCGAGATGGCGCAGCCGTTGCCGAGGAAGGCCACCTCGCGCACGGTATCGTTGTCCACGTCCACCCAGACGGTCAGCCGGTCGCCGCACAACGGGTTGTGGCCGTCGGCGTGCCGGGCCGGCGGCGGCAGCTCGTGGAAGTTCCGGGGCGTCTTGTTGTGGTCGAGAATGACGCTCTGGTAGAGCTCGTCCAGGTCGCGGCTCACGCGAAGACCTCCCGGGCCCGATGGAGGCCGCGCACCAGCACGTCCACCTCTTCGAGGGTGTTGTAAAAGGCGAACGACGCCCGCGCCGTGGCGTTGACCCCGAAGCGCTCCATGACCGGCTGGGCGCAGTGGTGCCCCGCCCGGATGGCCACGCCGTCGGCGTCCAGGATGGTGCCCAGGTCGTGCGGGTGCACCCCTTCGAGCGTGAAGGCGAGCACGCCCGCCTTGTCCCGCGCGGTGCCGACCAGCCGGACGCCGGGGACCGCCTGCACCCGCTCGGTGGCGTAGGCCAGGAGTTCGTGCTCCCAGGCGCCGATGGCCGCGAGGCCGACACTTCGGATGTAGCCGATGGCGGCGCCCAACCCGATGACCTCGGCGATGGCCGGCGTGCCCGCCTCGAACTTGGCGGGCAGCGGGGCGAAGGTGGTGCCCGCAAAGCTCACGGTGTGGATCATGTCGCCGCCGCCCTGCCAGGGCGGCATCGCGTCGAGCAGTGCGGTGCGGCCCCAGAGCATGCCGACCCCGGTGGGGCCGAACATCTTGTGGCCGGAGCAGGCGTAGAAGTCGCACCCGAGCGCCTGGACGTCGATCGGCGTGTGTGGCGCGGCCTGGGCGCCGTCCACCAGCACGACCGCGCCCACCTCGTGGGCCATCCGGGTCATTTCGGCGACGGGATTGATAGTGCCGAGGGCGTTGGAAATGTGGACCACGCCAACGATGCGGGTCCGGGGCCCGAGCATCCGGCGGTAGGCGTCGAGGTCCACCTCGCCCGCGTCGGTGATCGGAATGGCCCGAACCACGGCGCCGGTCTGCCCGGCCACCAGCTGCCAGGGCACGATGTTGCTGTGGTGCTCCATCGTGGTGAGCAGGATTTCGTCGCCGGGGCGGAGCGTGGTCCGGCCGTAGCTCTGGGCCACGAGGTTGATGCCCTCGGTCGTGCCGCGCACGAAGATGACCTCGTGGGCGGCCGGCGCGTTCAGGAACGCGCGCCCTTCCTCCCGCACCGCGTCGAACGCCAGCGTGGCGCGCTCGCTCAGGTAGTGCACCCCACGGTGGATGTTGGCGTTTTCCTCCGCCAGGAAGCGCCGCACCGTCTCGATGACGACCAGCGGCTTCTGCGCCGTGGCCGCGTTGTCGAGGTAGACCAGCGGCTTCCCGCCGACCTTGGTGGCCAGGATCGGGAAGTCGGCGCGGATGGCCTGGACGTCCAGCCCGGAGGCGGGGACGCGGGGAGGGGGGGAGGTCGTGGCGGTCGACACGGTCAACTCGATGCCTTCTCGGCTGACCCGCTGACCCGCCGCCCCGCCGCCAGCAACCACGCCCGCATCAGGTCCTCCAGGTGATCCACCACCGGGCGGCTCCGGATTTCCTCGAGCACGTCCGCGGCGAAGGCGTAGGTCAGCAGCGTGCGCGCCTCGGCCTCGGGGATCCCGCGGCTCCGGCAATAGAACAGCGGCACGGCGTCGAGGCTGCCCACCGTGGCGCCGTGGGTGCACTTCACGTCGTCGGCGAAGATTTCCAGCTGCGGCTTGGTGTCCACCTTGGCCGTGGCGGAAAGCAGCAGGTTCTTGTTGGTCTGCTTGCCGTCGGTCTTCTGCGCCACCGGGTGGACGTACACCTTGCCGTTGAACACGCCGTGGGCATGCCCGTCGAGGATGCCCTTGTACACCTCCCAGCTCGTGCAGTTGGGGGCGGCGTGCTCGATCCGGGTTTGATGGTCCACGTGCTGCCGGCCATTGCCGAGGTACAGGCCATACAGCGTGGCATGCGCGCCGGGGCCCGCGAGGGTGGTGTAGATGTTGGTGCGCGAAAGCGCCGCGCCCACCGCAAAGGAGAACGAGTTGAGGTAGCTGTCCCGCTCCTGGCGCACCTCGAGGGTGGCCAGGTGGAAGGCCTCAGCGCTCTCCCGCTGCACCTTGCAGTGGTCGAACCGGGCCCCGGCGGCCAGGTTCGCCTCGGTGACGGTGTTGGTGAGTGCCACGCCGTCGGCCAGCGCCACGAAGCTCTCTACCACCGAGGCCGACGCGTTGGCACCGAGGACCACCACGTTGCGCGAGTGAGTGGCGCCCGACGCGGTGCGGCCGTCGGTCACAAAGAGGACGTGAATCGGCGTGTCGACGACGGCGCCCGCCGGCAACACCAGCGCGTAGCCGTCGGCAAAGGCCGCGGCGTTCTGCCCCACCAGCGCGGCGGCCGCGGGCTGGACCGCCAGGCGGCCCAGGGTGCCTTCCACAAGTTCCGGCGCATCGGCAAGCAACCCGGCCAGCGGGCCGAGCCGCGCGCCGGCCGGCAGGCCGGTCACGCGGGAGAGCGACGGCTGGAAGCGGCCGTTGGCGAACACCAGCCGCGGCCATTCGGCGTGGCCGAAGAGGAACGGGGCGAGGTCGTCGGCCGTGAGGGCACCGGCGGCACGCGCCGGCCCGAGCGCGGCCTTGGCGATCGGCGAGAGGTCGGTGAAGCGCCAGTCCTCGTCCCGGGGTGTAGGCAGGCGGAGCGCCTCGAAGCGCGCGGCGCCCGCCCGGCGGAGCTCGGCCAGCCAGGCCGGTTCCGCGCTGCGGGTCACGACGGGACGGGAGGTCGTGGCGGTCACGCCGGGGCTCCCGCCGCCTCGGTCAGCCATTCGTACCCGCGGGCCTCGAGCTCGTGCGCCAGTTCCTTGCCGCCCGACCGCACGATCCGGCCGCCGGCGAGGACGTGCACGAAGTCGGGCACGATGTGGTCGAGAAGCCGCTGGTAGTGGGTCACCACGATGGTGGCGCTGTCGGGGCGGCGGAGCGCGTTGACTCCGTGGGCCACGATCTTGAGCGCGTCGATGTCGAGGCCGGAGTCGGTCTCGTCGAGGATGGCGAGCGTCGGCTCGAGCACCGCCATCTGGAGGATCTCGTTCCGCTTCTTTTCGCCGCCGGAGAAGCCGGAATTGACCGCGCGGCTCATGATCTCGGGGCCCCACTCCACCAGCTTCAGCTTGTCCTCGAGCAGGTCGAGGAAGTCCATCGGGTCGAGCTCCTCGAGTCCCTGCGCCTTGCGCTTGGCGTTGTAGGCGGCCCGCAGGAAGTAGGCGTTGGTGACGCCCGGGATTTCGACCGGGTACTGGAACGCCAGGAAGACGCCGGCCTGCGCGCGCTCCTCGGGCTCCAGCTCCAGGAGGTCCTGCCCCCTGTACGTGACCGAGCCGCCGGTGACCTCGTAGGCCGGGTGGCCGGCGAGCACCTGGGCCAGCGTGCTCTTGCCGCTGCCGTTCGGGCCCATGATGGCGTGCACCTCGCCCGCGTTGACGGTCAGGCTGATGCCGCGAAGGATTTCGGTGCCGCCGGCGGTGGCGGTCAGGTCTCTGATTTCAAGCACGTGCGTGTTCTCCTTAACCGACGCTGCCTTCGAGGCTGATGCCGAGCAGCTTCTGCGCCTCGACGGCGAACTCCATGGGCAGGTTCTGGAAGACGTCCTTGCAGAACCCGTTGACGATCATCGAGATCGCGTCCTCGGTGTTGAGGCCGCGCTGCTTGCAGTAGAAAATTTGGTCCTCGCCGATCTTCGACGTGGAGGCCTCGTGCTCGACCGAGGCGCTCGGGTGCTGCACGTCGATGTACGGAAAGGTGTGGGCCCCGCAGGCGTTCCCGATGAGCATCGAGTCGCACTGGGTGTAGTTCCGGGCCCCGATGGCCTTCGGGAGCATCTTGACCAGCCCGCGGTAGCTGTTCTGGCCCCGGCCGGCCGAGATGCCCTTGGAGATGATGGTGCTGCGGGTGTTCCGGCCCACGTGGATCATCTTGGTGCCGGTGTCCGCCTGCTGGCGGTTGTTCACCACGGCCACCGAGTAGAACTCGCCGATCGAGTCGTCGCCCTGGAGGATGACGCTGGGGTACTTCCAGGTGATGGCGGAGCCGGTCTCGACCTGGGTCCAGGTGATGCGCGACCGCGCCCCGGCGCACTTGCCCCGCTTGGTCACGAAATTGTAGATCCCGCCGCGACCCTCGCTGTCGCCAGCGTACCAGTTCTGCACCGTGCTGTACTTGATGGTGGCGCCCTCGAGGGCCACGAGCTCCACCACCGCGGCGTGCAGCTGGTTGGTGTCGCGCTTCGGGGCGGTGCAGCCCTCGAGATAGCTCACCGTGGCGCCCTCGTCGGCCACGATCAGCGTGCGCTCGAACTGCCCCGTGTCGGCGGCGTTGATCCGGAAGTAGGTGGACAGCTCCATCGGGCAGGTGACGCCCTTCGGGATGTACACGAACGACCCGTCCGTGAAGACGGCGGCGTTGAGCGCGGCGAAGAAGTTGTCGCCGGCCGGCACCACGCTGCCCAGGTACTTCTTGACCAGCTCGGGGTGCTCCCGCACGGCCTCTGAGAAGGAGCAGAAGATGACGCCGTGCTCCTTGAGCTTCTCCTTGAAGGTCGTGGCCACCGACACGCTGTCGAAGATGGCGTCCACCGCCACGCCCGACAGGCGCTTCTGCTCGGACAGCGAAATGCCGAGCTTTTCGTAGGTGGCGAGCAGCTCGGGGTCCACCTCGGCGAGCGAGCCCAGCGGCGCCGTCGTCTTGGGCGCCGAGTAGTAGATGATGTCCTGGTAGTCGATCGGCGGGTACTGCACGTTCGGCCAGTGGGGCTCGGTCATGTCGAGCCAGCGCCGGTAGGCCGCCAGCCGCCACTCGAGGAGGAACGCCGGCTCCTCCTTCTTGGCGGAGATGAGCCGGATGAGGTCCTCGTTCAGGCCGCGCGGCACCGTGTCGGTGGCGATGTCCGTCACGAAGCCGTACTTGTATTCCTGCTGGACGAGGGATTCGACGGGCGAGGTCATGCGTTGACTCCCGGGACCCGCTCGGGGCCCCCTGACGGCCGCCCGATCCCGATCGGGAGCGGTGGCGTGAACTGCACCTGATATTCGCAGGCGGCGCACCCGTCGAGCACGTGGGCCCGGAGGTCCACGGAGGCCCCGAGGGCGGCGCTCAGGAACCGCTCCTCGGCCGCGCAGATTTCCGGGAAGCGCTCGGCCACGGCGCGGATGGCGCAGTTGTGCTCGGTGAGCGTCCCCCCTTCCGCCGACCCTTCCCACCCCGGCATGAACCCCTCCTCCTGGAGGAGCCGGGTCACCGCGTCCAGCCGCCGCTCGGCCGGGAGCTGGACGAGGTCGGCCGGGAGCCGGTGGAGGAAGGCGGCGTACCGCGCCTCCAGCGCGCCGACGACCGCTTCACGACCCTCGCGCTCCACCAGCGCCTCGAGCACCTCGGTCAGCGTCGCCTCGTAGCGGCGCGGAAAGACCTGCTCGCCCGCCGGCGAAAGGCGGTAGGCGAACACCGGAGCGCCGACGCCGCGCTGCTCCCGCTCGTACGCCAGCAGGCCGTCGAGTTCGAGTTCCTTGAGGTGATGCCGGATCGCGTTGAGTGATAGTCCGAGGCGGGCCGCAAGTTCCTTGGCCGTCAACCCAGGAACGAACTTGAGCTCCACGAGGATCGAGGCTCGTGGACCCTTGTAGCCGACCGGAAGGGCGGCGGAGGCACGGAGGTGGGCAATCGGCATCGCCATGATAAGAGAATCGTAGGCCTGGAAGTCGGGATTGTCAAGTTCGCGTGGCATTATTGGCGCGAATTCATAAACCGCTTGGCCACAAGTCATTACCGGATCCGGTATGGCGCCAATTCCAGATCTGCTGGCGCCAGGTCCGACCTGGTCGAGACGAGAGGATGTTGGTCTTGCGCGAGAGCGCGGTCCCGGGTGATCAGGTTGGCGTTATGCGTCAGCAAGTCATTGCAATACAATGCGTAACACAATATAGGTAGCTGGTACTACTACCTCTTGGCAGATTGGCCGACTCTTGTCATACCACGCTTCGAATGCAAGATTGCGTCATGACCATCCACCGCATCCGACTCCTCGGCGACCCGATTCTCCGCGCCCGCTGCGAGCCCATCACGAAGCCGCGCTCCACCGCCGTCCGCGTCATCCTCGACGACATGCGGGAAACGCTGCGCGACTGGCAGTCGCGGTTCGGGAGCGGCCGCGCGATTGCCGCGCCCCAGATCGGGGCGCCGGTCCGGATGATCTACGTCGAAATGGACAAGCCGTGGCCGCTGATCAATCCGGAAATCGTGGACATCGGCACCGACGACTTCACCGTCTGGGACGATTGCTTCTCGTTCCCCAACCTGATGGTGCAGGTGTCCCGGGCCTACCGGATCCGGGTGCACTACCAGGACATCAAGGGGGAGGAGCACGACATCGAGCTGGAAGGGGACCGCGCGGAATTGCTGCAGCACGAAATCGACCATCTGGACGGCGTGCTGGCGGTGGACCGGCCGCACGGGCTCGATCCGTTCTGCCTGCGGGAGGAGTGGAACCGTCTGCACTCGGCGGCGGGCCGCTACGGCGAGCCCGAGCCCCGGCACGCCCACTACGCCACGCCGCTCACCGGGCTCATCTGACCGGCGCTAGAACCACCGCCCCAGTCGCACGTAGACGTTGTCGATGCCGGTGGTGGTAATCCCGTAGGCCGCCTGCACGTCGCCGATCGGCGTGTCGATGGCGAGCCCGCCCCGGACACCGCCAACCCAGTCGGTATCGGCGAACAACTCCCCGCCGTCGGCACTCCGTCCCGCCGCCACCAGGATTTCCCACCGCAACGGCCCCCGAATCGGGTGCGACGCGCCCAGCCCTGCGAAGACCTCCCGCTCGCCGCGCAATTGTTCGGTGGCCAGCCCGGGAAACCCGAGCGAGCCCCCCAGCGGAAACTGCTCCTGCAACGGGAGGTCCTCGCCCCACCCGAGGCGCACCATCGGCGTGATCCCCAGCTTCCCGAGATGAAAAAGGTACGAGGACGCGAGCCCGGCCCGACGGAAGGAGTTGGACCAGACGACCTCGGCGTGCGCCTGCCATGCGCCCCGCGGGCGGTAGGCGGCCACCCGCACCCCGGCGCTCGAGCCGTCGGAACCGGAATCCCCGCCGACGGCGGCGGAGCCGTCGTCGCGCCACGACCGGCCGTCGAATCCGGCCGCGACCACCCACCCCGCGCGCACGCCCTCCTCGAGCCCCGCGAACACGACGCCCTCGCGCGTATCCGTGCGGCCGACGTTACTGCCATCGGCATCGTAAAGCAGGATCGTCTCGTTCTCGACGTGGAGCGTGAGTGTCGGCGCGAGCCACGAGCGCCCGCCGCCGAAATAGCGCCGCAGTCCCGCGGTGGCATCGTTCTGCAAGGTCCCCACCCCGACCGTAAGGCTCCCCTCGAGTGCACGCCCGAAGAGTCGGCGGTCGAGGTACATCAACCCGAGGCGACCGCCGAGGTCCCGGTCGTAGGCCAGGGTGACGCCCGCGAGCTTGGAGGGGGCCGGATGGACCGCTGCCCGAAACGCCACCCGCTCGCCGTCCGGGGTCGGATGCAGCCAGAGCGAGGTGTAGGCCCCGAGCTGCGATACGGCGTCGATCTGCGTGGCAAGGAGCGGCAGGTCCAGCGGCTGGCCAGTGTGCAGTCCGAGGAATCGCTGCAGCACCTCGGCGTCGGTCGGAGCGCCCCCACTGAGCGTAAAGGTCGACATCCGCAGGGAAAGATCCCCGGACGGCACGGTGCCCCTCGGCAGGCAGGTCGCCGAGGCCAGCGCGCTATCCGCGCGCATGCGGCCGCGCCGCATGATGGAATCGGTTGTTTCGGGGGTGAAATCGAGGTTCCCGAATTCCTTCAGGTCCACGCGGATGGACACATCGTCCGGCCCGGGCACCGCGGCGGGTTGCACGAAGAGGAAGTTCGCCAGTTGATCCGCCACCGCGAGCGCGCCGGACTGGAGCTCTTCCTGGGTCAGCAGCGAGGAGGTCACGTCGGACACGATCACCCGCGTGACGCCCGGCAGCCCCCGCGCGATCGCCACCGGCACATTGGCCGAAAGCCCGCCGTCGATGAGCATCCTCCCGTCGATGACTTCCGGCGGGAAGAGGAGTGGCACCGCCATGCTGGCGCGGACCGCCTGCGCGAGGTCGCCCGACGCGAGAACCACGGTGTCCCGCGTGACGAGGTCGGTGGCGACGGCACGGAACGGGATCGGCATCCGGTCGAAGTCGCCGCGCGCGAGCAGGTTGGAGCGGAGCAGGAGCGCGGAGAGCCGCGCGTTGGCGTCGGCCTCGCGCACCGCCGGGCTCTGCAGGGAGAACCCGTGCTCTCCCTTGGCCCACACCAGGAGCGGCGTGAAGGGCTCCCAGGCAAGCGGCCCCTCGGGTGAGGTCGAGGTGAACAGGTCGGTCGGGCTGAAGAGCGCGGCGAGCGAATCGGCCTCGCGCGCGGTCATGCCGCCGGCGTAGAGCGCCCCGATGATGGCCCCCATGCTCGTGCCGACCACGTAATCCGGGCGCACGCCGAGGCTGTCGAGTGCGGCAATCACCCCGAGATGCGCGAGGCCCTTGGCGCCGCCGCCGGAGAGGACCAGTGCGGTGCGCCCCGTGGAGCAGGCGGGCACCTGCGCCGCCAACGGCGCCGTGAGCACCACGGCCGCGAACGCGGCGGCGAGGCACCCCTTGCGCGGCAGGAAGGGAGTCCGCAATACTTGCCGCAGGACCCGTCGCATCCCCTGTGCGGCTGGGCTTCTTCCCGAGGGAGCGGCTGGTACGATGACGTACGTGATCACGGAACCCTGCATCGGCGTCAAGGATCGGGCATGCGTGGACGTCTGCCCGGTGGACTGCATCTACGAAGGCGAAGACCAGCTCTACATCAATGCGGATGAGTGCATTGACTGTGGCGCCTGCGAACCGGAGTGCCCGGTGACCGCCATCTTCCCCGAAGAGGATGTCCCGCCGCAGTACGCCTCGTTCATCGAGAAGAACAAGGAGGTGTTCGAGAGCGACACCCCGCCGGGCCGGCCCGAACGCTGATCCGCCCGCCCCGGGGGCGTTGGTGCGGCGCGGCCCTTCGGGGTCGCGCCGCTTTGCTTCCGGTGCGCGGCGACGGTCCCAAGGTTCACCCCGCACCCGACTGCGGGGCAAGTGGGTAGATGGGGCCCGCGAAGATATGGCTGGGTGGCAGACGCGAGGCGGCCCCGGAACCGTACTGCCTGGCCGCGGTCCCGGAGCCGTAGGGTAGGAAGGATTGTTCGAAGCGTCGGAGGCCGGAGTGAGACCAACCGAACCGGCGCCTCATGGAATTAGACGCCCGAGCCCGGCAAAAGGTTTCACCCGGTCGCGGTGGGGACCGGCCCGAGCCGCGCGAGCAGGGCCCGCAGGTGCTCGTTGAAGGCCTCCGGCTGTTCCAGTGGCGCCATATGCCCGGCGTGCGGAATCACGGCCAGCCGGGCACCTGGAATCGCCTTCGCGATGGCCTCGGCGTCCTTGGGTGGCGTCAACTGGTCGTCGGCCCCGACCACCACGAGGGTGGGCAGCCCGGCGAGGGAGGGCAGCAGGGCGCTCGAGTCCGGCCGGTCGCGCATGGCGGCGAGCGCGCCGAGGATCCCCGCGACGGGAGCCGCGGTCATCATCGCCCGCACCGAGTCGCGCAGCGACTCGGGGGCCGTCGGCCCCAGGAGCCGGGGCAGCATCTGGTCGGCGATCAGCGGTGCACCCCCCTCGCGCGCGGCAGCCATCGCGGCCTCGCGGCCCTTCCGTCCCTCCGCGCTGTCCGCCTGGGCCCGTGTGTCGGCCAGCACCAGTCCGCGCACCCGCGGCCGGTGGCGCCGCAGAAATTCGAAGGCGACGTAGCCGCCCATGGAGAGGCCGGCCAGCACCACTTCGTCCACCCCGATCGCGTCGAGCAACCCCGCGAGATCGTCCGCGTAGGTGGCCATGCTGTAGCCCAGGTCGGGCGCGTCGGAACGGCCGAGTCCGCGCAGGTCGGGAATCAGGGTGCGCCAGCCGGGGAAGGCGCCGGCCTGATGTCGCCACAGGGTGCCGTCGAAGGGGTAGCCGTGCACGAAGAGGAGGGCGGGGCCGCTCCCGCGGTCGTCGAGCGCGAGCTCGACGCCGTGGACCGCGACCCGACGCTGCGGGGCCGCGATCGGCGGCGCCGGGGGAAGCAGCCACCCCGCCACCGCCTCGGGCACCACCACGGGCGCGCCGGTGCGATCGATGCACACGAACACCGACTCCAGGGTGGACACCAGCGTGTCGTCCGACGCGCGCCGTGCCACCTGGCGGATCGTGAAGCTGGTGCGGCCCAGGCGGGTCACGGCTTGCTGAAAGCGCAGTTCCTGCCCTGCGAACGCCGGGGCCAGGTACTCGATGACCGCGCGGCGCACGGCGGGCCAGACGCCTTCACGCGCGAAGAGGTCCATCCCCGGCCCCTCGGCCAGGAGCTGCCAGCGGGCGCGCTCGAACAGCACGAGGAAGGCCGCCTGGTTGAGGTGGCCGAAGGTGTCGCAGTCGCCCGGATACACCGTGAACGAGACAGGCACCTGCATCATCGGGCCTCCTCCGATCCAGACCCCTCACCGAGATCTGCCATGCCCCCAGCCACTGACTACATCCGCCACGCCGCGCGCCTCGCCCGGAAGATCCAACTCGATGCAGCCCTGGGCGGCGCACCCGCCCCCGATGGCGAGTTCTACAAGGTGCTCGCCAAGGCCCTCGAGGAAGTGGCGGCCGGACTCGAGCTGGTGTCCAAGCGCGAGTGACCTAGAGGCTGCCCCGGGTGAGTGGATAGGAACGCACTCGCTCCTGCCCGTGCCGCTGGCGCCACACGCCGAGTACGTAGTCGGGGCCGATTTCGTCCACGCGGAGCCCTTCGGGCGTCGTGACCGACCCGAGCCAGGTGCCATCGGGCGCGAACACCGTCCAGACATTCCCCGCGCCCGGCATCAACACCCAGAGCGCACCGGTCCGGTCCACCAGGAGCCGGCTGAAGGCGGGCTTCAAGGCGGGGAACGGGGCCTTCTCCAGGCTCCGCACCAGGCTGCTGTCGAGCGTTGTCTTCAGCGTCTTGGTGCCGGTCTTGAGCCGCGTGATGGCGGCCGCGGTGAACTCCTCGGCGTCCTGCGGGGTCACCGGGGAGCGGGGAATGGCGGCCCGCAGCAGCCCAACCGGCGTCCCGTCCGGCCCGATGGACGCGATCTCAAAGCTGGCCCCGGTCCCGATGAGGGTGGTGTCGCCCCGGACCGCCGCGACCGTGATGAGTCCGAAGGGGACCGGGAACGGGGCAGGCGCCTCCTTCGGGCGCACGCGCACACCGAACGACTCGCTCTGCGGAAACCGCCCCACGGCGACGACGGGCAACCCATCCGGCGCAAAGCGCATATAGCTGGCCGAGTCGCGGATGACCGCCCCTGGCTCGCCGGCAAAGGGGCCCTGCGCCCGCCCGAGGCGGAAGAGGACGGACCCGTCGGAATAGGTGGCGAGGGGCTCGGCCGGAAGAGACGGGTCGGCCGGCTTCAGGTCGGCCGTGCGGACGAACTTTCCCTTGGGATCGAAGAGGGCGAGGCGGCGCGCGATGAAGTCGTAGGCCACCACCGAATCGGCGGCCACGCGGCCGATCCACCCCATGCCGTGGAACTGACCCGGATCGACACCGCGTCCGCCCGCAGTCGTCAACAGCTTGCCCGAGGCATCGAAGTACATGATGGTCTGCGTCGAGCCGTTGGCGACGACGATGCGTCCGTCCGACAACCGAACCACGGCCGGCACCCCGAGCAGCGGCTGCTCCGGGTCGCCGAGGTCGAAGGTCGGAGCGTCCGCGACGGTCCAGGGCGAGGCGGTGCCCCAGCTCGGCGCGGTGTCGTTGACGACCCGCACGCCGGTCGAGTCGGTCACGAGCGGGCCGGTATCCGCCTCGGGCGCCACGCGAGGGGTGTCGCGGCACGCCGCCAGCAGCAGCAAGCCGACGACGGTCCAGGGAAGAATGCCGCCGGAGATCCGAGGGGTGAATCGGCGCATCATGACTCCAAAGAAGGTGCGGTGTGGTGAGGGACCTGTCCTGCGGGGGAGGAATCTAGACGGGGTAATACGAGAAGTCAGGTTGGAGCTGTAGAGAGTGTCGTCTTAGTGACGTGACACTCACGTCATAGTTGCACGAAACCAGGCCAGTTGCGATGCCACCCGAGTTCCGGCACTATTCCGAGATGCCCGCCGAATCGAACTCGCCTGCCCGACCTGCCGTCCCCGAAGCTCCCCCCGGCGTCGAAGTCATCGCGGATCAGGGCGCGTTCGACGCCCTGGTGGCCGACCTGTCCCGGGAGCCACTCCTCGCCGTGGATACCGAGGCCGCGAGTTTCCACCGCTTCGAGGATCGGGTGTACCTGCTCCAGATTTCCTCGCGGGAGCGGACGGCGGTGGTGGACCCCCTCGCGGTGCAGAGCCTCGAACGGTTCGCGGGCCTGCTGGCCGACCCGTCCATCGAGGTCATCTTCCACGACGCCGACTATGACCTCCGGCTCCTCGAGCGGCAGTACGGCATTCGCGCCGCGCGGCTCTTCGATACCCGGGTGGCCGCACAGTTCCTCAACGAGCCGGGGATCGGCCTGGCCGCCCTGCTCGAGAAGTACTTCGGGGTGACCCTCAACAAGAAGTATCAGCGCGCCGACTGGTCCGCGCGCCCGCTGTCCACGGAAATGCTGGCGTACGCGGCCACCGACACCCGGCACCTTCCGGCCCTGCGCGATGAACTGCGCCGCCAGCTGGAGGCGCGGGGCCGCCTCGCCTGGGTCGAAGAAGAGTTCGGCCTGCTGGAGGGCGTGGCCTGGACGCCCGCCGACCCCGCCGAGCCCGCATACCTCCGGCTCAAGGGGGCCAAGGCGCTCAAGGGCCGGGAACTCGCGCTGCTCCGCGCCCTCTTCGACTGGCGCGAGGCCACTGCCCGCCGGCTCGACCGCGCCTCGTTCCGGATCCTGAACAACGAGCCGCTCTTCGACATGGCCCGGCAGCCCCCCAGGACCCTGGAAGATCTGCAGCGCGTGCGTGGCGTGGGGCCCGAGACCATCGCCCGGCGCGGCCCGGAGATTCTCGACGCCATCGAGCAGGCCATGGCGATCCCCGAACGGGACCTGCCGCGGCTGCCGCGGCCGATGCGGCGCGCCGCGGATCCCGCGGCCGACGCGCGGCTCGAGCGCCTGAAGGCCGCGCGCAACATCATCGCGCAGCGGCTCGACCTCGCGCCGGGCGTCACCTGCCCCAACGGCACCCTGGAAGAGATTGCGAGGCTCGCGCCCGGCACGGTCGAGGAGCTGGAGGGGATTCCATCGCTCCGCCGCTGGCAGCGGAAGGAATTCGGGAGGGAACTGCTGGCCGTCCTGCCGGAGCCCGCGCCGGCGCCGGCAGGCGGCTGACGCTCAGCCCAGGAAGGCCCGTACCCGCGGGTCCATCCGGTCGGGAGTCCAGTACGGCTCCCAGACCAGCTCGACCTCCACGCTGTTGACGCCGTCGAGGTCACCCACCACCTGCTTGACGTCGCCCATAATCTCAGGCCCCGACGGACACCCCGGCGAGGTAAGGCTCATCGTGATGTGCACATCCCCCGCCTCCGAGACCTGCACGTCGTAGATCAGGCCGATGTCCACGACGTTCAGCCCCAGCTCGGGGTCCTTGACGCCCTTGAGCGCCTTCCGCACCAGCTCCGTGGTCACCATGGGTCCACCTCCTCCGCGCAAGCTATCGAACGGGACCTTCCCCCGTCAACGCGGACCCTCCGTGTCGCCGGGCGGCGTCGTCCGCAGCGAACCGGGTGGCAGGGCGTAGAGCAACTGGGCGCTCGCGCGGTCGCGCGCGGAGACGGCGGTCACCCGGGTCACCGGAAACATCACGTCGCCGCTGTCCGCCGAGTGCGGCAGCCCCATGGCGTGCCCGAGCTCGTGCACCGCGGCGCCGAGCATGGCCTCGTCGGTGAACAGCGAGTCGCCCGCGTTCCGCGTGGCCAGGGACACGTAGGCGTGGACCACCGGCCCGGCGTTGGACCAGCGCAGGTCGGTCACGCCCGCCTGGTTGCCGTTGCCGAAGCTCTCCCGCCAGCGGAACAGGATATCCGCGTCCGCGCTGTCGCCGCTGAACGCAAACCAGAATCCGACGCCGGCGGCCTCCCACCGGGACGCGGCCTCGCGAACGAAACCGGCCATCCTCACGCCGTAGTCGGGAGATCCGCCCTCCAGGATGGCGACGCGGAAGGGGCGGCCGCCGCGATCGGGCCACCGCCGGATGAGCGAATCGGTGCTGAGGACCATGGAATCGAGGTATGTTTGTCCGATGTCGCGGGCCAGGAGCGCGCGGGCCGCGGTGCGCGCACTGTCCGAGACCGGCGGGACGGCGGCCACGGCGGCGGGCGCGCTTGCGGCGGCCATCGAGCGCCCGGCGGACCGGGCCCGGTAGCGGCGCGCGGTGCCGACGGCCAGCAGGGCGGTCAGCGCGAGCAGGACGAACACCAGGAAGCGTTGCATGCTGGTCGCAATATGGGCCG
This sequence comes from uncultured Gemmatimonadaceae bacterium, assembly GCA_964571795.1. Classification (GTDB taxonomy): domain Bacteria; phylum Gemmatimonadota; class Gemmatimonadetes; order Gemmatimonadales; family GWC2-71-9; genus SPDF01. Next base: position 56,042 of record CAZNDK010000002.1, on the reverse strand, counting down.
GGAGCCGGAGTCATCGCTACATCGGGTGGCGGGGCGTGCCGGCGCCCCCTAACATTGGCAGATCCGGGCCCGCGCGTCGCGGCCCCGCCGCCGGGGAGAACCGCACGCCGTGGTGATGAAGTTGTTCGCGCGGGCCGTCGTGAAGTTCCGGTGGGCGGTCATCGCGCTCTGGGTGATCGTCGGCACGCTCGCGGTCATCCAGGCCCGGCTTACGCCGGAGCGCCTCGACCTCCGGGGCGGCAGCACCCGGGAAACCGAGGCGGTCCGCGCGGACCGGCTGCTGCAGGCGCGCTTCAGCCGTTCCATCGGCGAGTTCTTCGCGATCACCTTCGAGGCTCCGGTGCCGGTGGACCGGCCCGGCCCCGCGGCCATCCTGGATTCCCTCGTCGCACGCATGCGGCGCGAACCGTACGTCCGGTCCGTCTTGAGCTTCGCCTCGACCGGCGACTCCCTCTTCATCAGCAGCAACGGACGCACCACCTTCATCCTGGTCGCCCTCAGCGTACCGGGGAAGGACGCCGGCGCGTACGTGGTGCCGGCCCGGCGGGCGGTCCAGCGCGCGCTGGCGGCGTTCCCCGACGCCGAGGACTACCGGGCCACGGTGACCGGCCGGGCCGCGCTGGACCTGGACATCCGGCACGTCAGCGCCGAGGACAGCCGGCGGAGCGAGCTCCGCGTGCTGCCGCTCACCCTGATGGTCCTGGTGCTCGCCTTCGGCGCGCTGGTGGCCGCGCTCCTCCCGGTGGCGGTCGGGATCCTCGCGATCTTCGTGGCCCTGGCGCTCATCGGGATCCTCGCACTCTACACGCCGATGTCGGTCTTCGTCCTCAACCTCACGACGATGATCGGGCTGGGCGTCGGCATCGACTACTCGCTGCTCATCGTGACGCGGTTCCGCGAAGAGCTGAAGCGCGGCCTCCGGCGCCATGAAGCCGCCCGCCGGACACTCGCCACCGCCGGCAGCGCGGTCATCACCTCGGGGCTCACGGTCCTGGTCGGCTTCGCGGCCCTGCTGATTCCTCCCATGGTCGAAACTCGCAGTATCGGCTTGAGCGGCCTCGTGGTCGTCGCCGTGGCGGTGCTCCTGTCGACGACCCTGCTGCCGGCCCTGCTCGCGATCCTCGGGCGCGCCATCGACACGCCGCGCTGGCTCGCCCGGCGGCTGGCCTGGTACCACGCCCCGACCATTTGGGAGCGCTGGGCGCGCTCCCTGAGCCGGCATCCCTACCGCGCGCTCACGCTGGGCGGGGTCGGGGTCCTGCTGCTCACCGCCCCGGTGTTCCTGATCAAGATCGGGCTGCCGTCGCGCCACTGGTGGCCCACCGCCACCGAGGCGGGTCGCGGCGCCGAGACGCTTTCTGCGATGGGCGCGTCGGGGATCATGCTCCCGATCCGCGTGCTCGTGGAAGTGCCGGAGGGCGAAACCATCACGACGGCGGCCCGGCTCCGCGGGCTCCGCAACCTGACGGACTCGCTCGCGGCGGACCCACGCGTGGGCCGTGTCACCAGCCTGACGACGGTGAAGAAGGGCGCCTCGCTGCTGGAGTACTCGGTGCTCTACAGCGACCTCCCCGCCGCGCGCGCCGATCTCGGCGACTTTCTGGACGCCTACCTCGGCACCGACCAGCGGATCGCGCTGGTGGACGTCTTCCCCGCCGACACGACCACCCTTACCACGTCGATGCAGCTGGTTCGCGACATCCGCGCGATCCGGGACGCGCCGATCCGCGGGCTCAAGGGCACCACGATCATCGTCGGCGGCTACACCGCCGCCGCCACCGATTTCCAGGACGACCTGCTGCGGGTCTTCCCGCTGCTCATCGGCGTCGTGCTGGGCGTGACGGCCCTCATGCTCGCGATCGCCTTCCGGTCGGTGCTGGTGCCGATCAAGGCCATCGTGATGAACAGCCTGTCGGTGAGCGCGACCTTCGGACTCAGCGTGCTCGTGTTCCAGTATGGGTGGGGGGCGGGGCTGCTCGGGCTGGACGGGCCCACCTCCGCCATCTACGTGGTGGTGCCGGTGATGGTCTTCGCCATCGTCTTCGGCCTGAGCATGGACTACGAGGTGTTCCTGCTGAGCCGGATCAAGGAGGCCTACGACCGCACGGGGCGGAACAAGGAGGCCACGATGGAGGGGTTGTCGGCCACGGCCTCGGTCATCACCTCCGCCGCGCTCGTCATGATCCTGGTCTTCGGCGCCTTCGCCTTCGCGCGGGTGCTGATGGTGCAGTTCCTCGGCTTCGGGCTGGCGGTGGCCGTCCTGCTCGACGCCACGATCATCCGGATGGTGCTGGTGCCCGCGTTCATGCACCTCGCCGGGCGCTGGAACTGGTGGCCGGGGGTCAGGGAGCAGCGGAAGGAGGAGGACTAACCTAGCGTTTCGCCTCCAGCCAGTTCTTCCCCACGCCCACGTCCACGACCAGCGGCACCTGCAGCGTCGCCGCCCCCTCCATCAGGCCCTTCACCAGCGGCCGCACCCGCTCCACCTCGTCCTCGGGCGCCTCGAACACGAGCTCGTCGTGCACCTGCAGCAGCATGCGGGTGCGGAGGCCCTCGCGCCGGAGCGCGTGATGGATGCGGATCATCGCCACCTTGATGAGGTCGGCGGCGGATCCCTGGAGGGGAGTGTTCTGGGCTGTGCGCTCGGCGAAGGCCCGCACGTTGAAGTTCTTGTCGCGGATGTCGGTGATGTAGCGGCGCCGGCCGAGGAGGGTCTCGACATACCCCTGCTCGCGGGCGATCTCGACCTGGCGGTCGAGGAAGGCGCGGACGCCGCTGAAGCGCTGGAAGTACTGCGTGATGAACTCCTTCGCCTCCTCCTGCGAGATGCCCAGCTGCCGGGAGAGCGCGAACGGCCCCTGGCCGTAGATCGTGCCGAAGTTGATGGTCTTGGCCCGGGCGCGCATCTCGCCCGTCACCTCGGCGAGCGGCACGTTGAAGATGATGGCCGCCGTCTGGCGGTGGATGTCGTCGCCCTGCCGGAACGCGGCGGTGAAGGCCGGGTCGCCCGAGAGGTGGGCCATGAGCCGCAACTCGATCTGCGAATAGTCGGCGGCGAGGAAGAGGCACCCCGCCCCCGGGATGAAGCCGGCCCGGATCGCCTCGCCGCGCGGCGTGCGCACCGGGATGTTCTGTAGGTTCGGGTCGGAGGAACTGAGCCGGCCGGTGGCGGCGCCCGTCTGGTTGAAGCTGGTGTGGATCCGGCCGGTCGTGGCGTTGACGCGGGCGGGCAGCACCTCGACGTAGGTCGAGCGCAACTTCTGCAGTTCGCGGTACTCGAGGATGAGGCGCGGCACCTCATGCCCCATGGCGGCCAGCTGCTCGAGCACGTCGGCGTCGGTGGACGGCCCGGTGCGGGTCTTCTTCAGGATAGGCAGCTGGTGCTGTTCGTAGAGCACCTGCCCCAGCTGCTTCGGGGAGTTCAGGTTGAAGGTCGTGCCCGCCGCCGCCTGGATGGACGCCTCGAGGCGGGCCAGCTCCCCCGCCATGTCGCGCGACAGCCGCTCGAAGAGCGGCCGGTCGATGGCGATCCCCGCCCACTCCATGTCAACCAGCACCTCGACGAGCGGCATCTCGAGGTCATCGAGCAGCGGCGCCAGCGCCATCTCCTTCAGCTGCGGCGCGAAGAGCGTGTGCAGCGCCAGGACGGTGGCGCTGTCGGCCCCGCAGTAGGCCGCGGCGTCCGCCACATCGACTTCGGCGAACGGGATCTGCGACGCCCCTTTGCCCGTGAGGTCGGTGTAGCTCCGCATACCGCGCCCGAGGTGCTCGAGGCTCAGCGCGTCGATCGCATGGGAGCGGCGGCCCGGGTCGAGGACGAAGCTCGCGAGCATCGAGTCGTACGTGACCCCGGCCAGCTCCACGCCGGCGCGGCGGAGCACCTGCCAGTCGTACTTGATGTTCTGCCCCGCCTTCGGCACGCCCGGATCGCGCAGCAGCTCGGCCACTGGCGCACACGCGGGGTCGGTGAGCGGCGGGAGGTTGTGCACCGGGGCGGGTGCCGCGAGCGCGCCGGCGCGGGGACGGTGCCCGAAGGGGAGGTACCAGACCTCCGTGGCGCTCGCCGCCAGCGAGAGCCCAATGAGCTCCGCGTCGTGCGGTTCGAGCGAGGTGGTCTCGGTGTCGAGCGCCACGAGCGGCGCCTGGCGCAGGCGTGCCACGAGGGCGGGAAGGGCACTCGCGTCGTCGACGACGGTGACACGGAGGGCGTCGTCGGAGAGCTTGAGGAGCGGGGAGGCCCCTGCAACCTCCGCCTCCCCGCTGACCCGCTGACCCGCCTGTTCACCGCCCAACCCCAGTCTCCGCGCCAATCCGTAGAACTCGAGTTCCGCCAGCACCCGCGCCATCGCGTCGCGGTCCGGCTCCTGCCGGGCCAGGCGGTCGGGCTCGAAGGCCACCGGCACGTTGGTCTGGATGGTGACCAGCTCGCGGGACAGGCGTGCCTGCTCGGGCTGCGCGAGGAGCGCCTCGCGGGCCCGCTTGCCGGTCACGTCGGCGGCCCGCGCCAGGATGGTCTCGAGATCGCCGTACTCCTCGAGCAGCTGCCGCGCGCCCTTGTCGCCGATGCCCTTGACGCCCGGCACGTTGTCGGAGCTGTCGCCGACCAGTGCCAGGTAGTCCGCCACCTGGCGGGGCGGCACCCCGAGCCGCTCGGCGGCATTCGACTCGTCCACATACACCTCTTCCACCGCCCCGGGGCCGCCGCGCCCCGGGTTGAGCAAGGCCACCCGTGGGCCGATCAACTGGTAGAAGTCCTTGTCGCCCGACACGATAACGACCTGTAGGTCGCGCTCGGCGGCCTCCCGGGCCAGGGTGCCGATCACGTCGTCCGCCTCGTACCCCTCGACGCTAACCAGCGGCACGCGCCACGCGGCGAGGAGCTGCGTCACGCGGACGATTGCAGTGTCGAAGTCCGCCTGGAGTTCCTCGTCGAGCTTTTCGCGGGTGGACTTGTATTCGGGATAGCGGGCCGTGCGGAAGGAATCCCCGGCGTCGTGCACCCACGCCACGTACTCGGGGCGGTGGGTGTCGAGGAGGCGCGCGAGGAAGTTCGCCACGCCCCAGGCGGCGGAGGTGTTTTCCCCCTTGGCGGTCCGCAGCGGGCGCGTGATCATCGCGAAGAAGGCGCGATAGATCAGGGCGTAGCCGTCCACCAGGAACACCCGGGGCCGCTCGCCGCCGGGTGGTGGTGCGGTCATGAGGCTCCCCGCTGGACACGGGCGAGCACCTGGTTGTAGGCTGCCCGGGAGTCGGAGGTGAGCCGGAACCGCCCGAGCCCGGACTCGTCCTCGAAGAGCAGCTCGAGCCGCTGGTTGGTGTAGGTCCAGCGGATGTAGCGCCCCTGGACGGAAGCGTCGCTGTTGTAGACCTGATCCGGCTCGCCGAGGGTGATCAACACCATGCCGCGGTCGGTCCGCCAGCCGGGAAGATCCTCGTTCGTGAACCGCTGGTTGGCGATGGCCATCCGCCCGAAGTACTCCTCGAGCGCCTCGTTTTCCGGCGTGACCGGCACCGGGTCGGTGTCCCGGTAGAATTCCTGCCAGAGCCGCGGCCGTTCGCTGGCCGGCGCCTTCTTCAGCTGGCGGACCTGGTCCTCGTGCCCGAAGTAGCGGAGCAGGTCCACCATCTCGGCGTAGTTGGTGAGGATCCACGCGCTGGAGAACGACACGAGGGCGTACGTCTCCTTCCGCGCCGCGCCGGATCCGATTACGAGCCGAAGCTCGCCGAGCGGCTGGCTGTCCGGCACCAGGCGGACCACCTGGGGCTCGACCTCGCGCCCCCCGGCGAAGTGCAGGGTGTCGCGCACGATCACCTGGTCGAGGTCGTCGATGATCTCCAGCGGAATGTCCGTCGGCTCGGTGAAGTTGTAGCCCTCGACCAGCGCGAGCAGCGTGTCCCCGCCGTAACTGACCGTGCCGCGGGGGCTGAGGACCACCGAGAGGTCCTGCTCCCGGAGGCGGCGGCCGGTCACCTGGTACGCCAGGATCGGCGCGCTGAACGAGCCGGCGGTGAAGTCGGGCGCCACGAAATCGGCGCTCGACTGCGTCTGCCGCGACGACGCGGGGTCCCGCACGGACACCGTCACGTGGTAGGCCCCCGCCTTCAGGTGGTACAGCTGCTGGAAGAGCACGCTCTCGTCGTTGCGCATTGTCTCCGCGAACTGGCTGACCCGCACCTCCTCGTCGCGCGCGAACCGGATGGGCGGCGCGTTCGACGACTCGAGGAACATCTCGACCCGGTAGTGGGCCACGAAGTTGGCGCCGTCCTTCTGGAAGGAGAGCGCGCGGTTTTCGATAGACAGGCCAAGGATCGCCTTCACGGAGTCGCCGGGTCCGGCGGCGAAGGCCACGGTGCCCACGAAGGGCAGCGGCGGACCGGCCGCCAAGCGGCCCATCGTCCGGTAGACCGCCGGCATGTCAAACAGGCTGGTGAGCGACTCCTCGGGCGTGGGCGTCGAACTGTCACCCACGCGTTGCCACGAGCTGCACGCGGCCAGGGGCAGGAGGAGCCACAGGATGAGGCGGGATCGGAACACGAGGCCCCCTTCGGGGACTGGCAGGATGTCTGCGCGGGACGGTCGGGCGTAAGGTTATCCCCTGCGGCGAAGCAGGGTCAAGCGCGGGGCCGCCGCCTGCTTGCAGGCCTCGCCCGCGGCGAGTAGCTTCCTCCCTCTCATGACGCCAGACGATCTCATTGGCCGCACCGTGGCCGGCCACCGCCTCATCAAGCACGTCGGTGAGGGCGGCACTGCCATGGTCTACAAGGCCGAGCACCCCGAGCGGGGCGCCACCGCCATCAAGGTCCTGCGCCCCCGCATCGCGCAGGACCCGATCGCCGTCAAGCGCTTCCTGCGCGAGGCGGAATTCGGGGTGCGCGTGGTGCACCCCAACGTGGTCCGGACCTGGGAGTACGGCGAGGAGAACGGGGCGTACTTCCTGGCGCTGGAATGGGCGGAAGGCGAGGCGCTCGAGCTATTCGCCGCGCGCTCGGGCCCCCTGGCCCCGTCGCTGGTGGCCCACATCGTCGAACAGGTCGGCGCCGCCCTGACGGCCGCGCACGCCGCGGGCATCATCCACCGCGACCTCAAGCCCGCCAACATCATGTACGACCCGGCCACGCAGACGGCCAAGCTCCTCGACTTCGGCATCGCGCGCGACGCCGAGCTGCCGCAGGAGGAGCGGCTCACGAAGGCCGGCTTCTTCGTGGGCACGCTGCAGTACGTGGCCCCCGAGGCGCTGTCGGGCGAGCTCGTGGGCGAGCAGGCCGATGTCTACAGCCTGGCCACCATCGCCTACTACCTGCTGACCGGCGAGCTGCCGTTCCCCGGCAAGTCGCCGCGGGAACTGTTCCAGCAGCTGCTGACCCAGTCCCCCCGCCCGCTGAACGAGGTGGCGAAGGGCGTCAAGTTCAGCCCCGACCTCGAGGCGGCGCTGATGGCCGGGCTGGCCCGCGACCTCACCAAGCGCCCGGCGACGATCAAGGCGTTCTGCACGCGCTTCTGCGCCGCGGCCCGAGCCGAACCGGAAAAGAAGAAGGGTTTCCTCTCCGGGCTCTTCGGCAAGGACTGACCGGTGGGCGACCACGCGGCGCTCCTTCGCCTCCTGCACGAGCGCTCCGTACGCCACGGCGACTTCACGCTGGCCTCCGGCGCCCGCTCCACCTACTACATCGACGCGCGACCGACCACGATGGCCGCCGAGGGACTGCACCTCATTGGCCGGCTCGGCCTCGCCGCGCTCCGCGCCCGGGGCTGGGTGCCGGCGGCGGTGGGCGGGCTCACGATGGGCGCCGACCCGGTGGCCTACGCGGTGGCGCTCGCCAGCCGGGCGCAGGGCCCGGTCATCGATGCCTTCAGCGTCCGCAAGGAAGCCAAGGGCCACGGCACCAAGCGGCGGGTGGAGGGCAACTTCCGCGCGGGCGACGCCGTCGTGGTCGTGGAGGACGTGATCACCTCCGGCGGGTCGGCGCTGCAGGCCATCGCGGCGGTGGAGGAGGAGGGCGGCACGGTGCTGGGAGTGCTCGCCGTGGTGGACCGCGAGGAGGGTGGACGGGCCGCGCTCGAGGCGCGCGGTGTCGCCGTGGCGGCCCTCACCACGGTGACCGAGCTCGGCCTGCGCTAGCCAGTCTCCTTCAGTACGAGAAACGACCCTCCGGCGCCTGGCCGGAGGGTCGTTGTCGTAGAGGGGTGCGCCGCCTCACTGACCGGAGGTGGGCCCTGCCAGCAGTCGGTCGATGATCGGCACGAAGTTGTCCACCGGGTGCGCGCCCTCCAGGGCAACGCCGTTGATCAGGAAGGCTGGTGTGCCGGTGAACCCGAAGGCGGAGCCCTCTGCCATGTCGGCCGCGACCCGGGCGCGGACGGCCTCACTCTGCTGGTCGCGCAAGGCGCGGGGCACGTCGGCCCCCACCCGCCGCGCCGCGTCCTCGACGAACCGCTGGCCCTCCGCCACCAGTCGCTCCTGCTCCGCGTACACCAGGTCGTAGTACCGAAACGCCTTGTCGCCCCCCTGCAGGGCGAGGGCCTCGAACATCAGCGCCGCCGGCATGGCGTTGGGGTGGAACTCGAGCGGGGTCTGCTTGACCACCAGGCGCACCTGCCCGCGATAGCGCTCGAGCAACTGGTGCACGACGGCCACCGACTGGCGGCAGTACGGGCACTCGAAGTCAGTGTACTCCACGATTGTGACCGGCGCCGTGGCGTTGCCGAGGGAGATCCGCCCAGACAAGTCGGGCCGCTTGGGATTCCGGAACCCCTCCTCGAGCCGGTCGGCCGCGGCCTTCTGCTGCGCGGCCTGCGAGGCCTGGAACGCCGCGTTGACGGCCTGCATGAACTCGGTGGGGTGGGCCTTGATGGCGGCCGCGAGCACTTCGGGATGCGCGCTCAAGGTGCGCTGCAGCGCCTCGGGCGAGGGATCCCGGGCGCACGACGCGGCTCCGAGGACGATCAGCGGCACCAGCCAGGTAGAACGACGCACGGCACGCTCGGGGTGGAGGGAGGTTTCCCCCAACCTACGGGCGCGCCGCGTGTCGCCGCAACCGCGTCGCTATGCCGGGGGAGGCGCCTGACCCGCCAGACAGTGTCCGCTGTCCCAGCTCCCCGTCTCCAGGGGATGGAAGACGGGCCAGAGGCCTCCATACGGCACGATCATGAGCTCGAGGAAGCGCGCGAGCGCGGCGGGGAAGGGAAACCGCCGCCGGAACTCGAGCGAAGTGATGCCGAGCATGGCCCGGACGTGCCGGCCGAAGCTCTGGGGAGAGGAGTATTCGAGGCGATAGGCCACGTCCGCGATGGAGCGCCCCGGCGCCTCGAGCAGGTGCGCGGCGTGCAACAGCCGCACGCTGGCGAGGTAGCTCTTGGGCGAGGGGAGGCCGGCCCGCGCGAACCGCGACATCAGCGTGCTGGGCCGAACCTCGCAGGACCGGCAGAGCGCCCGGACGGTGGTGATTTCGGGGGCCAGCCGAACCAGCATCTCAAAGAAGAGCCGGAGGTCCGGGGGCACCTCGCCGAGCGCGCCCAGGAGCGGGCCCTGGATCCGCGCGGCGGCCCGCGTGACGGGGGTGGCCATCAGGTGGCGCAGTCGCTGCCAGCCGGAGGGCCCCGTGACATCCACGACTTGCCGAAGGCCGCTGGCGCCGAGGTGCAGCAGTGTTTCGCTGGCGGCAGCATCGTGGGCCGACACCAGCGCCACCGTGGGGATGCCGGGGAAGTCGTGCACCAGCCGGCGGACGTCCTGGACGGCGTGCGCGGGACAGCGATGGACGGAGAGGAGAATGCCGTCGACCGGCCGCTCGCGAACCGCGCGCACCGCCTCGGGCACGGTGTCCCGGTGGAGCAGCGTGAAGCAGCCCTGGCCGGCTGCCTCCACCTTCAGCCGTTCCGCCGGCAGGAGCACGGCGGCGATGGTGGGGGGCCCCTCCCGGATCGCCGCGGGTGAATCAGGCACAGGGTCGCTCCGTAGTGGTGTGGTGGAGGGCACGCTAGGCGTCTCCCCTCAACAGCAACGCAACCGGGAGAGGGGCTCGGCAGGTGCCGGAGCAACCCTTTGCGTGCGGCGCGCATCCAACCCGGATATCTCCCTGTTTGGAAGGGGGCCGGAGTGTATTTTGAAGAGCCCGTGGACGGCGCCGCGCCCGCGCCCGTCTCGGACGACCCCCTTTTCGCATGGAGCCCGCGGGTGACCCAGCCCCAGCCTGGTCCCGGACTCGCTGTGCGCCTGCAGGCTGCCTTGGGACCCCAATACCAGCTGGGGCCCGAAATCGGCCGCGGCGGCATGGGCGTGGTGTTCCTCGCCAAGGACGTGACGCTGGCGCGCGACGTCGCCGTCAAGGCGGTCCATCCCGAACTCGCCATCCATCCCTCCATCGCCCAGCGCTTCCTCGCCGAGGCGCGCATGATCGCGCGGCTCCGGCACCCGAACATCGTGACCGTGTACACCGCCGGGGAAGCCGGCGACCTCCTGTACTTCGTGATGGACCGGGTGCCCGGCGAATCGCTCCGCGAGCGGCTCACCCGGGAAGGCCGGGTGCCGCCGGAGGAAGCGCGGCGCATCACGATGGACATCGCGGCCGCGCTCGACGCCGCGGCGGGGGCGGGCCTGGTGCACCGCGACGTCAAGCCGGAAAACATCCTGCTCGAGGCGGGATCCGGCAGGGCGCTGCTGGCCGATTTCGGCATCGCGCGGGCGCTGGCGGCTGAACCGGCGGGTTCCGCTCTGTCGGCGAGCGGGGAAGTGACGGGGCAGGGGATGGTGGTGGGCACGCCGAATTACATGAGCCCCGAGCAGGCCGCCGGCGAGGACGTCGATTCGCGGAGCGACCTGTATTCCCTCGGCGTCGTGGCCTACGAGATGGTGGCCGGCCATCCGCCGTTCGTGGGTCCGAACCGGGTCGTGGTGTCGAAGCACATCTCGGAGCCGCCGGTCACGCTCACCCGGGTGCGCCCCGAGTGCCCGCCCGACCTGAGCAGCGGCATCATGCGGTCGCTGGCCAAGGCGCCCGCCGACCGATTCCAGACCGGCGCGGAATTCCGCGCGGCCCTGGGCGGAACGCCGACCCCCGTGCCCGCCGCGACGCGCAAGCGCCGGCGGCGCTTCCTGTTGGCCGGTGTCACGGCCGCGCTCGCGGTGGCCGCCACCCTCTTCGTGGCCACCCGCCCGGCCGGGCCGCCGGAGGGGCTCAACCCCCGGCTTTCGATGCTGGTCCTGCCGTTCGACAACCTGCGCGAGGAGCCGGGCACCGACTGGCTGCGCAACGGCAGCGTGAACATGCTGGCGCTCAACATGTCGCAGTGGAAGGACATGAAGGTGGTGGACCACGAGCGGGTACACGACCTGCTGGCCCGCCACGGCCTCACCTCGAGCGACGACATCGGGCTCGACATGGCGCGGCGGCTGGCGCGGGAGGCGGGGGTATGGACGGTGGTCCTGGGCGACTTCCAGCAGGTGGGCGACTCGCTCCACCTGACGGCCCGGGTGTTCGACGTGGCCACCGGCGTCCGCGAAGATGTGGCGGAGGTGAGCGCCCCGGCCTCGGACGACCCGCGCCCGAGCTTCGACCAGCTGGCGCTGCGGCTGCTCGACATTTCCGGCGCGCCGGGAGAGGTCCGCGCCAACCTCGCGGCCGCAACGACCACCTCGCTGGCGGCCTACCAGTCGTACCTGGCCGGGCTCGACCGGCTCAACCGGTGGGAGCTCGGCGCCGCGCAGCGGAACTTCGAGCGCGCCGTGCAGATCGACACGACGTTCGGCCTCGCCTACTACAAGCTGGCGCTGACGCGCGGCTGGCTGGTGGGCGTGCAGGATTCGACCGGCCAGCACGCCATCGACCGGGCCCTGCTCTATTCACAGCAGCTGCCGGCGCACGACCGGGCGGTGATCACGGCGTACCGGTTCTTCCTGCTGGGGCAGAACGCGGCCTCGCGCAACATCTATCAGCAGCTCCTCGCGCGCGACCCGAACGACGCCGACGCCTGGTACGGACTCGGCGACGCCTGGTTCCACGACGCGAAGGGCCGCACCGACGTGGACTGGACCGAATCCCTGCGCGCCTTCCGCCGGACGCTGGCCCTGGCCCCCGATTACGCGCTGGCCTACGAGCACGTGCAGGCCATGCTGAACCAGGCCAGCCGGCCCCGCTCCGCCCTGGTCCTGGTGACGCCGGATTCGTTCGCCCTGGCCTACGACCGGAACGGCAAGCGGCTCATCGACAGCACGACGATCGCCGCCGCCGCGGTCCGCGCGCGGGCCGCCGGGCTCGAGTCGGCCCGTGCCTGGAGCACCGCCCAGCCGGCGACCGGCCGCGCGCACCTGGCAATGGTGGACGCGCTCCTGGCCAACCAGCAGTATCCGGATGCGCTGGCGGAAGTCGCGCGATTCCGCGCGTCGGACCCGGACAACCCTGAGACGCCGTTCCTGCAGGCGCGGGTCCGGTTCGCGAGCGGCGAGGGGCCGAAGGCGGCGGCGGAACTGAAGGCCGCGCTGGCCGCCATCACGGCGGGCGACTTTGCCGGCGCGGAAGACGCGCCGACGGTCATGGCCGACGTCCTGGCCGGCGCCAACATCTTCGCCTACTACGGCGACCTGGCGAGCGCGTCCCGCGTCATCGAGCTCGCCGACGAGATCCGCACCGAGGTCCTGCCGGCTTCGATGCCGGAAACGATGCGGGGCGGCGACTGGAAGCGCTCGATGCAGGCGGCGCTGTACGGCGCGGCCGGCGTGCCGGTGGCGGCGCTGGAGCGGATCTGGGAGTCGACGGTCGAGGAGGCGCGGAGCGTCCCGGCCGACAAGCGCGCCGAGGTCCTGCACAGCGGGAGCGACGCGGCGCTGGGCCTCTTTGCCGCGGGCGACCCGCGGCCGCTGCAGGAGTTCCAGGCCATCGGCGGCGAGGAGCTGCCTCCGGAACTCATGGCGCTCCTCGCCCTCAGCCGGCACGACACGGTGGCGGCCCGGAAGGCCCTCGCGACGCCGGACGGTGACCGGAAGATGTACATGGGGTGGAAGCCGCTCTACGCGCAGGCGCAGTTCCTCCTGGGCGACTACAACGGCACCATCGAAACCCTCGAGTTCTTCGACGCACCGTACCTCGGTACGCGGGGGTTCGACTCGCGCTGGGCCATGCTGGGGCGAGTCCGGCTGCTCCGCGCCGCCGCCCTCGAGCAACTGGGCCGGCGCTCCGAGGCCGCGGAGCAGTATCGGCTGGTCCTGGCCCAGTGGAAGTCCGCCGACTCCGACATCGTGGCGACGTATCTTCGCCAGGCGGAGGCCGGGCTGGCCCGGGTGCAGGGCCAGGGCTGAGCCGGGCGGCGACCAGGGCGGGCCGCTATATTGCCGGTGGGCCAGGCTCGATGGTCGCGGGTGCCTCGGCACCCGAGGAAAGTCCGAGCTCCAGAGGGCAGACTGCCAGGTAACGCCTGGGCGCCGCAAGGCGACGGACAGGGCAACAGAAAGCAAACCGCCCGCGGAAGCGCAAGCGACCGCGGGTAAGGGTGAAAGGGTGGGGTAAGAGCCCACCGCGTCGCTGGTAACAGCGACGGCACGGCAACCCCCAGTCGGAGCAAGGCCAAATAAGCGGCGAGGTGCGGCCCGCACCGACCACACCGGCAACGGTGAGCCGCGGGTAGGCTGCTCGAGGCGGCCGGCGACGGCCGTCCCAGACAGATGACCATCCCCCGGCAACGGGGTACAGAACTCGGCTTATGGCCTGACCCACGCCGCCCCGGTGCCCACCGGGGCGGCGGCCGTTTCAGGGGTGCCCGCCGTGCGAACGCCGTCATAGATTCCATTCGACGGGAGCCGGTCCGCGCCCAGCGGCCCGGGGCTTCCGGCTATGCCCCTACTTCGAGGATCCCATGTTCGTGCGTCTGCTCTCCACCGCGGCCCTGGCCGGCGGATTCGTCGCCCTTCCGGCCCGCCCGGTTCCCTCGTCGCCCACCACCACCTTGAAGTACAAGGTGAGCATCGCGGCCCTGTCGACCATCGACCTCTCGGCGATGGGCGCAGGCGAACAGAAGAACTCCAGCGGGTTCACGGGCTACTTCACCATGTCGCTCCAGGACACGACCGGGGGCAAGGCGCTGACCATGCTGCTCGACAGCATGAAGGTGGACAGCGCCACGCAGGGGATGGCCGCCCTGCAGGCCGCCGCCGACTCCTCGAAGGGTGCCAGCTGGCACGGATTGCTGACGGACAAGGGCAAGATCGACAACCTCGTATTCGTCTCGGGCGGCCCGGGTGCGCAACAGTTCGAGGCAGTGCTGGCGGGCTTCTTCCCGCGCGGTGCGGCGCACACCAAGAAGAAGGGCGACGTGTGGACCGACACGCTGTCGTACACGTCCACCAGCGGCGAAGGCTCCACGACGATCAAGATGATGACCACCTTCACCGCGGCCGGCGAGGGGCCCTACGGCACGGGCAAGGCGCTGACGATCAACACGACCAGCATCACCTCGTCGGTGGGGAGCCAGGAAGGCCCCGGCGGCGACATGCAGATGGAAGGCAACGGCAAGGGCGTCGGGGTCTACTACGTGAGCAAGGACGGCCGCTACCTGGGCGGCACCAACACGATCGACTCCGACATCATGATCACGCTGACCCAGGCGCCGGCGCCGATTCCGCTCAAGGCCCACACGGTCATCACCGTCACCGGCCTCTAGGACGGGCGTGGCCCGCGCCCTTCGCTGGACCGCCATCCTCCTGGGGCTGTTTCTCCTCTGGCTGGTGGCGGTCTGGCCCCCGCCGCTCTGGTACCGAACGCACTGGCCCGCCCGGACCGCGTTCATGGCCATGCGGGGGGATGCGGTGCCGGACGAGGGTGGGGAGGCGGGAGACCGGGGAAGTGCATCCGCGGTCCGGCGGGCCAGGGGCTTCCCCGCCGAGCCGACATACCGGCCCGTTCCCCTGGATTCGATCTCGGAGTGGCTGCCCCGTGCCGCCATGATCGGGGAGGACAACCGCTTCCTCGAGCATGGCGGCATTGACTACATCGCCATCCTCGAAGCACTCGGCTACCGACGCGCAGATTTCGCCTGGAACGACACGAGGGATCGCGCCGAGTTCCGGCGCACCCTCGGGTCACTTTGGAGCAGACGGGGCAAGCTGCGCGGCGCCAGCACCATCACACAGCAGCTGGCCAAGAACCTCTACCTCTCGCCGGACCGCAATCCCCTCCGGAAGGTGAAGGAGGGGGTCACCGCCTACCGCCTCGAGGCGGCACTGAGCAAGCGCCGGCTGATGGAACTCTACCTCAACGTGGCGGAGCTCGGCCCGAACATCTGGGGTGCGGAGGCGGCCAGCCAGTTCTATTTCCAGCGGAACGCTGACGACCTGAGCCCCGGGCAGGCGGCCTCGCTGGCCGGCTCGCTACCGTTCCCCCTTTCCTCGAACCCCGCTTACCGGTCCGGTCGCATGCGCTGGCGGCGGGACCTCATCCTCCGCCGCATGCGCGGCGAGGTGATCGAGGTACCGCCGGAATCGGAAGACGAGTCGACCCCGCCGCCCCCACCGGTGATCGAGGAGATGGTGGTGCCGGATAGTCTCTGAGGAACTCAGGCCCGGGATGTCTCGCTTCCTTCTGCCGGCGCCTCGGACGGGAGCTGCGGCATCAGCCAGGCCACGCCCCACGAGAGGAGGACCGAGAGCGCCTCGTAAAGGATCAGCGCCCCAACCACCATCAGGATCCCGATGACCACCACCGCACCGACCGGCATCGCGGAGTCCACCAGCCCCGCCCTGTAGGTCTCGAACTCGGCGACGTAGTCGTCCAGCGTGAGTGCGGCTCCCTTGGCCGCGTCGGCCGCCATGCTGAGGCCGAGCAGGTAGCCGAGACCGGCGCCAAGGAGCACCATCGCGAGGAGCTTCCCCGCCACGAGGTGCCGGGGGAAAACCCCGGGTCCGATCCGGATAAGCGGCCTGGTGGTGATCATCGGGGGCTCCTTCGAGAGGCGTACACCATGCCTACGCTATCCCCGATCCTGTAGCGGGGCAACTGCCACCATCGCGCGGGTGGCAAGTCCCCTAACGCACGAGGGCCCCCACGTGGGGGCCCTCGATGTTCCTGCATCCGACCGACAGCCCTCAGTCCACCAGGCGCAGCGGCATCACCAGGGTCATGTAGCTCGCCGGGTCGTCCCACCCCACCGGCTCGCAGGTGGCCGCGCGCTCGGGCGCCTTGAAGGTCATCCGGACCTCGTCGGTCGGGATGAACTTCAGGATTTCCAGCAGGTACGTGGCGTTGAAGCCGATTTCCAGCGGATCGCCCTCGTAGGTGACGGTCAGCTCGTCCTGCGCCTCGCCCAGGTCCGGCGTCTGCACCGAGAGCTTGCACCCGCCGCTCGAGAAGGCCATCCGGATGCGGTGCGTCTGGTCGCTCGCCACGGTGCTCATGCGCCGCAATGCCGCCGCCAGCGCCGCCTTGTCTGCCGTGGCCACCTTGTCGTTCTCGCGCGGGATGACCTGCTCGTAGTTCGGGTACGGTCCCTCGATGAGGCGGGTGTACACCTGGGTCGTGGAGGAGCGGAAGCCGAGGTGGTTGTCGCTCCGGGCCATCTCGACGGTGTCGTCCGAGCCGAAGAGCCGCCGGATCTGGTCCAGGGCCTTCGGGGGCACGATCAGGTCCGCCTGGGTCTTGCTCCCGGACACGGGCACGTCCATCCGCGCCAGCCGGTGTCCGTTCGTGGCCACCATGCGCATCTTGTCCGGCCGGAGCTCCCAAAGCACGCCGTTCAGGATCGGGCGGCTCTCCTCGGTGCTGGCCGCGAACGCGACGTGCCCAATGAGTTTGTGCAGCTCCTTGGCGGCGATGGTCCATCCGCCATCGAAGCTGACGGTCGGGAAGGCCGGGAACTCCTCCCGGGGGAGGCCCAGCAGCTTGAACTTGGACTTGCCGCACTCGAGGGTGACCCGCTGCTCGCCGGCCGCGGTAAACCGGATGCTGGCGCTTGGCAGTTCCCGGACGATCTCGACCAGCTTCCTGGCGGGAAGGGTGATGGCACCTTCCTGGTCCACACTGGCAGGGACGGTGGTGCTGACAGCGATGTCGAGGTCGGTCCCCGAAATTCGGAGTCCGTCCTTGGTCGCCTCGAGCAGGATGTTGGCAAGGACGGGCAGGGTGGTCTTGGCCGGCACGCTCGCCGCCACGGCCACCAGGCCCTCCTGAAATTGTTCTCGCGTGATCGTGAACTTCATACCATCCCCGGCATGCAGGTAGTTCAAGTACTTCTATAGATATATATGACTAGTAGTCGTAGTAGAGGGTGTTGGGATGTGGAGGACCGCCCCAAACCGCCGCTCTGTCGTGACCTGCGACCATTTCCGCCTGTCGGTACCCTGTGGACCATCTGGAAAGCTCGGCGAGGATTCGACGGGAATGTCGATTCCACATCGTCCCACATTCGCCGCGCCGACTATTGTGCGAACAACTCCTGCCGCGCCTGCTCAACTCGCTCGCGGAACGCACGATCGCGCGCCATCTGGCGCTCGACCTTGTCCACACTGTGAATGACGGTGCTGTGGTCGCGCCCGCCGAAGGCCTGCCCGATTTCCACGAGCTGCATCTGCAGGACTTCGCGTGCCAGGTACATCGCGATCTGGCGCGGGACCGTGAGCGTCTGGATGCGCGCCTTGGAGCGCAGCCCCTCGGGAGTGACGCCCCACCGTCGCGACACAATTTCCTGCACCTGGTCCACCGACGGCATCGGACGGGGTGCCACACTGGCAGCCTCTTCACTGGCCTTGATCTTGTCGGCCAGGGACTCGCGGGCCAGTTCGATGGTGATTTCGCGGTGCTTGAGCGATGCGAACAGCAGGAGCTTGATGATACACCCCTCGAGCTCCCGGACGTTGGAGCGGACATGCTCGGCGATGAACCGGAGCACGTCGTCCGGGATGGTCATCTCCAGGTGGTCCTGCTCCTGCTTCTTCTGGAGGATGGCGATCCGGTGCTCGAGGTCGGGGAGGCCGCTGTCGGCCACCATGCCCCACTCGAACCGGCTGACCAGCCGGGCCTCCGGGCCCGGCAGCTCCTTGGGCGGGCGGTCCGAGGTGACCACGATCTGCTTGCCGGCCTCGTAGAGCGCATTGAAGGTGTGGAAGAACTCCTCCTGGGTGCGCTCCTTGCCCTCCAGGAAGTGGACGTCGTCCACCAGCAGCAGGTCCACGTCGCTCCGGTACCGGCGCTTGAGCTCCGGGGTGGTGCGGCTGTGGATGCTCTCGATGACCTCGTTGATGAACTGCTCGGCGCCGACGAAGAGCACCCGGGTCTGGGGGGCCCGCTCGATGACGGCATGCGCGATGGCCTGCATCAGGTGGGTCTTGCCCAGCCCGGTGGCGCCATAGATGAAGAGCGGGTTGTAGGTCTTGCCCGGCGCCTCGGCCACCGCGTGGGCGGCGGCGGCGGCCAGCTCGTTCGACTTCCCGATGACGAAGGTGTCGAAGGTGTAGCGCTCGTTGAGCGGCTGGGTGTTGCGAATCGGCGCGGCGGCGGCCGTCCCGGGCGCCCCTTCGGAGGCGGGCGGCGCCACGAAGAAGTCCATCTGGGGGCGCTTCTGTCGGTCCTCCTGGACCCGGAACACAATCCGGGTGGCCCGGCCGAGGAGCGGCTCCGCCAGCTTGGCGAGGACGCTCGCGTGCTTGGTCTCGTTCCACTCGACGGCGAACTGGTCCGGCGCGCCGATGACCAGTTCACCCCCGTCCAGCGCTATCGCCGTGGTCGGCTCCAGCCAGGTGCGGATCGTGTGGTCGGGAAGCTCACGGTGCGCATCTTCGAGAATGCGCTTCCAGGCTTCTTTGGCTGACAGCTGCATCGAGACTCGAGAACCCGGTGGGAGTTTGACCTAGGGGGCACGATAGTACGAGTCCTGTGTGGAAAAGTCAACGTAGCCGGAATTGCGAATCGCGCGATGCGCTCTTGACAGAATCGAAACGCGTGTTCACGAACGCTGGAAGCACTAGGTGCACCGCGAGATGGATACGTGTGTCCACATGGTTTTCGCGGTCAGTCCGCGCGTCACGATTGTCGTGACGAGCATCAGCGGCCTCCTCGGGTTGGTCCTCCGGGCCTACAGTTCTCGCCCCCTCCGCGCCACGGTCGCTCCGGGGGACTCGAACTGATGGCCCTTCGGACCAATCCCTTCGTCGGCCGACCGCCAATGATCGATGCGATCGCGCCCCGAAGACCGGACTGCTCCGGAGGCACGTGAGTTCACGGGTTGCCTCTGTGCGGGATCTGTCCACCAGGTGTGAACTCCAGTGCCGGAGGAGCAGGCTGGTCGAGGGGCGCGCACACGGGGCCCCCGACGACCCCTACGACCACAGCGCCGCAAGAGCAGGCTGGTCGAGGGGCGCGGGCACCATGCCCCCCGGGCGACGACCCCGACGACCACATGGCGAGCCGTTCAGGGGCCCGGCTTGACCTATCCACATGGCGAGATTAGCTTTTCGGGCTCATTAAGTCCCATTCCAGGATAGAGTTATGAAGCCATCATATCGGCCGCGGAACAAGCGGCGCATCAGCAAGCACGGCTTCCGCGCGCGGATGGCGACCCGGTGGGGTCGTGCAGTGCTCTCCCGGCGTCGGAAGAAGGGTCGGAAGTCGCTGACAGTCAGCCTTCCGTCGAAGCACGGGGGCTCCTGACGTCCAGTGAACGATTTTCGCGGGCCAGCCGGCTCGCGAAATCGTCGGACATCCGCCGCTTGCTCTCGACGGGCCGGCGGATGCGCACGGGGCATCTGGAGTTTCTCTGGACGGACAACGTGGCGGGCCCTCCCCGGATGGGACTCATCGTCCCGAAGTTCCAGTCCACGGGGGTGGCCCGCAATCGTTTGCGGCGCCGCCTGAAGGAACTCTGGCGGCGGGAAGTGCAGGGGGTCACGCCGCCGCTCGACCTGCTGGTGCGCGCCCGGCGCGAGGCCTACGCCGCCACCTTTGCGGCGCTGCGATCTGAAGTCCACGCCTGGCGGGACGTCGTCGCCGGGAGATCCGATGCGGCTGGGTGACATTCCCCGCCGGATGGTGATGCTGCCCATCCGGGGCTATCAGAAGTTCATCAGTCCGGGGCTGCCGCCGAGCTGTCGGTTTACGCCGAGCTGCTCGCAGTACGCGCTGGAGGCGGTCGCGAAGTACGGCGCCCTGAAGGGGAGCTGGCTCGCCGCCCGGCGCCTCGTCCGATGTCACCCGTTCAATCCGGGCGGGTATGACCCGATTCCCTGATCTCGTGACCTGACCATGGATCGTCGCTTCATCTGGGCCATGGCGCTCATGACCCTCATCGTCATGGCGCCCGCCGTGTTCATGAAGAAGCCACCCGCGCCTGTGGTGGCGCCGGCGGACACCACGCAGCTCTCCGCGCCCCTCCCCGCGCCGGTGCCGGCGGCGGTGACCGCTCCAGTGAGCGCGGATGGCGGGACCCTGGCCGCCGCCCCCGAAGACACGATCCTGATCCACACCCCGCTCTCCACGTACGGCATATCCACCCGCGGCGCCCGGCTGGTGACGGCCACCCTGGAGAAGTACGAGAGCCAGGTGTCGGGCCACACGAACCAGCGTGTGGAGCTCATCCTTCCCGGCTCCGAGCTGATGGGGCTCCGCGTGGTGGTCGGCGCGGACACGCTGCGGCTCGACGACTGGCAGTTCACCGCCTCGACCGGCGATCGCTCAATCGACGGCCCGACGCCGGTGGAGTTCACGGCCACGCAAGGCGATGTGGCCGTCCGGCTGGTGTACACCTTCCGGCCCGACGACTACCAGGTCGGGGTCGAGGGGACCGTGACGGGGGTGGGGCCGAACGGCGGCCTCCTGCTGGTGGGGATGGGGCCGGGCCTGGCCAACACCGAGGCCAACCTGGTGGAGAACGAGCGCTCGATGGGCTTCGTGACCAAGGCACAGAGCACGAAATTCAAGTCGTTCCAGTCGCTCGACACCGCGTTGGTCGCGACGGTGAGCGGGCCCTTCGAGTGGGTGGCGGTCAAGTCGAAGTACTTCGTGACCGCGCTCCTGGCGTTCGAGGCGGGGGCCCAGCCGGTTGGCGGGCTGGCGGTGCGGCCGCTGCCCCAGCCGGGCCAGAAGAAGGCCGACCGGGCGGGCATCTGGGCGAGCATGCTGCTGCCCGTCGAGGGCGGCTTCCGCTACACCGTGTATGCCGGGCCGATGGAGTACTCCCGGCTGGCCAAGGTGGGTCACGACTTCGACGACGTGAACCCCTACGGCTGGCCCGGCTTCCGTACCATCATCCGTCCGGTGGCGGTGGCGGTCCGCTGGCTCCTGGTGTGGATGCACGACAACCTGCACCTGGCCTACGGGATGGTGCTGGTGCTCTTCGGCATCCTGGTGCGCCTGGTCCTCTGGCCGCTCAACCAGAAGGCGATGCGCTCGACGATGGCGATGCAGGCCATCCAGCCCGAGCTGAAGGCCATCCAGGACAAGTACAAGGAAGACCCGCAGCGGCTGCAGCAGGAGATGTTCAAGCTCTACAAGGAGCACAACGTCAATCCGCTGGGCGGCTGCTGGCCGATGCTGCTCCCGATGCCGGTGCTGCTTGCGCTCTTCTTCGTGTTCCAGAACACGATCGAGCTCCGGGGACAGGCGTTCCTCTGGCTGCCCGACCTGTCGCGGCCGGATCCGCTCTACATCATCCCGCTCATCATGGGCCTGTCGATGTTCTGGCTCACCAAGATGGGGCAGCGCGGGATCCCGCCGAACCCCCAGATGAAGATGATGATGTACGTCATGCCGATCATGATGACGGTGCTCTTCCTCAACTTCGCCTCGGGGCTCAACCTCTACTACGCGGTGAGCAACCTGGCCAGCGTGCCGCAGCAGTGGCTCATCAGCCAGGAGCGGCTGAAGCTGGCGGCGCTGCGCGAGGGCAACGCGAAGAAGTAGCTTCCCCTCCATGCTCACCGACACGATCGCGGCGCTCGCCACCCCTCCCGGCCGGTCGGCACTCGCGGTCGTCCGGCTCTCGGGCCGCGACGCGTTCAGGGTCGCGGCCCGCGTCGTGCCGAGCTTCACCGCCACGCCGGCCAGGACGGCGCAGCTTGCCGTGTTCGTCGATGGGAGCGGCGCGCCGATCGACCGCGGGCTCTACACCGTCTTCCCCAATCCCCACAGCTACACCGGCGACGACCTGGTCGAGTTCTCCTGTCATGGGGGGCTTGTGGTCCCGGTACGTCTCCTGGCGGCGTTGCTGGCCGCCGGGGCCCGGGCGGCCCTGCCCGGGGAGTTCACCCGCCGCGCCGTGCTCAACGGCCGCATGGACCTGCTGCAGGCCGAGGCGGTGGGCGACCTCATCGACGCCACGGCGGCGGCCCAGGCGCGCTCGGCGCTGCGGCAGCTGGACGGCGGCCTGTCGCATCGGCTGGCCGAACTCCGCAGCGTCCTGCTCGACACCGAGTCACTGCTCAGCTACGAGATCGACTTCCCGGAGGAGGATGACGGGCCGGTAGCGCCGGAGCGGCTCGTCGAGCGGATGACCGGCTTGCAGGCGCGGATCGAGCGGTTGCTCGCCACCGCGCCCGCGGGCGAGCGACTGCGGGCCGGCGCGCTGGTGGTGCTGGCGGGTCCGCCCAACGTGGGTAAGTCCTCACTCTTCAACGCGCTGCTCGGCACCGACCGCGCGATCGTCACCGCCGAGCCCGGCACGACGCGCGACGCGATCGAGGCCCACACGGAGTTTCTCGGCTGGCCGGTGCGCCTGGCGGACACGGCGGGCCTCCGCGAGTCGAGCGACGAGGCGGAACGGCTCGGCGTGGGGTTCAGCCGGCGCTACGTGGAGGCGGCGGATGTGGTGGTTGTCTGTGAGGGAGATGCCGGGGAAGCGGGGAAGCGTGGAGGTGTGCCCGAGGAGTGGACGCTGGCCGGGACGATGATCCCGGTGCGGACGAAGGCTGACTTGGCTCCTTCCCCGCTACCCCGCTTCCCCACTTCCCCGCTGGCTACTTCCGCCGTGACCGGCGAAGGCCTGGACACGCTCAAGGAAGCGGTGGTCCGCGCCGCCTTCGACGGGCAGGCCTCCCTGGCCGACCTGGAACCCGCGCTCACCCGGGAGCGGCACCGGGTTGCGCTGACACGGGCGCAGGAGGCGCTCGCGGCGGCATTGCCCCAGGTCCTCCAGCGGGGCGACCCGGTGCTGGCCGCCCATCACCTGCGGGATGCGGCGCGCGCGCTCGAGGAATTGATCGGGGCGGTGGATATCGAAGAGGTGCTGGATCGGGTGTTCCGGAGCTTCTGCGTGGGGAAGTGACGAGGGCAGGCGGCCGAGGACTGAGGACTGAGGGCGTTGCCTCCCTCGGCTCTCCGAGGTTCATTCCAGTCATGAATCAGCCAACGAACCCCGTCGTGATCACCATCAAGCCCTCCGGCAGCATTTCAATCGAGGGTGAGGTGGTCCTGCAAGACCGGGACGGCAACGTGATTCCACGGCCGCCGGAAAAGCGACCCGGCATCGTGAAACTCTGCGGGTGTGGGCACTCGAAGACCCATCCGTTCTGCGATGGCACCCACAATGAATTGAAAAAGGACTGAACACGGAGCCACGTCCGTCCTCAGTCCTCAGTCCTCAGCCCTTCCTCCTCCCTCCCTACGCCACTCCCCTCGCCGCGTCGTCCGCCGCCTGGAACTCGTCTGCCGCCGCCCGGAGCGCCGCCGCGATGCCGTGGTCGCGCGTCAGGGCTTCCGTCATCCGGTGGCCGAGGTAATAACCGCTCCGCTCCGGGATGACCTTGCCCTGGACCAGGCGGGCCGCGGGGCTCATGCCGCCGGAGAGATAGCGGAGCCGGAGCCCGAGGGCCGAGCGGTCCAGGTCGGGTTCGACGGCACGGCTCAGGAATGCCTCGAGCTCGCGCAGCCGGTGGTACTGCCGGCGAGTGTATCCGAAATAGTCACTCAGGCGGAAGCCCGGTGCCACGGCCTCCGCGGCCCGCACTGCCAGCCCTTCGTTGACCAGCAGCTCCCGCAGCGTGGCCCGCCGTCCGGTTTCCCAGTAGTCGTAGTAGCCCCCCGATTCCGCGACCAGGCGACGGAGATCGCTCCGGCTGGCGGGCGAGGTGTAGCGCACCGTGTGCGCCATCTCGTGGGCCACCCAGAGCGGGAGAAGGTCGGGGGTGAGCCCGAGGCCGTAGGTCTGGGGGTTGGCGCGGGCGGTGAAGTGCTCGAGGCAGATGAACGCGACGCCCCGGCCGCCCACCACCAGTTCGCCGGCGTTGGCGCCGCCCATGCCGACCATCAGATAGCAGTCGGTGGGCCGGTCGATTTGCAGGATGTCTTCGGCGCGGGCCAGCGTGTCCTCGACGACGCGCACAACATCGACACCCGCGAGCAGGGCGTGCAAGTCGCTGCGGTCCGCCGCGAGCGCATTCCGGACGACGTCCGTGGCGGCCGGCGAGCCGGGCTCGAGCACGTAATTCCGCCAGTAGGCGGTCAGGATGGCGCTGTGCGACTCGAAGTATTGGTGCCAGGCCGCCTCACGGTCGGCGTCGGCTAGTACGGCGAGAAAATCGGGGACGAGATTGATGAGCACGCGCCAGAATAGGAAAGTTCGGCGCGCGATGCAAGTGGGAGAAACGGCGAACAGGATGTCAGCGGGGAAGCGGGGAGGGAAGAACGCCGAGTTGTCAAGCGTCGACGTGTCAGTGCCGCTTTCGCTTGGACACTTCGTCGAGGAACTTGCGCTCGGCCGGCGTCAGGCTCGCGATGCCCTGGCCGCTGATCTTGTCGAGGAGCCGGTCAGTCTCGATCGCGACGGCGTCGCGCCCCGGCTCGGCGTTGCGCGGCCGGCGCGGCACGGGCGTGTCGGAGCGCTCGGCCTCCCGCGTACCGGACTGTACCATCACGGCGCGTTCGGCCAGGCGGGGCCGGGGCAATCGTGTCGGGCCGGCCAGCCGCTGGAACCGGAAGAACAGGAAGGCGAAGGCCGCCCCGCCGAGGTGGGCGATGTGGGCCACGCCGTCGCCTGGGGCGAGGAGCGCGAACGCCAGGTCGAACGCCAGGAGCGCGATGACCAGGGTGCGGGCGCGAATTGGCCAGGGCAGCGGGAAGACCATCAGCTCGGCGTCGGGCCAGAACATCGCGAACGCCACGGCCACGCCCAGCACCGCCGCGGATGCGCCGGCCACGGCGTTGGGCTGCAGGGCGGCGAGCCCCAGCGAGAAGAGCGCGCCACCCAGGCCGCAGTACAGGTAGAACAGGATGAAGGACCGGCCGCCCATCCGCTCCTCGACCCGGGTGCCGAGCGAGTAGAGGATCAGCATGTTGAACGCGAGGTGCAGCAACCCCGCGTGGACGAACATGTAGGTGAGGAAGGTCCACGGATGCCGGAGGGCGGCGTGGATGTCCGGTACGAACACGAGCGAGGGCACGGCCGCCGGCAGCAGTGCCTTGAGGAGCAGGAGCACGACCGCGTTGGCGACGATGAGTCGCCAGACCCAGGGCGAGGGACGCGGAAGACCGTACATGCTCATGCTACTCCGATGGTGCCGACCCCAGGATCCGCGCCGAGCGGCAGATCCGGTCGCAGAGGTCGGGGAACTCGATCCCCACCGCCCGGGCCGACTGGGGCAGCAGGCTCGTGGCGGTCATGCCCGGCAGGGTGTTCACTTCTAAACAGAAGAGCGCCCCCTCCGGTGTCAAGCGAAAGTCCACGCGGCTGTACCCGCCCAGCTTCAGCGCCCGGTGGGCGGCGAGGGAGAGTCGCTGGCAGTCCGCCGTCAGCGCGGGAGACAGGTCGGCCGGGAAGATTTCCTCCGACATGCCCGGCGTGTACTTGCACTCGTAGTCGAAGATCTCGTGCTGCGGGATGATCTCTCCCACGGCGAGTGCCTGGTCGTCGAGGACACCCACGGTGAGCTCCCGGCCGGGCACAAAGGCCTCGACCATCACCTCGTCGTCGTACCGGGCGGCCAGCGCCACGGCGGGTTCCAGCTCCGCCGCCTTCCGGACCACCGACAACCCCACGGTGGACCCCTGTTTCGACGGCTTGACCACCACCGGCCAGCCGAACCGGCGCTGGACTTCTGTCAGCGAAATCGGTGCCATGGCCCAGTCGGCGGTGGCCACCCCGGCCGCCCGGAAGAGCCGCTTGGAGATGTCCTTGTCCATGGCGATGCCGCTGGCCATGGGTCCGCTGCCGGTGTACGGGACGCCGATGATCTCGAGCAGCGCCTGCAGCGTGCCGTCCTCGCCGGTGCCGCCGTGGAGCGCCAGGAAGATCACCTCGGCGTTGCGGACCACCTGCAGGTCGCCGAGGCCGGACACCAGGAGCCCGCGCTCAAGGGAGCGGAGCTTCTCGATGGAGGGCGGGGCAACCCCGACGGTGCCGCCCAGCTCCCGCGCTTCCTCCGCCTCGGGGATGTAGCCGCGCGCGGTGTCCACCACCGCCACCTCGTGGCCGCACTTGCGCAGCGCGGCGACGACCTGCACCGCGGAGGCAAGGGCGACATCGCGCTCGCTGCTTGTGCCGCCGGTCAAGACCGTAACCTTCACAGCTCCCCTTCCTCTCGATTCGTTTCCACCTCACCCCCTGTCCCCCTCTCCACCATGTGGAGAGGGGGAACGCCCTACCGGGCGCCGATCATCTCCCGCAACACGTCGTAGCGGCTGACGATGCCGATCAGCTTGCCGTGCTGTTCGACCAGCGCGGCGGGCAGTTCGCGGGTGAGCATCGGCGCCAGGCGATCGGATGGGAAGCCGGCGTCCACCACCGGCAGCGAGGCCTCCATCACCTCCCTGACCGGGCGGTCAAGCAGTGTGGGCTGGGCCAGCGCCCGCGTCATCAGCACGCCCTCCGTGAGCGTGCCGATGGAGCGGCCATCCTCGAGCACCGGGATCTGGCTGACGCCCCAGGTGCTCATCAGCCCGAGCGCCTGCCGCACCTGCGCGGAGGGCGCCAGGCTCACCAGCGCGGGATGGGTCCCCTGGCGGCGGGCCAGGAGATCCGCCACCGTGATGCGGGGCACCTCGAGCAGCTGGTTTTCCTGCATCCACTCGTCGTTGAAGAGCTTGCTGAGGTACCGCTCGCCGGTGTCGCAGAGGATGGTGACCACGCAGGCGGCCGGGTCGTCCACCTCGCGCGCCACCTGGAGCGCCAGGGCCACGTTGAGCCCCGCCGATCCGCCGAGGAGCATCCCCTCCTCGCGGGCCAGGCGGCGCGCCATGGCCATCGATTCCCGGTCGCCCAGCTGGCGGAACTCGTCGATGTACTCAAAGAGGATGGTGGTCGGGATCTTGTCGCCGCCGATGCCCTCCACCTTGTACGGTGCGCCCTCGCCCATCGTCTTGGTGCGCGAGTACCCGGTGTAGAGCGAGCCCACCGGGTCGCCGGCGATGACGCGGATCTTGGGGTTCTTTTCCTTGAGGAACTTGCCGGCGCCGCTCACGGTGCCGCCGGTCCCGGCCCCGGCCACGAAGTGTGTCACCCGCCCGCCGGTCTGCTCCCAGATTTCGGGGCCGGTGGTCCGGTAGTGCGCTTCCGGGTTGATCGGGTTGTAGAACTGGTTGGCCAGCACGGCGCCGGGCGTGTCCTTGACGATCTGCTTGGCCTTCATGACGTAATTGTCGGGATGGTCGGGCGGCACGGCGGTGGGGGTGATGACCACCTCGGCGCCGTACGCCTTGAGGAGCCGCACCTTTTCCTGCGACATCTTGTCGGGCATCGTGAAGATGCAGCGGTAGCCCTTGAGGGCGGCCGCCACGGCCAGCCCGACGCCGGTGTTGCCGCTGGTGCCCTCCACGATCGTGCCGCCCGCCTTCAAATCCCCGCGCCGCTCGGCGTCCTCGATGATCGCCAGCCCGATGCGGTCCTTGACCGAGCCGCCGGGATTGGCGTACTCCGCCTTGCCGTAGACCGGGGTGCGAATCCCCGCGCCGACCCGCCCCAGCCGGATGAGCGGCGTCCAGCCGATGGTATCGAGGACGTTGTCGTAGGGCTTGAGGTGTGGAGGCGTCACGGCGTGGTCCCCCCGGCGCCCGGGTGGCGGAAGTAGATCGGCTGCAGGAAGGAGGCCGCCACCGGCACCCCGTCGCGGCGCGCCGGCGCAAAGAGCAGGCTCGGCGAGGCGGCCACCGCGGCGGAATCGAGCGCCGGGTACCCGCTCGATTCCTGCACCCGCGTCGAGTCCGGCACCAGCTTGCCGGTGCTGTCCGCAAAGAGCCGAAGGATGACGGTGCCCTCGATGCCCTGGTCGAAGAGGGCGGGAGGATACTCCACCGGCGTCTGCGCGTTGAGCGCCACCGGCGGCAGTTCGCTCGCCTGGTCGGATGCCGGCTTCGTGCCCTCTGGCAGCGTGACGATGGCGCCCCGGTCCCGGTTGCATCCCAGGACCAACAGCGCAATGGCCAGCACGGTGCTTCGGTGCATCGGCGCTCCCTGATTGGTCGTCGGTGCCTACTCCTGCCCGGCTTGCTCCTGCAACTTCGCCAGCCGATTCAGCGCCTCGAGCGGGGTCATGCTGGACACGTCGAGCGCGCGCAGCGCCTCGAGCGCCGGGTGCGGCGCGGCCTCGCCGAAGAGAGGCAGCTGCGTCGGATCCGGCGCCGGCGGAGGGGCGCCCGGCACCACCCGATGGGTGCCCTCGAGGGTGCCAAGGACGGCGCGGGCCCGCGCCACGACGGCGTCGGGAAGCCCCGCCAGCTGCGCCACGTGCACCCCGTACGAGCGGTCGGTGCCCCCGGCTTCGAGCCGGTGGAGGAAAACTACCGTGTCCCCGGTCTCGCGCACGGCCACGTTGAGGTTGCGGGCGTGGGCCAGGCGCTCGGGGAGCTGCATCAGCTCGTGGTAGTGGGTGGCGAACATCGTCTTGCAGCCGACCCGGTCGTGCAGGTGCTCGCTCACCGCCCAGGCGATCGCCACGCCGTCGTAGGTGCTGGTGCCTCGCCCGATCTCGTCGAGCAACACGAGCGACGCCGCGGTGGCGTTGTGGAGGATGGCGCTGGTCTCGGCCATCTCCACCATGAAGGTGCTCTGGCCCTGCGCCAGGTTGTCGCTGGCCCCGACCCGAGTGAAGAGCCGGTCCACGATGCCAATCTCGGCGGCGTCCGCCGGCACGAAGGCGCCCATCTGTGCGAGCACCACACAGAGCCCGATCTGCCGGAGAATGGTGCTCTTGCCCGCCATGTTGGGGCCCGTCACCAGCAGGACCCGCTCCGCCTCGCTGAAGCGCACGTCGTTGGGCATGAACGCCTCGCGCGGCATCATCCGCTCGATGACCGCGTGGCGGCTGGCGGTGAGGGCCAGCCCGAACCCGGCGGTGATCCGGGGCCGCACGTAGCGGCCGTGGACCGCGCGTTCGGCGAGGCCGGCCCACACGTCGAGCCGCGCCAGCAGCTGCGCCGTGCGCTGGATGCGGGCGACGTCGCCGCCGACCCGGTCCCGGAGCGCCGCGACCAGCTCGGCCTCGCGGGCGGCCATCCGCTCCTCGGCGGTGAGGACCTTCCGCTCGTACTCCTTGAGCTCCGGCGTGACGTAGCGCTCCGCGCCGGAGAGGGTCTGCCGCCGCTCGTAGTCGGGCGGCACCCGCGACGCGTGGGCGTGGGTCACTTCCAGGTAGTACCCGAAGACCTTGTTGTAGCCCACCTTGAGCGACGGGATGCCGGTGCGCTCCCGCTCCCGCTGCTGCAGCGCGGCGATGTACTGCTTGCCGCCGTCGCGGAGGTCGCGGCTCTCGTCGAGCTCGGCGTCGAACCCGCGGCGGATGACGCCACCCTCGGCCAGCGTAGCGGGCGGCCGGTCCTCGAGCGCTCCGGCCAGGAGCTGGCCGAGGTCCGCCAGGAGGTCGAATGCTCCCTCGGCGGCGGCGAGGGCGCGGCTCCGGTCGCGCTGCGACAGGCCGCGGAGCCCCTCGAGCACGTCGGGGAGGCGGAGGAAGGAATCGCGGAGCCCGGCGAGTTCGCGCGGCGTGGCGCGGCCGGCGGCGGCGCGTCCGGCCAGGCGCTCGATGTCGCGCACGCCCTCGAGCGCCTCCCGGAGGCGCGCCCGGCCGCGTGTGTCCTGGGCCAGCGCCTCCACCGCGTCGAGCCGTTCCTCGATGCGTGCCGGGTCGGACAGCGGGCTCAGGAGCCACGCGCGAAGCAGCCGCGCGCCCATCGGGGTCACCGTGGCGTCGATGGTCTCGAGGAGGGTGACGCCGCGCGCACCGGCGCGCAGCGGTTCGACCAGCTCGAGGTTGCGGCGCGTCATCTCGTCGAGCCAGAGATGTCCGTCCGCCCGGCGGATGGTGGGGCGGGCCAGGTGCTTCAACCCGCCGGGCTGGAGCTCGGAGAGGTAGCGAAGCAGGGCGCCCGCCGCCCCGATGGCGGGGTCGTCGTCGGGCCCCAGCCCGAGGCCATCGAGCGAGGCGAGGTTGAAGCGGCGCGCGAGTTCCTCGCGCGCCAGCGCCGGGTCGAACTCCCAGCGCTCGCGGGCGGTGCCCATGACGCCGCCATCGAGGCTCAGTTCCGCATCGGCGGGGAACGCCACCTCGGCCGGCGCCAGGCGGCTCAGCGCCTCGGAGAGCGCCTCAGCCGGAAGCGTCTCCAGCAGGAACTCGCCGGTGGAGAGGTCGATGGCAGCCACCCCTACCTCCCCGCCTCCCCGCTGACTCGCCGCCGCCAGGCTCACCGCCACCAAATAGTTGTTCCGCCCTCCCGCCAGCCACCCTTCCTCGAGCAGTGCGCCCGGGGTCAAGGTCTCGATCACTTCACGCCGGACGATTCCCTTGGCGAGTTTCGGGTCCTCGACCTGCTCGCAGATGGCGACCCGGAGCCCGGCGCCCACCAGCTGCCGCAGGTACTCGGCGGCCGCCTTCACGGGGACGCCGGCCAGCGGAATGCCGTCGCCACGACTGGTGAGCGTGATGCTCAGCAGCTTGGCGGCGCGCTCCGCGTCGTCGAAGAACATTTCGTAGAAGTCGCCCATGCGGAAGAACAGGATGGCGTCCTGGTGCCGCGACTTGATGTCGCGGTACTGCTGCATGAGCGGGGAGTTGAGCGGATCGGCCACGGGCGCGGGTGCCTACGGCGTCAGGACGAAGGGAGTGCCGCCGAGCTTGGCCTTGATGGCGGCCACGGCGGAATCGGCGGCTTCACGCGTGGGCAGGCCGGTCACCCGCACCTTGTAGAGGTTGCCGCTCTCGCGCACCACGCTGCCGCCCATCCCGATCGCCTTCAGCTGGGCCAGCACGCTGTTAGCGGAGGCCTCGGAGGAGACGGCGGCGACCTGGACACCCCAGGCGCCGGCGGCCGGTGCGGCCGGCGGCGAGGGAGCGGCGGTATCGCTGCCGGCCTGGCAGCGCCCCTGCAGGAACTCGAGGCGGTTCCGCGCTTCCACGTCGGCGCCGCCGGCGGCGAGGCCGCGCGTCACCCAGGCGCATCCGTCGGCAGTCTTGCCCAGCTCGAACTGGGCACGCGCTGCCCAGTAGGACGCAGAGGGAATGAGGGGGCTCGACGGGTCGTCGGCGCGGAGCTGCTCGGCGCCGCGGACCGTGCCGGCGTAGTTGCGGGCCGCGAAGTCGAGCTGCGCGAGGCGCAGGAGCGCGTCGTCGGCCCAGGGGCTGGTGGGGTACTCGACCGCCACCTTCTGGAAAGAGCGCTGCATCTCGACCGTGGTGCGCGCGATGGCGCCCTGCGTGTAGAGAATCTCGGGATAGAGCGGATCGCTGACCGGCGTGACGGCCAGGAGCCCGTTGACGATGGCGGCGGCGGAGTCGGGCAGCCCCTCGGCGGCGAGCTGGACGGCGGACTTGAGCCGCGCATCCGTCTGCGCGCTCGCGGCCGTCGTAGCGACGGTTGCGACAAGAGCTAATGCGATGATCCGTTTCACGGCGACTCCCGTCCTCAGCTCCCAGTCCTCTGTCCTCGGCCCTCAGTCCTCAGCCTCAACACCAGCTCCCGCACGATTCCGGCGTCGTCGCTGACCGTCGTGCTCTTGCCGGACCGGTCGGCGTCGAGGGTGGCCTTGAGCGCGGCGCGAAGCCGGGGCTGGGTCCAGCGCTCGGCCCACTGGCAGATCAGCGGGATGTCGTCGCCCCACTTGCTCAGCCCTGCGGGCCGGGCGGCCTTCACCACCTCCCACATGACCTTGTTGAGCGCGTAGCCGCGAACCTTCCTGTCATAATGGGCTCGCGCGGCCGCCGTCGCCACCAGCGCGGTGCCGAGGAGGATGCTCAGCCGAACCGCGCTGACGCCGGTCTGGGACAGGACGACGGGCACCAGCCGGAGGGCGTTGGCGGTGTCGCCCCCCATGACGGCGTTCCGCCAGTCGTACACGGTTTCGCCGTACCGCACGCCGACCAGGTCCCCGAGCCGCTCGAGGGACACGGGGCCGTCGTCGGCCAGGCCGTGCAGCTTCTGGAGTTCGGACCGGAGCGCGCCCAAGTCGGTGCCGACCGTCTTGAGGAGGTGCTGCTCCGCCCCCGGGGCGAAGGTGATGCCGAGCGCGCCGGCCTCACGCGCCAGCCAGCGCCCGGCCTCCTCGCTCGTGAGCTCCGAGAATTCGACGGTGTAGGCGTGGCCGGCCAGGTCGGTGTCGGCCTTGTCGTCCTTCGGGTCGTTGGCGGCCCCCTGGATCAGGACCAGCACCGTTTCGGGGATCGGCTTCTCGAGGTACTGCAGCATCGCCTTCTTGCCGCGGGTCTTCCGCTTCCAGGCCTCGACGTCGCGCACCACGACCACGCGGTGCTCGGCCATCATCGGCAGGGTGCCGCAGAGGGAGAGGACATCCTCCGGCTCGAGCTGCTGGGCCGAGCGGACATCGAGGTTGAAGTCGCGGAGCCCGGGGTCGAGCACCCGGTCGAGCAGGGCGGTCGTCGCCTCGTCCTTCAGGACGTTTTCAGCGCCCAGGAAGTAGTAGGCCGGCGCCAGCTTTCCGGCCTCGAGGGCTTTCGTGAAGGTGCCGTATTTGTGGGTGGGCATTGGGGGGAAAGATACAATGAATGGCGAGGTCGTCGCCCGGAGAAAGGACAAAGGGACTTAGGGACTAGGAGGGGTGGAACGAGAAAGGCGAAAGGAGGGTGTCACCAAAATCGTCTCCTCATCTCCTTTAACTTGATGCCCCTCCAAGTCCCAAGTCCCCTTGCTCCTTCCTCCCTTATCCGAGGTGCGGCTGTATCTCCTCCGCAAACGCCGAGCGCGCGCGGTTGAGCCGGCTCTTGACCGTACCGAGGTTGGTGCGGGTCGTCTCGGCGATCTCCTCGTAGCTCCGGCCCTCGAGCTCGCGCATCACGAACACGGTCCGGTGGGTGTCGCCGAGGCGGTCGACCGCAGCATCCACCAGCTCGCGCAAATGGCGCCGGTGGTAGAGGATGTCGGGACGGTTGTCCGGATCCTCGAATTCCACGGGCGGCCCCGCGGGGTCGGCGCTCTCCAGCGTCTGATAGAGCACCAGCGGGCTGCGCTTCCTGTTGCGGAGCTCGTTCCGCGCGAGGTTGGAGGCGATCGTGTACACCCAGGTCGAGAACTTCCGCGTGCGGTCGAACCGGCCGAGGTGCCGGTACACGCGGAGGAAGGCCTCCTGCACCAGGTCCTCGGCGCGGT
>CAZNDK010000002.1:0-22450 GCA_964571795.1 uncultured Gemmatimonadaceae bacterium | reverse complement strand
CCGAGGTGCCGGTACACGCGGAGGAAGGCCTCCTGCACCAGGTCCTCGGCGCGGTCGCGATCCTGGATCATGCGGGTGACGAAATTGACGAGCCGCGGCTGATACCGGGTGACGAGGCGGGTGAACGCCCGTTCGTCCCCGGCGAGATGCGCGGCAATCAAGTCATTGGTATCGGTCTGGGCGCTTTGGCTGGGAAGGTAGGCCAGTGCAGTGGCAGCCATCGGTTCCATCTCCGTCCGGACGCTGGTCCGGCAGTTCGAGTGATGGCCCCGGAAACACCGAGGCGCCAACATTGTTCAATGTTGACGCAAGATAGTTTAAACAAAAAACCCGTCTTGTTCAAGTATCAGCTATGTAACATTGTACAAACAACAGGCCAACGAGGGTCTTCCCATCGGTTATCTCGTTGTCTTGTATCATTTTACGCACCTTGGACAGCGGCACCTCGTGTAGTTCCATGAACTCGTCGGCTTCCCGGGCGTGCGCTCCCCTGGTCAGCCCGGTGGCCACGAAGAGGTGGATGACCTCATCCGAGAACCCCGGCGTCGTGACGATCGACAGCAGGTGGCGCACCGATTCGGCGGTGCACCCGGTTTCCTCCTTCAATTCCCGCCGCGCGCAACGCTCCGGCTCGTCGGCTTCTCCCGCGTCCAGACGGCCGGCCGGAATTTCCCAGAGCCAGCCACCCGCCGCATGGCGGTAGTGCCGGATCAGCAGCACGCGGGGATCGGACGACGTGGGGTCGTCGAGGAAGGGCACCACGGCGGACGCCCCCGGATGCCGGACCACGTCGAGCTGGCCGGTGGAGCCGTCGGGAAACTCGACCGTGTGCCGCTCGAGGCGGATGATGCGGCCCTGATGAATGACTTCGCTGCGCATGAGCGTCACGGGTGGGATTCTCCGTAGGTGCGATACCCGGCGCGCCGGATTATGGTCCAGCCGATCACGGCGCCGGAGACCTGGATCAACGGGTCGGTTATGTCCACGAAGCGTCCCTGCACAACCAGCTGGAGCGCCTCGGTGCCGACCGCGAGCCAGACCGCCGGCCAGAGGTCGGCTAGCCACCCGCGGCGGCGCCAGGGCCAGACGGCGAGCAGGGCACCGAGCGGAACATAGAGGCAGAACGGCGCCACCACGTCCACCACGCTGAACACTTCCATCCGTCCGCCGAGCGCGGCGAGCGGCACCCACCAGTCCGCGGAGAGTCGCTCGGACAGAGGCAGGAACTCCGGCACCCAGGGCCGGAGCGCCCACATGGCGATCAGGATGGCCAGGAGCCGGAGCACCCAGCGCGGACGCGCCGGACCGCGGAGCGCCTGCGACCACGCCGGGAGGAACCGGGCGGCGAGCCAGGCGCCCAACGCCACGGCAAGGGCGTGGACCAGCGCCGCACCGGCGACGACAGGCTGGCCGTTCGGGGCGTGCAGCAGTTCCGCGAGGACCGCGAGCGCCGCGCCGAACAGGACGGCGCGGAGGCGCGCGGCCGGATAGCTGAAGCCCGCCTCCGACAGCGCCGCCACGGCGAAGGCGCCCGCCGGCAGGAAGAGCAGGGAGTCTTCCACCGGCCAGTCGAGCAGCGAACGCCACTCGAACGCCGCCAGCACGATGCCGAGCCGGGCGACGGGCCCGCCGACCGCACCGATGACCTCATCTTGCCGGAACAGCGGCACCGCCGCCTCGAGGAAGCAGGCCAGCCCGTACGCCCCCGCCAGCGTCAGGGCGGGAATGCCAATGAACGAGCGCCGGCCGCGGAGCGCGGCGGCGAGCCGCACCAGGAGCACGAACCCCATGGCGCCCACCGCGGTCCCGACGGTGTTGGTGAGCAAGTCGAGGATGCTGGCGTTGCGGACCGCGGAGAAGAGCTGCGCCGTCTCGACGCCGAGGCTGATCGCCGCCCCGGTCGCCACGGCGAAGAGGAGTTGTCTCGTGGTGCGTCCCGCCGCGGCGGTGGCCATCCAGACCACGCCCCAGCCGGCGAAGAGCGCCAGGTTGCGGAGCGCGTCGATGGCGTCGCGGGCGCCGACCTGAGGGTCGATGGCGCGGAGCAGGCGGGCTCCGACGAGCGCCGGGTCGGGATCGAAGCCGAACGAGGAGAGGGTGGCGAGCAGCAGGAGCCCGAAGAACGCCGCGCGGGCCGGGAGGCGCGCGCGCTCGAGGGTGGTGCCGAGCGATTCGGCCGGGGGCGCCGTCAACTTGAAGAGAGGGTGGTCACCCGTTTCCGGACGTCGGCCACCGACTTGCGGATCATCTGCTCGAGCACCTTGAGGTCGATCCCGTCCAGGCTCTTGAGGTACAGGCAGGACACGCTCTTCTTGTGCGGTCCGAGCTTCTTGAGGAGCGGCTTGTATTCGGCGAACCCGGCCATGATGTACAGCACCAGGGCTGCCTTGCGCGGAGAGAACCCTGCGATGCAGCAGTCGCCCTCGTGCCCGCTGGCGTACTTGTAGTGATAGCTGCCATAGCCGATGATGGACGGCCCCCACATCACCGGACGCCTGGCGGTGGCCGCCTTGTAGACCTTGAGCAGGGTGCGCGCCTCGCGGCGGCGGCGTTCGTCGGGCAGCGAGGCGATGAACTTGGCCACGCTGACCTTGGTGGGCTTGGTCTTCGCTTCCGCCATGAAGCCCCCCTCCGCTAGGGTACTTGGTTCCCCTCTGAATCCACCACCTGCACAGTTCCGAACTTCAGCGCCTCGATGCCGGGCCGGATGGCGGCGAGGTCCCCGACGACCACCGTCGCGAAGTGCTCGGGCTGGAGGTATTGCTTCGCCACCCGGTCCACGTCGGCCTGCGTGACCGCCGCGATCTTCCGCTGGTAGTCCACCAGCTCCGACGGCGGGAGGCGGAAGTAGGCGAGGTCGGCCAGTTCGCCGGCCACCCCGGCGTTCGTTTCCAGCCGCCTGGGGTAGGCGCGCACCAGCGATCCCGTCGCGAAATCCACCTCCGCCCTGGTGGCCGGCCGGCTGCCACGGATGTCCACCAGTTCCCGCATGAACTCCACCAGCGAGCTGTCGGTCTTGGCCGTCACCACGCCGCCGCTCGCCATGAAGGGGCCGGGGCCGCGGAGGAAGGTGAAGGCGCTGCGCGCCCCGTAGGTGTAGCCCTTGTTCTCGCGGATGTTCAGGTTGATGCGGCTCGAGAACTGCCCGCCGAGCACGGTATTCAACACCGACAGTGCGTAGTAGTCGGGACTGGTGCGCGCCGCGCCTGCGCCGCCGATGCGGATTTCGCTCTGCGCCGCCTTGGGCTTGTCCACCAGGTACACGGTGGCCGGGCGCAGGGGCGGCGCCGGCGGGGCCGGATCCTTCGGCGCCGTCTTGCCCTGCCAGCGGCCGAGCGCCGCCGTGACGAGTGCCTCCGCCCGCGCCGGGGAGACGTCGCCGACCACCACGATGACGGCGTTGCCGGGCCGGTAGTACGCCTGGTAGAACTGGAGGATTCCCGCGCGGGTCATTGCCTCGAGCGAGGCGGGGGTGCCGTCGCCCGGGTGGCCATAGGGCGCATGCTCGCCGTAGACCACCGCGTTGAACACCCGGGTGGCCACGACGGTCGGCTGGTCCCGCCTCGCCTTGAGCGCGGTGAGGCGCAGCTGCCGATCGCGATCGACCTCCGCCTGCGCAAACCCTGGCCGCGCCACCAGCTCGCCGAGGAGCGCGAACGCGGAGTCGGCGGTGGTCGTCAGGGTCTGCAGGGAAACGGTGGTGCGTTCGATCCCGGCCCCGGCGAACAGGGAAACGCCCAGCCCTTCCACCGCCCGTGCGAACTCGGGGCCGCTTCGGTCGGTGGAACCCTCGTCGAGCAGGCCCGCGGTCACGTCGGCGAGGCCGGGGGCCGTGCCGTCGTTCGCGGCGCCGGCACGCACCACCAGCACGGCGTTGATGATCGGGAGGTCGTGCCGGGTGACGGTCCAGAGTTCGAGGCCATTCGGCAGCGTGCTCCGGTGGACCTCGGGTGATGCCATCGTCGGCGTGGCGCCGGCGGCCGGCACCTTGGCGCGGTCGAAGTCCTGGGCGGAGAGGGCGGAAGCGCCGAGCGCGATGACCCCGGCGAGCAGCAGCGTGGCGCGCGGGGCGGTCATGGCGTGGCCTCCGTCGGCCGGGAGGCGAGGTCAGGGCGGCCGAGCGGCACGACGGAAAGCGCCACCTTCGGCTTGCCCTGCAGGTAGGTGCGGGCCACACGGCGCACGTCTTCCGGCGTCACGGCGCGGGTCCGGGCGAGATCCTGGTTGAAGAGGTCGGCCTGCCCGCGCATGGTCTGGTAGTTGTTGAGCCGGTCGGCCTTGCCCGCCACCGAGGTGAGCGCAAAGACCGACGCCGCCTCCGCGCGGGTGATGGCTTGCTGCACTTCGGCCTGGGTCGGTCCCTCGGTGGCGAGCCGCGCAATCTCTTCCAGCGTTTCCCGCTCCAGCGGCGTCAGGCTGGCGCCGTCCTTCGCAGTGAGGGTGATGTTGAACGACCCCGCGATCTCGGCCGAGCCGTTGAAGGCGCCGACATTCTGGGCCACCTGCTCGGTGTACACCAGCCGCTCGTAGAGCCGCCCGGTCTT
Organism: uncultured Gemmatimonadaceae bacterium; assembly: GCA_964571795.1. Taxonomy (GTDB): domain Bacteria; phylum Gemmatimonadota; class Gemmatimonadetes; order Gemmatimonadales; family GWC2-71-9; genus SPDF01. Next base: position 17,906 of record CAZNDK010000002.1, on the reverse strand, counting down.
GCCCGAGCCGAGGATGCCGGCCAGGACGCCGAGCGGAGCCTGGTCGGCGTTCCACGACTCGACGCCGGGCCAGGCGAGGGTGAGTCGCGCGAGGGTGACGCGGTCCTCCACTGTTTCGCGGACGTCGGCGGTGAGGACGGCGGGCTGGGGTGCCGGCTTGGCGACGGCGGGCCCGGCGGGAATCGGGCCGAAGTACTTGGTGGCGAGGGTACGCACCTCGGCGGGGCTCACGTCGCCCGCCACCACGAGCGTGGCGTTGTTGGGGCCGTACCAGCGCTGGAAGAAGCCCTTCACGTCGTCGAGGGAGGCAGCGCTCAGGTCCGCCTGGTACCCGATGGTGGGCCAGTGGTACGGGTGGTCGTCGGGATACAGCAGTTCATTGACGCGGATTGACGCGGGGCCGTAGGGACGGTTCTCGTAGCTCTGCCGGCGCTCGTTCTTCACGACGTCGCGCTGGTTGTCGAGCTTCTGCTGCGTCAGCGCGTCGAGCAGCCAGCCCATCCGGTCGGCCTCGAGCCAGAGCATCTGCTCCAGGTAGTTGGAGGGCACGGTCTCGAAGTAGTTGGTGCGGTCGGTGTTGGTGGAGCCGTTGAGGGTGCCACCGGCGTCCTGCACGATCGCGAAGTGCTGTTCATCGGCCACATTGGCGGACCCCTGGAACATCATGTGCTCGAAGAGGTGGGCGAAGCCGCGGCGGCCCGCCACCTCGCGGCCGGAGCCGACGTGGTACCAGACGTTGACGGCCACCAGCGGGCTCGAGTGGTCCTCGTGGACGACCACGGTGAGGCCGTTGGGCAGCGTGAAGGTCTCGGCGGGGACGGACAGCGTCTGGGCAGCGGCCGTGGCGGGAAGAAGCAGCGCGGCGAGGAGGTAGGATCGCATGGCTGGAAGATGGCGCGTGCTTGGGGTGGGGGCTAGGGAGGCGGGGCGTCGAGGACTGGGGACCGAGGACTGGAAACCGGGAGTCGAAGGCCCACGCGAAGGCGCGAAAACGCGAAAAACGACAGAAAGCTAGTGAAAACTTCAGAAAATCGCCGGAAAACGATGGAATTCGGTGGATTTTTGCGGGTTTCCCAAGGGCGGTACTGGCGGGGAGGCAGGTTCCGGCATGGCTCACGCGAAGGCGCGAAGCCGCGAAGAGTGGAGAAAAACAAGGAAAAACCGCTGAAAAGTGGCTGAAAATGGCGAAAACTCACGAAAACATGGAAAATCTACCCGGCCACCGCGTTTCGCTCATCTGCTCCTACGGCGGCCCTTATAGACCGGCCAGATCCCTCAGGCGTTCGTGCAGGGCTACCATGGCCCACGTGTCACGCTCGCAGTAGGCAAGCAGATCGGCGCGCAGGGAGGCCCGCTCGGCATCGGGGATCCGCTCGTCGCCGTAGAGGAGTCGAGCAAGCTCGAGCTGCGCGGTGCTCCCGTCGGCAATGGTGAGCCCATCGTACGTGATGTCCGGGCATAGGGTGGGCAGGACGACCTTGAGTGAGAATGACCCCTTGAAGTCAGGGTGGTAGACGTGGTGGGCCACCATCGGCTCCAGGTCCACAACCCGATCGTGGATGTTCATCAGCGGCTCGTGCAGCGACGGAACGGCCTCGGCCAGTCCGCGCAGGCAGCTCTTCTCAAAACTGGAGTGATAGGTCACGACGGAACCTGTGCCGGCACAGTGCGCGACGAGCGAGTGGGCAAGTGCGAGCCGCGGATCGGTGTCATCCTCCGCCAGGTAGGAGAGGTGGACATGCCGGCCCCCCTCCTCGCGATGTGCGGAGTACTGGACCGGGATCTTGGTCCAGGGCGTGGTGCCGGGAAACCGGGGAATGGCGAAGGCCACCGTCTCAAAATCGAGGTATGTGAGCGGGCTTTCCCAGTCTTCGAGAGCAGTTCCTAGCGCGGGGTCCACCACGAAAGTGCCAGCGTAGGCGGCTTCCTGCTGCCTGCGCTGGATGGAGGTCAGCCTGGTGGCGCGTGGGATGGCCGTGAATGTGGCGGCACCTCCTCGCTCCAGCTCGAGCTTCTCGCCCCACTTCATGCGATAGAATCGATTGACACCAAACCGGTCCTGCGGCCAACAGCGGTCATAGAAGGGGCAGTCTCCACAGGTGGCGTTCCGACAGTCACCCGGGAGTGGGCCCTCGACAACGGCCATGAGTCGTTCCGCCATGGCCGGCACCTGGGCCACAAGCGGCTCGATTTCCTCGGACACGTCCTTCCGGATGAACAACGGCTCGAGCTCGGGGTGGCGGCAGTCGCGGTTCAGGTACATCAGTTCGGTGCGGGCCAGTTCGACACCAGCCGCAATCGCCACGTGTCGCTGAAAGGCCACGTCCCACTTGTGCTCGATCTTGATTTCGTTGCTGCCCTTGACCTCGATCAACGCGTGGGCGCCGCCGCCGAGGGGCTCCAGAATGTCCACGCGGGCCTGGAGGGATCCGGCGCGAAGGGTTGCTTCGTATCGGCCGCCCGGCACGCGGGAGTGTGCCGCGAGCGTGACTTCCTGTCCCTGCCGGAACATCCACTGTGTTTGCGCGTCCGGCCGGAGCTCCGGCGCATCAGGTTCGTGCACCTCCCACCAGAGGCGTTTCGGGCAGGCAAGGCCGGACTGGAAGAGGGTCTTGGTCAGCATCGAGCCTCGGGGTGTCAGACACCACGCTCGCGGTATGCCTTCAGCGCGTCCTTCCCGAAGCACGCAAACACCACATCGTCCACGTCAGCCGCACCCGCCGACTTCCGGGCAGTTGCCACTGCAATTCCGGTCGCCAGCTCGAGCGGGTAGCCATAGATGCCAGTACTGATGGCAGGGAAGGCGATGCTCCGGAGCCCATGCGCCTGTGCCAGGCGAAAACACGCACGGTAGGCGCCGGCCAGCAAGCCAGGCTCGCCATCGTTACCGCCCTTCCACACAGGCCCGACGGCATGAATGACGTGCCGCGCCGGCAAGTCGAAGCCGGGGGTGAGGCGGGCCTCGCCCGTTGGGCAGGGGGCCAGCGAGGCACAGGTCCTGGCCAACCTGGGTCCGGCAGCCTGGTGAATGGCCCCGCAGACCCCGCCCCCCGGAAGGAGCTGCTCGTTCGCGGCGTTGACGATGGCGTCAACGTCGAGGGTGGTGATATCGGCCAGGATCGCGCGGATGGTGGCCATCGCCTGTCCCTCTGCTCGAGATTGACTTCCCCTCCGCCACGGATAAGGTAGCACCGGAAGTTCCACCACCTTCCACGCCCGATGTGAGGGAGGGTTCATGCGTCGTCTGCTGTCGTCCGTCCTGGTGCTGCAGTTTGCGGGATGCGGTTCGGACTCGGAGCCCAACCCGGTACCGGCCAACGCCGCGGCGCTCGCGTCCTATACGACGGCCGGCGTCAAGCTGGTGGTCCCGCGGATGGCGAACTTCGAGGCGATGCTGCCCTTCCTGCTCAACCCCGGCTCGCCGGGGTCCGGCGGACAGGCGTTCAACCCCACCGGCGCGCCCAACACCTACACCTTCAGCGTCCCCCTCGACGGCGACGGCAACGGCATCACCGAAACCACCGTCGCCGGCACCGCGGCCTTCAACGGGGATCCCGCCGGCGCCGACGTCGGATTCGGCGGACACCTGGACCTCACGATGGCCACGAGCGGCGGCATCGGGAACTTCGCGGGCGAGATGGACTTTGCGCTGACGAACGCGGGCCGCGAGGTCTCGGGCGGCGGCACGTTCGTGGAGGGCGTGACCGGCAACATGACCACCCTGACCGTCCCCGCCGCGACTCCGCTGGTCCTCAAGTCGGCCACGGGGGCAGCCAACTCGATGGCGAACGTGTGCGGGTACAGCGTCCAGGGCGATGCGGGGTTCGAGGTGGCGGGGCCGCAGGGGACCCTGGTCTCGACCTGGCTGTTTCGCACCAACAAGGCGACGGTGACCGTGACCGGAGCCACCTACACCGACGGCAGCGGCAACAGCACCGACCTGCCCGACACGGAGGTGGCCATTCCCTGCGGCGCCGGCGGCAGCTTGAGCGATTGGGCCGGGGTGTTCGTGCAGCAGTGGGCCTGCCTGCCGCAGGAGTTCGGGTCGGCCGAGCTGACGTTCACGGTGACGGGGGCGACGCTGAATATCTCCGACGAGGACCCGCCGGGCTCCGGCAGCCCAAGCACGTACAGCGCCACTCCGGTGCCGGGGAATCCGCATGAGGTGCGTGGCTACTTCATCGCAGGGCCGGCAGGATCCACCTACCGGGAGGATTTCAGCTGGAAGCTGACCCCCAACGGAGAGACCTTCTCGGAGCTTGCGTATTACCGGTATCTCGAAGGGCCGAACGTCGGAACCGGCGGCATGTGTGGCGGGAGGGCGAGCCGGCAGTAACCGGCGGCGTCAGCCGCCGAGCCGGATGGTCAGCGCCACAAGGAGGATCCCGAACACCACCATGCCGATCCCGACCGCCCAGGGATTCCGCCCGGTAATGCGGCCGAAGGCGACGCCCGCTCCGGCGAGCATGGTGATGGCGATGATATTGGAGAGGCGCAGGGCCGGCGCGATCTCGTGCATGAACACGAAAGGAATGACCACCGGGAGCGTGGAGAGGAACACCAGCAGGAAGACCCCCAGTGCGCCCAGCCAGTCTTCCCGGCCAAGCCGGGCGACCCTGGGCGGGTCGGGCAGTTTCTTCAGTCGCTGGTGCAGGGCGCCGAGCTCCGCGGGCTCCATCACGCCCGCCACGAGCGGCGGCAACGCCCCTGCGATGAGGCGCCGGGCCTCCCCCGGGTCGGTGGCCCGGCGCACGGCGAGGAACGTCGCGAGGCTGCGGCCCCGGTCGGCCAGGCAGGCCATCAGGTAGAACACCGCGTCGATCAGGCCCCAGGCGATGTTGCACCCCAGCGCCCCGATGAGCATTTCGCGGACGTCCGCCCTCCCCGCCTCCGCCACGCTCAGCGCGCCGGTGAAGGTCAGCACCATGATCAGCCCGAACAGGATCTCGGAGACGCGATCGATCGGCTCCAGCGCGCGCCTGGTCGCCACCGTGTCGTGGGTCATCGCGTTCAGGCCACCTGGGGCGGGAGGAGGTAGAGTGTCAGGGCGAGAATGGCATACACCATCAGCAACAGCGCTCCGACGAACCACGCCGAGCGCCCGCTGTTGGTGACGAGTGTGGCGGCCAGCAGCGCGATGAACACCATCACCACCGCTCCCGGCCAGAACTGCAGGTCCATCGGCGTGGGACCCAGCACATAGCTCAGCAGGACGAGCACCGGGGCCACGAACAGGGCGATCTGTGACGCGCTCCCAAGCGCGATGCCCACGCTGAGGTCCAGCCGGTCCTTCCGCGCGCCGGAGAATGCCGAGGCCATCTCGGCCGCGCCGCCCACGAGGGCCACGATGATGAACCCGACGAAGGCCGGCGTCATCCCGAAGGTCACGGCGGCTTCCTGCACCGACTCCACGAAGATCTCGCTGACCAGCGCCACCACCACGGTGACTCCCGCCAGCGTGGCCAGCGCCACCCCGATCGGCAGCGGCTCCTCGTGCGCCTCCTCCGCCCCCTCCTTCGTTGCGCTGGCGAAGACCTCGCGGTGGGTCTTGAGCGAGAACAGGAGCCCGAGTCCGTACGCCACGATGAGCAGGACCGCCAGGCCGAGACTCAGCTGCTGGCTGAAGACCGCCCCGGCCGGGGAGTCCACGTCGGCGATCGCCGAGGGGATGAAGAGCGCCACGGTGGCCAGGAAGAGGAGCCCGGCCTGGAAGCGCGCGCCGGCGCGATTGAACTCTTGGGTGTGGTGTTCCAATCCGCCGAGCAGGAACGAGGCACCCAGCATGAAGAGGGTGTTGGTGACGATGGCCCCGGCGATCGAGGCCTTGACCAGCGCGTACTGGCCGGCGCGGAGCGCGGCGAGCGCGATGACCAGCTCGGTGAGGTTGCCCAGGGTGGCATTGAGCAGTCCGCCGACGGCGTCGCCGGTCTTGGCCGCTACCGACTCGGTGGCGTGGCTGAGCAGCGCGGCCAGCGGCACGATGGCGAGCACCGAAAGCACGAACAGCAGTGTGTGCGAGTCGGGCCTGGCCCGGGCCGCGACGAAGAGCACCGGCACGAAGGCCAGCAACCAGAGGAGCGGGTTGTGGCGGATCTCTTTCAGGAGCGGACCCATAAGAGACGACCTCGGGAAGGCTCGAAGGGCGGATGTCGCGGGAGTGGGGGAGAAGGTACCGCCCGGCGGGGGGCGGGGGGAGACCCTGAAGAACGCCCTCTTGACACTTTCGACTACACTTGTAATATTACGGTCGTAGAACTCGTCCACCCTGGTTCGAGGCCTCTCATGACCGATGCCCATCTCCTGACCGATCTCCAGATCGCCATCATGCGGGTCCTCTGGGACCGCGGCAGCGCCTCCGCCGCCGAGATTTGCGAGGCCCTCCGCCCCGACCGGGGTCTGGCCCAGAGCACCGTGGCCACCCTCCTCACCCGGCTCGAAAAGCGGGGAGTCGTGAAACACGAGACCCGTGCCCGGCAGTATGTCTATTACCCCACCGTCACCGAACCCGAGGTTCGCCGGACCATGGTCAGCGAGCTGACCGAGCGCCTCTTCGACGGCGACGTGACCGCCCTGATGAGCCATCTCCTCACCGCCCGCGACATGAGCGAGGGCGACCTGGCCAAGGTGCGGCAATTGATCGAGGCCCACGAGCCGGGCGCGGAGGCACGAGATGACGACCGCTGAACTGCTGAGTTGGCTGCTCACCTACGCGGTGCACAGCACCCTGCTCCTGGGCGGCGTGGCGCTGGCCACCCGCTACCTGGTGCAGGCCCACGCCGTCCGAGACACCCTGTGGAAGACGGCCCTTCTCGGCGGGCTCGTCACCAGTTCGCTGCAAGTCGGTTTTCAGGTGGAGCCGCTGGGTGGCGCTCATTCCCTCGCCGTGGCCCCGGTGGCGCCGTTGCCGGCGGTGACGCCCATCCCGGCCCTGTCCGCACCGGCCAAAGAGGAGAAAAAGGCGGTGGAGACGAAAAAGTCTCAGACGGTGCCGGTTCAGGCCACGCCGTCGGGGAGTGCGCCGTCCGTCTCTGCGCCTTCCGCCTCCCCGCCTCCCCCCTCCCCACCCTTCCCCTGGCAGGACTCGGTGGTGCTGTTCTGGGGCGCGGGTGCCGCGCTGCTGCTCCTCCACTTCTTCCTGGTGCGGCTCCGCCTGGTGTTGCGGCTGGGCCGGCGCGAGCCGGTGCCGGATGGTCCGCTCCCCGCGCTGCTGGATTCGCTCCGCCGCCAGGCCGGCATTCGCCGAGCCGTGCAGCTCACCACCGCGGAGGGGCTCACGAGTCCGGTGGCGCTGGGCTTCTCGGAAATCTGCATTCCTGCCGTGGTGCTCACCGACCTCGACGTGGAGCAGCAGCAGAGCATGCTGGCCCACGAACTGGCGCACCTGGCGCGGTTCGACCCGATCTGGCTCACCCTCACCTGCCTGATCGAGCAGCTGCTCTTCTTCCAGCCGCTCAACCGCCTCGCGCGGCGCCGCATGCAGGACGCCGCCGAATACCTCTGCGACGACTGGGCGGTGCGCCGCACCGGCTCGGGCCTGAGCCTGGCCAAGTGCCTGGTGAAGGTGGCCGAGTGGGTGGACACCTCACCCCGGGCGGTGCCGGTGTCCGGGATGGCCGAACACCGCTCGCAACTCGTCGCCCGCATCCACCGTCTCATCGAGAACCGAGCCATGATGACACCACTGCGCTATCGCTGGCTGCTGCCGCTCGCCGGGCTCATCCTGCTCGCCACCGCGGCGCTGGCTCCCGGATTCACCACCGGGCGGACCGCGTCCCTCGACGCGCAGGAGCCGGTGCGCTCCCGTACGCCGAAGACGGTCACGGTGGCGGTGCCGGACGTGGATCCGACGCCGGTCGTCATGACGAAGGCGACGGCCCGGGCGCTGGCCCGCGCCAACGCGATCCTGGCCACCCAGACCACGAGTCTCGCGCGGCTGGACATCGACATTCCGACGATCGCCCTCACGCACAAGGGGCGCTCCCAGGACACCACGAACGCGGCGGTGCCGGCGCTGATCGCCGCGCTGGGCGATCCGGACGCCAACGTCCGGATGGCGGCGGCCAGCTCGCTGGGGCGGCTCGAGGACCCGCGGGCCATTCCGGGCCTCATCAACGCGACCCGCGACGGCAACGTGAAGGTCCGCAGTGCGGCGTACGAAGCGCTCTCCGACTTCGACGACCCGCGCATTCTCGAACCGATGATGGCGGCGCTCAAGGATCCGGATCCCGACGTCCGCCGGCAGGCGGCCCAATCCCTCGGCAATCTCGAGGACCGTCGCGCGGTGAGCCCGCTCATCGCGGCACTCTCCGATTCCTCCGCGGAGGTCCGTCGGGCGGCGGCGCAGTCGCTGGGCGAACTGCAGGATCCGGCTGCCGCCGGGGCCCTGGCGGCGGCGCTGAAGGACTCGAAGGCGGATGTGCGGCGTGCCGCCGCACAGTCGCTGGGCGAACTCGAGTTGACGACGGCGCCACCCGCTTTGATCGCCGCGCTCAAGGATCCCGACGCCGACGTGCGCCGGGCCGCCGCCCAGTCGCTGGGCGAAATCCAGGACCCCAGCGCAGTAGCGGCGCTGAAGGCCAGCCTGACGGACACGAACGCCGACGTACGGGAGAGCTCGGTGTATGCGCTGAGCGAAATCAGCGACTCGGCCGCGCTCAACGCGCTCATCGGCGCGCTCAAGTCGCCGGATCCCGAGGTGCGCCGGAAGGCCGCCGAAGCGCTGGGGCAGAAGCAGTGAGCGCCGGCCTGCCCGCCGCCGCGCTGCTCGCCGCGCTGGCAGTCTTCGCCGTGGCGGATCCCTCGACGCCGAACGCGGCGCCGGTGTCGTTCGCCGGACCGGCCGTGCGCACCGTTGCCACCACCACGCAGGGCCAGACCGGACCCGATTCCGCCCAGGTGTCGGCATTCTTCGTGGCCCTCGCCGCCAGCGATCCGCTGGTCTGCGCCATGGCGGTGGATCAACTGGGCAACGGATGGGGTTGGCACGGCGCCCGAAGCGGGGTCGGCAGCTTCCGCGACGTGCCGGCCACGACGCGGGCGGCGCTCGACGCGCTGAATCAGTCGGTGGAGGACCAGCGCGCCGTCCCGTTCCTCGCGGCCAACCTCGGCTCCGCGAATTCCTGCCTCCGCCGCGCAGCCGGCGTCGTGCTCGGCGCGAGCGACCTGCCGGCGGCGGTACAGGCGCTGCGCACCGCGTACTCGTCTCCGGAGGCCCGGGTGCGGGAGGCGGCGGCGTTCGGCCTCGGCACCCGGGAAGACTCCACCTCGATGGAGGCGTTGATCCGCGGACTCAAGGACGCCGACCCCGGCGTGGCGGCCATGTCCGCCTGGGCGCTGGGTGAAATCGAGAGCGCGCGGGCGGTGCCGGCGCTGGTGACGGCGCTCGGCGCGGCCGACGTGGGCGTTCGCGGGTCGGCGGTGTGGGCGCTGGGGCAGATCGAGGACCCGAGCGCCACTGGCGCCGTCGCAGCCCGGCTCAAGGACCGCGACCCCGGCGTGCGGATCCTGGCGGCGGACGCGCTGGGTCAAATCGAGGACTCGGCGGGGACCAGCGCACTGGTGGCCGTCCTCGGCACCGACGACCTGGCGCTCCAGCGGGCGGCGGTGGACGCGCTGGGCCAGATCGAGGACCCGGCGGCCACGATGCCGCTGGTGCGCCTGCTCTCGGATCCAAACGCGGAAGTGCGGAGGGATGTGGCCAACGCCCTGGGGCAGATCGAGGACGCGCGCGCCGTGCCCGGGCTGGTGAAGGCGCTCGGAGACCAGAACGCCGAGGTGCGGGAGGCGGCGGCGAACGCCCTGGGACAAATCGAGGATCCATCAGCCGCCGGGCCCTTGGCCCAGGCACTGAGCGACCCGAATCCCGCCGTGCGCATGGCGGCCATCGACGCGCTGGGACAGCTCGACGACGTGACCACGGCGCCGCCGGCGCTGGTGGCCGCCCTGAAGAACGCGAATCCTGAGATCCGCATCAGGGCCGCCGAGGCGCTCGGCCAAATCGAGGACCCGAGCACCGTGGCGGCCCTGGGGGCGGCGATGAGCGATCCCAACGCGAAGGTGCGCCTTGCGGCGGCCGAGGCGCTGAGCCAGATCGAGAGCGACGCGGTGACGCCCTACTTCATCGCGGCGATGAAGGACTCGAGCCCCGAGGTCCGCCGGACGGCCGCCGAGGCGCTGGGGGAGCGGAACTAGCCGCTCAGCCCTCCCGCCGACCGTCCCGATAGACCTCGATCCCGCGGTCGGTGCCGTGGACCAGCAGCCGCGCCCCGCGGCCGCCGTAGCACCGCATCAGGTCGTGCATCATCGCTTCCTCGCCCTGCCAGGGGTACCCGAAGACGACATCGAAGTCGTCCAGCGGGTGCCCCAGCTCCAGGTATCCTGACCGCCCCTGACCGATGGTGCCGAGCCGGCCGTCGCCGGTCCGCGGCTTCCATTCGTATCCTTCCGGCAGGAAGCTGCCGGCAACGAAGTGCGCCTTGGAGTCGAACTTCGTTGCCAGCGCCCGGGCCGTGCTGACGAGCGACTCGTCCAGCTCGATGCCGGACGCGTCGTAGCCCAGCAGGTCGGCCATGATGGTGATGACCCCGGTGGCGGAGCCCCACTCGAGGAACTTGAGGCCCGGTGCGCGCTGGGCGATGAGCGCCTCCAGCACGCACTCGTAGTCCGCCGCGACGAAGGGGTGGAACCCCCGCTGGCGCACCTCGAGGTCGAAGTGGTCAAAGAGGGCCCAGCCCTCCTCGCGGAGCCGGCCGAGGCGGGCCTCGAGCTCGGGAGCCAGGGCGACGGCGCTCATGCGTTCCGCACCCCGCGAATGCCGTGCTTGAACAATTCCATCTCCTCGCGCGTGATCAGGCGGGCCGGCACGCCGCCCCAGGTCTCGCCGGCGCCCACCCGGGAGCCGGGGAGGAGCACCGAGTTCGGCAGGACCGTCGCCTCGGGGCCGACCTCCACGTCGCCCATGACGGTGACCGCCAGGCCGAGCGTGGCCCGGGCGCCGATGGACACCGGCGCCACCGTGAGGTAGCCGCCCCCGCCGAAATGCGCGCAGATCCGGACGCTGCCGCCCAGCGCCGCATCGTCGCCGATGCTGATGAGCTGCGGGTCCGAGATGTACTCGGTGTTGATGAAGGCGTGCCGGCCGATCTTCATGCCCATCGCCTTGAGAAACCAGATGCCGAACGGTGTGAGGGTGACGAACGGAAGGAAGGTGTACCGCACCAGGTAGAAGAGCGCGTTGTGGAGCAGCCACGGCGCGGCGCGGAGGGTGTAGTAGCCGCCCTTGAAGGGGGTGACGCGCGTCGGCAGCAGGAGATTGTAGACCGGCACCACGACCAGGAGGGCGAACCCGAACGTGAAGAACGCCACGGCGGCGGCGAGCCCGAGCCCGATGAGCCGCTCGAGTGCGGGCAGCGAGGCGCTCCACCCCGCCACACATTCCCAGACCCAGATGGCCGGGGCCAGCGCGAGGGCGAGCACGGTGCAGACCAGCACGTACACGCAGAGGACGACGAGCACGTACGCAGTCCGGGAGTACCGGCGGGTCAGCCGGTCCAGGAAGGTCGTCGCCGGCGGATTCTTCGAGTCGTCCCTGGCGTAGGGTTGCATAGGGTATCCGCAAGATACCCTGCCGGCCCCGTCCGTCCGGTTCCTACTTGGCGAATCGCGCCACGACGGTGGAGCCGGCGAGCAGCGTGAGCGTGCTACCGGCGACGCGCTGGCTGGTGGTGGCAGCGAGGGCCCTGGTGTATGCCGACTCGAGGGCGTCGCCGTTGGCGCACGCCATCCGCGTCATGGCGAGCGGTCCGAAGATGAGCGCGTCATCAGCCAGGGTGAAGCTTCCCGAGAACTGGTTGCATCCCGCGTAGCCGCTCGCCTTGCTGCCATCCTTCGACAGCATGAGCGTCGCTGGCTGGCCGTTGGCGCCATTGCCGGCCGGCTGGCCGTTGAGTTCCGACAGCTTCCACTCCACGCCAACCGGCGACCCCGCCGGCCCGGTCGGATACGGGTTCGACGGCTGGCAGGCGGCGAGTGCCAGCAGGGCAAAGAGTGCTTTCTGCATTACAGGTACCTCGCCACGGCCATGCAGATGGTCGCCACGGCAAGGAGACCGGCCACCCATGGGGCGGCGGCGGACATCTTGGCCCGCGGGCCCGCCATGTCGGCCATCAGTGCCGCCCGCGCCGGCCCCTCGGGCGTGTTCTGCATCGCCTCCATGCTGACCCGGAGCTTGAGGGCGTTGGTGCGAATTACCGACATCCCGATCGCGAAGGCGACCAGGGCCGCCACCGCGCCGGCCCCGTAGACCCGGGCCGCCATCGACCCTGCCCACGCCGAGCCCGCCAGCATGATGTTGCTCCAGTAGAGCCCGAACCCGGACAGGATGGTCAGGATGGCCGCGAGCGGGATGAACGTCATGTACCCCCGGCGCATGAGCGCGAGCATGACCTTGCCCCCGTCGGGACCGGCGTCTCGCACGCTCGGCATGAGCAGGAGGCTGACGAATATGATGGTGCCGGCCCAGAACACGCCGACGAGTACATGCACAACGCGCAGCAGCAGGAGAAGTGTCATCGGTGGCTCCCTAAAGTGGCAGTCAAGGACAGCGATCGCTCAATCGGCCAGCTCGAAGCGCTCCTTCAGCACCCACACCTTCATGGCGAAGAAGAGCCGGATCATCATCTCGTGGTCGTCGTCCTGCACCAGCGCCACGAGCGCGCTGCCGTCGGTACCCTTGGTGCGCCGCACCGATTCCTTGGCCCGGAGCCGGTGGCTCATGGCGTCGAACCACTTGGGCAACTGGTCCCGCTCGTCGGTGCGCACGACGTCCTTGGTCCTTTCGCCGCTGGGGTCGGCCAGCGCCACCTGGCAGTAGCGCTTCCCCTTGGCCGCCGGCATCGTGGCCCGCATGAAGGTCAGCGAGCGATCGGTGAGTTCCGACCAGGCCTTGACCTTTGGCGTGGTGCGCGGCCGCACCTCGATGCGGTCGCCCGCCGGCTTGGGCATCCGCAGCACGAACTCCCAGGCGTTGTTTCGCGGATAGTTGCCGTCGGTCACGCCGTACCATTGCTCGGTGCCGCTCACCGACTCCCCGGCAAATGTCCACTGCGCCGCGTGCGCCTCGCCCCGCTCCACCAGTACCCGATCGAGTCGGTAGGTCCTCATCCTGGCCATGCGATGCCTCCGGGGGTCAGTAACGGATCGCGTAGTAGATGACGTAGAACCAGGAGAACAGCCCGTGGAGGATGGCCCACAGGATGGAGTGGTTGGCGCTCCACGAAATGGTGATGGCGAGCGCGCTGCCGAAGCCGATGCCGGCCTTGGCCGCGGTGTTGGTATTGCTCATGGCCGACTCCTTCCGGGGGACAGATCGTCAATCCACGCCAACACGATATGGGTCAGCCACGCCAGGGGCCAGAGGGCAATCCAGAATCCGGCGATGGTGACCCCCAGCCGGGCCCCGATGAAGGGGCCGGCGAGCCTCACCAGCCTGCGGCGCGGACCGTCACGGGGTCGTGGAGTCCGGCAGGGTGGCCGCGCGGGCCACCAGGTATCCGTACACCGCCGCCACCTCGGCGTCGGTCAGGTGGCTGAACCGGCTCCGCGCCACCTTGCTCATCATCTTGGTTTCGCGCCCGCCTAGTGCCTCCCCGGTCTTGAAGAAGTGCGCGAACTGCTCCGGCGTGTACCCCGCCGCGATCCGCAGGTCGGGACCGAAGTCGCCGTTCAGGGTCAATCCGTGACATTCCGAACAGGCGGTGCGCGCCAGGTAGGCGCCGCCGGCGTTGGGCTCACCGCCCGCGGGGTAGTACCCTGACGCGGTGATCGAGTCGGCTTTGGCCACCAGCACGGCTGAAGGGCTGTACTGATGCATCACCAGGCCGAGCCAGGCCATGGGGCCCAGCGTGATGCTCCGCGGGAAGCCCGGCACCGGCGCCAGGCTCCGGATGTACGCCACGATCTTCCCCAGGTCGGCATCGGTAAGCGGCGTGAACATCTCGGAGGGCATGGCCAGCACCGACCGGCCGTCGGGCCGCACGCCGCGGCGAATGATCCGCACCAGCTCGGCGTCGGAGTACTGCTGGGCGGCCAGGGTGAGGTTCGGCGCCACGATGCGGCCGATGAGAAAGTCGTCCTCGAAGTATTGCCCCGCCAAGGTCTCGGTATGGCAGCCGCGGCAGCCGTGCACCCACGCGAGCCGAGCCCCCTCGGCGACGGACGCGGAATCGTCGGGGATGGCGATGCTGACGAGCGGCACCTCGTAGCTCTGGAGGACGATCCGCTTCGACAGGGCGTACAGCGTCAGGGCGGACAGGAGCACGAGGGCGAGGAGCGCAAGGACCAGGTTTCGCAGCCAGCGCAGCACACGATGCATGGGGGGAATGCCTCCGGGCTGGAAGGCTCAGGATGACGGCGTCGCCAGGTGGCCGCCAAGCAACGCGACCAGCGGCATGAGGAGGAGCAGTACCAGCGCATACCACCGCGGCTGGCCGGCCGCGATGGATTGCCGCATCGAGGCGAGGCTCATCACGACCATGAGCGCGGCGAGGGCATACACATGGGACTGGGGAGCCGTGACGGCGAAGTGCGCGGCCAGCCACCCGCCGAGGAGCGCGGCGAGCGCGGCGAACCCCAGCGTGACACCGAGGTAGGCCGGGGTGAGCCGCGGCGGAGCGCCGGGTGCGCCGCGCCCGAGCAGCAGGCGGGCGGACAGGGCCGTGGTCACCACGACCACGAGGGCCATCGCGATGAAACTGCCGAGGACGACGAGCACGCTCCGCAGCATGGAGCCTCCTGTTATCCGCGCCCGCCAGTGAACAGCACCTTGAGCGCTTCCGCCATCAGGTAGGGCAGCTCACGGGTCAGGTGCGCCGAGATGGGGCTGGTGCGCGTGGGACTGGTGTAGGCGGTCAGCCCCTGGCGGCGCGCCTCGAGCCGCACCCGGAGCATGTGGAAGGGGTCGCTCACCACCACCACCTCGGTGATGCCGTATCCCCGGCACCATTCGGCGGCGGCGACGATGGACTCGTCGGTGGTGCGGCCGGTCGGCAGCACGACGAGCCCGACCGCCGGCACCGTGCGCGCGAGATAGGCGGCGGCCACCTCGGCTTCGCTGGACTTGTCCCCGGCGGCGGTGCCGCCGGTGAGGACGATCAGCGGGGCGACGCTGTCCGCATACAGCCGCGCGGCGTGGTCGAGCCGCGCCTTGAGCACCGGGCTCGGCTTGCCGTTGTACTGCGCCGCCCCGAGGACGACGATGGCCGGGGCGGGGCGCGCCTGGTCCTGGCGGCTCACGGCGAGCACGGAGAAGAAGGCCACCAGGTAGGCCACCACGACCGCCAGCAGGCCGAAGCCCAGGATCGTCTTGAGCCACTTCACCTAGAGGTCGAACCCCTGCCCGAGGTCCGGCAACACGACGTTCTTGATCCCCTCCTCGGAGAGGATCTTCGCCATCGCCTCCCGGGCGGGATTCTCGCCGTGCACCACGAAGGCGCGCCCCACGGGCCCGCCGATCTTCCGGACCCACGCACGCAGCTCGGAGCGGTCGGCGTGCGCGGAGTAGCCACCGATGGTCTCGATTTCCGCCGCCACCGGGAACATCTCGCCGAAGATCTTCACCTCGGAGGCGCCTTCCTGGATCCGGCGGCCGAGGGTGTGATCGGCCTGGAACCCGACGAACAGCACGATGTTCTTGTGGTTGCCGATGCCGTTCTTGAGGTGGTGCAGGATGCGCCCCGCTTCCGCCATGCCGCTCGCCGCGATGATCACGGCGGGGCCGTTCAGCGTGTTGAGCGCCTTCGATTCCGCCACGTCGCGCACGTACGTCACCAGGGGGAAATCGAAGAGGGCCCGGGTCTTCTCGATGAACTGCTCGCGGCCGTCGAAGATTTCCGGGTGCATCCGGAAGACCTCCGTGGCGTTCACCGCCAGCGGGCTGTCGATGTAGATCGGCAGGCCGGGGATCTTCCCGCTTTTCCAGAGGGAGTGGAGGGCGTACACCAGCTCCTGCGTCCGCCCCACGGCGAACGAGGGAATCAGCACCTTGCCGCCGCGCCCCGCCGCGCGCCGCACCACCTCGCCGAGCCGCTCCTCGGCGCCCGTGACCGACTCGTGGTCGCGGTTGCCGTAGGTGCTCTCGATGATGAGCGTGTCGATGGCGCCGGACGGTGGCACCGGGTCGCGGATGATGGGCAAGCCGACCCGCCCGATGTCGCCGGAGAACACCAGGCGATGGCCAGCGCCCTCCGTGATCCGGATGTCCACCGACGCGGAGCCCAGGATGTGGCCGGCGTCGAGGAAGGAGGTGACGAAGTGCTTCCGGATGTGGTGCGGGCGGTTGTACGGCACGGCCTCCATGAGGTCCTGCACCGCCACCGCATCGGCCAGGTTGTAGAGCGGCTCCGCCTCGGGCCCGACGCGGTCGTGGCGCTTCAGGAACTCGAAGTCGCTCTCCTGGATGTGCGCGGCGTCGGGAAGCATGACGCCGCAGAGGTCGCGGGTGGCCGGCGTGGCGATGATGGGGTTGTGGTAGCCCTGGTTGATCAGGAGCGGCAAGCGGCCGCTGTGGTCGATGTGCGCGTGGCTCAGGACGACGGCGTCGACGCGGCGGGCGTCGAACGGCAGCTCGGCGTTGAGCTTGCGGGCTTCCGCGCGGCGGCCCTGGAAGAGCCCGGCGTCCAGCAGCACCCGTGCGCCGGCGGCCTCGAGGAGGTGCATCGAACCGGTAACCTGGCCGCCGGCGGCACCCCAGAAGGTGAGTCTCATTGGGTGCCGAACAGCCGATCGCCGGCGTCGCCCAGGCCCGGGAGGATGTAGCCGTGCTCGTTGAGCCCGCGGTCGAGCGCCGCCACGAACACCGCGACGTCGGGATGGTCCTTCATCATGCGCTCGGCGCCGGCCGGCGCGGCCACGAGGGAAATGAGCCGGATGCGCCTGGCCCCCGACTCCTTCAGCTTGCTGATGGCCGCCGAGGCGCTGCCGCCGGTGGCGAGCATGGGGTCGAGGACGAGGTAAACCTTTTCCCCGCCGAGCGGCGGGATCTTGAAGTAGTAGCTGACCGGCTTGAGGGTCTCCTCGTTGCGGTAGAGCCCAATGTGCCCGACACCGGCGTTGGGGAAGAGGGCCGCCACCGCCTCCACCATGCCCAGCCCGGCGCGGAGGATCGGCACCAGCACGATGCGGTCCTTGGGGATCCGGTGGCCCTGCATCGTTTCCAGGGGGGTGACGACTTCGACCGGCTCGGTCTCGAGGTTGCGGGTGGCCTCGTAGACCAGCAGCACGGCGAGCTCGCCCACCAGATCCCGGAATTCACGGGAGGGGGTCTTGGTGTCCCTGAGCAGCGCCATCTTGTGCTGCACGAGCGGGTGGGCCACGACGGTGAGGCTGGAGGGGGGCATGGTGTGAATATGGGGTCTGGCTGGACGGGAGAGAAGGACTGAGGACTGAGGACTGAGGGCGGGGCCGAGCTTGGCAAGAGTTTCTTAAGTCCTTATATTCCCGCCGCTTCGGCTAGGTAGCTCAGTTGGTAGAGCAGCGGACTGAAAATCCGCGTGTCGGGGGTTCAATTCCCTCCCTAGCCACTTCCCACACCATTGCTTCGTGTCCAGGCGGCCTCCTCGGGTTGGTCCTCCGGGCCTGCAGTTCGCGCCCCCTCCGCGCCGCGGTCGCTCCGGGGGACGCGAACTGACGCCCCTCCGGACCAATCCCTTCGTCGGCCTACCGCCAGCGATCCATGCGATTGAGCCCCGCGATGACTGCCCGCGAGTCTCAGTCCTCAGTCCCCAGTCCTCAGTCCTGGGCCCCTTACTGAATCATCAAATGCGCCCACGGCTTTCCGGCCTTCATCAGCCACGGCTGGTCGTTGAGCGGCATTTCGGAGATGCCAGTGGACGCCTGGGTGGCGTACGGCA
>CAZNDK010000001.1:0-191541 GCA_964571795.1 uncultured Gemmatimonadaceae bacterium | reverse complement strand
ATCTACGTGCTGGTGGTGGGGTGGTTCCAGTCGTTCAAGATCCCGCTCGTCATCATGGCGCCGATCCCCCTGACCCTCATCGGCATCCTGCCGGGGCACGCCCTCACCGGCGCCTTCTTCACCGCCACCTCGATGATCGGGATGATCGCGCTGGCCGGCATCATCGTGCGGAACTCGATCCTGCTGGTGGACTTCATCCAGCTGGCCGAGGCGCGCGGGCGCCCGCTGCGCGAGGCGGTGCTCGAGGCGGGTGCGGTGCGCTTCCGGCCGATCGCGCTCACCGCCGCGGCGGTGGTCATCGGCGGGCTCGTGATGGTGCTCGACCCGATCTTCCAGGGGCTCGCGGTGGCGCTGATGAGCGGCGCCATCGTGGCCACGTTGCTCACCATGGTGGTGGTGCCGCTCCTCTACTGGGAGCTCCGGCGCCGCGAAGGAGAGGCCGCATGAAGATGCTCGTGCTCACGTACAGCGGCGCGGAGCCCGGCCGCGTGGCGGCGCTGCTCGACGAGGCGGGCGTGCCCGGGCACACCTGTTTCGAGGGCGGGCGCGGCCACGGGCTCACCGGCCCCCGCGCCGGCACCCGCGCCTGGCCCGGCATGGTCACGATGTGTTTTTCCGTGGTGGAGGACGCCGTGGCGGGTCTGGCCGCCACGCGCTGCCGCGCCGCGCAACTCCCCCCGGGCGAACGGCTGCACGTGGCCGTCCTGCCCGTCGATTCATTCTTCTAGCAATGGAGATGGACGATGTGCAATGAAGCGATCATCCGGCGGATGGCCGGGCTCTTCGTGATGGCGTCGGTGGCGCTGGGGGTGTGGGTCAACCCGTGGTGGTTCGCCTTCACCGCGTTCGTCGGGTTCAACCTGCTCCAGTCGAGCTTCACCGGCTTCTGCCTGCCGGAGCGGATTTTCGGCCGGCTCGGCCTCTTCGGCTGCCAGCCCCGGCGCGGCTAGGCGCCACTACCGGCGGCGGAGGAGCTTCTTCTTGCGCTCGAGATCCTCCTCCAGCCCGCCGCACACCAGCTCGCACATGGTGAACACCTGCGGGTCGGTGATCCGGTACCAGCTCGTCGTGCCCTCCTTCCGGCGCGCCACGTAGCCCTGCTGGAAGAGGACTTGCAAGTGCTTCGACACGTTGGCCTGCCCGCCGCCGGTGCGCTCGGCGAGCTCCCCGACCGAGCATTCGCCGGCGCGGAGTGCCTGCAGCAGGCGGAGCCGCATCGGCTCGCCCAGCGCCTTGAAGCGCTCGGCAATGGCGGCGGCAGTGGAATCGCTGAGCGTGATCATCCGGCCTCCCTGGTATCCGTTATACAACTATCTAGTAATATAGTAATGTGCGCCTCCACGCGCCATTCCTCCGCGCGTCCCCCCTCTCCGCTTGCCGGAGAGGGGGACAGGGGGTGAGGATTCGCCAATGCCCCTCCTCGGTCTCGCCCTCGCCCTCCTCATCGGCGTCTCCCTCGGCCTCCTCGGCGGCGGCGGGTCGGTGCTGACCGTGCCGATCTTCCACTACGTGCTGGGCTACGACGTGAAGCCCTCGATCGCCATGAGCCTGGCCGTCGTCGGCGCCACCAGCGCCGCCGGCGCGCTCGGCCGGCTCCGGGCCGGCGAGCTCAACGGCCGCGCCGTGCTGACCTTTGCCCCCGTGGCGATGCTCGGCACCTTCCTCGGCGCGCGGCTCGCGCTCCTGGTGCCGTCCGCCGCACAGCTGGTCCTCTTTGCCGTCGTGATGCTCGCCGCGTCGGTATTCATGTGGCGGGGCCGGCCCGCCGACGCCGCGCCCACAGCGCACCCGCACCCGCTGCTCGTGGCCCTCATCGGGGGGGCGGTGGGCATCCTGACCGGGCTGGTCGGTGTCGGCGGCGGGTTCCTCATCGTGCCGGCTCTCGTCCTGCTGCTGGGCGTACCGGTCATGGAGGCCGTCGGCACCTCGCTTGGCGTCATTGCCCTCAATTCCGCCGCGGGGTTCGCCGGCTACTGGGGCAAGGTGGACATCGACCTCCGCATGATGGCGGGGTTCACCGCCATCGCGATCGCCGGCGTCTTCCTCGGCACGCGGCTCGGCCGCCGGGTCAGCCCCGGCAACCTGCGCAGGGGATTC
This sequence comes from uncultured Gemmatimonadaceae bacterium, assembly GCA_964571795.1. GTDB lineage: Bacteria > Gemmatimonadota > Gemmatimonadetes > Gemmatimonadales > GWC2-71-9 > SPDF01. The sequence continues at coordinate 189,444 of CAZNDK010000001.1, read as the reverse complement.
GCGGTGTTGCTGGTCGTGGTCGGCGCCGCCATTCTTCTCAAGAGCCTGCTCGGGCAGGCCTGACGCACTCGAACCGGACTCGGTCATGTTCTTCCAGCGCTTCTACGACGACACCCTTGCCCAAACCAGCTACCTGATCGGCTGCGCCGCCACCGGCGAGGCCCTGGTGGTGGACCCGAACCGCGACGCCGCGCAGTACGTCCGCGCCGCCGAGGCGGAGGATCTCCGGATTACGCACGTGACGGAGACCCACATCCACGCCGACTTCCTCTCCGGCACGCGGGAACTGGCGCACCTGACCGGCGCGGTGATGTACCTCTCCGACGAGGGCGGGCCCGGCTGGCAGTACGCCTTCGCGAAGCAGGCCGGCGCGGTGCTCCTGAAGGACGGCGCCCGGTTCATGGTGGGGAACATCCGGTTCGACGTGCTGCACACTCCCGGGCACACTCCCGAGCATCTGGCCTTCGTGGTGACCGACACCGCCGGCGCCACGGCGCCGATGGGAGTCGTGACCGGTGACTTCGTCTTCGTGGGCGACGTGGGCCGGCCCGACCTCCTCGAGAAGGCCGCCCGGGTGGCGGGCTCGGCGGACGGCGCGGCGCGCGCGCTGTGGAAGAGCCTCGACAAGTTCCGCGCGCTCCCCGACCACCTGCAGGTCTGGCCCGGCCACGGCGCCGGCTCGGCCTGCGGCAAGGGGATGAGCGCGGTGCCGCAGAGCACCGTGGGCTACGAGAAGCTCTTCAACTGGGCCTTCGGCGCCGCCTCCGAGGAGGAGTTTGTGGGCCAGGTGCTGGCCGACCAGCCGGAACCGCCGAAGTACTTCGCGGAAATGAAGCGGCTCAACCGCGACGGCCCCGCCATCCTCGGCGGCTTCCGCCGGCCCCCGAAGCTCGACGCGGCGAAGCTGCCCGAGCTCATCGCCTCCGGTGCGCTCGTGGTGGACGCCCGGCCAAGCGACGCGTTCACGGCTCGCCACGTGCCCGGCACCATCCACATTCCGCTCGGCAGGTCGTTCACGACGTGGGCCGGGTGGCTCCTCCCGTACGACCGGCCCTTCTACCTGCTGGTGAGCGGCGACTCCCCGGCGCGGCTCGACGAGGCGCTCAGGGACCTGGCTCTCATTGGGCTCGACGGGGCGGCGGGGTGGTTCGGGGCGGACGCCGTCGCGGCGTGGGGCGGAGCGGGGCGGGTGTACGGCAGCACGGCCATCATGACGCCCGATGAACTCGCCGAGCGGCGGGACCGGGGGGAGGTGGCGGTGCTCGACGTGCGGGGACAGTCGGAATGGAAGGCGGGGCACCTGCCCGGGGTGCACAACATTCCGTTGGGCTACCTGCTGGACCAGATCGCGGAGGTGCCGGCGGGCCGGCCGCTGGTGCTGCACTGCCAGGGCGGGGGGCGGTCCCTCATCGCGGCGAGCCTGCTCGAGGCGCGGGGCATCACCGACGTCATCAACCTGACCGGCGGCTTCGGCGCGTGGGAAAGGGCGGGACTACCAGTCGAGCGTTAACCCCCCACCGCACAGAAGCTACGCCAAGACGTAGGCTTCCATGGCGTAGTACTCCGCAAGGCCGAGTCGGTTCAGCATTTCCGCCGTCTCCTTGTTCCGCGCCTCCACCCGCTGCCAGAACTCCCGCTCGTCGTGCGCGCCGGGGAACGGCGCCGAGTCCTTCTGGCTCTGGTGCTTGAAGATCGCCTGGATCTTGAGCCGCAGTTCCTCCTGGCTCATCGGCACCAGCCAGGTGGCCTCCGTTACCGGCCACTCCTGCCACGCCCCGCGATAGAGCCAGGTTTCCGGTTGCGTGCCTCTCATCTCCGCCAGCGCGCGGTCGATTGCTTCCTTGCACATCCGGTGGGTGCCGTGCGGGTCGCTGAGGTCGCCGGCCACGAACACCAGCTGCGGGCGGATCTCCTCCACGAGCGCGCGGACGATGGCCACGTCGGCGGGGCCGATGGGGTCCTTCCGCACCTTGCCGGTCTGGTAGAACGGGAGGTTGAGGAACCGCGCGTGCGCCGGGCCGAGGCCGATCGTCTCGAGCGCGCTCACGGCCTCGCCCTCGCGGATGATCCGCTTCAGGTCCTGGATGGCGTCGCTGTCCACCGTGCCCGGCGCCTTGGTGGCCAGGAACTCCCGCACAGACGCCGCAAAGCCCGGGGCATCCGCGGCGCCGATGCCCCGCACTCGCGCCAGCCGCTCCAGGAAGTCCACGTAGCGCCGCACATCGTGGTCGAAGACGGCGATGTTGCCGCTCGTCATGTAAGCGACGGTGATCTCGTTCCCGTTCTGCGCCAGCTTGTGCAGGATCCCGCCCATCGAGATCACGTCGTCGTCGGGGTGCGGGCTGAAGACCAGCACGCGCCGCCCTTCGGGCAGCTTCGAGCGGCCGCGGATCTTGGCGCCCAGCGCGTTGAACACCAGGCCGTTGACCGCCCCCGGGGAGCCGTGCCGCGCCACCAGCGACGAGAGCTGGTGCTCGGCGTAGTCGCCCTGCGTCAGCTTGAGGATCGCCTTGCCGGTGGCGAGCGACAGCCAGACCACGGCGCGCACGGCGAGGTCCGGCGTCCACTCCACCTCGTCCACCAGCCACGGCGTGGCGATGCGGGTGAGCTCCGCGGCCGCGGCGGTGTCGAGGTAGAAGGTCGTGTTGGGGTGTCGCTGCAGGAAGGTGGCGGCCACCTCGAGGTCCACGACCCCCTCCACCGCCCGCCGCACGATCCCCGACTTGTGCTCCCCCGTGGCCAGGATCGCGATCTCCAGCGCCTCGAGGATCGTGGCCACGCCCATCGTGACCGCCTCGCGCGGGACGTGCTCCTCCCCGAAGAAGTCCGCTGCGGCGTCGCGCCGGGTGATCACGTCGAGTTGCACCAGGCGGGTGCGACTCTCCGCGCCGGAGCCCGGCTCGTTGAAGCCGATGTGGCCGGTCTTCCCGATGCCCAGCAGCTGGAAATCGATGCCTCCCGCGGCGCGGATCGCGGCCTCGTAGGCCTCGGCCATGGCCCGCACGCCGTCGCGCGGGACGGTGCCGTCGGGCACGTGGGTGTCCGCAGGGGCGATGTCGATGTGGTCGAAGAGGTTTTCCTGCATGAAGCGCCGGTAGGAGTGGATGCTCTCCCGCGGCATCGGGTGGTACTCGTCGAGGTTGAAGGTGACGACGCCCCGGAAGCTCAGCCCGTCCTCGCGGTGCATCCGGATCAGCTCCCGGTACACCCCGATCGGCGTGGACCCGGTGGCGAGGCCCAACACCGGCCGGGCGCCGGCCGCCCTCCGCTCCGCGAGCACCGCGGCGATCCGCCGCGCGATGGTGCGGGAGAGCGCCTCGTGGCTGTCCACCACGACGGTGGGGATCTTCTCGAACCGGGTGCCGGGCGCGGGCATGGCAGGAATCTACACTCCGGCCGCTTGACGGTGTCTTGACCCCCCGGCGGCACACTCCAGGCGTCCCGAACCTGGAGTCCTTATGCGCTTCCGCCCCGTCGTCTCCGTGATCCTCCTGGCAGCCTACCTGCCCGCCTGCACCAGCTACCAGGCCACCACCCAGCCGTTGGCCGAGCTGACCGCCAGTCCCAAGCCCCCGGAACATGTCCGCGTCACCACCAATGCCGGCGCAAAGTTCACCGTGGACGGTCCGCGGGTCGTCAACGACAGCCTCTTCGGGACGACCGCGACGGTCGACGCGAAGGGCACCCCGACCACCCGGGCGGTGGCAATGCCCCTCGGAGAGCTCCGCACGATCGAGGTCCGGAAGGCCGACGGCACCTCGACCATGATGCTCGTCGTGGGCATCGTGGGGGCGGTGGTGCTGCTCGGTGTGGCCGGCGCGAACGCGATGGACGACTGGACACTCACCTGGAGCGAGTGATGGGTGCGGGCAGCGCGGCGGCGGCGGGCCGTGTCTCCAGGGTTAGATTCCGGCCTGCTCCCCGCCCGGAGGCCCGATGGACTCTCGCCGCGTCGAAACCCTGGCCGACGGCGTCTTCGCGATCGCGATGACGCTGTTGGTCCTCGAGGTCCACGTCCCCGACATCGCCGAACCGATCACGGGCGCCGGGATGATCGACGCCCTCGCCTCCATCCTGCCGAGCGTGGCCGGCTACGTGGTGAGCTTCGTGATCCTCGGGATGATTTGGATCGGCCACCACAACCAGTTCCACTTCATCCGACGGGTAGACCGCCCGCTGCTCTGGATCAACGTCTTCTACCTGCTCTGCGTCGCCTTCGTCCCCTTCGCCACCGCCTTCCTGACGCGCTATCCGCTCCAGCCTGCCGGGCTCTTGATCTATGGCGGAACGCTCCTCCTCGGCGGGGTGTCGCACTTCGGGTCCTGGAACTACGCGGTCAACCACGGGCTCGTGACGGACGAGGTCACCCCCGAGGTCGCCGAGCTGTTCCGGGAGCGGATTTCCATGGGCATCGCGGTCTATCTGGCGGCCACCTTGGTTGGCGCCTTCCTCCCCAAGATCGGGCTGGTGCTCTTCGCCAGCATGCCCGTCATGTACATGCTCCCCTCCCGCATCGATCCCCGCCTGGTCGAGGAAGCCTCCGAAGACAGCTGACGCTGGCCGAGGGTGAATGTCACTTTGACCGGCGCCCCCCGGCCGCACTCGCCAGGATGACAGCCCCCTCCCCAGCTGAGTGTCAGGATGGCGCGCCGGCGCTGGCACGGCCGCTGCATTTCCTCCCGCCTGACGGGCCACCCCGCGTGGTCCGATGACGCGATCCATTTTCCAATCCAGGAGGAGTGCACCCATGTTGACGCTGACCCGCCGCCCGACCCGTATGCTCGACGACGTCTTCTTCGGCTGGCCGTTTGGCCAGGAGCCGGACGGGACCCTTACCGCGAGCTGGACGCCGGCCGTGGACGTCTTCGAGGACAAGGACCACGTCCGGATTACCGTCGAGGTCCCGGGCGTCAATCCCGACGACATCAAGATCTCGCTGGAGCAGAACACGCTCACCATCAGCGGGGAGAAGAAGCAGGTGAGCGAGGAAAACGCCGAGCGGGTGCATCGCTACGAGCGGACGTACGGGAGCTTCACCCGGCGGTTCACGCTGCCGGCCACCGTGGACGCCGACAAGATTTCCGCCAAGGCCGAGCATGGCGTGCTCTCGATCGTGATTCCCAAGGCGGAGAAGGCCAAGCCGCGGGAAATCTCCATCCACGTCGGCTGAATCCGCTCCCCTCGCAACGCACACGCCCCTCTCCGGCCTGACCGGGGAGGGGCGTCGTGTTGTGCCGCGGAGGTCAGTCGGTCCCGACGTCCAGCCCCGCCTCCAGCGCGAAGCGGGTCAGCCCCGCCACCGTCTTGATGCGCAGCTTCCGCATCAGGCTCTCGCGGTGGGTCTCCACCGTGCGGTGGCTGATGCCCAGCCGCGCGGCGATCTCCTTGTTCGTTTCCCCCTTCACGATGCCCAGCAGCACGTCGCGCTCCCGCCCGGTGAGGGCGTCGATCGCGTGGCCCCGCTGCGCCTCTTCCAGCTCGCCGCGCACCGCCGTGGTGAGCATCGCCGCGATCTGCCGGCTGTAATAGGATTCCCCGGCGTGCACCGCGGCCACCGCGGCGCGGAGCTCGGTGGCGGCCAGGTCCTTGAGCAGGTAGGCGTGCGCACCCGCACGGACCGCCTCGAGCACGTACTCCGGGTTGTCGTGCATGCTGAGGATGACCACCCGCACCGCCGGCAGTTCCTCGTGCAGCGCGGCCGCCACCTGCAGCCCCGTCATTTCCGGCATCGTGATGTCCAGCACCGCCACGTCCGGCGTGTGCTCGCGGGCCATCGCCAGCGCCGCGGTACCGCTCGCGGCCTCGGCCACCACCTCGAACCCCGGTTCCTGGCGGAAGACGTGGCGGATGCCCTCGCGCACGATGGCGTGATCATCGGCAATGAGGATGCGGATCGGTTCGGCGGCGTCGGTCATGCCCGTGGTCCTCGTGATGATGTGTCGGCGGTCGCGGCGGCCCCCAGCGGCAGCTGCACGCGGAGGCGCACCCCGGCTCCCGGCGGCGCCTCGACCGTCACGGTGCCGCCCAGGGCGCCGATCCGTTCCCGCATGCCTGCGATGCCCATGTGCCCCGGCCGCTCGATGGTGCCGGGGGTGACCCCGTCGGGCAGGCCGCGGCCGTCATCCTGCACCGTGAGTTCCAGCCGGCCGCCTTCCTGCCGGATCCGCACCGCCACCGCGCCCGCCTCCGCGTGCCGGGCCACGTTGGACAGCGCCTCCTGCAGCGCGCGGAAGAGGGCCAGCTCCGCGTCCGTCGAGAGCGGCGCCAGCGCGGCCGGCGCCTCGAGCGTCACGGCGAGCCCGCTCCGCTGGGTGAACTCGGTGGTGAGCGAGCGCAGCGCGGGCAGGAGGCCCAGGTCGTCCAGCAGCGACGGACGGAGCGAGTGCACCACGCTGCGGATGCCGCGAATGCCGGTGTCCACCAGCGACAGCGCGTGATCGATGCGCCCGGCGGTTTCCGCGGGCACGCCGTCGCGCAGCACGCTGAGCTCCATCTTGACCGCGGAGAACACCTGGGCGGTCTCGTCGTGCAGCTCGCGCGAGAGCCGGCGCCGCTCCTCCTCGTGCTGCTCCACCATCCGCGCCGAGAGCCGGGCCAGTTCCACCGTGCGCGCGTGCAGCCGCCGCGTGAGGTCGGCGTTGGCGAGGCCGGCGCCGACCTGCTGCCCCAGCGTCACCAGGAAGCGCTCGTCCAGCGCGGCGAACGGGTCGCGCGCGGTGCCGGTCAGCACCAGGGCTCCGGACACCTCACTCCCCCGGAACACCGGCAGCACCGCTTCATAGAGGTGCTCCCGTCCGCCGCCGCCGCTCGCCGAGCCCACCTGCGGCCGCCCGGTCGCGATGGCCAGGCTCAGCGCCGCCGCCAGCTCCGCCGGCGGCGTCGGCGGCCAGTCGGCGCAGGCGCCGGCCCCCCGGACGCGCCGGATGCCCAGTTCGCCGGGCACATAGAGCGCCGTGCCGCTCACCGCCGGCAGCGCCAGCGGCCGTTCGAGCAGCGCGGCCAGCACGTCCTGGTCCTCCCGCCCCGCCCGTTGCAGGTCACCCGAGAGCGCCCCGAGGGCGCCCAGCCCGCGGCGCAGGTCGTCGAGCACCAGCAGCAGCACGCCACTCCCCACCGCGAGCTCGAAGAGGATGTCGAGGTAGTAGCCCCAGGGGTTCCAGGCGCCCTGCGCGCGGAGGATCAGGTAGTCGAGGTGGTGCACGCCCCAGAGCAGGAACGCGCCGGCCAGGAGCCCCGCGCCAGTGCCGCCCACGCGGTCGAAGTGCCGGAAGAAGACCCAGCCGGTGGCGAGGGTGGCGAACGAGAGGAAGAGCACGGCCGGCAGCGCGGCCCAGACGAAGTGGTCCAGCCGGTAGATGGCGATGTACGACCAGATCGGCGGAAAGAGCGCCACCAGGAAATAGCGGTGCTTCCAGCGCGGCTGCCGCACGAACACCAGCGCGGCCCAGAGGAGCGCCAGCGCCGTCCACCCGGTGAACACCTGGTGCCAGTACAGCCAGCCGGGCCGGGCGGTGGTGAGGAAGCTGAGGATGGCCCCCATCCGGAGGACGTACAGCGCCCACGCCGCCGCGAACCAGGCGAAGTACGGCTTTCGGTACCGCCGGTAGAGATGCAGGCAGAGCGCGGCCAGCGCGCCCAGGATGACCGCCTCGAGGATCGCGGCCGCGCGCTCGAGCCCCACGGGAGGGAGGGGGAGTTGCATCCGGGGAAGATATCCCGTTGGGGCGCCGCCGCGCGGGGTTCGCGGGCTCCGCGTTCGCGGTATATAGTACGAGCGGACACCCCGGAAGGAACCATCGTGGTCACCGACAAGCGCACCGCCGACTTCGCCACCGCCTGCGGGCGGCTGATCGCCGCCTACCGGGCGGGGGCGTCGTCGTCCGACACGTTGGCGCTGCTGGCCGAGCTGGTGCGCCTGGTGGCCACGGCACCGGTGTCGGTGGAGGCGGGGCTCTTCCGCTCGGGTGAGTACGACATCGCCAACCTCCGCTCGCACCTCCTCCGCCGGCAGATCGAGGTGCTCACCATCGCGGCGGGCGCCCCGGCCGAGGCGCTGGAGGCGCTGGCCCGCGCCCTCGGCGGCGATGCCCCGCTCCCCCAGCACCCCTCCATCGGCTACGAGATGGTGGCACAACTGGTGCCCGACCCGCCGAAGGCCTACACCCCCAAGATCGAGCCGGCCGGGTCGAACCCCCTGGTGCTGATGGGGGCGCACGACTTCGTGGAGGAAGACGACCGCGGGCCGTCCATCTTCGGCGCCGAGGTGGCCGCGCTCACCGAGGCGGTGGCCTCGGCGTCGCGGCGGGGGTCGTGGACCGAGACGCTGCACGCCGCCCAGGCGCTGGTCCGGCTCTCCGGCCGGGTGCCAGACATGGACCGGCGCACCGTGGCCATCACCGCCCGGCGGGCGCTGCCGAGGCCCGTGCTCGCCGGCATCATCGAGCTCGCCATCCGCACGCCGGAAGAGCAGGCGCGCGCCGCGGAGGTGCTGCAGTGGCGGGGTGCCGACGCGGCGGAGCTGATGCTCGACTCCATCCGGAAGACGGATTCCCCCGAGCCCCACCGGTTCCTGCTCGATGCCCTCTCCCGGATGCCGGACGCGGTGCCGCTCCTCCTCCCGCTGCTCCAGAGCCCCGAATGGCGCGAGGTGCGCCACGCCGCCGAGGTGCTCGGTCGCCAGATGGCGCCGGAGGCGCTCAAGCCGATGCGCACCCTGGTGACCCACGCCGACGGACGAGTCCGGGCCGCCGCGCTGGACGCCCTCTCCCGGTATCCCGCCGGCGCGGGCAGCGAGGCCCTCCGCCAGGGACTGGCCCACGCCAGCGCCGAGACCAGGCGGGACGCCGCGGGCGCGATCGGCCGTCGGGGCGGCGGGGCATTGGCCATGCCGCTGCTTGCCGCGCTCGAGGTCGAGCGGGACGGCCCCACCTGGCGCGCGATGCTGGCGGCCCTCGGCCGGATCGAGGCGCCCGAGGCGGCGGCCGCCATGGCCACCGTGGCGCTCCGGAAGCGCGGACTCCTCTCACGCGGGGGCTTCTCGCTGTCGCAGCGGCTCGAGGTGGTGGCGGTGCTCGCCGCCTCGCCGACGCGCGCGGCGCGGCAGGCGCTGGCCCGGGTGGCCCGGGAGGCGGAAGGGGAGGTGGGCGCCGCGGCCCGCGGCGAACTCGACCGGCAGGCGGCGCCGGCCGGCGGGACCGGATAGCAAGAAGGCCCGGGCAGACTGCCCGGGCCTTCTCGTGTGAAGCGGAAGGACGCTCCTACAGCCGGTGCACCGCCAGCTGCGACACGTGGATGTTCAGGTTGTGGTTGATGCGCATCCCGACCACGCCCTTGGTGTCGAGGTCCGCCGCCGCCCCGGAGTAGACTTCCTTCCCGTTGGCCATGAACGACACCTTGCCGTCCTTGATCAGGATGGTGAGCTCGTTCTTGGAGTTGCCGGCCGAGTCCGCGGCCACCACGGCCGGGTTGGCGGTCCAGTCCACCACCTTCGTGGTGGCGTCGCCCTTCCGTCGCTTGATCAGGAACTTCCCGTCGCCCCGGATCAGGAAGTAGGTGTAGGCCTGGTTGGGTCCCTGCAGGTCGGTCCCGCCGATGATGAGCCCGAACGATTCGGGGTGCGTTGCGCCCGGGAAGAGGTTGAACACGCCGACGACGTGCGCGTTGCCGGTGGTGGTGTCGGCCGGCCGGTAGAACACAGCGGCGGGGCCGAGGGTCACGTGCCAGCCCGGGGGCATCGTCTCGAACTTGACCTTGGTCAGCGGCGCGTTGCCGTCGATCCGGGCCATCCAGCCCGCCGGAAGGGTGCCGCTGCCCTGGACGGCCTTGTCCGCATCGGGCTGCTGGGCCGCGAGGGGGGCGGCCAGCGCCAGGGCAAGCGCCGAAGAGGCGAGAATACGTCGCATGGAGACCTCGTCTGCCGTGGGTTGTGCCGAGGGCCGTCGCCGGTTGCCGGAGGCCCGGGAGGCGTGTAAGCTACTGCCGTTCCCGCGGGAAGATACCCCCAAGGAGTGCGCGATGTTCAACTTCCTGGTCATGCTGCTGGCGGGCTTCGGCGCGGGTCTGATCCTGACGGCGCTGACCTTCGTGACCGTCCTGATCGGCATCCTCGTCAACGCGATGATCGCGCTCTTCGCCGGCCCCGTCATCGACCGGGTGCTGGCCAGGAAGTCCGCCGCCTGACGCCGGGGCGGCCCGCCGCCCCGACCCGCCACGTCCGGAATCCTTTCCTTCCCGCGTTCGTACGTATATCCTAACTCCCGCCGCGTGCGCGGGAACTTTTCGTAACTCCAAGTCGTACAAGCATCTCCGCCACGTGGACCGGGGTCCGGAGTCGTCCGGAGTTCCCCGCGGCCATCGGCCCGTTCAGGAATCGGCCCCATGTTCCTCTCCGATACTTCCGTCAAGCGGCCCGTCCTCGCGACGATGATGAGCCTGTCCATCGTGCTCTTCGGCGCGATCGGCTACACCAAGCTCAGCGTCCGCGAATACCCCGACATCGACCCGCCGATCATCTCGGTCTCGACCTTCCTGCCGGGGGCCAACCCGCGGGTCATGGAGTCGGCGGTGACCGACATCCTCGAGGAGGAGCTGAGCACCGTCGAGGGGCTCCGCACGCTGACCAGCACAAGCGGCGAGCAGTTCAGCAACATCACGCTCGAGTTCAACCTCAACCGCAGCGTGGAGAGCGCCGCGCAGGACGTGCGCGACAAGGTAAGCCGCGTCCGGGGCCGGCTGCCGCGTGAGGTGCTCGAGCCCGTCATCGCCAAGCAGGACGCCGACGCCCAGCCCTTCTACTGGCTGGCGCTCTCCGGCGAGAACTACAGCCTGCTCGACCTCTCCGACATCGGCGACCGGGTCGTCAAGCAGCGCCTGCAGAGCATCCCCGGGGTCGGCAACTCCGCGATCTACGGCGAGCGGCGGATCTCGATGCGCATCTGGATCTCGGCCAAGGAGCTGGCCGCGCGCAACCTCACCGTCCAGGACGTCGAGACCGCCATCCGCAGCCGCAACGTCGAAATCCCGGCCGGCCGGATCGAGTCGGACAGCCGCGAGTTCACCGTCCGTTCGCTCGGCGAGCTCAAGACCCCGCAGGAATTCGGCGACCTCGTGGTGGCCAACCAGGGCGGCCAGCTGGTGCGCCTCAAGGACCTGGCCCGCGTCGAGCTCGGCCCCCGCGACGAGCGCAGCGTGCTCCGCTTCAACGGCACCTCGGCGGTGGCCGTCGGCATCGTACGCCAGTCCAAGGCGAACATGGTGGACGTGGCCGACTCCATCCGCGCCGCGCTGCCCCAGATCGAGCAGGCGCTGCCGCCGGGCGTCACGCTGCGCACCGCCTTCGACCAGTCGATCTACGTCAAGCGCTCCATCAGCGAGACCATCGACACCCTGTTCCTGGCGTTCGTGCTGGTGGTCATCATCATCTTCCTGTTCCTCCGGAACATGCGCGCCACCCTGGTTCCCAGCCTCGCCATCCCGGTGTCCATCGTCGGCGCCTTCGGCGCGATGTACATCCTGGGGTACTCGGTCAACACCTTTACGCTGCTGGCGCTGATTCTCGCCATCGGCCTCGTGGTGGACGACGCGATCATCGTGCTGGAGAACGCCTACCGCCACCAGGAGGAACTCGGCGAGGACCCGACCACCGCGGCCATGGCGGGCACCAGCGAAATCGGCTTCGCGGTCATCGCGACCACCATCGCGCTCGTGGCGGTCTTCGCGCCGCTGGCCTTCCTGCAGGGCACCACGGGCCGGCTCTTCAACGAGTTCGGCGTGGCGCTGGCCGGGTCGGTCATCATCTCGGGCTTCGTGGCCCTGACCCTCACGCCGATGCTCTGCGCCAGGATCCTCCGGGTGCCCAAGAGCCACGGCGCCGTGTACAAGGCGCTGGAGCGCGGCCTCGACTGGATGGCCACCACCTACGCCAGCACACTCGCGTGGGCGGTGCGCCGGCAGTGGGTCATCATCGGCGGCGCGTTGGCGTCGCTGGTGGTGGCGTTCGTGACCTTCAAGGCGCTGAAGAGCGAGTTCATCCCCGCCGAGGACCGCGGCTTCTTCATGGCGATGACCGTGGCCCCGCAGGGTGCCACCGTGCAGTACACCGACAATTACCAGAGGCAGGTCGAGCAGGTGATGGCGGGGGTGCCCGACATCAATTCCTACTTCAGCATCGTGGGCTTCGGCGGCGACGTGAGCGGCGGGTTCGTGTTCGTCAACATGAAGGACTGGCGCGACCGCACCAAGAGCACGCAGGAGGTCATCGGCGGCGTGATGCCCGGGCTCTTCAGCATTCCCGGCGTCATGGCGTTCGCCTTCGCCCCCTCGCCCATTGGCGGGTTCGGGAGCCCGGTGCAGTTCGTGATCCAGCATCCCGACTTCGATTCGCTGACCGCCGTCATGCCCGCGTTCCTCGGGCGGGCCATGCAGATCCCCGGGCTGGTGAACGTCCAGTCGAACCTCAAGGTGGACAAGCCCGAGCTCACGGTGCACTACGACCGCGACCGCGCCGAGGACCTCGGCGTGTCCGTGTCCGACGTCGGCGCTACGCTGGAAACGATGCTCGGCGGCCGGCGGGTCAGCACCTTCACCCGCGACAACAAGCTCTACGACGTGATGGTGCAGATGGACCCCGCCGACCGGGCCACCCCGTCCGACATGAGCTCGCTGTACGTGCGGGGCCGGGGCGGCGAGCTCATCAACCTGGCCGCCGTGACCAGGGTGGACGAGGGCGTCGGGCCGCAGCGGCTCTTCCACTACAACCGCGTGCCGTCCTTCACCATCAGCGCGAACCTGATGCCGGGCTTCACCATCGGCGAGGCGCTCGACAGCCTCAACGCCGCCGCCGCCGTCATGCTGCCCCGCGGCGGCTCGACGGCCCTGAGCGGCGAGTCGCGCGAGTTCGCCGAGAGCGGCACCGCGCTCTACCTGGCGTTCGGGCTGGCGCTGCTGGTGGTCTACATGGTGCTCGCCGCCCAGTTCGAGTCGCTGATTCACCCGTTTACCGTGCTGCTCGCGGTGCCGCTGGCGGTTACCGGCGCGCTGGTCACGCTCTTCCTCACGGGGTCCACCCTCAACCTCTACAGCCAGATCGGGATGATCCTGCTCATCGGCCTGGCCTCGAAGAACTCGATCCTGCTGGTGGAGTACGCCAACCAGCTGCGCGAGCGGGGCCTCGGCCTCGTCGAGGCCACGCTCGAAGCCGGCCGCGTGCGGCTCCGGCCCATCCTGATGACCGCCTTCGCCACGATCTTCGGCGCGCTGCCGATCGCCCTCGGGCTCTCGGCCGGCTCCGAGAGCCGGCAGCCGCTGGGCTACGTGATCGTGGGCGGCATGTTCGTCGCGACCTTCCTGACCCTCTACCTCGTTCCGGTGGTGTACGTGCTCTTCGAACTGTTGCGTGAGAAGATGGGGGCCCGCCGTGCCGTGGCGGAGCCGGCGTCCGCGGGGACCGCATGATCCTCCCCCTGCTCCTGGCCCTGCAGGTGGCGCAGGCCGACACGCTGCCCTCGGTCACGCTCGCGGAAGCGCTCCGCGAAGCCACGACCTACGATCCGAACTACGTCCAGGCCGCCGGCTTCGTGGCGGAGGCCACCTGGGTGCGGCGCGCGGCGATGCTGGTGTTCGTGCTGCCGTCGGTGACCGTCTCGGCCGACTTCACCGGTTCCACGACGCCGTCGTTCAACTTCGGCACCAACAGCCTGTCGAACACCATCGTCACCGCGCGGATCGACGCGCGCTACGAGCTCTTCACCGGCGGCCGGAAGATCGCCGACTACCAGCGCGCCACGGCGGAGCTGCAGGCCTCGGTGGCCAACGAGGTGGGCGCCAACTTCCTGGCGGCCGCCGAGACCGAGGCCACCTTCTACGACGTCGTCGCCCGGCGGAGCCTGGTCGAGGTGGCCCGGCGGCGCATGGAGCGGGCGGAGTCGCAGCTCGCCGTGTCGCGCTCGCGCGTGCTGTCCGGCGCGGCGGTGCAGACCGACTCGCTGCAGGTGGTGCTCGAGCTGATGCGCGCCCGGGTGGACCTCCTGCGGGAGGAAGCCGGGCTCGATGTGGCGCGCGCCGAACTGGGGCGGAGGGTCGGGCGGTCCGTGGCCGTGGATGCCGCGGGCGCCGACACCCTGCCGGCCCCCGCGCTCCCCATCACGCTGGCCGACGCCGTGCAGATCGCGCTCGAGCAGAGCCCCCAGATCCGGGTGGCCGAGGCGCAGGCCCGCGCCACCGCCGCCACCGTCCGCGCGCGGAAGGCGCAGTACCTCCCGTGGGTCACGCTGACCGGCACCGCCGCGGCCTACGACGACAAGTTCTGGCCCACGGCCACCGACCGGTCGTCGGGCACGCTCACCATCAGCCTCCCGGTCTGGAACAATGGCCTCCGGGAAATTGCGCTGACGCAGGCGCGGGTCGACAACGACGTCGCCATCGCCGTTCGCGACGACCTCCAGCGCGGCGCGCTGGCCGACGTGACGCGCAGCTACGCCGCCTACGAAACGGCCGCGGAAGCGGCGCTCATCGCCGCGGAGGCCGTCATCGTGGCCCGCGAGAACTACCGGGTGCAGGAAACCCGGTATCGCGCGGGCGCGGTGGACATCATCGAGTTCCTCAATGGCCAGGTGGACCTGGCCGACGCCGAAGCCGGGCTCGTCCAGGCCCGCTACGCCACCAAGCTCGCGCTGGCCGGGCTCGAAGTGATCCTCGGCCGCCGCCTCTTCCCCAGTGAGAGCCCCCAGTGACCCGACACACGACCCTGCTCCTGCTCTCGTTCGCCGCCACGGCCTGCTCCAAGGGCGACTCCCCAGCCGGCGGCGGAGGCGGCCCCGGTGGCGGCGGTCCGCCGCCGGGCGCACTCGTCGAGGTCGCCGTCGCCTACACCGACACCGTGGTGGACGCCATTGCGGCCACCGGCCAGATCGAGGCGGTGCAGTCCATCATGCTCCGGCCCGAGGTGGACGGCCGCATCGTCAGCATCCTCTTCCGCGAGGGCGACGAAGTGCCGCAGGGCGCCGCACTCTTCAAGGTGGACGACGCCGAGCTCAAGGCCCAGGTGGCGCAGGCGCAGGCCAACCGCGACCTCTCCGCGCAGGCCCTGGCCCGCACCCGGCAGCTCATCGCCGACAAGGCCTCCTCGCAGGCCGACCTCGAGCGTGCCGAGGCCACCGCGCGGAGCGACCAGGCGCAGCTCGACCTCCTCGAGCTCCGGCTGTCCCGCACCACCGTGCGCGCCCCCTTCGGCGGCGTGACGGGGCAGCGGAAGGTCAGCCTCGGCGACTACGTCACCTCGTCAAAGGACCTGGTGAGCCTGCAGACCGTCAACCCCGAGCGCGCCGCGTTCCAGGTGCCGGAGCGTTACGCCGAGCGGCTTCGCCGCGGGCAGCGCGTCGCCTTCCGCGTCGCGGCGCTCCCGGGCCAGGAGTTCGTCGGCGTGGTGGACTTCGTGGACCCGGTGGTCCAGCTCCCCGGCCGCACCATCACCGTGAAGGCGCTGGTGCCGAACCCGAAGCGCACCCTGCAGGCCGGCATGTACGTCGACATCCGCCTCGCCGCGGAGGTCCGCCCCAACGCCGTCGTTGTGCCCGAGCAGTCCATCGTGCCGATCCAGGGGGCCAACTTCGTGTTCGTGGTGCGGGAGGGGAAGGCGTCGAAGCGCCAGGTGGGGCTCGGCATCCGCGCCCCCGGCATCGCCGAAATCCGGAGCGGACTCGACGCCGGCGACACCGTGGTGGTGGGCGGCCAGGAACGGCTGCAGGACGGCATGCCGGTCATGGCCAAGCCGACCACGGTCGTGGCACCGCCTGCGCCGGGGGAAGGCACCTGACCCGACGGCCGCGGCGGCTCCTCCGGGGCGCCGCGGTCCTGTTCGCCCTCGCCGGCCCCGCGGCCGGCACCGTCGCCGCCCAGGCGCCGGTCGCCGGCCGCTGGCACATGCGGATCAACACCGGCGTCGAGATCCTCCGCGGTGACCTCCGGCTGGCCCAGCGCGGCGACGCGCTCACCGGCACCCTCTCGCTCGAGTCCAGCGACGGACCCCCGGTGCAGATCAGCGGCGGGCGCGTGTCCGCCGGCGGCGAGTTCAGCTTCGCGGCCGATGCCGGGGAGGCGATGCGCTTCTCGGGGCGGCGGAACGGCGCCGATCTCTCCGGGCAGGTGGCCCTGGAGCGGGGGCGTGCGTGGCAGTGGAGCGCGCAGCCGCTCGCCGACGGCGCGGAATTCTATGCGGCGCTCCCGCGCTTCCGCGCCGCGCAGCTTGTCATCGGCCGCAACCAGACCGAGCTTCGCCTGCCGGGGGCCTGGATGGCGGCCGCCGACAGCCAGGCCGGTATCGAGGGACGGGCCGCAACCCTGGCGCAGGCGGCCGGCCTGACCCCGATCCCGGCGGAGTCGCTGCGCGCCTACGGCGTGCTCCCCGCGCTCGGCATCACCCAGCGAGGCGAGATGGTGGCGGTCATGACCGCCACCCTCACGTCCATCCGCGCGTCACTGCCCGCCGCCTCGCAGGCCTCCTTCGACGCCCTCTTCCGCCCCCGTGGTGCCTGGCTCGTGGACCTGCACGACGCCGCGCTCGACGCCGCCCGCCGCCGGATCCCGAACGCCTCGTGGGAATCAGCGCGGCCCGCGCTCGCCGCCGCGTCACTCCTCCCATCCGACCTCCCGCCCGACGCCGCGCTCCTCCAGTACGCGGTGTACCGGCTGGCCGTGCTCCGCGCGCGGGACAGCGCGGCGTACGAGGGCGCACGTGAGCGGCTCGCGCTCGGGGGGCAGGAGCCCGCCCGCGTGACGGGCGCGCTGCTCGATGGATACCGCGAGGCCGCGTCCTGGCAGGGGCAGGCGGTGGCGTTCCTCCTCACCGCGCCGTGGGTCGAGGCCGGTGGAGTGCGCACCTCGCCCGCCGGCCTCGTGGCCGCCGCGTGGGGACGGACCGACCTCGCGGTGCCTGTCATTCGCCCCCGCTTCTTCGGGTACCCCGAGGCGGTGCCCCGCGTCGGGACGCCGGGTGCGGTGGTCGAGCGGCTCGTCGTGCCGGAGAACTGGGCCGCCGAGCAGTGGATGACGCGGCACGGAACCGCCGGGGTGCTCGGCCTCGTCCGGCAGCTCGATCTCGGCCTCGGCGCCAATGCGACGCTCGATGCCGACGGGCCCTCGATCCTGACCAGCGTGGCCCGGGAGGCGGCGGCCACCCCCGCCGGCTTCCTCGAGGCCGGCAGCGAGATCATCGAGGACCCGGGCATGCCACCGCTCTACGCGGTGGCCACCGCCGTGCACGAGTGGCAGCACCTGCTGATGGAGGGGTACCGCCTCTCGCTCCCGGTGGGCGGCGCCGTGCGAACCGACCGCGTCGGCCTGCGCTACCTGCCGTCGGACCTGTTCCTGGCGGAAGGATTCGCCGAGTGGATGACGGAGCTGGTCCTGGCGCCGGTCGTGGCGCGCACGCCCATCGTCGGGGTCGGCGACGCGCGCAAGCTGGCGGTGCTCGAGGCGGGGAATCCCTCCGACCCGCACATCCTCGGGCTCCGGATGCTCCGCGCGCTGGCCGCCGCCACCGGGACCCCGGTGGCGGCCCGCGAGCTGGTGCTCGCGCACGGCGACGCGCCGGCCGACGTGGCGGCCGCGGTGCCCGCATGGCGGCGCGCCGGCCCGCCGGAGCGCGTGCTGCCGGTGCGGCGGCAGCGCCGCCTCGTGCCGGAGACGCGATTCACCGTCGAGGACCGGGTGGGCGACGTGACCGGCGTCTGGATTCGGGTGGCGCCGTAGGCCCTTGCCGCCGCGGAGCGGCGTACTGGCCGAACGGTGTCGGCCTGACTAGGATGGTGTCCATGAATACACCGACGGAATCGATCGTCCCGCGCGCTCCGGCGCTCAAGTCCCCCGAATTCGGCCTCGCCCTCGGCCTCGTCCTCGGCCGGTTCGCCCTCGGCATGCGCGACCTGCACTACGGCTACTGGACCGACGACCTCCCGCTCACCCCAGCCAACCTGCCGGTGGCCCAGGCGCGCTACACCGACGAGCTGATGAACGACATCCCCGCGGGGGTGAAGTCCATCCTCGACGTCGGCTGCGGCGCGGGGAACACGGCGCGCAAGCTGCTCGACCGCGGGTACGAGGTGGTCTGCCTGTCGCCCAATGCCTGGCTCAACGACGAGGCGCAGGCCGCGGTGGGCAACCGGGCCAAGGTGTACCTCTCGAAGTTCGAGGAGTTCGAGCTCGACCGGAAGTTCGACCTGATCCTGTTCAGCGAGAGCTTCCTGTTCATGAAGGCCGACGTGGCGCTGGCCAAGGCCGAGGCAATGCTCAACCCCGGCGGCTACATCCTGATCTCCGACATCTTCAAGGTACCGTCGGACACCAAGAGCCCGATCGGGGGCGGCCAGGACATCCGGCGCTACCAGGCGATGATGGCCGCGTCGCGCTTCACGATGCTGAAGGACACCGACATGACGGCGAACATCGCGCCCACCTTCGACCTGCTGAACCTCGCCTACCAGCAGGCCATCATGCCGGCCTACGCCCTGCTGCGCGCCAAGTTCGAGGCGTCGAACCCGATGGTCATGAAGTTCGTGCAGTGGAAGTGGAAGAAGAAGATCGCGAAGCTCGAGGACAAGCACTTCACCGGCAAGCGCACCGGCGAGCACTTCCGCCGGCACAAGAGCTACCGGCGGACGCTGTACCGGCTCCCGGCGTGAAGCCCGGCGTGAAGGCGCCCGCGTTCCGGCTGCCCTCCGACGCCGGCACGCCGGTGGCGCTCAAGGACTTCGCCGGGCGCACCGTGGTGCTGTACTTCTATCCCAAGGACGACACCAGCGGCTGCACCACCGAGGCCTGCGACTTCCGCGACAACTGGCGCGCGGTCCAGGCGGCGGGCGCCGTGGTGCTCGGCGTGTCGCCGGACGGTGTCGCCAGCCACCAGAAGTTCAAAAAGAAGTATGAGCTTCCGTTTACGCTCCTGGTGGACGCCGACCACGCCGTCGCCGAGGCGTACGGCGCGTGGGGTGAGAAGAGCATGTACGGCCGGAAGTACTATGGTGTGCTCCGGTCGACGTTTATCATCGACCCGCGCGGAAGGATCGCGCGCGTCTTCTCCAAGGTGAAACCCCGCGGCCACGCCGCCGAAGTCCTCGCCGCCCTCGCCGGATGACCCGGCGTCCGTAGTGCTACGGATTGCCGGTGTGCGGGCCGAGCCCGTACTCTGGTGGGCCCAAAACCCGGAGCGTCCCATTCGTACCGCATCGATGTTCGTCGCACTCGCCGCACTGCCGGCGCTCGCCTGCAGCGGGTCGGTCAATGTCGTCGCCACGCCGGCGATGTCGGTGCCCGCGTTGGAGGGCGAGTCCCGCCTCCTGAACGTCCAGCAGCTGACCCACGGCGGCAACAACGCGGAGGCGTACTTCGCGAAGTCGGGCCGGCAGCTGATCTTCCAGCGGCAGGAGGACCTCACCGCCGGGTGCGACCAGGAATACATCATGAACACCGACGGCTCCAACCTGCGCCGGGTGTCCAACGGGCTGGGCCGCACCACCTGCGGTTTCTTCTACGACAACGACAAGCGAATCCTCTACAGCAGCACCTTCGAGTTCGACGCCGCCTGCCCGGTGCGCCCCGACATGTCGAAGGGCTACGTCTGGCCGCTGGGGCATTTCGAGATCTACGCCGCGCGCGCCGACGGCACCGGCCTCACCCGGCTGACCGACGACAAGGCGTACAACGCCGAGGCCACCGTGTCGCCCGACGGGAAGCGCATCATCTTCACCAGCACCCGCGACGGCGACATCGACCTCTACACCATGAACCTCGACGGCTCCGACGTCCGCCGCATCACCAGCCGGGTGGGCTACGACGGCGGCGCCTTCTATTCGCCCGACGGCAAGCAGATCGTCTGGCGGGCCTCGTACCCCGTCACCGCCGCCGACACCGCCGACTATCTCGGCCTCCTGGCGCAGCGCCTGGTCCGGCCCGCCGCCCTCGAGATCTGGGTGGCCAACGCCGACGGCAGCTCGCCGCGGCAGGTCACGCATCTCGGCGGCGCCAACTTCGCCCCGTTCTTCACCCACGACGGGAAGCAGATCATCTTCGGGTCGAATCACAAGGACCCCAAGGGCCGGAACTTCGACCTCTTCCTCATCAACGTGGACGGCACCGGCCTCGAGCAGGTCACCAACAGCCCCGACTTCGACGGCTTCCCGATGTTCAGCCCCGACGGCAAGAAGCTGGTCTGGGCCTCCAACCGGAACGCCAAGACCCGCGGCGAGACCAACGTCTTCATCGCCGACTGGAAACAGTGAGCCGGCGGCGGCGGGCCGGGGAAACCCCCGGCCCCCGGCGGTCGTAGGTACCGCTGGAGCATCCCCCGGGGCGTCCCGACCCTTCACGGGCGGCGTCCCGGGGGGTTAGCTTACCGCCCCCTCCCTCTCAACGGGATTTCACGCTGCTCATGGCCGAACAGAAACCCGCTCCCGTACATCCGTTCCTCGCCTGGGTCTGGGACTGGGTCAAGTCCATTTCCGTCGCCCTGATGGTGTGGCTGGTGCTCCGGACCTTCCTGATCCAGGCCTTCCGGATCCCGTCCGGCAGCATGGAAAACACCCTGCTGGTCGGCGACTTCCTCTTCGTCAACAAGGCGCTCTACGGCGCCGAGATCCCGGTGGTGCACAAGCGGCTCCCCGCCTTCCGGGAGCCCGAGCGCAACGACATCCTGGTCTTCGATTCCGTCGAGGAGCCGATCGACGTCGTCAAGCGGCTGGTGGGCATGCCGGGCGACACGCTGGCGATGGAGGGCGGGCAGCTGATCCGCAACGGCGAGCGGCTGGTGGAGCCGTACGTGGTGCACGCGTCGCCGCTGCCGATGGCGGCGCCCGAGCAGCGGCTCCAGATGCGGCGGTGGCAGGTCAAGTATCTCGTGGGCCGCGACACCGCGAGCTACAATCCGGACTTGCAGGACTGGGGCCCGATCGTCGTGCCGGCCGATTCGTTCTTCATGATGGGCGACAGCCGCGACAACTCGCACGACAGCCGGATGTGGGGCTTCCTGCCGAGGAAGAACGTGCGGGGCCGCCCGATGTTCATCTACTACAGCTACGACGCCGCCAGCTGGAAGCCCCTCCCCTTCGTGACGGCGATTCGATGGGGCCGGACGCTCAGCCGCCCGAGGTAGCCGCGCCCCCCGCCGCCGGCGGGCTCCGGCGGTGGTTGCGCTTCCCCAAGAGCTGGGCGGAAGTGCGCCGCCTCGGCTGGAAAGCCGTGGCGGCGTTCGTGCTCTTCTACCTGGTGCGCGACCTGCTGCTTTATGTCCTGCTGCCCTGGCTGGTCTATCGCGGCGTCATCGCGCGCTAGCTGGTGCGGTCCGGCGGGTGGTAGGGTGCCTCCGGGCCGCGCGACGGATCCAGCTGGCGGGCCAGGTAGGCGGCGCTCCGGCCGCACTTTGCGCAGTGCAGCGTAATGCGGCCGGGTTCGGGCGGGGTGTTCGGCGGCGGACGTTTCGGGGTGCGGGCAATCGTCTCGGTTCCGCAGGACGGGCACACCAGCGGCTTCCGGTCGCGGTCGGCGGCGACCAGGGCGAGCGCCTCCGGAGCCCGAAATTCCTTGATGCCCCGACGTCCCATGGGCAGCCCTTCCGGGAAGAGCCGAGCGGCTCCGTCCCCTTTCCAATGTAGGGTCCGCCGGCGGGGGGCGCAAAGCGGAGCCCCACGCCCGGCCGGTCCAAGCCCCCCTTCCGCACCAAACTGGCCCCATGATGACGCTATAGTGGCGTCATAGTGTTATTATTGGAGCCCCTCAGCTTGACTGTGCCCGTCGGGGGTGGTACGTTGGCGCCGGCAAGGTTCACCGCGACATAGCTTTACGCCCCGAACCCGGGGGCGGTCCCGCTCCGAAGGAGTACCCGTGGTGTCCGAACTCGGCGGCGCTCAGATCTCCACCCTGCTGGAAAGCCTCCCCGGGATCGCGAACGTCCTGCGGAGCCCGGTCGCCGACGCGCTCGTCAGCGTCATCCGGGCCGGGGCGCGGCTCTCCGAATTCGACATCGCCGATGCCGACGAGCTGGTCAAGTACGCCACCCGCCGAGGCCTCCTGGCCGAGGACGAGGGCGAGCGACTCATGACCGAGCTGCAAGCGGCCCACCAGAAGAAGCTCGACCGCATCGCCGCCCGCCCCACCAAGCCCGCCAAGGGCAAGGCGGCGTCGAAGCCCAAGCCGAAGCCGAAGGCCAAGGCGCACAAGCCGAAGCCCCACGCCAAGAAGCCGGCGGCCAAGAAGAAGAAGCACTAGCCGCATCCGGCATGTCGAAAGCGCCCCCCGGCAACCGCCAGGGGGCGCTTCGCGTTTCGGGGTGTCGGTGATCCGTCAGGTGCGGAAGGCGTTCATCGCGTCGGTGAGGCGGGTGGCGCCCTGCAGCAGGTCGCCCGCGGCGGCGGCCATTTCTTCCGTCGAGGCGCTCTGTTCCTCGGCCGCCGCCGTCACTTCCTGGCTGGCCGAGGCGTGCTCCGTGGCGGAGGCGGCCACCTCGGCGGTCTTCCCGCCCAGCTGGTCCACGATGGTCCGGTTGCGCGCGGCCTGCGCCGACACCAGCGCGGCGGCGGTGCGCACCTCCTGCACCGCGGCGCCGATGTCGTCGAGGGCGCGGGCGGCGGCCCCGGCCACGCCCTCGATGCCCCGCACCTTGCTGGTGCCCACCTGCATGGTGCTGGACACCTCGCGCACCTGGTTGCGGATGAACTGCACCGTCTTGGTGACGTCCTCCGCGGCCCGGGCGCTGGAGTCGGCCAGGTGCCGCACCTCCTCCGCCACCACCGCGAACCCGCGCCCATGCTCGCCGGCCCGCGCCGCCTCGATGGCGGCGTTGAGGGCCAGCAGGTTGGTTTGCGACGAAATCTGCTTGATCAGGTCGATGAACTCGGTGATCGACTCCGACTTCCGCGCCAGCTCCTGCACCTGCTGCGCCGAGGTCTGCACCACCTCGCGCACGTCGAGCAGGGTCTGCCCCGCGGCGGCCACGTCGGTCCGGTGCCGGACGGCGAGGTCGCGGATGGTGTCGCCCAGCGCCACCACGCGGGTGGAGGCCTCGTCGGCCTCGGCGGCGGTGGCCCGCAGCCGACCGAGCAGCTCGTCGGCGTCGCGCATGCCGTGCACCTGCGTCTCCGCGCTGTTCGACATCTTGACCATCGCGGTGGAAATCTCACCGCTGCTCGCCGCCAGCTCTTCGCTCATGGCGGAGAAATCGCTGGCGCTGCCCGAGATCTGGTTGGACTCCTTCATCACGATGCCGACCACCTCGCGGAGCCGGGCGGCCATCTCGTCCATCGCCGCGGCGAGGCGCCCGAGCTCGGTCGGCATTTCGCCCAGCACCACGGGGCGGAGGTCGCCGCCGCCGAACCGTTCCGCCGCGCCGACCAGCCGCCGGAGCGGGAGGTCCACCGAGCGGACGGTGTAGATCGTGGTGCCCACGCCTAGGAGGAGCGCGAGTCCGAAGAGCGCCCAGACGCTGCGCTCGCGGCTTCCCGCCTCGTCGCGCAGCTTCTGGATGCGGATGAGCGCCCGCGAGCTCTGCGAGCGCGAGAGCGCGCGGACGTCGGCCACCAGCGTGTCGGCGGGGGCGCGGGCCTGGTCGGCGTGCCGGCGCGCCTCCGCGTCGCGGCCGAGGTCCGCCAGCGCGTGGGCCAGCGCGTACGACACCTCGATGGACGACTGCTCGTCGGCGATCTTGTTGGTGATGTAGCGGTCCTGCGTGGAGAGGCCGCTCAGCTGCCGGAAGGTCTGCTGGTAGGCGTAGGCCGAGTCGCCGCTCGCGATGAACTCGCGCTGCAGCTCGGCCGACGGGTCGAGCAGGTACTGCTCGGCGGCGCGGATTTCGTTGAGCACCGCGCCCACGAGGCCGCTGCCGGCCTCGGTGCCGGCCAGGAGCGCGGCCGTCTCGACCTCGACCGCCTGGCTGATGGAGCGCACCGCGCGGGTGGCGCTCACGGCGATGAGCAGCACGAGCGTGACCAGCACCGCCATGCCGAGGCTCACCCGGCTGCGCAGGCTCCGGAGGACGTTCATTGGCCCTCCGCCAGCTGCAGGACGCCGTTCCGCACCTGCCCGACGTAGATCTTCAGGCTCGGCACGTCGCCGTTCTCGTCGAAGGCGATCGTCCCCATGGCGCCCTGGTAGGCCGGCGTCGTGGTGCCGATCCCGGCAAAGGCGTCGCGCAGCGCCTTCCGCTTGGTGCCCACGCGCAGCATCGCGTCGCGCAGCATGTAGACCGCGTCATAGGCCGCCGCGCCCGAGTTGTTCGGCTCGCCGGCGGTGGGGAAGCGCTGGTGGTACGCCTCGACGAACTTCCGGTTGGCGGGGGTGTCGGTCTGCGGAAAGTACGACACCGTCACGTAGGTCCCGTTCGCCACCGGGCCCGACAGCGCGATCTGCTCGAGCCCGTCGCCCCCCATGGCGGGGATGGCGAGGTTCTTCTTCCGCGCCTCGGTCAGGATGGTGCGCGCGTCGGGGTCGTAGCCGGCGATCACCATGAACTGCGCCCGCTTGTCCCGCGTCAGCAGGTCCACGTAGGGCGCGACCTCCGGCGTGTCGCCGAGGTAGGGGAAGGCGTTGAGGACCGCCCCCTGCATGGTGGCGAACTCCGACTCGAACGCCTTGCGGATGCCGCGGCCGTATTCGCTGTTGGTGTAGAAGATGGCGCCGCGGGTGAAGCCGAGCCGCTCGCTCGCCCAGTGGGCCAGCGCGGCGCCGTGCGCCAGGTCGCTGGGGCAGATGCGGAAGGTGTAGGGGCCGGCGTCCGTCACCGCCGGCGCCGAGGCGGCCGGCGCGATTTCCAGCAGCGGGTTGGCCCCGCCGTTGTAGATCGGCGCGGCGGCCAGCGTGGGGCCCGAGAAGCCGTGGCCGATGACGGCCACGACCGGCGAGTTGTAGAAGTCGGTGGCCACCACGACGGCCGAGTCGGCGTCGGCGTAGTCCTCCCGCTCCACCAGCTCGATGGGCCGCCCGTTGACGCCGCCGGCGGCGTTGATTTCCTCCGCGGCCAGCTGGGCCCCGTACCGGATCGGGAGGCTGAGCGGGTCGGTGAAGTTGGCGGTGACGCCGATCTGCACGGCGCCGCTGCCGCCCCCGCAGGCGGACAGGGTGCACAAGCCCAGCAGGGCCGCGCCGAGGCGCGCCCGAGCTGGCTGAAGAACACGCTGGGCCACGTCGAGCTCCGTGGGAAATGCCATGGAAATCCGCACCGGCGGACTGGTACTCAGGGGAGATACAAAAGGTTAGCGGGGCGGCCGGGGGTTGGCAATCCGCGCACTGTCCGCGCCGCGCAGGGTCCAGCCATCCATGACCGGGCCGTCCACCAGGCTCACCGACGCCTGGATGCGCCCGGGGGCGTAGCGCCAGGTGAGGCGCAGCATCTGGGTGCCGCGAATCCACTGCACCATGCCCTGCGGGCCGTCCATCGTGGCCGGGCGCACGCCGTACACCGCCTCGAGCTCATCGCGCCACCGGAGCAGGTCGGCGGCGCGCAGCGTGGCCGACACGGTCACGACGCCGGTCAGGCTGTCGATGGCCGCGAGCCAGATCGAGACGGGGGTGTTGAGGATCGGGTCGGTGATCGTCGCGCGGCAGTCCTGCAGCCGGCGGTCGGCCTGGCTCCGCTCGCAGCGGAGGCCGGGGCCGAGGAGGAGCCGCACCTGGGCGTCGGTGTCCCGGAGCGGCACACCGGCGCGGAACCCGTAGAAGGCGAGCGGAGGCCCCTGCGCGGAGGCGGGGGCAAGGGGCGCGGAGCTGAGCGCGAGCAGGGCGAGCGCGGCCCCGCGCCACGGGATGATCAACTCTTGCGAACGTTGGCCGCCTGCAGGCCCTTCGGTCCCTCCACGATGTCGAACTCGACGGCGTCGCCCTCGGCGAGCGAGCGGAAGCCGTCCATGGTGATGGCGGTGTGATGCACGAACACGTCCTTGCCACCCTCCTGTGCGATGAAGCCGAAGCCCTTCGCGTCGTTGAACCACTTCACGGTGCCCTTCGCCATTGCCGCAACCTCTGTCAACGGGAAAAAAATGGCCGATCGGAGCTGGCGCATCCGAGCGGCGTGGGGTGAGGCGACTCCGTCCTGCGACTACCAAGCATGATCCAACCTGCGAAGGGGCGGGGTTCCTGTCAATACGCCGTCTGGGCGGACAGCGTCAGCCCTACGCTCCGGAGTTCGTGGTCGAGCAGCCAGGCCTTGGTTTCCAGCCCGCCGCCGTAGCCGGTCAGCCCGCCGTCCTTGCCCACCACCCGGTGGCAGGGGAGCAGGATGGCGAGATGGTTGGAGCCGTTGAGCTGCCCCACCGCGCGGGGATGGATGCCGGTGATCGTGGCGATGTCCTCGTAGGAGCGGGTCTCCCCGAAGGGGATGGTCGTGAGCGCGCGCCACACCGCCTCCTGCGAGGGGCTCACCGCGAGGTAGTTCGCCAGGTGCTCGGGGTAGGCGAACGGCCGGGGGCGCCCCGCGAAGTACGCGGTGAGCCACGAGGTGGCCTGCCGGCAGGGGCCGGCGTCGATTACCGCGCCGGGGGCGCGCTCCCGCAGCCGTTCCGCCAGGTGCAGTCGGCCCGTGCGCTCGGCGAACTCGACGATCAGCGGGCCCTCGCGGGCCTCGAGGATGGTCAGCACGCCGACCGGCGACTGGTAGGATGTCCATTCGATGCGCATCGGCACTCTCCGACGCCCAATCTACCCGCGGCACCGGCGGTTGGCCACGCGGCCCGGTGGACGCCGCCGAGTCGCCGTGTATCTTGAGCGACCACCTCACGCGGAGTCCCTCATGCTGCTCGCCCTGGCCGTCCTCCTCCAGCAGACCCCGGCCCCGGTGCCGGTCGCCTCGGTGCGGGTGCGCCCCGCCGAAGCCGCCATCACCGTCGGCGACACCATCCGGCTCACGGCGCAGGCCTTCGATTCCGCGGGCCACGAACTCTCCGACGTGCGCATCCGGTGGTTCCAGTCGGGCGGGCACTTCGAGGGGACGGTGGACTCCACCGGGCTCGCCACCGCGGGCGCGGTCGGGGCGCTGCAGGTCACCGCGCTCGCCTCCGCGCGGGGCGGCGGGAGGGCCAAGACCGCCTTCGCCGTCATCACCATCGTGCCGGGGCCGGCGGCCGACGTGGCGCTCACCCCGGCGCCCAGCCGGCTCTACGCCGGGCAGACGGTGGCCGTCTCGGCCGTGGTCACCTCCGCCGCCGGCGACGTCCGCCACGATCCGGTGGCCTGGAGCTCCGACCAGCCCGGCGTGGTGCGCGCGGCGAGCAACGGGCTCCTCTCGGCGGTGCGGCCGGGGCGCGCCACCGTCACGGCCCGCGCGGGGCAGGCGAGTGCCACGCTGCAGATCACGGTGCTGGCCAACCCGGTGTCCACCGTGCAGGTGGTGCCCGCCGCCTCCGCGGCCCGCACCGGCGACGTGGTGCGGCTGCGCTTCGACGCGCGGGACCGCGCCGGCGCCGCCGTGCCCGACGTGCTGCCCGAGTGGATGGTGAGCCCGGGGTCCGCGCGGATCGACGACGACGGCGGCTTCGTGGCGAGCGAGGCCGGCACCTACCGCGTGGTGGGGGCCTTTGCGGGCCGCTCCGCCACCGCCACCGTCACCGTGGCGCCGCGCGACGTCGTGCGCCCCACCACGCTCACCGGGCGGCTCCCGATCGCGGGCTTCGCCTCGGCCGAGTTCTGGCTGCATCCCGACGGGAAGCACGGCTACCTCTCCACCATCGGCGACCGGGTGTACGCCATCGACCTCTCCAACCCGGCCGCGCCCGTCATCACCGACTCGGTCGTCGTGGACGCCCGCGCCGTCAACGACATCATGACCACCGAGGACGGCCGCTACGGGGTCATGACCCGCGAGGGCGCCTCCACCCGGAAGAACGGGATCGTCATCCTCTCCTTCGAGGACCCCGCGCACCCGAAGGTCATCTCGGAGTTCACCGAGACCGTCACGGGCGGCGTGCACAGCACGTTCATCTACAAGGGCTACGTGTACCTCACCGACGACGCCACCGGGTCGATGCGGGTCATCGACATCCGCGACCCGATGGCGCCGAAGCAGGTGGCGCGCTGGGAAACGCCCGGCTCCGCGGCGGGCCGGATGCTGCACGACATCGACGTGCAGGACGGCCTGGCCTACCTCAGCTACTGGAACGACGGCCTCGTCATCCTCGACGTCGGCAACGGCCAGAAGGGCGGCAGCCCCGAGAACCCCCAGTTCGTCTCGCAGTTCAAGTACGACCTGGAGTCGCTCTACCGCGACGTGGCCGCGGTCGGCGGGCCCGGCTTCATCCGCGGCACCCACACCGCCTGGCGGAGCGGCCGCTACGTGTTCGTCGGCGACGAAGTGTTCGCCGCGCACCCGCAGGTCACGGCCGGCCCCAGCCTCCTCGGCCTGGGCCGCGCCTACGGACGGCTCCACGTGGTGGACGTGTCCGACCTGTCGAAGCCGCGGGAAGTGGCCTGGTACGAGCCCAGAGACGGCGGCACCCACAACGTCTGGGTGGCCGGCGACACCCTGTACCTCGGCGACTACCAGGGCGGCCTCCGGGTGCTCGACGTGAGCGGCGAGCTGCGCGGCGACCTCCTGGCGCAGGACCGGGAAATCGCCCACGTGTACACCGGAGACTCGAAGGGGTTCTTCCAGAACGCCGCCATGGCCTGGGGGGCCATCTACCGCGACGGCAAGATCTACGTGCCGGACGTCTTCTCGGGGCTGTGGGTTGTCGAGGTACAGCCGAAGAACGCGCTGACCCCCTAACGCGCTCGAGGTGGCCCCGGACGGGGAATCCGCATATCTTCCGTCCCCTATGACCACCACCCAGAATCTCGTCGTCCGGACCTTCCACGACCGCGGGGAAGGCCTCGCCCACTTCATGCTCCGGGCCGGCGAGGCGCCCCGCTTCATCGCCACCGACGACCAGGCCGGCTGCCCGATGGAAACCGCCCTGGCCGCCCTGGAATGGACCTGTGCGGTGGGTATCCTCCGGGAGGAGGACCTGCTCCACGCCGGCCGGCTGACCAGCGAAACCGCCGCCGCCGTCGTCGAGCGGAAGACCGAGCAGGGCCGGCAGTACGTGTACCTCGGCCCGAGGCTCGATGCACCCCCGATGGACATGTTCGAGGGCGCCGTCCTGTACGACGAACCGGGTGTCAAGGCGGTGGAATTCACCCAGCGGGCCCACGCGCTGGCCCACTTCCTCCGGGCCACCTCCGGCGTCGGTGCGCTGATGGCGCTGCTCAGCAAGCGGGCGCCCGAGGTGCGGCATCTCCGCCGCTGGCTCGGCCCCATCCTCCAGGAACTCGACGCCCCGCGCCCGCTGATGGCCGGCTGGTTTGCCGCCACCGCCGCCGGATGCCTCTTCGCCTTCCCCGAAGGCGAGGCCGTTTCCCGCTACATCGAAGTCGGGCTGGAGCCATGAGCCGCCCCGCCCTCGTCGCCGCCCTCTTGGTGATGGCGGCAGGTCCCGCGGCTGCCCAGAACGGCCGCGAGCACTTCGTCCAGCCCGATACCGCCTACGACGCGGTGCACGCCGTCCAGCGCGACGCCTTCACCGTGCTGCGCGACTCCACCGCCACGATCAGCGCCGCCGGCTCCCGGTTGATGAGCGACCTGACCTCCACCAGTTCGCTCATCTGGATGCGCGGCCGCGCCCGGGCCGTGGCCCAGGCCTGCGCCCGCTCCGAGGCGCCCCTCGCCAACGCCCGGGCCGTGACGGTCTCGGGCTCCTGGCCGCTCGCGCTCCAGAAGCAGGCGCAGTCCAACCTCCTCAAGGAGATGACCGCCTTCAAGAGCGAGCTCGCCAGCTGCCAGAAGAAGTGGACCGCGCTGGCGGCCGACACCAGCCAGGTCTCGCTGCGCGAGAGCGCGCCCTACGAGATGAAGCAGCTCCAAGACCAGGTGGACCGCTTCAACCGGGCCGCCCAGCACTACCTCCAGTACATCAGCGTCAAGCTCGACCCGCCGGCGCCCCCCAAGTCCTGACCAGCTCCAGGCAGCCCCCTCCCCACGGCCCACGGGCCGTGGGGATTTGTGGATACACATTTCCACACCAGGTGGAGAAGCCCGTTACAGGGCGTGCTGGCATGGCCTTACCGCTCCACATCCCGCCCACATGAAATCGCGTAACCCGAATAAAGACAGGCACTTGCACGATTTTTTGAGGACCGTAACTTGGGGGCACATCTGGATGACTGCGCTGCGCGCCCTTGGCGCCGGTTGGGTCGTTCGGGTGGGTTCGGACCGGAGGAGCAGGGGAGGGGATCGCTGCCGTAAAGGCTCGGTCGCCGATGATCCTGGACCATGCCGGCCGGACGGGTGGAGCCAGTCGCGCGCTCTGCCCACCCCGATCTGGCGCCTCGGGGTGCCGTGCGAAGGGATGGTCCGCGACCCGTCCCGACTCGCAGCGCTCGCATCGTGAGGTTTCGGCTTCACGGATCATTGCGGGAGGCGGCCGCCCGGCGAAGAACCGGACGGCCGCCTCTGCTTTTCGGGCCCCGCCGACCCGTCAGGCTCCCCAGTCGCTCCGGCCGCGGTAGGCCCTGCGGCGGTCGAGCTGCCAGAGCGTCCGGGCGCTCACCAGCTCATCTCCCTCGAAATTGCCGGGATCGGCCAGGGCGTCCATCATGCTCGCCGTCTTGGCGCTCGCGTTGTCGGCGTAGTGCAGCACCTCCGCCTCCAGCGTCATCGGCGGCACCGCGGCGCCGAACTCCAACTTGCCGTGGTGCGACAGCACCAGGTGCTGCAGGATGGCCAGCTCCTGTTCGGTGCAGGGCGGCGGCACCGCGCCGCGCACCGCCCGGTCGAGCATCAGCGCGCCGAGGACGACGTGCCCGTGCAGCGTGCCGGCGTCCGTGCTCTCGAACAGCCCTCCCTCCCAGCGATACGCCTCCAGCTTCCCGATGTCGTGCAGCAGCACCCCCGCCAGCACGAGGTCGGCCTCGGCGCGGCAGACCCGCGCGATGGCGCGTGCGATGCTCGCCACCTCGACGGTGTGCTTGAGGAGCCCGCCCAGCACGGCGTGGTGGCCGCCCAGGCTCGCCGGGCACTGCTCGTAGCGAAGGCGGAAGTCGTCGTCGGCGTAGAAGAGGTCGAGCGTGGCGGCAAGCCGCGGGCGCGTGGCCTCGGCGCGCCAGCCGTCGAGCGCCTTCCAGTAGGGGGCGGTGTCGCCCACCGACGGCACCAGCCGGCTCAGCTCCACGCTCCCCCGCGGCAGCGGGCGGATGGACGACACCTTGAGCTGCCGCTGGCCGCGGTAGAGCGCCACCTCGCCGATGACCTGCGCCACGTCGCCGGGGGTGAGCCCGGCGATCTTCGGCTGGTCCTCCAGCCAGAAGGGGGCGCTCGGCAGCCGTCCACTGGCATTCTGGAAGGTGAGCACGGTGTGCGGCGCGTCGCCGCCGCGGCGCTCCACGTCGAGGATGAGCAGGGGATCCTGGACGCGCTGGCCGGGGACGAGCCCCGCGAGGTCGGTGAGGTCGGTCATGCGAGCCGTTCGGTCGGGAAGTAGGGAACGGAGCAAAGCTAACAGTCCTTGCTCCTTCCGGTGGGGCGGGTAGCTTCTCCCCGAATGGAGCCCCTCCCCCTGCTGGTCGTGACGATGGACGCCCAGCGCCGCGGGCAGCTGGCCTCGACGCTGGCCGCCGCGGGACATCACGTCGTGACCGCCGGGAGCGGCGCCGACGCCGCCGACGCGCTCGGCGTGCCCGGGCTCGGCGGCGTCGTGGTGGACCTGGCGCTCCCCGGCCTCGACCGCGCTGCACTGCGCCGCTCGCTCACGCCGGCCACCGCGGTGCCGCCCGGATCGCTCGAGGATGCCGAGCGCCGGCACATTGCGCTCACGCTGAACCACACGAAGGGCAACAAGCGGCAGGCGGCGCTGCTCCTTGGCATTTCCCGCTCCACCCTCCTGCACAAGATTCGCCGCTACGACCTCGCGGCCGTGGCCGTCCGGGGGCGTTCGGCCGGGTGAGGGTGGGGGGTGGCCCGGAGTCGTGAAGCCCCCCGGGCCCGGCCTCCGCCGGTGCCGTCTTCCGTCGGCTGCCGCCTTCCCCGCTCGCCGCTCCGCTCACCGCTCGATGCGCACCCGCCCCAGCCGGGACACGACCACCCGCCGCATGGCCGACCCCTTGGTCAGCGTCCAGGAGGCGTTCGAGAAGCCGGTGGTGACGCCGCTGGGAGAAAACGTGAGCGTGCGCTCGCCGCCGGCCATGGCGACATCGAACCGCGACGGACCCGGCATGGCCCAGCGCCGCTCGGGCCCGCCGTCGAGCATCACCTCCAGCACCATGGAGTCGGGCCCGACGTGGAGCAATGCGAGGCGCGATTCCACCACGGCCGTGACCCGGGCCCTCGCGTGCGCGCCGGCGATGTCCCCGGCGGCGTGCTCGACCGCCAGGGTGTCGAGCGGACCCGACATGCGCGGCGCCGCGATGCCCACGACCAGCGAAACGAGGCTGAGCGTGATGACGAGCTCGGGAAGGGTGACGCCGCGGTTCATGGGCAGACGATATCGGTCGGCGTCCGGGCCGCGTCATCCTGCGATTGCACCCGCCATCCGCGCGCCGCGAGCAGCCCTTGCTACGGCCCCGCCCCGGGGCCATACTGCGAGTCCTTCCTCACCCCCCGAGGGTTGGCAGCGCATGACTTCCCGCGTGCTCGTGGTGGACGACGAGCCGGCCATCCGCCACGCCCTCGGGCGACTGTTCCGCCGAGAGGGGCTCGAGGCGATCACGGCGGCCACCGCCGGGGAGGCGCTCGCCGCGCTGGAAACGGCGACGGTCCACGCCGTCCTGCTGGACTATCATCTTCCGGGGATGTCGGGGGCCGATCTGGGTGTCGAGATCGTCACGCGCTGGCCCGCCCTGGCGGGGCGCGTGGTGTTCGTGAGCGGCGACCCGAGCCTGACCGCGGAGGCGCTGCCGCCCGAGTGCCGCGGCGCCCGCCTCGTCCCGAAACCGTTCGACCTCGTCGAGCTGGGCGCCGTGGTGCGCGCGCTGCTGGCCGCGCCGGGCTCGAGCGCGACCTCTTCCAGGACCTCGTCATGACCCTCTCTGCCGGGCTGGCCACGCTTCCGGGCGCCGATCCGCTGACCGCGCTTCGCGCCTACCGCGCGCTGGCCCCGTGGAGCCTGCGCGACCTCGCCTCGATGGCCGGCGCGCTGCTCGAGGCCTCGAACATCGTGCCGGTCAACGCGGCCGCCCGGGCGCATCCCGTGGAGCGGACCATCCGGTTCTACGTGGCGCGGGGCCTGGTCAGCCCGCCCGAGGGCCGGGGCACGGCGGCCACCTACGGGTACCGCCACCTCTTGCAGGTGCTGGCCATCAAGTTGCGCCAGATGGAAGGCGCCACCCTCGAGTCACTGGGCAAGGAGCTGGCGGACCTGGCGGGCGACATGCTGGAACGCCGGGTGGCCAGCGCGCTCGGGCCGGCGCTCCCGCTGCCGGAGCGGGTCCTCGCGGGGCCCGGCACCCACGAGCCCCGCGGCCGCGTCGCGCGCGCCATGCAATCGGCGTTGCCGTCGCCCGGACAGGCGCCGCGCCCGACCACCTGTCGGCGCATTCCCTGCGGCCCCGGCGTGGAGCTGCTGCTCGACGAGCGGCACCCGGCGCTCCAGGCGCCCGGGGCCGAGGCCGCCATCGCGCGCGAGGTGGCGGAGCTGCTGGCCCAGGCCGGCGGCAACGTCCCTCCCGCTTCCTGATTTCTCCCCCCCTCCGGAGCCCGGCATGTTCTACGTCTTGCTCATCGTGCTGGTGGCGGCCGCCCTCTGGGCCGTCGGTGCGTACAACGGCCTCATCGGCCTGCGGAACCAGGTGCAGAACGGCTGGACCCAGATCGACGTGCAGCTCAAGCGGCGGCACGACCTGATTCCAAACCTCGTGAACACGGTCAAGGGCGCCATGGAGTACGAGCGCGGCACGATGGAGGCGGTCATCGCCGCGCGCGCCAAGGCGGTGGGGGCGCAGGGCGTGAAGGCCACGGCGGAGGCCGAGGGCCAGCTCACCCAGGCGTTGGGCAAGCTCTTCGCGTTGATGGAGAACTACCCCGACCTGAAGGCCACAGCCAACGTGCTCCAGCTCCAGGAGGAGCTGACCAGCACGGAAAACAAGATCGGCTTCTCGCGCCAGCACTACAACGACGTCGCCACCGAGTACAACACCCGGCAGCAGCAGTTCCCGACCTCGCTGGTGGCGGGCATCGCCAAGGCCACGCCGGCCGACCTGTGGGTCATCGCCGACGCCGGCGAGCGCGCCGTGCCGGTCGTGAACCTGTCCTCCCGCGCCCCCGGCGCGTGAGCGACGCGAACCTCTTCGCGCAGCAGGCCGCCAACCGCCGCCGGTCGTTCTGGCTGGTCGCCGGGTTCCTGCTCTTCTTCGCGTGGGTGGGGTTCGGCGGTGACTACGCCCTCTGGTTGCTGACCGCCGACGCCGCGCCCGGCGCCTATCGGCACACCGTCCCCTTCATCGGCGTCCTCGCCACGGCCGCGGCCGCCGCCCTCTGCTACTTCGCCTGGAAGACCGGCCCCCGGCGCGTGCTGCTCGCGGCGGGGGCCTGGGAAGTGGTCACCCCGGCCACCCCCGCCCAGCAGCAGCTCGTCAACGTGGTCGAGGAAATGGCCATCGCCGCCGGGCTGCCGAAGCCCACCCTCTGGGTGGTGCCCGATCCCGACCTCAACGCCTTCGCCACCGGGCACGACCGCCGGCACGCCAGCATCGCCGTGACCGAGGGGCTGCTCGCCACCCTGGACCGCGACGAGCTGCAGGGCGTGGTGGCCCACGAGATGTCCCATATCCAGAACGACGACGTGCGGTTGATGACGCTGCTGGCGGGGATGCTGGGGGCGGTGGCGCTGCTGTCCGACGCGGTCGGGCGCTACCTGCGGGTGGGTGGGCGGGTCGGCGGGTCGCGGGGCGGCAAGGGCAGCGGCAAGGGCAACCCGCTGGGGGCGGTGCTGCTCGTGCTGTGGGTCTTCACGCTGCTCATCGCGCCGATCGTGTCGCGGCTCCTCGCCATGGCCGTGAGCCGCAAGCGGGAATACCTGGCCGACGCCACCGGGGCGCAACTGACCCGCCACCCGGAGGCGCTGGCCCGCGCCCTCGAGAAGCTCGACGCGGCCACCGGCGCCACGCGCAGCATCACGCAGGGCGCCGCGCATCTCTGCATCGTGGATCCGGCGGAACGGAGGATCAGCGACCGCGAGGGGCTGCTGGGCGACGTGTTCGCCTCGCACCCGCCGCTCCGGATGCGGGTGTCACGCCTGAAGGCGATGGCGTTCCAGCAGGCGAAGCGCGAGGGCGGGACGCTCCCGGCCTAGGCCGGGAGCGCCTGCGCGAGGGCCGCCGCCAGCCCTTCCGGGTCGAGCGGGAGGCCGAGGATCTCGGTGGGGTTCGCGGCCCGCGCCACGGTGCCGTCGCCGTCTTGCAGGACGAACAGCCGGTAGTTGCGCTCGGCCGGTGCGGGGAGCTGGGCCGGGAGCGAGCGCTCCGAGGCGAGCACCAGCGTCACGTCGAATCCCTGCGAGGCCGGCACCAGCGACCCGGGGCCCGCCACCCGCTGCACCGTGAAGCCGGCGCGGCGGACCAGCGACTCGACCACCCGCGCCGTCCCCTCTTCCGGTACCAACACCAGCGCCCGCCCGCGGGCCGGTGGATCGGGGCGGGCCCCGGCCTGCAGGTCGATCATCTGCACGCCCGGCGCATATTCGGCCGTGGCCGCCCGCCTGAGCTCCCCGGCCTTCTTCACGATCTCCCGGATCCGCTCCAGCATGCCCCGGATGGTCTCCAGCGACTCGCGCTGCGTCGCGCTCAGGGAGTTCTGCCCGCCGAGCAGCAGTTCCAACTCCGCCCAGGCGGCCATCAGCGGGTTGTTGATCTCGTGGTGCAGCGTGACGGTCATCTCGCCGACCGCGGCGCGCCGCTCGACGTGGACCAGTTCCCGTTCCGCGGTGGCCAGCGCCTCCCGCAGCGACCGCATGCGCCGCACTCGCTCCACCACCTGCGGCAGCATCGACGCCAGCGACGCATCCTTGACGAGGTAGTCCTCGGCGCCGGCGCGGAGCGCGTCGGCGGCGAAGGTCTCGCTGCCGTGGGCCGTCACCATCACGACGCTGGGGGGGTCGGGCCAGGCGCGGAGCGCGAGGAGCACCTCGCGGCCCGCCAGGTCGGGCAGGTTCTGGTCGAGCAGGAGCACGTCGGCGCGGGCGGCGGCCAGGAGCGCGTCCCGCCCCGTGGCCACGTGCTCCAGGTCGGTGAACCCGTGCGCCATGAGCGAGGCCGCGGCCAGCCGGACCATGGCCGGGTCGTCGTCCACCACCAGGATGCGCAGTGCGTTCCGCTCAGCCACGTGCCCCCTCCGTCTCGGTCCGGAATCCTACCCGCGCGAACTTTTCCCAGGTGGTCTTGCCCCGCCAGGCGTCCAGCAGCCCGCGGAGCCGCCAGTAGAGTGTAATGTGGCGGAAGCTGAACGGCACGTTTTCGAGGATGGCGTAGCCCAGGAGGACCAGGACGTCCCGCCGCCGCCCGAAGGGGAGGAGCCCCCGCTGCAGCCGGTCGGCCAGGCCGAACCGGAAGCGCCACGCGCCCACCAGCACCGCGAACAGGTTCACCAGCATCCCGTAGCCGAACGCCGCCAGGAAGAACGCGATGGCGTACGGCCAGTTGATCAGGCCCATGCCGAACGCCCACTCGAGGAGCAGCAGGAAGGCGAAGAAGAAGTAGCCGGTCATCTCGATCATCGGCCCGTAGTACTCGAAGAGCCAGAAGGCCGGCAGGGCGAACGCCCCGATCCGCCCGAACCGGCGGCGGAGCAGCATGGCCCGATGGTAGAACAGCGACTCCCGGAGCCCGCGGTACCACCGGCCGCGCTGCTTGCGCAGCGACTCCAGCGACTCGGGCACCTCGGTCCACGCCACCGGATGGGGCAGGAACGCGATCCGCCGGTCGAGCTGCTTGTCGCGGATGTAGCGGTGCAGCCGGACCACGATCTCCATGTCCTCGCAGACGGTGCCGGCCCGGCCCTCGATGTACTCCTCCACGATCCGGTGCCGCACGAACGGCGTCAGGTAGCCCCCCGCGCGGATGACCGTCTCCTTCTCGAACACGGCGAACACGCCCGAGAGGATCAGGATCGAGTCCAGCCGGTCGAGCCCGGTGCGCCCGGTCGTGAAGGAGCGGAGGTACTCGACCATCTGGAACCGGGCGAGCGGATGCTTCGGGAGCCCCACGCTCACCACCCGGCCGTTCCGGATGGTGCAGCCGTTGGCGATCGCCACCTGCCCGCCGACCGCCACCACGCGCGGGTCCTCCTGGATGACCCGCATCATCTCCTTGAGCGCCCGCTGGTCGAGGATGGAGTCGGCGTCGAGGCACACGAAATACGGCGCGGTCGAGGCGTTGACCCCGACGTTGAGCGCGTCCGCCTTGCCGGCGTTGTCCTTGTCGATCACCACCAGCCGGAGCACGCCTCTGGGAAGGGGGCAGGTGGCCTCGTACAGCGCCCGCACCCGCGCGGTGCCGATGGCCTCGCGATAGGGCAGGTCCGTGCGCCGGAGCCTGAACGCCCGCTTCAGCCGTTCCAGCGTCTCGTCGCTCGAGCCGTCGTTCACGACGACCACCTCGAACCGCGGGTAGTCACAGTGAACGAGGTTGGTCACCGAGTCGACGATGGTCACTTCCTCGTTGTAGGCCGGCACGATCATCGTGAGCGGCTTGGTGGAGCCGCTGTCGTCGATCAGGTCGAGGTCCTCGACGAAGTGCCCCGCCACCTTGCGCCGCACCTGCCGCGCCGAGAGCGCGATCAGCAGCAGCGTGTAGCTGTTGTAGAGGATGAAGTACGCCAGGAAGAGCGGCTGCACGGCGAGGGCGATCGCCGTGAGCAGGGCGAGGAGGGTGGCCTGCATCAGGCGCCGCCCGGGAGCGCGGCGCGCACCGCCTTGCGGACCGCGGGCACCGGGTCGTCGGTGGCCATGCGCCGGGCCACGGGGTCGTCCAGCAGCGCCAGCACGATCCCCGCGCCCTGCCGCGTCGCCGCCGCCGGGTCGGCGGCCCGCCGGCGCAGCGTCTCGCGCGGCAGCACCGCCGCGGCCGCCTCGGCGAGCGCGGCGTGGGGCAGGCCGGCGGGGAGCGCCGTCCGCGCGCCGGTGAGGAGCCCGGCCACGGCGGCCATGGCCTGCACCTCGGGCGCCGGGTCGTCCGCCAGGGCGGAGAGCCCCTCGGGGCGGTTTCCGGCGGCGCACGCGGCGGCGGCCGCCACGCGCACCGACACCACGGGGTCGTGCGCCAGCCGGGCCAGCAGCGCGGCGTCGATCAGGTCGGGGCGGTGGCTCCAGAGCCGGACCAGCGCTTCCCGCACTTCGGGGGCGCGGCTCTCCGCCATCGGCGGAAGGAGCGCGGGCAGCCGCGGGTGGCGGATGTGCCGGGCCACCTTGGACACGGTCACCAGTTCGGGGCCGCCGGAACCGAGGCCGAGCGTGAGGTCCACGAAGGTGTCGAAGCTCGACTCCGCCTGGCTCGCCACCGCCTGGAGCACCACCGGATCGTCGTCGTTGGGCTGCAGCATCCGGATCAGGCTCGGCAGCGCGCGCTCCGGGGCGATGCGCCCGAAGAGCGCCACCGCCGTGTGCCGCACGGAGGCGTCGGGATCGGACAGCGCGCGCACCGCGGCCCGCTCGAGTTCATCGAGGTTGAGCATGGCCGACACCGCGGTCAGTGCCGCCGACCGGACTGTCGGGTTGGGATCGCTCCGCACCACCTGCAGCAGGGCGTTCCGGCTGCGGTCGCCCTGGAAGGCGCGGAGGCCGCTTACCAGGCGGAGCCGCTCCGCCGGGTCGAGCGCGCCGCGGATGCCCGTGGTGAGCGAGAGCTCCATGTCCTCGCGGGTCGTGGCGGCGAGCGCCTGCAGCTCCACGTGCCGGGAGCCGCCGAGGCGCTGCGCGAGCAGCCGGTACTCGGCGTCGTGCTTGATGCGGTCGGCCAGGAAGTCGCGCACCGCGCGGTCGTCGGCCATCTCGACCAGCCGGCCCACCATGCTCTCCTGTTCGTAGCCGCCGAGCGCCAGCAGTGCCGCCGCCCGCACCGGCACCGGCGCGCCCGGCTCGCCGCTCGCGGCCAGCAGGGCCGTCTCGCCGCCGGGAGTGCGCAGGAGGCCGGTGGCCAGGGCCGCGCGCTCCCGGACCGACGCGGAAGGATCGCGCGAGAGCAGCGCCAGCACGG
Source organism: uncultured Gemmatimonadaceae bacterium (assembly GCA_964571795.1). Taxonomy (GTDB): domain Bacteria; phylum Gemmatimonadota; class Gemmatimonadetes; order Gemmatimonadales; family GWC2-71-9; genus SPDF01. The sequence goes on along the minus strand of CAZNDK010000001.1, from coordinate 150,264 downwards.
CCGGTCCCGCGCCGGTTCCGCCGAGCCGAGCCAGCGCGTCCACGGCGCGGGCGCGCACGATCTCGTCGGGGTCCTCGACGCCGGCCGCGAGGAGGCGCACCGACTCGGGGCCGCCCAGCTTGCCCAGCGTTTCGGCGGTGGCGGCGCGGACCGCGGCGTCCGGGTCGCGCCAGAGGACGCCAAGTAGCGACGGGCCCGAGGGAGCCCGGAGCTGCGCCACCGTGCGGATGACGGCCAGCTTGCTCTCGCGGTTGCCGGCGTCGATCAGGCGGTCGAGGAGCGCGGGCACTCGCGTGGTGTCGAGCCGCGTGACCGCGGTGGCTATGGCGCCCCGCAGCGCGGGTTCGGCGCCGGGGAGGTGCTTGAGGAGTGTGTCGGCCGTGGTGCCGTCGCCCAGCCGGCCCAGCGCCAGGACCGCCTCGCGCTGCACCGCGCGGTCGGTGTCGGTGAGCAGCCCGAGCAGGGTCGGGGCGGTCTCGCGCGCGTTGGCGTCGGCCGCGCCGCGCGCCGCCGCGGTGCGCACCGCGGCGTCCGGGTCCTTGAGCAATCGGATGAAATCGGCCTCTGCGCCCCGGGCCTGCGTGAGGCCGAGCGCCGTGGCGGTCGCGGCACGGACCGCCGGGTCGGGGTCCGCGGTGCGCGGGCGGATCCGGTCGGCCAGTTCCGGCCCGCCGAGCTGACCCACCAGCAGCATGGCCGCGGTCCGCACGCGCTGGTCGGGGTCGTTCAGGTGCTCCAGCGCGGCGGCGACGCCCTCGCCGACGCCCAGCGCGCGCAGCACGTCGAACGACGCGGCGCGGAGCCCCGCCTCGCCGTCGGCCCGGGCCACGTGGACCAGTTCGGCGGCGAGGTCGCGCCGGCCCGCGCGGCGGATCGCCTCCACCATGGCCGCGCGGACCGGCGCTGCGTCGTGCGCCAGCCCCTCGGCCAGGAGTTCGCGCGCACCGGCGTTGCCGAAGCGGGCGAGGGTCTCGGTGGCCTCCGATGCGTTCTCGTTCCGTTCGATGGCCGCGATGAGGCGCCCCGGCACGCCGAGCCGCTCGAGCGCCACGGCGGCGCGGATCCGGATTTCGGGATCGGTGTCGTCCAGCGCGAGCAGGAGCGGACCTTCCGCCTGCACGCCCACCTGCTCGAGCGCCTCGACGCTGCGCATCCGCACCCACCAGGCGGGGTCGCCCAGCGCGCGGACCAGCCGTTCGACCACCTCCGGCTCGTCGAACTGGCCGAGCGCCTGCGCAATCCGGGCGCGCACGAAGGGCGCGGGATCGCTGAGCAGGTGGTCGAGCAGGTAGCCGACCGCGCGGCCGTCGCCGATGCGGCCCAGCGCGCTGGCGCTCTTGGCCCGCACTTCGTCGTCGAGGTCGTTCAGCGCGCGGACCAGTGCGGGGAAGGCGCGCGCCGCGCCCACCTCGCCCAGGATGCTCGCGGCCCAGGCGCGCGCGGGGTGGCGGGCGGGATCCTCGAGGAAGGCGATCATCGGAGCGATGGCGAGCGCGCCGTGCCGGGTCAGGATGTCGGCGATGCGCGGCTCCAGCCAGACCTCCGAGTGCTTGAGCGCCTCCACCAGCGGTCCCACCGCGCGCGGGTCGCCGATGCGGGCCAGCGCGCGCAGCGCGATCTCCCGGACGTCCGCATCCTCGGTGCGGGTGGCCGCCACGACGTCGAGCAGCGCCGGCACCGCCTGCGCGTTGCCGACCCGGCCGAGGAGCTCCGCCGCAAACGCTCGCTCGCGCCACCGCGTGGCCGTCCGGAGGCGGGTCACGTACTTGTCCACCAGTCCGAGGCGGTCGTAGGCGTCGAGCAGCCAGGCCGGCCGCTCGGTGGCGCCACGGGCCTGCTCCTCGAGCACGGCCTCGAGCGCCTCGAAATCGTGCAGGGTGGCCAGCTCGCGGAGTTGCGGTTCGAGCAGGGCGCGGTCCCGCATGGCGAGCCCCGTCACGAGGTCGCGATACAGTCCCTTCCGGTAGGCGAGCCGGCGCTCGAGCCGGTTCAGGTAGGAGGTGTAGAGCAGCCACGAAAGCACGGCGACGAGGCCGACGCCTGCCATGGCGGCCGCGACGCCCAGGATGACGGGCAGGCCGATCACCGGCGCTCCGTCAGCTCGGTGATGCGGCCGAGCAGCTCGGGGAGGTCCACCGGCTTGCTGAGGAAGTCGTCGGCGCCCACCTCGCGGGCCCAGAAGTGATCGGTGGGCTCGTCCTTGGCGGTGAGCACCAGGATCGGGCGGTCCCTGGTGGCGGGGTCCGCCTTGAGTGCCCGGCACACCTGGTACCCGTTCATTCCGGGCATCATGACGTCGAGAATGATGAGGTCGGGCAGGAGCGAGTGCGCCGCCGCGGTGCCGGCTTCGCCATCGGGCGCGGTTACCACGCGGTACCCCGCCGCGGACAGGGTCCGCTCGAGGAACCGGCGCTGTTCGGGGCCGTCATCGATGACAAGCAACAGCTTCGCCATGGGCGACTAGGCGCTCAAAAGTGTTGTGTGGCAATGACTTGCACGATGTGGTGCGCTCGGCCGCCGCCGGCCAGTGGAGGCGGCCCAGTCGATCGGAGAGGAGCACGAATCGCGCCACCGAAGGGCGCGTTTCGGCGTCAGGCGGGGGTGGTGTCTTCGAGAAAGACCAGGGTCTGCCGGCGCGCGATGACCGCCTCGAGCCCGGCGAACACCGCCGGGTCCACCGCGGTGCCGGCCAGGTCGCGGAGCCGGTCCACCGCGAAGTTCGCCGGCATCTTCTCCTGGTAGGGACGGGAGGTCGTCAGGGCATCGAAGATCTCGGCGATGCCGATGATCCGCGCGCCGAGCGGGATGTCCTCCCCCCTGAGGCCGTCGGGGTAGCCCTGGCCGTCCCACCGCTCGTGGTGGCTCCGCAGGCAGACGATGGCCGCGTGCAGGTGCGCGAGCGGCGCCAGGATCTGGGTGCCGATGATGACGTGATCCTTCACGTGCTCGTACTCGGCGGGCGTGAGCGGTCCCTGCTTGGCCAGGACCTCCTCGCGGATGCCGATCTTGCCGATGTCATGCAGGCGGCCCGCGGTGCGGATGACCTCGATCTCCTCGTCGGTCAGCTGCAGCTCGGCCGCGATCATGGCCGAGAGGTCCGCCACGCGGGCGGAATGGCCGCGCGAAAACGGGTCCTTGGCCTCGAGCGCGTTGACCAGCACCTCGAGCGTGGCGATCGTGACCCGCTCCAGCGTGGCGCGCTCGCGCCGCACCTCGGCGGCGCGGATGGCCACCTCCTCCTTCAACCACTGGTTGACCTGGGCGGTTTCCATCTGGGTCGCCCGCCGGCGAATGGCGCGCTCCAGCGCCCGGCCGAGGTCCACCAGGTCGATCGGCTTGATGAGATACTCGAAGGCGCCCCGCTGCATGCAGAGGGCGGCGGTCGTGGCGTCGGTGACCGCGGTGAGCATCAGGATGGCGAGGTGGTTTTCGAGCTCGAGGGCCTGCGGCACGAGGTCGATGCCGCTCACGCCCGGCATCCGGACGTCGAGCAGCATGCCCGCGATCTTCTGCCGGCCGAGGATCTTCAGGGCTTCGTCGCCGGACGAGGCCGTGGTGACCTCGTACCCCTGCTGGGTCAGGTACCGCGCGAGCGCGGTGCGGATCGGTTCTTCGTCGTCAACGACCAGCAGTGACGCCGGGCCCTCTGGCACTGACACGGACGGCCTCCGGTGCGGGGGAGCTTGAGAAAGCTAGACCTACCCGACGAACTCCGCCACGACGCGCTCCGGGATCAGCCCCGCCTCGAACGCCCGGTCGAGGAGCAGCTGCACCGCCTGCCGCCCCCGCGGGCCGTAGTCCACGGTCCAGTCGTTCACGTACATCTGGACAAAGGTGTCGGTCCGTTCATCGCCGATGCCGCGATTGAACTGCTTGGCGTGTTCCAGCGCGGGCCGGCGGTGCGCCAGCGCGTACTCGATGCTCGCGCGGAGGTCGCGCGCCACCTGGGCGGTCACCGCCGCGCCGAGGTCCCGGCGGACCACGTTGCCGCCCAGCGGCAGGGGCAGCCCCGTTTCCCGTCCCCACCAGGCGCCCAGGTCCTCCCAGAGGTGCAGCCCGTCGTCGGCGTAGGTCAGCTGGCCCTCGTGGATCAGGAGGCCGACGTCCACGTCGCCCCGGTGCACCGCGTCCTCGATCTGGTCGAAGGGGATGACCACCTCGGTAATGGCGGGCTGGTAGAGCCGGAGCGCCAGGCAGGCGGTGGTGAGGGTGCCGGGGATGGCCACCCGGAGCCCGCGGAGCGCCGCGCGGGGATCGGCGGGCGCCGGGGTCTTGCTCACCAGGCGGGGACCGTAGCCGTCGCCCATGGAGGAGCCGCTCGCCAGCAGCGCATAGGTGCGGTGCAGGTGCGCGTAGGCGTGGATCGACACGGCCGACACCTCGAGTTCGGCCTTCAGCGCGCGCCGGTTGAGCGATTCGATGTCCGATAACTCGTGTTCGTAGCGCAGGTCGCCGGTGTCGAGCTTCCCCTCCGCGAGGGCGTAGAACATGAACGCGTCGTCGGAATCGGGGCTGTGGGCGACGTGGATGGTCCGGGTCACTTGGTCTCCGCGGCCTGCTGGAATTGCGTGAGGAGCTGGCGATGCTCGAGGTACTCGGGGCGGTCGGTCCGGGCGAGCTCCCGGTCGGCGCGTGCACGGAACAAGTCGAACGCCCGCTGGAGCGCGGTGCTGTCGTGCTCCAGGCCCGCCACGGCGCCGATCAGGATGGGCCCGAAGAGGTGCCCCGGCGCCTCCCGCTCGAGCGTGTCGGCCACCGCCAGCGCGCCGGGGAAGTCGCCGGTCTGGATGGCGATCAGCCCCGCGTGGAACCGGGCGTCGGCATCCACCGAGTCGATCTCGGCGTACGCGGCGAGCGCCACCGAGGACAGCGTGGCCACCGTGGTGCTGTCGCCCTCGGCGCCGGCCCGCATCATCCGGTCGAACAGCCGGTCGAACCGCTCGCGGGGGGGCAGGGCCGCCAGCTCCGCGGGCGGGAGCAGGTCCGCGGCCTGGCTCCCGACGTTCGCCATGGCGGGCACGACCGCCTCCGGCGCACCGCCCAGCACCAGGGCGAGGACTGCGCCCACCGCGGCGACCGAGAGCAGCCCGGCCACGACCCAGGCCCGGCCTTCCCGCCGCGGTCCGGCGGTGCCGGACATCGGCGCGCCACAGTGGGAACAGAAGGGCCCCTCGGACAGGGTGCCGCAGGCGGCGCAGCGATCGACCGGGGCCATGATGGGCCCAAATCTAACCGTGCCGCCGGGGTCGGGACACCGCGCGGCGCTGGCGTCCGGTGGCGGAACTCGTTAGCGTGAGGGCATCTTCAGGAGGGAACATGGGACAGCCGCAGCACCCCCTGCCGGCCGCGCTGCCCGAGGCGCCGACCGCGCGCCACCTCGGCGACCTCGGCCGCGCCGACGAGCGGTGGCAGGTGTACCTCGAGACCCGCGCCCAGGGCCAGACCGTCGCCGGGCGGGTGCACTTCGCCCAGGGCGAGCGAACCCGCAGTTCGGCGTGGATCCTGCTCGAGTGGAGCGAACAGGACGTCCTGCACCGGTTCAACGAATTCAGCGCCGTGGAGCTCTGGCGCCTGTTGGAGAGCCTGGGGTAGCCCTTCCCACCCGGAGTCCCTTCTGGCCCGCCGTGCCACCCTCGTCCTTGCGCTGCTCGTCGCTCCCTCGCTCGCCGCCGCCCAGGCGGTGAGCGATTCGTCGCCCCCGCCGGTCATCCGCGGCATCGAGCTGGTCCGGCAGGAAATCTTCGACTCCTCGGAAGCCACGATCTGGCCCGAGCGGCTGGCCAACCACCTCCACTTCCGGACCCAGCCGCAGATCATCGAGCGGGAACTGCTCTTCAAGGTCGGGGAGCCCTACGACTCGGTCCGGGTGGCCGAGTCCGCGCGGAACCTGCGGACGCTCTCGATCTTCCGCGACGTGCGGATCGACTCGATCCGGACCGACAGCGGGCTGGTCATGCGGGTCACGACGCGCGACGCGTGGACCACGCGCGTGGGCGGCCGGCTCCGGACCACCGGCGACCAGGTCGCGATCGGCCTGTCGTTCTTCGAGGACAATTTCCTCGGCACCGCCACCCGCGCCGGTGCCTCGTTCAGTTCCGACCCGGTCCGCACCACCTTCGCCCTCGAGTTCCGCCAGCCGCGGCTGTTCGGCCGAACCGTCGGGCTGGGGGCGCGCTGGGAAGACCGCTCCGACGGCACGGTGTTCCTGGCCCTCCTCAACCGGCCCTTCTATTCCATCTCGGACCCCCGGGGCTTCTCGCTCGGCGGTGAATACCGCGACGAAACCGTGTACCAGTACCTCGACGGCGTGGACGTTCCGGTGGACACCCTGAATCACGTCATGGGGACCATCCGGGCGGCCGTGGCCTGGGCGCTCCGCCGGAACTCGCACAGCTACGTGCGCGCCGGTCTCGTGGGCCAGGTCATGCGCAACGACTATGAGCCCGTGTCCGATACCGCGCCCATCGGGCGCGATGTGACCGGCGCCGTCGGGGCGTATGCCGAGTGGTCGCACGCGCGGTACATCACCCGCACGGGGTTCCAGACGTTCTCCCGCACGGAAGACGTGGACCTCAGCACCACGTTCACCGGCGGGTTTTACGCCGCGCCCGAATTCTTCGGGTATGACAGCGCCGGTGTCGGCCTCTTCGCGTCCTTCCGCACCGGCGCCTCCTTCCCGCGGGGCTTCATCATCGTCAACGGGATCTCGGACGGGCTGATCACGGCCGCCGGGATCGACTCGGGCGGCACGGTGCTGAACACCACCGTGGCCTGGAACCCCGACTCGAACTCGCTGGTACTCTGGCACGGGAGCGCCGGCTGGCTCACCGATCCCGCGCCCGGCTACGAATTCGACCTCGGGCTCGTGAGCGGGCCCCGGGCCTTCGGGGTGCACAGCTTCACCGGCAACCGGGCCTTCTTCACGACCGCCGAGGTGCGGCGGCTCCTCTTTCCTCGGGTGTTCGGCCTCGTGGGCGTCGGGGTCGCGGCGTACGTCGACTACGGGGGCGCCTGGTGGAGCGGCAGCCCGGTGCGCACCGGCACCGACGTGGGCGTCGGGCTCCGTCTCGGGCAGTTGCGGACCTCGCTGGCCATCGTCAGCCGGTTCGACGTGTCGTGGCGCTTCGGGAACGACGCCGTGGACTCGGGGTGGATCGTGTCGCTGGGCCGCGGATTCGTGTTCAGCCTGAACGCGGTGCGCCCCAACCGCTGACGCTGTTGCCCGGCCGATTCCGGGCGTACCTTTCGCCCGTCCCCATTCGCCTGGAGCCTGCATGACCGAGCCGGTAGCGGAGGCCCCCCGCCGCGGCCTGAAGCGGAAGACCAAGCTGGTCCTCTTCGCCATCTTCCTGACGCCCATCCTGATGTTCGTGCTGTACACCTGGGCGGCGCTCAGCTGGAACTACTCGGAGGGGGAGCGGGCGGGGATCGTCCAGAAGTTTTCGCAGAAGGGCTGGATCTGCAAGACGTACGAGGGTGAGCTGGCCATGACCTCGGTGCCGGGCGTCATGCCCGTCCTGTGGGACTTCAGCGTGCGCGACGACGAGGTGGCGCAGCAGCTGCGCGACGCGATCGGGAAGCACGTGGCGCTGCACTACACCGAGCACCGCGGGATCCCGAGCGACTGCTTCGGCGAGACCAACTACTTCGTGGACAGCGTCACGGTGCGCTAAGCCGGGAGCGGCCGCGCGAGCCGCAGGATGCGCACGTACTGGCCGAGCACCGCCACCACACCGGCCAGGTACAGCGACGCTCCCGCCAGGACCACCGCGCGGCTCCCCAGCAGCGTGCCGCCCACCAGTCCCCAGACTCCCGGCGCCAGCAGGGCGAGCGAGAGGCGCACCATCGCGGTGGAGGTGAGGTCCGCCTGGGTCGGGGCCCCCGCCTGCGCCGCGCGAGGGCCGAACAAGTTCAGCCACGCCAGGAACGGCAGGATCTTGTAGAGCACCCCCACCACCAGCAGCACCAGCCACCCCACGATGGCCAGCAGCCCATACGCGGTCCAGCTCCGCGCCGAGGCGTTTCCGGCGAGGATCGTGGCGCCGAGGAGGACGGCGAGAGCGAAGTGCGCCACGCCGGCCGCCACATGCGCGAGCGCCGGGTCGATCGGCCTCCGCTCGGCGTGGCGGAAGTAGAGCGACAGTTGACCGAGGTACAGCAGCGCGCTCGCGAGGATCAGGAACCCGCCGGCGCGCGTCACGAGGGGCCAGCCCGCCAGCGCGCCGGCCGTGAGGATCGCGAGTCCGGCCAATCCCACTGGGCCGATCCAGCGGAGCGGCCAAGTCGGCGCCCGCGCCGCCTGCAGGAACATCGGGAGCATCCAGCTCCCGACCCCCACCGCGGTGAACACCACGAAGCCGAAGACCGCGAGGTGGAAATGCGCGGTGATCACTCCCATCCGGTCGATCGGCCACCAGCCGAGGCTGTTTCCGATGCGGGCCAGCGCCACGAGCATGGCCGTGCCCAGCGCGATGTGGCCCGCCGACACGTACCGCCCCACCACCAGGCCATGCGGGGCGCGGCGCCGCTGGGGGAGCAGGTTCCAGCTGGAGCCGAACACGGCGCAAAATAGGAGGATCCACGCGGCGCCCAGGAGCGCGGGATGCCAGGTCCAGAATCCGGTGACGAGCAGGAGGGTGCCGGTGGTGTGCGCCGCCCACGTCCAGTACGCCACGCGCACGCTCCGAATGGCGATGCCGAGGGCGCCGGGGAAGAACTGGTACAGGGCGCCGTAGATCGTGGTGGTGAGGACGCCGAGCGTGAAGACGTGCGTGACGGCCAGGACCCGAGGAGCCAGGAAGTTGCCGGCTGCCAGGTCCGGGGAGATGGCCACCAGGCCGACCGCGCCGGTCAGGAGCCACGTGAGCGCAGTGCCGAAGTGACTGGCGGTGAGCCGGAAGGGCGGGGGATGCGCGGGCCCCGCGATGGGGAGCCCACGCGGGGCGGGACGACGCGTCATGCGGCGGAAACTACTCGACCTGGCAGGCCACCGCAGCGTAGGGGAAGGGGATCACCTTCTCGCCGCCGGTGCCGGGCCCCGCGATCTCCGCGGTGAGTCCCATCGCGCCGGCGCGCCGGTAGCTCACCCGGGTCGGGAAGTCGTGGGCCGGATTGGTGAAACTCACGCTGCTGTCGGTGGCGGTCGGCGCCAGGAACAGCGCCTGTGCCTGGCCGGCGGGGTTGGCGGTGTAGACCAGCGTGTCGCCCCGCGCCGTGATCGTCACGACTTCCGAATCCACCACGGCGCCGTCTCGCACCGTGCGCCCCCGCCCGGAGAGCGACCCGTCCGGCCGCACCGTCCAGCGCTCCTCGATGGTGCTCCCGCGGCGCGTCATCTGCCAGCAGCCAAGCAGCCAGGGGAGGCGCGCCTCCGGGGTGCCGGGCCGGAACCGGGACTGGAATGAGGCCGGCTCGAATTCCTTGATACCCAGGTAGAGCAGAGCGACCAGCTCGTCCATGCGGCGCTGGCTCCCCAGCATCGATTGCCAGGGGGCGGCGGGCTGGCCGGCCTGGATCTCGGCGAGGGACCTTCCGGCATACGCCTGAGTGGCCACCGCCGAACTCACCCCCAGCAGCATCGCCCGGTAGCGCAGCAGGTCGGCGCGGGTGCCGACCGGTCCGTGGCCGGGCACAATGCGGGTGGCGCTGTCGCTGTGGGCCAGCCCCCAGTCCACCCCCGCCAGCATCCCCTCGATCCGGCCCCCGGCCCACCAGTCGATGAAGGGTGGGGCTTCGTGCTCGAAGAGGTCGCCGATGTGAATGACGTTCGCGTCCGGCAGCCACACGACGGCGTCGCCGTCGGTGTGGGCCGCGGGGATGTGGGTCACGACGATGCGCTGGCCGTTGACGCGGAGGGTAAGTGAGTCGCGGAAGGTACGGGCCGGGAAGGCGCCGGGCGCCGCCGGCTCGCGGTGCCAGTCGTGCCACGACGTGATGGTGGTGTCCTTCGCCATCTGGATTGGCTGCCGCTCCTGGCCGATGACCTCCGCGCCGCGGCCGTGGAAGAGGGTGTTCCCCTCGACGTGATCGCCGTGGTAGTGGGTGTTCAGCACCCAGCGCACCGGCGGGGCCCCGAGCGAGGCCAGCACCGAATCCGCCAGCCCGACCCGCCGGGCGCTCTGGGCGTCCACCAGGAGGGTGCCCTCCGGGCCGCTCACGACGAGGATGTTGCCGTTGGCAAACCCGGAGATGACCGTGAGCCCCGGCGCCAGCGCCTCGGCGCGCATGGTCATGACGTCCTGCTGGGCGGCCGCCGGGGTCGCGAGGCAGGCGAAGAGCGCGGCGGTCGGGGCAACGCGGGGCATGACGGCTCGTCGGTTGGGGAATGGAGGCCCTACGGTCCCATGGAGGGGAGGTTTCCGGCCACAAGGGAAAACCTTGAGAAATGCCTTCCTCCCAGCGATGTTAACCCTCCCGGCGCCGTAGCCAAGTGGTAAGGCAGAGGTCTGCAAAACCTCTATTCGCGAGTTCGATTCTCGCCGGCGCCTCTCGACGGCCCCCGCTCCTGTTCCCAGGCGGCGGGGGCCGTTCGCGCGTCACGAATATCCAACGTGGGCCGCCGCGTCCAAGACGTGGCGGCCGCGCCGACGGATGTTGGGGTCAATCGCGATTGTCCCTCACGCTCCGCCAGGGGAACTCCGTGCCGCGTCTCCGCGCCACACGAAGGATCCTGCTGGGCGGCGCCGTCTTGGCGTTGTCCGCAGGTCCACTCGCCGCCCAGTCGGTCCTCGAGCGCTCCCCAAACCTGTCCGGCGGGTGGATCGCGCCGCAGGGTGTCCTCCAGTTCGACTTCGTGCATCGCTTCGATGCGAGCCCAGCTCCGGAACGGAAGGTCACCAGCTTCCCGTCGTTCGTCCTCGCCACCGGGCTGCCGCACCGGACGATGCTCGGCTTTGTATACAGCACCAACTCGACGCTGGTGGCGCGGTACCCGAACGAGTGGGAATTCTTCGCCGCGGTGGCGCCGATGCGCCAGTCCGCCGGCCGACCGCTCGACATCGGCGTGGAGGCGGGGTACAGCCTGGCTGCCGAGGGCTTCGTCGGGGAACTGTCGCTCGCCCGCGCCGCCGGTCCGGTCCGGCTCCTCGCCGTCGGACGGCTCCTGGCCGATCCCGACGGCGACGGGACCGACGGCGCCGTGGGTGGAGGCGCGGTCGTGCGGCTCGGCCGGTGGATCGCGCTGGCGGGCGACGTCACCAGCATCATCGACCGGGCGCCCGCGGAGGAAATCGCGTGGAGCGCCGGTTTCCAGATCGGCATCCCGCACACCCCGCACACCCTCTCGCTCCAGGCCAGCAACGCCATCGGTCTGAGCCTCGAGTCCGCCTCGCGTGGCACGAGCGAGACCCTCTACGGCTTTGAGTTCACCATCCCCATCACCTTCAAGCGCTACCTCGGCGGCAAGGCGGACACCACAGGCGCAGAAGTGAGTACCGCGCCGGCCGGGTCACCGGCCGTGATCCACATCAAGAACCTGGCGTACGGGAAGGGCTCGCTCACGATCAAGGCGGGGACCACCGTGGAGTGGGTCAACGACGACCCGTTGGCGCACACCGTCGTCGCCGCCGACAGCACCTTCGATTCGGGGTTGATCGAGCCGGGCGCCACCTGGCGGCACCTCTTTTCGGTGCCGGGCACCTACGCCTACACCTGCCGGCCGCACCCCTTCATGAAGGGCACTATCACCGTGGTGGCCGGGCCATGACGGGCGCCGCGAAGGGTGGACTGCTGCTGTGCGGGCTCGCGCTGGCGGCGCTGGCGTGCTTCTCCGAGCAGAGCGCCGGGCCCCCCGAGACGGACCTGACCTGCGCCCGCGCGCTCCAGCCGCCGGGCCCCGACACCGCGTTCGTGGTCATCCAGGGATTCGCGTTCGCCCCGGCAGTCACGCAGGTGGCCCCGGGCACGCGCGTGGTGTGGATCAACTGCGAATCGTCGGGCACGCCCGGCCACACGACCACCGCCACGAACGGGGCCTGGGACTCTCCCACGCTGACGTCAGGACAGGTGTTCTCGGACGTGCCCGCGGCCGGCAGCCACGACTATTACTGCCGGGTCCACCCCTTCATGACGGGGCAGGTCGTCGTGCAGTGACGCCCGCGCGCGCGCGAGCGATCAGGCCGGAGCCCGCATCGCTTGGCGGTATTGCAGCGGAGAAGTGCCGAGGTGGCGGCGGAAGGCGTTGGTGAAGTGGCTCTGGTCGTAGAACCCCGCCTGCTGCGCGATGGCGGCCAGGGGATGTTCGGTGGTCGAGAGCTGGTCCGCCGCGAACTCGAGGCGGAGGCGGCGCTGCATCTGCCCCGGCGTACAGCCGTAGGCCCGGCGAAACCCGCGCGCGAGGGTGGCTGGGTGCACGCCGACCTCGGCGGCAATCGCGGCAAGGGAGTGCCGCTGGGCCGGGGCGTCGTGGAGCAGCGACAGCGCCCGGCGCGCCCACGGCGGTGCGGCCACCGCTGACGGGTCGCGCGAGCGGGACACGGTGGCCAGCAGCTCGAGCAGCAGCCCTTCCATCGCGAGGGTCGCCGCCTCGTCTTCCGCGCGGAATTCGGCGTAGAGCCGGCGGGCCAGGAGCGATTCCACGCCGCCCTCCGAATGATGGGCGCGGCTCAGCACCCGCTCGAAGGGCTCGATTCCGGTGCGGTGGCCGGTGTCGATCTCGATGAGCAGTCCGTGGACGTCGCCGAGGTGGAAGCGGTTCCAGTGGCGCTCGCCCGCCGGCGTGATCTTGAACGTCGAGGGCCGGCAGTCGATGACGCTGCCGTGCATGTACTCGGCGAACGCGCCCTCGAGGACGAAGCAGAGCGTCGGGCCGCCGTGGTCGTGCCAGGGAAGGGTGCTGCCGGCGGGGTGCGTCCCCTCCGTGAGCGTCATCCCCTCGATGCCGACGCGGCGGAGCGTGTGCGGAGTCGCTGTGCTGGTCGGTCGGATGGCCACGATGCCGTCCCGCGGGTTGGGTGGAGGTGGAGCTGTACCTTGATCGGAGGTTGCATCATGACGGACACTGCACGACTTCATCGCGCGGGCCTCGGCGTGGCCGCGGGCCTGGCGCTGCTGGCCGCCTGCAGCAGCGGCGACGGCGGCAGCGGGCCGCCGCCGGCACTGGTGGCGGCGCGCGCACCCGTGAGCGGCAACGCCCAGACCGGTACGGTCGGCCAGCCGCTCGCAAATCCCATCCGCGTCCTCGTGACCCGCGACGGTGCGCCGGAGCCGGGGGCCACCGTGACTTGGGGTGTCACGGGCACCGGGGCCAGCATCGCGCCGCCCAGCGGCGTCACCGATGCGGCGGGGCTCGCCCAGGCCACGTGGACCCTGCCGCAGGCGTCGGGGGCCAAGACCGCCACCGCCACGGTGGCCGATGCCGCCGGCTCGCCGGTGAGCTTCAGCGCCACGGCGCTCGCCGGCCCGGCAACCCAGCTCAACCGGACCGGCGGCAACGCGCAGTCCGGCTCCGTCAACGCGGCGTTGCCCACCCCGCTCCAAGTTACGGCCGTGGACCAGTTCGGCAACGGCGTTGCAGGGGTCAGCGTCGCCTGGCAGGTGACGGGCGGCGGCGGATCGGTGGCCTCGCCCAATTCGACGACCGGGGCGAGCGGGGCGGCCACGATGGTGTGGACGCTGGGGCCCACCCTGGGTGCACAGACCGCGGAGGGGGCATCGGTGGGATTGACCGGCTCTCCAGTGGCCTTCACCGCGACCGGGACACCGCCGGTGACTCCGGTGACGGTCCAGAACAACTTCTATTCGCCGGCTGCCATCACGATTACGGCGGGCGCCCAGGTGCGGTGGACCTGGACCAACACCGGCGCCATCTCCCACAGCGTGACATCGGTCGGCATGCCGAGCTTCGTCGGCAGCGCCATCCTGAGCGGCAACGGCGCCGTGTTCATTCACACATTCACCACTCCCGGTGTGTACCAGTATCAGTGCGCCGTGCACGGTGCCCTGATGAGCGGTACGGTGACGGTCAACCCGTGACCTGACCTCGGCAAGGGGCGCCGCCGCCCGGCGGCGCCCCCCGCTTTGCTTCCCGCCCGCCCTTCGCCATCCTTCACGTCATTCCGCGCACCGAATTCCCCCGGTTCGGCGAGGGCTGTGATGCGTTCCTCTCTCCTCCGCGTCCTGGCGATGTTGGCCGTGGCGTGCCTGTCGTCCCAGTCGATCGCCGCCCAGGAGTCCGCCTGGCCCAAGCAGATCAACACCGGGCAGGGCCAGGTGGTCATCTACCAGCCACAGGTCGAGAGCTTCACCGGGAACACCTTGTATGGCCGGGCCGCGATGTCCATCGTGCTCGCCGCGCAGGAGCCGATCTTCGGTGTCTTCTGGTTTACCGCCACGTTGCAGGTGGACCGCGCCACCCACGCCGCCACCCTGCAGAGCATCAAGGTGAACCAGGTGGTCTGGCCCAGCGCCACGGCCGACGAGCGCACCGAGTTTAGCCAGCTCATATCCACCACCCTCCCGCAGTGGAGCCTCCCGATCTCCACCGACCGGCTGCTGGCCTCGATGCAGCAGTACGCTCAGTCCGCCGGGCGGAGCGCCCAGCTCAACAGCGCCCTCCCGGTCATCGTGGTGGATTCGGCGCCCGCCGTCCTCCTGGTGCTCTCGGGGCCGCCGGTGCTTCGGCCGGTTGCTGGCACGCCCTACCAGCGCGTCGTGAACACGCCGCTGGCGGTGCTCTTCGACTCCACCGCCCGCCGGTACTACCTCAGCAGCGGCTGGCTCTGGTACTCCGCGCCCGACATCCTGCTGGGGCCGTGGACGGTGGACTCCGGCGTGCCTCGCGCGCTGCAGGCGCTGGTGCCGCCGGATTCGGCCGCGCCCGGACCGGCGCCGGGCGCGGCGGTGCCAAAGGTCCTGGTGGCGGCCCAGCCGACCGAGCTCATCGACTTCGACGGCCCGCCCGAATGGACGCCGCTCTCGAGCGGGTACTTCCTCTACGCCAACAACACCGAGCAGGACGTGCTTCGTCTGATCGCGAACGATCGGGTCTACACCCTGCTCGGCGGCCGCTGGTTCAGCGCGGCCACGCTGGCCGGGCCGTGGCGCTGGGTGCGGCCTGACAGCCTGCCCTCGGCGTTCGCCTTCATCCCAGCCGATTCGCCGATGGGCCACGTCCGCAGCAGCGTCCCCGGCACCCAGGAGGCGCTCGAGGCCTACCTCGACGCCATGATGCCGCAGACCGCGGCCATCGATCGCCAGACGGCCGCCCCCACGGTGCAGTACGACGGCGCTCCCCAGCTCGAGGCCATCCCGGGCACGACGGTGCAGTACGCGGTCAATTCACCGACCACCGTCCTGGCCATCGGCGGGCGGTACTACGCGCTCGACCAGGGCGTCTGGTTCGTGGCCGCCGGCGCCAACGGCCCCTGGGCGGTGGCGGACTCGGTGCCGGCGGCGGTCGCCACGATTCCGCCGACCAGCCCGGTCTACAACGCGCAATTCGTTACCGTCTACCAATCCACGCCGGACGTGGTCTATGTCGGCTACACGCCGGCATACCTGGGCTGGTATCCCTACTACGGCACGATCGTCTGGGGCACGGGCTACGTCTATCGCCCCTGGATCGGCACCGTGGCGTATTACCCGCGCCCGCTCACGTGGGGCTTTGCGGCCGGGTACCATCCGTACACCGGGTGGGGATTCGGAGTGGGGTACAGTGCGGCGTTCCTGGCGGTCGGCGCGGCGGCGGCGGAGCGGTGGTACCACGGCCCCTGCTGCTATCGCGCGGCCTGGTACGGGCCGGCGGGTTACGTCCGGCCCCCGCACCTGGGCGATACCTACGGGGCGATGCGGATCGACGACCGGTCGGCGTTTTATCCCAACGACCCCGGGCAACCGCTGCGGCTCTCGAACCAGAACCTGTACGACCGCCCCTCGGCGGCGCGCTGGATGGCCCCCGCACGAACGGTGGCCTACAGCCCGCCCGCCGCGGCCGCGCGGGGCATGGAGAACAACATTTATTCAGATGGCGCCGGCAACGTGTACCGCCAGAACAGCGATGGCAGCTGGGACATGCACCAGGACCGGACCTGGAACCCGGCGCCGGCTCCTGCGCCCGGGGCGAGGGGCGCCAATGACCCGGCGGCGGCGCGCGACGAGGCGGCCCGGCGGGCCAATGGCCTCCCGGGGAGGGATGGCCCCTCGGCCGATTCCCGGAGACAACTCGACGACGCGGCCAACGCGCGGAGCCAAGGCACCGCGCGCGAGGCGGATGTGCAGGGAGCAGCGGCTCGTGGAGGGTGGGGCGGCGGCGCCCGCGGGGGGCGCCGCTAGGGTTAGTTCACTGGCGCCCAGGTCGAATCGGGATTGTAGAGCTCCATCGCGCGGAACGCCTCCAGGGTCGCGTCGCCCATGTCCTTCTGGTAGACGGTGCCCTCCCAGCTCACGATGAAGGTCTGGATGCCGGTCACGCCGTACTCCGCCGGCGCGGCCACCAGGGCGAAGCCGCCGATCATCGCGCCATCCACCAGGAAGTTCATTTCGCCGAGCGGCGCCGCCGGACCCTGGCCCTTGAGGACCTTGTAGTAATAGCCGTGAAACGGCTGGCTGCGGTCGGAATAGCCCTCCGCAATGACCCGGGCGATGGTCTCGCCCACCGGGCCCTCCCAGGTACCGTCGGCGGCCTGCCACGCCAGACCGTCCTGCTTGCCAGGGGTGCTGATCACGCGCTGGGCGTACTGGTTGATGACGGCCCCGTCGCGAGGCACGCTGGCGTACTCCCGCTCCGCCTCGACGAACCCCTGGCTCACCGTGATCGCGTCGAGCTCGTTCTGGCCGATCCGCCGACGGAGGATTTCTTCCGCTCCTGCCGCCGCATCGAAGTACCACCGGCCGCCCTGCTCGACGATCGGGATCGGCATCGGCCAGTCGTCGGCCCCGACGCTGAGCACCGCGGACGTCCGCGCGGAATCGTATTCGAGGCGCTGCTGGATGTGCGCCTCCGCCGCGAAGGCGGCGGCATGGTTGCGGTCCGCCACCGTGTCGGCCGTGGCCACCAGAGACTCTCCCTCCGGGCCCAGGATCGCCTTCAACTCCGGCACGTTGAACTGTTCCGCCGCGGCGACCAGCGCGGTCACCGCCTCCTCCGCCGTGGCGAAGGTCCGCGCAGGCACGGCGGGGGGCGGGCTCTTCCGGTCGCCGCAGCCTGCGAGTACGCTGCACAGCGCCGCCGCGAGGCCGAGTCGATATGGGATGCGCATCGTCATGGTGATCATCGCCTGCGCCCTCCGCCGCCGCCTCGTGATCCGCCACCACCGCGCGAGGCGCCCATGCTGGACGCGCCACGGGAACTGCTCGCCCGCGCGCTGGCACCGTTGTAGCCACCCTGGCCCCCGCTGAACCCGCTCTGGCCGCCGCGGGAGCTGGGGACGTCCCGTCCGCCGACCTGGTTGCTGGGAGTGCCACGCGAGGGTTGGGTGCTCGCGCTCGGCACGCGGTCGCCGGCGCCGCCACCAGGGCGCTGCCCTGCGCCGCCCGCCGGCTGGGTCCCAGCGCTCGGCCTTCCACCCGAGGCGCCACCGGGCCGCTGACCGGCACCGCCGGCCGGCTGGGTCCCGGCGCTCGGGCGTCCACCGGCGGCACCCGCACCGCCCGCAGGCCGCTGCGCCGCGCCGGCCCCCTGTCGGCCTCCTTGTCCGCCGTATCGGTCGGCCGTCTTGTTGTTCGGGTAGGGCGTGCCCCCCCGGTGCGACGGATTGTGCTGCCAGTTGTTGTTGCCGCGGCCGCCGCCGTTGTAGTGGTTGATCTGGTTGAAGTGGTTGTTGTTGTTGATGATGACGGTGTTGCCGCCGCCATGCCCCCAGCCTGCATAGCAGCAGGAGCCACCCCAGTAGGCCGACCTCCACATCACGCCCACGGTGAACGCGACGAAGTAGGCGCCCGGTGGCGGCGGTGGGGGGTAGTAGATCGGCGGATAGGGATAGTAGACCGGCGGTCCGTAGACCACGGTGGGGCTGTATGAGGGCACGTAGACGATCTCGGGGTTCGTGGGCTGCACCACGATCACCGTCTGCTTCTCGACGATCTGCGTATCCACCTTCTGCTGCTCGTTCGACGTGAGCGCGCCCTTCTCCACGGCCTTCTTCCGCATCGCCTGCACGGCGTCCATCACGTCCTCCTGCTGCGCCAGGAAGGCGTTGCCGAGCTCCGTGGTCCACTGGATGTCGTCGGCGAGCCGCTTCACCACCTCGGGTACGATGGCCATCGACTGGATGCTCGGGTCCCACGGCTGCTTCGCCACCGAATCGGCGAGCGCCTTGTCCTTGAGCCCGGGGTGCTTCTCCAGCCACTGCTGGAGTTGGACGATCTCGAGCGGGTAGGTGGACGCGACCAGGGTCTGGGCCAGCAGAGGATCGGGGTACAGGGCGATCGGCGCAACGAGCGCCTCGAGTTGCGCCATAGGCATCTTCGCCGTGTCCGAAGCGGCGGTCGCGGCCGGAGCCGGTGTCGGGGCCTTCTCCTGCGCCATGACGGCACCGGCATCCGGCCCGAGAAGGACAGCCCCCACGATCGACAACAGCCAGCGTCGCTGCTGTTGCCGCAATCCGGATGGAATGGTTGTCGAGTTCATCATATCCCGCCCCATGCTGTTGACGCCCGAATGCTCCTATACCTTAACCCGCGGTCAGGCAATAGTGAAGAAGCGGCGGCCGCCTCGGCGCGTGCGCTATCATTCCTCACATGCCGTTCCCGCTCCCGCCCGACACGCCGCGCGCGCCGCTCACACGCTTTGCGCCGGCCCCGACCGGCTACCTCCACCTGGGGCACGCCGCCAGCGCGGTCTGGGTGTGGGGCGCGGCCCGGGCGGTCGGGGGTCGGGTCCTGCTCCGGGTCGAGGACCACGACCTCCGGCGCTGCCGCGCGGAATACGAGCGCGCGTTGCTGGACGACCTGGAGTGGCTCGGGTTGGAGCCGGACATGGGGCGCCCCGAGGAGTACCGGGGTGGCGCGGGCGCGTATCGGCAGAGTGGGCGCGGAGCGGTCTACGAGCGCGAGCTGCAACGCCTCACGAGCGCGGGCCTGACCTACGCGTGTGACTGCTCGCGGCGCCGGATCAACGAGGGGATGGAGGACGTCCCGAACGTCGAGACGCGGTACGACGGCCGGTGCCGGGATCGCGGCCTGGCACAGGCGGACGGACTCGGCATCCGGGTGCGGATGGATCCGGGGGCGGAGCGCTTCGTGGACCTTCGACTGGGCGCGCAGGTGCAGGATCCGTCGGCGCAGTGCGGCGATCTCCTCGCGCGCGATCGCCTGGGGCAGTGGACCTACCAGTTCGCCGTCACGGTGGACGACTGGCTCGAGGAAGTTGACCTGGTCGTCCGCGGGGAGGATCTGCTGGAGTCCACCGGCCGCCAGCTGCGGCTGGCCCGCCTGCTGGGCCGCGCCGCGCCGGCCCGGTACCTCCATCATCCCCTGATCCACGGGTCCACCGGCGCCAAGCTGAGCAAGGCAAATCGCGACACCGGGATCCGCGACCTTCGTTCCGCGGGGGTGTCGCCGGAGGAGGTCCTCGGCGCGGCCGCGCACGCGACCGGCCTCCTGCCCGCGCCGCGTTCACTGCGTCCCGAGGAGCTGGCAGAGCTGTTTACGCCTCCTTGAAGTCCGCCTCGCCCTCCCACCGCGCCATCGCCGCGGAGGCGAGGCAATTGCCCAGCAGGTTCACCGAGGTGCGCGCCATGTCCATGAAGGCGTCCACGCCGAGGATCACGGCCACGCCCTCGAGCGGAAGACCGAAGGTGGCGAGCGCTCCCGAGAGGATCACCAGCGACGCCCGCGGCACCGCGGCCACGCCCTTGCTGGTGAGCATGAGCGTCAGCACGATGAGCATCTGCTGGCCGAGTGGCAGGTCGATGCCGGCCGCCTGCGCCACGAAGATGGCGGCCACGGCCAGGTAGAGCGTCGAGCCGTCGAGGTTGAACGAGTAGCCGGTGGGGAGGACGAAGGCGACGATCCGGCGCGGCACGCCGAACTTCTCCATGTTTTCCATGGCGAGCGGGAGCGCGGCCTCGGACGAGGCGGTGGAGAAGGCGATCAGCCAGGGCTCGCGGGTCCAGCGCCAGAAGGCCCTGATCGGCACCCGGAAGATGAGCGCCACCGGTACCAGCGCCACCAGCACGAACACGATGAGGGCGGCGTAGAGCGTGAGCACCAGCTGGCCGAGGTTCCAGAGCACGTCCAGCCCGTTCTTGCCGATGGTGCCCACCATGGCGGCGAAGATGCCGAACGGCGCGAACTTCATCACGAGGTTGGTGAACTTGAACATCACCTCGTTGAGCGACTCGCAGAAGCGGAGCATCGGCTCCTTCGCGGCGCCGCGCACCTGGGCGAGCCCGATGGCGAAGAGCACCGAGAAGAACACCACCTGCAGCACCTCGTTCTTGGCCGCGGCCTCGAAGAAGCTGGCCGGCACCGTGTGCTCCAGCACCCCGCCCAGCGTGGTGGGGGTGCTGGCGAACTGCTTTCCCGCCTCCGAGGAGGTCCCCAGGACCACGCCGACGCCGGGCCGCGCGATGTTCACCGCCAGCAGCCCGACCAGCAGCGCCACCGTGGTGACGATCTCGAAATAGATGAGGGACTTGAGCGCGAGCCGGCCGACCCGCTTCAGGTCGTCGCCGTGGCCCGCGATGCCGACCACCAGGCTGGCGAAGATGAGCGGCACCACGATCGACTTGATCATCCGGAGGAAGATCGAGGAGAGCGGCTTCAGCGCCTCGCCGACGTCCACCGAGGTCCAGACCGTGTTGTCGAGGTAGCCGACCACGCCACCCAGGATCGTCGCGACGATGATCCACTGGGTGAGGGTCGTCCGGCGGAGGAAGGCCCACATCGAGGTGTGTCTCCGGTGGAGGGGAGCTTAGCCGGCCAGCGCACCAGCCTTGGCGTCGATGCCGTTGAGGAGCGACCGGAAGGAGGCGGCGAACTTCTCGACGCCCTCCGCCTCCAGTTCGCGGGTGACGGTCTCGAGGTCGATTCCCGCCGCGGCCAGCGCGGCGAGCCGCGCCGGGGCGGTCGCCAGCCCCTCGGCGATCCGTACCGCAGGGCTCCCGTGATCGCGGTAGGCGGCAAATGTCTCGGGCGGAAGGGTGTTCACCGTGTGCGGGGCCACCAGCGCCTCGACGTAGTACACGTCGGGCAGGGCGGGGTCCTTGGTGCTCGTGGACGCCCAGAGCGGCCGCTGTACCTGCGCGCCGCGTGCCGCGAGCGCCTCCCACCTCGGGCCCCGGAACACCCGCTCGAAGGCGGCGTACGCCAGGCAGGCGTTGGCGATGGCGATGGTGCCGCGCAGGTCGCCGCGGCCCGCCGCCTGCAGCAGCGGATCCACCTTCGTGTCCACGCGGCTCACGAAGAAGCTGGCCACCGACGCCACCCCGTCCAGCCGGTGCCCGGCCGACACGCGGCGCTCGAGGCCGGCCAGGTACGCCTCCATGACCGCCTCGTGACGGCTCACCGAGAAGAGCAGCGTCACGTTGACGTTGATCCCGTCGGCAATGCAGCGCTCGATCGCCTCGAGGCCCTCGACGGTCCCCGGGATCTTGATCATCAGGTTGGGCCGCGCCACCGCCGCCCAGAGCCGCCGCGCGGCCGCCTCGGTGGCCGTGCCGTGCCGCGCCAGCGCCGGCGACACCTCCAGCGACACCAGCCCGTCCGTCCCGCCCGACTTCTCGTACACCGCCTGGAAGGCGTCGCAGGCGGCGCGCACGTCGGCGATGGCGAGCGCCTCGAACACCCCCTCCGCCGAATGCCCCTCGGCGGCGAGCCGCCGGATGTCGTCGTCGTAGTCGGCGCTGCCCGCGATCGCCTTCTCGAAGATCGTGGGGTTCGACGTCATCCCCAGCAGGCCGTCGTGCGAAATCAGCGCGCGCAGCTCGCCGGTGGCGATCAGCTCGCGGGTGATGAAGTCGTACCAGGGGCTCTGCCCGAGGGCACCCAGCCGGACGAGAGGGTTGTCGGTCGCCATGGAGTCGCTCATTCCGATCGGGAGAGGACGCGGCGGACGGTGTCGGCCACGTGCGCCGCGGTGAACCCGAATTCCGAGAACAGCCGCTCCGCGGGCGCGGAGGCGCCGAAGTGGTCGAGGCTCACCGACTCGCCCTCGTCTCCCAGCCACCGCCGCCAGCCGAAGGAGGTGGCCGCCTCGACGCTCACCCGGGCGCGCACCGTCGGAGGGAGGACCGCGTCCCGGTAGTCCTGGGGCTGGGCCGCGAAGAGCTCCCACGACGGCAGGCTCACCACCCGGGCACGGACGCCGCCGGCGCCAAGCTGCACGGCCGCGTCGAGCGCCACCGACAGTTCGGAGCCCGTGGCCACGATGACCGCCTGGACGCCACCCGGCGGATCGAACAGCACGTAGCCGCCGCGCTGCACTCCGGAGGCCGCGCCCAGGGCGGCGCGGTCGAGCACCGGGAGCTTCTGGCGCGTGAGGGCCAGCACGGTGGGGCCGTCGGTGCGGCGGATCGCCGCGCGCCACGCCTCGACCGTCTCGTTGGCGTCGCCCGGCCGGAACACCACCACGTTGGGAATCGCGCGGAGCATCGCGAGGTGCTCGACCGGCTGGTGGGTCGGGCCGTCCTCCCCGACGCCGATCGAGTCGTGCGTGCCGAGGTAGATGACCGGGAGCCCCATGATGGCGGCCAGCCGGATCGACGGCTTCATGTAGTCGCTGAAGACGAGGAAGGTGCTGCCGAACGGGCGGACCCCCCCGTGAGCGGCCATCCCGTTCATGCACGCCGCCATCGCGTGCTCCCGGATGCCCCAGTGCACCGTCTGGCCCGCCTGCCCGGGCGCAAATTCCCCACCCAGTCCGTGCGCCGTGCCGGTGCTGCCAGCCAGGTCGGCGGAGCCGCCGACAAGATTCGGCAGCGACGCCGCGAGCACCTTGAGCGCGGCCGCCGACGCCTTGCGGGTTTCCACCGCCTTGGCCTCCACGCCGAAGGTGGGGAGGCCGGCGTCCCAGCCCTCGGGAAGCGTGCCGGCGAGCCACTGGCCCAGGCGTGCGGCCTCCGCAGGATGCGCGGCGGCGTACGCCGCGTGCGCGCGCTGCCAGCCCGCTTCCAGCTCGGCGCCGCGCGTCGCGGCGCGGCCCATGTCCGCCCGCGCGCCGTCCGGCACGAAGAACGGCTCGTCGGGCCAGCCGAGGATCGCCTTGGTCTTCCGGATCTCTTCGGCGCCGAGCGGCGCGCCGTGGGCGCCGGCGGTGTCGCGCTTGGTCGGCGCCGGGTCGGCGATGATGGTGCGCAGCACGATGAGTGTCGGCCGCTCCGACTGCCCGGCGGCGTCCGTCAGCGCGGCGTCGATCGCGGCGAGATCGTTGCCGTCGTTCACCCGGAGCACCCGCCAGCCGTACGCCTCGAACCGGCGGCCCGCGTCCTCCGAGAAGGCGAGGTCGGTGCGGCCGTCGATCGTGATCCGGTTGTCGTCGTAGATGACCGTCAGCTTGCCGAGCCGAAGGTGCCCGGCGAGCGAGGCGGCCTCCGAGGCGACCCCTTCCATCAGGTCGCCGTCGCTGGCCAGCACCCAGGTGCGGTGGTCTATCACCGAGGCGCCCGGGCGGTTGAAGCTGGCCGCGAGGAATCGCTCGGCCATCGCCATTCCGACCGCGTTGCCGATGCCCTGGCCCAGCGGACCCGTCGTGGTCTCCACGCCGGCGGTGTGCCCCCGCTCCGGGTGCCCCGGCGTCCGGGAGCCCCACTGGCGGAACTGGCGGATGTCGTCGAGGGAGAGGTCGTACCCGGTCAGGTGCAACAATCCGTAGAGCAGCATCGAGGCGTGGCCGCAGGACAGCACGAACCGGTCGCGGTCAGGCCACGCGGGATGTCGCGGGCTGTGCCTGAGGTGCCGCGTCCAGAGCAGGTAGGCCACCGGCGCCAGCGCCATCGGCGTGCCGGGGTGGCCGGAATTGGCCTTCTCGACCGCGTCCATCGCGAGCACGCGGAGGGTGTTGATGCTGGTCCAGGCGACGTCGTGCTGGACGGGAGAATGGGTCGGGTCGGCGGCGCGAGGTGCGGCGGCGTGAAGCGTCAGGGCCCGACTCCTGGATGACGGTGCGGCGCGGTGGATGCGGGGTGAGGAACGCCGGGAAAATAACACCCCGCACCGCTTGCCGTCACCCGCGCTACGGGACCTGGTTGATCATCAGGTGGGCGTAGGGAGTCCCCGCGAACATGATCCACGAGCCGGTCTTCGAGGGCGTGGTGCTGAGCCCCGTGGTCTTCGCGTCGAAGGGCCACATCACCATGTAATGTGGAGGCGACTCGATGAACTTCTGGCCGGGGACGATCTTGGCCCACGGGTCGTTGGCGCTGATGTCGCTGCCGCCGGCGAGCATGTAGACGATGCCGGGCGCGGTGTTCTTCGGCTTCGGGTCGTGCGCCATCCACGACTGGGCCCAGATCATCCCCTGCGGATCGAGGCACATCGCGTCCTTGCCCGGGGTCTCCGGCTGGTCCGGGAGGCAGGTGAACCCGTTCGTCCCTGCCTTGAGCTGCACCATCTTGCCGTCCGGCCCCGGGGCGACGACTGCCGCGCCCTTGGCGATCTCGGCCGGGGCGGCGGCAAGGGCACTCTTGATCAGCGCCTCGTTCCCCGGCGCCTGCGCCGCGAGCGTGCCCGTGGCGGCCGGCGCCACGGCGATCAGGAGTGAGAGAACGGCACTGAGTCGAGGCATGTGACCTCCCGCGCGAGGTTGCAACGTTGGGCATTCCGTGCCGACGCACGGTGTCGCGTCGCGTGGGGCCCTCTCTTCGGGTCCCGCCGGGCCGAACATCGGAAAGACCGCCGGTGCCGTCAATATCGGGACCTTTACGGAGGGACGGGGTATCACGGAGCGTCCATGCTTGTGACGACGAACCTTTGACAACCCCTCCGCCGGAAGGCATCTTGTCGCCCGTGACCGAATCCGATCGCAGCTACGAGATTCAGGAAGTCGCCGAGTTGACGGGGCTCAGTACCGCCCGGCTCCGGGCGTGGGAGCGGCGATACGCGGTGGTACGACCGGAGCGGCAGCCGAACGGATACCGCGCCTACTCTGCCGCGCAGGTGGCGCTCCTTCGGGCCTTCGCGCGGCTGGTCGGCGAGGGCGAACGGATCGGTGACCTCGCAGCGGAACCGCGAGAGGCCGTCATTGCCCGCGCCGAGGCGGCGGACGAAACGGGGGCGCCGCTGGCCGCGATGCTCGACGCGGTGCGCCGGTACGACCGCGACCGTCTCCAGGCGCTGGTGCAGGACGCGCTCGGGGAGCTCGGCCTCCGCCGCTTCGCCGACGAGGTGGTGCTCCCCCTCGCCACGCAGGTCGGCGATCTCTGGGCGCTTGGGCGGTTGCCGATCGCCTCCGAGCATCTCGCCAGCGAAGTCGTGGTGCACGCGCTCAAGGGGGCGCTCCGCGACGGACCCGGCGCGGCGCCGCTCCTGCTCGCCGCCGCACTCCCCGGCGAGCGGCACGAGTGGGGCCTCCTCGCCACCCTCGCCGCCGCGCACGCCGACGGATGGCGGGTCCATTACCTCGGCGCCGACCTCCCGCTGGACGAGTTGATCCAGGCGGCGTGGACCCTCCGTCCCGCGGCGGTGGCCCTGAGCTCCAGCGATCCCGACCTCGTGGAGCGCAACCTCCCCGCGCTCTGCCGATTCGTGCCCCGCCTCCCCCCTGGTGTCCGCGCCGTCATCGGCGGCCGCGGCGCCGCTCCCGCAGGGAACAATCTTCTCCGTCACGGGTTCCAACTGGAACTTGGGCGCGCCGCGCCCTCCGTTCGCCAGTAATCCAGTCGTTCCTGGAGCCCATCGTGGCCACAGCCTTGTCCGACGTCCTGCGCGCCGGCTCCCCGGCGCTGCCCACCGCTGAAGCCCGCCCCCCTCGCGAGGTCATCGTCGTGGGCGCCGGCCTTGGCGGGCTTGCCGCCGCCGTCCGGCTCGCCGCCCAGGGGTATCGGGTCCGGGTACTCGAGCGGCACACCACGCCCGGTGGCCGGTGCGGGACCTGGGAATCAGAGGGATTCCGGTTCGACACCGGCCCCACGCTGCTCCTCATGACCGACTACCTCCGGCAGGTGTTCAGCGACGCCGGCCGGCGGCTAGAGGACTACCTGGAGCTCCGCCAGCTCGACCCGAACTACCGGGTCTACTTCGCGGACGGCCAGACGCTGGACGTGACGAGCCGGATCAACGGAATGCTGGAGGGGGTGGAGCGAATCGAGCCGGGGGTCGGGCCGAGGTTTCTCCGCTTCCTGGCCGAAACCTCGAAGCTGTACACGATCGGCCTGGCCGCGTTCGTGGACCGCAACGTCCACCGCCGGCGCGACTTCTTCAACCTGCGGAACGGGCTGCTGCTGCTCCGGGCCCGCGCCATGGAGCGGCTGCAATCCATGGTGGGCCGGTACTTCCGGGACGAGCGCCTCCAGCAGGCCTTCAGCTTTCAGTCGCTCTATCTCGGGCTCTCGCCGTACAAGTCCCCCGCGATCTACAGCCTGCTCCCGTACACCGAGGTGGCGGGCGGCCTCTACTTTCCGATGGGCGGCATGCACGCGATTCCCGCCGCGCTGGCGCGACTGGCCGCGGAACTCGGCGTGGAGATCGAGTACGGACGCGAGGTCACCGCGCTCGAGCGGGCGGCAGACCGGATCGTCGCGGTGCGCCTGGCGGACGGGCAACGGCTCGACGCCGACCTGGTCCTCGTCAACGCCGACCTCCCCTACGCCTACGAGTCGTTGCTCCAGGAGCCCTACGCCGGCATCGACAGGTTCGAGTTCAGCTGCTCGGCGTTCCTGATGTACCTCGGCGTGGACCGGCAGTACCCGTCACTGCCGCACCACAACCTGGTCGTCCCCTCGGACCTTCGCCGCGCCTGCGACGACATTTTCGACCGGCACCGGGTGCCCGCCGATCCGGCCTTCTACATCTGCAATCCGAACAAGACCGATCCGTCGCTGGCGCCGGCGGGGATGGAGAACATCTACGTGCTGGTGCCCGTGCCGAGCCAGGACCCGGCGCACCCCATCGACTGGGCCGCGGAAGGGCCCCGGCTCGAGGCGGAAATGCTGGAGCGCCTCGAGCGGTTCGGGCTCACGGACCTCCGCCGGCACGTCGTGACGAAGCGGACCTTCACACCCGCCGACTTCGAGCTGCGGTTCGGCGCCACGCGGGGCGAGGCCTTCGGGCTGGCGCACGGCATCGACCAGGTCGGCTACTTCCGCCCGCACAACCGCCACGCCGAGTGCGACAACCTGTTCTTCGTGGGCCAGAGCACGCACCCGGGCTGCGGCGTCCCGATGGTGCTGATTTCCTCGCGGCTGGTGGTGGAACGAATGCTGGCGGAGCAGGGGGCCGCGGCATGACGGCCGCGCTGGAGCGGAGCTACGCCGAGGCGGAGCGGACGACGGCCGCGTGGGCCCGGAGCTTCTACTTTGCGAGCCGATTCGTGCCGGCGGCCAAGCGCCGCGCCATCTTCGCGCTCTACCACTATTGCCGGACCGCCGACAACCTGGTGGACCTGCGGGGCGACCGGCCGCCTGAGGAGGTGCGCCGCCAGCTGGCACTCCTGGCCGACACGGTGCGGGCCCTGCACGCGGGGGCCGAGCCGGACGATCCGCGCTGGCTCGCGCTCGCCGACACGCTGCGCCGGCACCCGGTCCCGCTTCGACCCCTCCTCGACCTGCTCGACGGCGTGGCCCTCGACCTCGAGCCCGTGGCGATGCGCACCTTCGCCGACCTGGAGCGCTACTCCTATCTGGTCGCGGGAGTCGTGGGCCTGATGCTCGGGCCGGTGCTGGGTGCGGAGCGCCGCGGCTTCGACAGCCACGGGGTGCGCCTGGGGATCGCGATGCAGCTCACCAACGTGCTCCGCGACATCGGGGAAGATCTCGACGCGGGGCGCCTCTACCTTCCGGCGGACGAGCTGGCGGCGTTCGGCCTCGACCGGACGTCGCTGGAACGGCGCGTCGTCACGCCGGAGTTTCGCCGGTTCATGGCGTTCCAGGTCCGGCGCGCCCGCCAGCACTTCGACGCCGGCGACGCGGTGGTGGGGCTGTTCCCGGCGGACGGTTCGCGCCTCACCGTGCGCCTCATGCAGCGGACCTACGCCGGCATCCTGGACGCCATCGAGCGGAACGGCTACGACGTGTTCCGATGGAGGGCGCACGTGTCGCCGCCCCGCAAGCTGGCGATCCTCGGTCGCGCGCTCTGGCAGGAGTACGTGCCGGCGGTCGCCCAGCCGGAGAGGCAGTCCGCCTGACCGACGCCCTGCGCCCGACCATTCCCCCACGGCCCTGGGTGGCGGCCGGCTTCGAGCGCTATCTCCGGCACCTTGCCGGCCGGCACTTCGCCGCCGTGCACTGGCGTCCCCCGGCCCACCCGACCGATGCCGCCCCGACGGTGCCAACCATCTTCGTGGCCAACCACACCAATTGGTGGGACGGATTCCTGGGGTATCTCCTCGGCCGCGCGATGGGCACCACCTTCTATGTGCTCATGGAGACGCGGCACCTGGCGAGGTATCGGTTCTTTCTTCGGGTGGGGGCCCTGCCGGTGGACCGCTCCTCCGCACCGCGTGCCTACGCCGACCTCGAACGCGCCCGCCAGGTGCTGACTGCCGGGGCGGGGCTCTGGGTCTTCCCGCAGGGCGCGAGGCGGCCTGCGGCCGAGCCGCTCGACTCGCTCGAGGCCGGCGCGGCGCACCTCGCCCTCACGAGGGACGGTCCGGTCCGCGTCTGCCCCGTCGGGCTTCGGTACGGCTACATCGGCGAGCACCTGCCGGAAGCATTCGCGTGGGTTGGGGAGAGTTGGGTGGTTCGGCCCGGCTCGGCCGGCCGTCGGACCCTCACGCAGGAGATCGGCGCGCGGCTCGCCGATACGCTGGGCGCGCTTGACCAGGTCCGCGACGCGGAGCGGTTGTCGGAGTTTCGGCCGCTGGTCCGTGGAACGCCCTCGCTTAATAAGCGGCTCGACCGGCTGCGCCACCGGCTGGGTTGGCTCGACGGTGACTACGAGGAACGCAATGGTTGAACTGTCCACCTGGCGGGCCCTGCATGTACTCGGCGCGGTCCTGTTGGTCGGGAACGTCACCGTCACCGGGTTCTGGGCCGCCTTCCTCTACGCGCAGCGTGCGTCGCTCCCGTTCCGCCCCGTGGCTCGCGCCATCCTCTGGACCGACCTCCTGTTCACGGCGGGAGGTGCGGCACTCCTCACCTTCTCCGGCATCCAGCTGATCCTCGGCCGCGGCCTGCCGTTCTGGGGCACCCCCTGGCTCGTGAAGGGGGTGGCCTCGCTGGCGCTCGCGACCGCACTCTGGCTGGCGGTCCTGATTCCCGACCAGTTTCGCCTCGAGCGGATGGCGGCCGGGGAACCCGCGGGGCTCCGGCGGGTGTTCTTGCGGTGGAGCGTGGTGGGGTGGATCTCGACGGCGCTCCTCCTCCATGGCCTGTGGGTCATGGTGAGGAAATGACAGCAGCGGCTCCGGTCGAATGGTCCTATCAGTCATAAGGACAATGACTTAGCCCGGAAATGCCGGGTCAACCGAGAGGGCCGGGCAGCGCCCGGCGGCCTCGGGGACTGTCGTGGGGAGGTCCGCTGTGGTAGTTTTAAGGGTTGAAATGACAACGCATTAGGCGGCCCGGGTGGTCCGGACCGTGTACGACACTTCAGGCAGGGCTTGTGGCACGAACATCGAGACGACGCAGTAACAACAGCACCAACGCCGCGGCAATCGCGGCCCCCTCCTTCCGCCGATCAGCAGGCCGTTCCTACTCCGGTCATCGTGAGTGGCTACTCGCCGAGCACGGCTCGATTTGCGCCTATTGCGGCATCGAGACGGCCCCGGAAGCGATCACCCTCGACCACGTGCGCCCGCGGCGCGGGCAGGACGCCTACGACCGCCCGGACAACCTGGTCCTGGCCTGCCGCGACTGCAATGCGGCCAAGGCAGACACTCCGCTCGTTGCATTCCTCATGCAGCGGCGCTCGCGCGGGGTCTTCCTCCTGCACTACGGCGAACACCTCTCGGAGCCGCTCAAGGAGCTGGCCCGGAAGGCCTCGGAGAGACCGATACTGCCGGCCTAGCGGCGGGCGGGTCAGCGGGGAAGCGGGCCAGCATGACGAAACGGAGGGCTCCCACACGGGAACCCTCCGTTCTGCGTTTGCCTCCCCGCGTCCCCGACTAGTTCACCGCCTCACCCACAATTCGCGCCTGCTCGCCGGCGTGCGCCGCGGGGTAGCCCTCGGCGGGGCTGGCCCGCTCCGGGCGGCCCGCGTAGCGAAGGGTGACACCTTCCGGCAGGATCGCGCGGAGCCGTTCCTGCACGAAGCTCCACGCCCCCATGTTCCGCGGTTCCTCCTGCGCCCACACCACTTCCTTGAGGGCCTGGTAGCTCGCGAGCACCGCGCGCAGTTCGTCGGCCGGGTAGGGGTAGAGTAGTTCCTGCCGGACGAGGGCGGGACGCGCGGGTGCCGCCTCGGCGCCCGTCACCAGCTCGTAATACAGCTTCCCGGAACAGATCACCACGCGCGTGGCACCGGCCGGATGCGTCGGGTCGTCCAGCACCGACTGGAAAGCGCCGTGCGTGAACTCCGCCAGCGAGGAGGCCGCCGCCGGAAGGCGGAGCAGGCTCTTCGGCGTCATCACGATCAGGGGGCGGACCCGGCCGTCGCGCGCCTGCCGGCGGAGCAGGTGGAAGTACTGCGCCGGCGTGGTGCAGTTGGCCACCCGCATGTTCCGTTCGGCGCAGAGCTGGAGGAAACGCTCGAGGCGCGCGCTCGAGTGCTCCGGTCCCTGGCCCTCGTAGCCATGGGGCAGCAGCAGGGTAAGCCGGGTGCGCTGCCCCCACTTCGATTGCCCCGCCGCCACGAACTGGTCCAGGAACACCTGGGCACCGTTCACGAAGTCGCCGAACTGGCCTTCCCACAGCACCAGCGCCTCGGGCGCGGCCACGCTGTACCCGTACTCGAAGCCCATGGTGGCCAGCTCCGAGAGCGGGCTGTTGTGGATCTCGAGCGGCGCCTGGGCGCCGGTCAGCCGCTGCACCGGTGACCAGGTGCCGCCGGTCTTGACGTCGTGCAGCACGAAGTGACGGTGGCTGAAGGTGCCGCGCTCGGTGTCCTGGCCGGTGAGCCGGATCGGCACGCCCTCCAGCAGCATCGACCCGAAGGCCAGCGCCTCGGCGTGGCCCCAGTCGATGCCTCCGGGCGCCGAGATGTCCTGCCGCCGGCGCTCGAGCTGGCGCGCCAGCTTCGGGTGGACGGTGAATCCTTCGGGCCAGGCGAGCAGCTGCTCGTTGAGCGCCAGCAGGAACTCGGCGGGCAGCGCCGTCTCGACGCTCTTCGCCTCCGGCAGCGGCGCCACCGGCGCCTCGGGCCGGGAGCTGGCGGCGGCCTTCATGGACTGCTGGACCTCCACGAGCCGCTGGTAGGCCTGCTCCGCCTCGCGGTCCGCGTCCGCCGCGCTCAGGAGCCCTTCGCTCACCAGCTGCGCGGCGTAGCGGGCGCGCACCGTCGGGAGGTCCTTGATGCGCGCGTACATGACCGGCTGGGTGTACGCCGGCTCGTCCGCCTCGTTGTGGCCCCAGCGGCGGTACCCGACCAGGTCGATCAGCACGTCGCTCCGGAACTTGGTGCGGTAGGCCATGGCCAGCCGGACCGCGCTGAGGCACGCCTCGGGATCGTCGGCGTTGACGTGGATGATGGCGACGTCGAACCCCTTGGCCAGGTCCGACGCGTACCGCGTGGAGCGGGAGTCGCGCATGTCGGTGGTGAAGCCGACCTGGTTGTTGGTGATGATGTGCAGGGTGCCGCCTGGATCGTAGCCGGACAGGTTGGCGAGGTTGAGCGTCTCCGCCACCACGCCCTGGCCCGCGAACGCGGCGTCGCCGTGAATCACGATCGGCAGCGCGGCTGTCGGGTCGTGCTCGATGACCTGGCCCTTGCGCGAAGTTTGCCGCGCCCGGATCCGGCCGTTCACCACCGGACCCACGAACTCAAGGTGGCTCGGGTTGGGCAGCACGCTCACCGCGACCGTCTTGCCGGTCGCGCTCCGGAGCGTGCCCTCGGCGCCGAGGTGGTACTTCACGTCGCCGGTGCCGGCGTCCGGCTCCTCCGGGTGCGCCTTGTGGCCCTCGAACTCGCCCATGATCGTCTCGTAGGGCCGCCCGATGGTGTGCACCAGCACGTTGAGCCGGCCGCGATGGGCCATGCCGATGGCCACCTCGCGCGCCCCCTGCTCGGCCGCCAGGTTGGCCGCGAGGTCGAGCATTGGCACCAGCGCATCCACCCCCTCGATCGAGAAGCGCTTCTGGCCGAGGTAGGCCTTGTGCAGGAAGCGCTCGAATGTCTCCACCGCGGTGAGCCGGGCCAGGAGCCGCGTCCGCTCCTCCGGCGCGAGCGGCCGGCGGTAGGCGCCCGACTCGATGGCGTTCCGGAGCCAGACCCGCTCCGCGTGGTCGGAGATGTGCTCGACCTCGTAGGCGATCGTCCCGCAGTAGGTCTCACGGAGCCGGGGGTACGCCTCGGCCAGCGTGTCGCCCGCCACCGCCACGCGGAGGACCCGCGCCGGGATCCGGGCCATGACGTCCGGCGTGAGCCCGAGCGTGTCGGGGTCGAGGGCGGGGTCGCCGATCGGGTCGCTCCCCAGCGGGTCGAGCCGGGCGGCGAGGTGGCCGTGGGTGCGGAACGCCTTCACCAGCGCCATCGCCGCCGCCACGCGCGCCAGCTCGTCGGGCGAGGCGGCCGAGGGTTCCGCCAGGGCGCGAGCGGCCGGCGCCACGGCGATGACCGGGATTCCGGTCGCCGCCGGCAGGCCCAGGCTCTCGGCGATGGCCTCGTAGAAGGGATCGGTGCCGGACAGCAGCCGCTCGATGGTGCGGAGGAAGCTCCCCGACTCCGCGCCCTGGATGACGCGGTGGTCGTAGGTACTGGTGATCGTCATGACCTTGCTGATGCCCAGTTCGCGGATCCGCTCCGCGCTTACTGTCGAGAACTCCGGGGGAAAGCTGATGGCGCCGACGGCCACGATCGTGCCCTGTCCCGCCATGAGCCGCGGCACCGAGGCCACCGTGCCGAGCCCGCCCGGGTTGGTCAGTTGGATGGTGCCGCCCGTGAAGTCGTCGGGCATCAGCTTGCTGGTGCGCGCCTTCTCGATCAGCGATTCGTAGGTCGCGTGGAAGGTGCGGAAGTCCATCCGCTCGGCGGCCTTGATGACCGGCACCACCAGGCCCCGCGTGCCGTCTTTCCGCTCCATGTCCACGGCGATGCCGAGCCCCACGGATTCCGGCGACAGCCGATGCGGCACGCCGTCGTACACCGCGAGGGCGTCGACCATCGAGGGGTGAACCTTGACGGCCCGGACGATTGCGTAGCCGATCAGGTGGGTAAAGGAGATCTTTGCGCCCCGGCCGGCCGCGGCCAGCGCCGTGTTGAGGCGGGCCCGGTGGGCTTCCAGCGCGGCGACCGGGATTTCACGGAAGGTCGTGGCCGTGGGGACGGTGAGGCTCTCGTTCATGTTCGCCACGAGCCGCGCAGCCGGACCCTTGAGCGGCGTGGCGTTCGCGGGCGCGGCGCTGCTGGTCGCCGCGGTCGGTGCCGCCTTGGGGGCGAGGGCCGGCTCGGGCGCGGCGGCGCCGTTCCCGCTCGGCACATGGGGCGCCGGGGTCTCCCCCACGACGCCGCTCTCGAACAGGCGGCGCCACTCCGGCGACACGCCGTCGGGGTTCCGGAGAAACTCCTCGTAGACGGCCTGGGCGAATCCGGCGTTGGCCGTTTCGAACACGTTCAGGTCCACGTACCGCTCCACTGCCTCAAGGGGTCTGACTGCTGGGGCACCGGGCCCCAATGGCAGGGCGAAAGATAACCGCCAATCCGTGCCGGGTGGCGAGGCGCGCGTGCCGGGCTCTTGCCTCCCTCCCGGCCCCTCGGTAACCTCCCGGACCTCCCCATTCTTCCGGCCCTTTCACCGCTACGCCATGCAACCAGTTGCCCCGAAGGCGCTCCTGATTCTCGCGGCCGCGCTGACGGCCTGCAAGCAGCCCACCGGGGCGGCGGTGATCGGGTATGCCTTTCCGCGGGATGCGCAGCGTGCGGCGCTCGTGGCCGCGGCGGGCCTGCCGACCGACACCACCCTCGGCGCCATCCGCATCGTCGGCGACTGGGATTCCGGCGGCACCGAATCGACGGTGGAAATCGCCCGCGCGCACCGGCTGGTGGCGCTGCCGCGGGTGGTCGGCGTGGTGGGGCACGCCGCGAGCCGCGGTTCGCTGATCACCGCGCCGATCTACATGGAGGCGGGCGTCCCGATGGTGGTCCCCACCGCCACCAGCGGACGGCTCTGGGACATCGGGCAGTGGGTCTTTCCCATGGCGCCGAGCGATTCGGTCGAGGGCGCCTTCCTCGGCCAGGTGGCCGTCGAGGGACTCCGGGCCACCCGGATTGCCGTCTTCTTCGTCAACACCGCGTACGGGACCGGCATCCGCTCGGAGTTCCGCCGGTGGCTCCGCGAACGCGGCCGGCAGCCGGTGGACGAGGTGCCCTACGTGATGGGCGCCGACCTCGAGACCCTGGTGGAAGCGTCGCTGGTGCGGAGCCATCCCGACCTGGTGGTGCTCGTCGGGCGGCAGGCCGACGTCTCCCGCCTGGCGGCCCTGATCTACGAACGCGATCCCTCGATCAAGTTGCTGGCGGCCGATGGGGCGTACGACCAGCCGGCGGAGCTGGTGGAGGCGGCGGGCCCCGCGGCTGACTCGCTCTACCTCACGACCTTCTGGGTGGCGGACACCACGATTCCGATCCAGCGCGATTTTGTGCGGCGCTACCGGCTGGATTCCGGTCGGGACCCGACGCCGTTCGAGGCCATGCGGTTCGACGCCGTGATGGTGCTCGCGCAGGCCATCCGGGAGGTCGGCCCCGATCGCGCGGCCATCCGCGACTGGCTCCGCTCCCTCGGGCGCTCGCGGCCTCCCTACGCCGGCGTCACCGGCGACATCACCTTCCGCCGCGGCGCGCGCCGCAATCTCCTGCTGGTTCGCCTGCGGGACGGCGTGCCCGTCGCCGTGCCCGAGGCGGGGGTCTGGTGACCATGACGAGTTCCGGCACCCATCCCGTCGCGCGCCGCCGCCGGCGCTCCCTCAGCATCCGCACGCTCTTCCTGCTCCTCGTCGGGATGGTCGGCACCTACGTCCTGGGCGTGTCCATCTTCCTGGCCGCGCGCATGCACCCTGGGGCCGTGCTCCTCCGGCAGGACACGGAGCCGGTCGTCGAGCTCTTCGGCGTCCTGAACGGGCGCTCGCAGCGGCTCGAGGCGCAGGTGCGCGACCTGCAGGGGCTCGTGGCGCTCGGCCCGCCCGGCTATCCGGCGGCGCTGAGCCGGTTGCGGGAACAATTGTCGGAGGCGCCCGACGAGCGGAGCGCGCGGGCCTTCATCGCGGTGCCGGAGGCGATGCGCGCCGCGATGGCCACCGCCGACGAGGCCATCGTGCGGCTGGAAACGGCGGCGCTCGAGGTGGTCAGCCTGCTGGAGCTCGGCCGCTACGAGGCGGCGCAGGCGCGGATGATGTCCGTCAATGCGCTGGTCGGCGAGATGAACCGGCACCTCGCCGAGGCCGAGCGACGCGGCCTGTCCGACCTGGTGCGCCGGGAGGACGAGCTCTCGCACGCCACCGGCCAGGCGCTCCGCGCGGTGACCGTCTGGCTGGTCATCGGCCTGTTCTTCCTCCCGACCGTCCTGATGCTGGCCTACCGCCGGCTCGGTACGCCGCTCCGCGACCTCGAGGAAGGGCTCACCCAGGTGGCCGAGGGCGACCTGCACGCGCAGATCCCGGTGCGCCACGCCGACGAAATCGGGCGGCTCGCCGAACACTTCAATCACATGACGTCGGTGCTGCGCGAGCGCGCGGAGGAGCAGGGCCGCTTCGCCGCGGCGGGCGAACTGATCGCCGGCGTGGCGCACGAGGTGAACAATCCGCTGATGGCCATCTCGGCCATCGCCCAGCAGCGGCTCGAGGACGACGACCTCCGGGCCGACGACCGGCAGGACCTCATGCAGATCCTCCGCCAGTCACGGCGCGCGGGCAAGCTGCTCTCGGGGCTGCTGCGCTTCGCGCGAAGCAGCAGCGAGCCCCGCGCGGAAACCGCCAACGTCAACAAGGTGCTCCGCGAGGCCATCGACCTGGTGTCGTACCAGTTCGGGGTGGCCGAGATCACCCTGGACGCGCGGATCGATCCCGACCTGCCGCGGGTCTACGGCGACCCGGCCCGGCTCGAGCAGGTGTTCGTCAACCTGCTGAGCAACGCCATTCACGCAGTCCGGCAGGTGGCGCCTCCCCGGACGATCTCGATCGCCAGTGCCGTGGACGCCGAAGGGGTGCGGTTGACCCTTTCCGACAACGGGCCGGGGATCCCGGTCGCGCTCCACCGCCGGCTCTTCCGGCCATTTGTCACCACCAAGGGGCGCCAGGGGACCGGGCTCGGCCTCTATATCTCGCGCCAGATCGTGCGGGACGCCGGCGGGGAGATCGAGGCGGAGTCCGCCCCGGCGGGCGGGGCGCGCTTCGTCATCCGGCTCCGGACGGCCGGCGAGGGCGACTGGCTGACGACGCCCCGGGATCAGGTGCGTCCGTCGGAGCCTTCGACTCTCGCGGGCGTGCGCGTGCTGCTCGTCGATGACGAGGCGGCGCTTCGCAGCCCGATCGCGCGCTTCCTCAAGCGCCGGGGAGCGGAGGTGAACGAGGCGGGGGATGGGGTGGAGGCGCTGGAGCGGATCGCCGCGCTCGGCGGCCGGGTGGACGTCTTGCTGGCCGACCTGCGAATGCCGCGGATGGACGGCGTGGCGCTCCACGCCGAGCTGCGCAAGAGCTACCCGGGCCTGGCGGACCGGGTCGTGTTCCTCTCCGGCGACCTGACGCACCTCACCAGCGGCTCGCATACCACTGGCAGCGCCGAAAATGCCATTCCGCCCGACCGCATCCTGCTCAAGCCGGTCGCCCTGGAGGAAGTGGAGTCCCGCCTCCTCCAGGTGGTCCAGCGTACCCCGTCGCAGGGTTGAGCGCCCTCCACGCGGCCAGCTCCCGCCCCACCCGCTCCGCGTCCCACTCCAGTTCCCGGCCCAGGATCGCCGCAACCCGCGGCGCGGCCTGCGCCCCGTGATCCACGGTCTCGTAGTGGAGGTGGATCCGCCGGACCAGGACGTCCTCGATGCGGGTGGCCAGTTCCCGGCGCGCGTGGTGCACCACCTCGGCCTCGATCGCGGGGTGATCGGGATGGAGCCGGGCGAGCAACTCCGGCTCCGAGCGCCCGAGATTGCACACCGCCGCCGCCTCCGTCCCGTAGTGTGTGAGCAGGTGCTCCGCCGTCTCGGCGCTGAGGCCCAGGTCCATGACGGTCTGGCGCATCGGGCCCAGGTCGGCGGCCTCGCCGCCCGGGAGCGGTTCCGTGTCGGTTGATGCCCGCTCCGGCCGCGCCCGGCCTTCCCGCCGCATCAGTTCCCCGGTCACGTCGTCTACCAGCTCCGCCGCCATGGAGCGATAGGTCGTCAGCTTGCCGCCGGCGATCGTCAGCATGCCGCCGGGCCCGCGCCGGATCAGGTGCTCGCGGCTCACGGCCGAGGCCGCGCCGGCACTTCCGGTGTCGAGCAGGGCACGCACGCCGGCCCAGCTTGCGATGACGTCTTCCTCCGTCAGGTGCGCGTGCGGGAAGCAAGCGTTGGCCGAGCGGAGGAGGTAGTGGACGTCGGCCTCGGTGGCCGCGACGTCTTCCGGGGGGCCGGGTTCGTCGGTGTCGGTGGTGCCGATGTAGGAAAAGGCGCCCCACGGCAGCACGAACATCACCCGGCCGTCGATCGGGCTGGTGAGGGTGACCGCCGCGGTGTGGCCGACGCGCTCGCGCCGGACCATCACGTGGGCGCCGCGCGTGCGGCGGAGCAGGGGGCGGGCGCCCGAATCCTCGAGCCGGCGGAGGTCGTCGGTCCAGGGGCCGGTGGCATTCACCACCACCGACGCGCGCACCTGCCCGTGCCGCATCTGGTCGTCTTCGACCACCGCGCCGCGCACCTGTCCGCCGCTCTTCTCGAGCCCGATGGCGCGGGTATAGGTCGCCACCTCCGCGCCGTGCAGCACCGCCGAGCGTGCCGTGGCCACCACGAGGCGGGCGTCGTCGCACTGGGCGTCGTAGTAGCGGGCGCCGCCGACCAGTCCCCGCTCGCGCAGCATCGGCTCCTCGGCGAGCAGCGCGCGCTTGCCGAGGATGCGGTGTCGGCGCACATTCCGGAGCGGCGCCAGGAGGTCGTACAACAGCATGCCGGCCGCGAGCTTCCAGAGCGGCAC
This sequence comes from uncultured Gemmatimonadaceae bacterium, assembly GCA_964571795.1. Classification (GTDB taxonomy): domain Bacteria; phylum Gemmatimonadota; class Gemmatimonadetes; order Gemmatimonadales; family GWC2-71-9; genus SPDF01. Next base: position 111,985 of record CAZNDK010000001.1, on the reverse strand, counting down.
CCGGTCGCCCTTGTGGACCGGGAAGACGAACGGCAGCGGCCGCACGAGGTGGGGCGCGATTCGCATCAGCGTCTGGCGTTCGCGGGCGGCCTCGTGCACGAGGCGGAGATGTCCCTGCTCGAGGTACCGCAGGCCGCCGTGAATCAGCCGGCTCGAACGCGAGCTGGTGCCGGCGCCGAGATCCGCGGCGTCGACGAGGGCGGTCCGCAGGCCGCGCATCGCGGCGTCGCGGGCAATGCCGGCGCCGGTGATGCCGCCGCCGATGACGAGCAGGTCGAACGGCCGGGCCGTCAGCTTGTCCAAAGTCGCACGACGGAAGGAAACGTTACGAGTGTCCATGGCGTCCCAGGGCCGGCTTCCGCTGCCCAGTACATGGTTTACCTGGCACAATCACCTGGTCCGGCCGGGCATGCGGGTCCTCGACCTGGCGTGCGGCGACGGCCGGCACAGCCTCGCGGCCGCCGCGCTCGGTGCGGAGGTCACGGCGTGGGACCATGACGCCGCCGCGCTGGACGTCGGGCGCGCGCTGGCGGCCACGCGCGACCTGCACGTGGACTGGCAGGTGGTGGATCTGCAGGGCGACTGGCCCGAGGTCCCGCCTTTTGATGCCGTCCTCGTGTTCAACTATCTTGACCGGAAGCGGATGCCGCTGGTGCACGAGGCGCTGGCGCCCGGCGGAACGCTGATCATGGAAACCTTTCTCGTGACCCAGCGGGAGCTGGGATGGGGGCCGACCCGGGACGACCACCTGCTGGCCAGGGGTGAACTGGCCCGGTTGATCGCTCCCCTCGAGGTCCTGCACGGACGCGAGGTGTTGGAGCCGGTGGACGTGGAGCGCTGGCGCGCGGTCGCGAGTGTCGTGGCCCGCCGTCGCCCCGCCTAACCCTTACGCACGAACGATAATATGCTGACGATCCCGGCCGGGCGGCGGGCTGCCGTCGTCTCCGGTGTGCGGACGCCCTTCGCAAAGAGCGGGACGGCGCTCAAGGATGTCACCGCGGTGACCCTCGCGCGCCACGCCACCAAGGAACTGCTCTACCGGACCGACCTCCCCGGGTCCGAGGTCGACGAGGTCATCTTCGGGCAGGTAATCCCGTCGGTTCTGGTCCCCAATCTCGCCCGCGAAGTCAGCCTCCTCCCCCAGTTTCCCAAGACCATCCCCGCCTACTCGCTCAACCGCGCCTGCGCGTCCGGCGCGCAGGCCATCGTCAACGGCGCCGACCAGATCATGCTGGGCCGGGCCGACGTGGTGATCGCGGGCGGAGCCGAATCGCTGTCTGACATCCCGATCCTGCACTCGCGGCGCTTCAGCGCGCTCCTGGTGGAGGCGAGCAAGGCCCGCAGCCTGGGGCAGCGCCTCGGCATCCTGTCGCGGCTCAGGCTTCGCGACCTCGTGCCGGTCACGCCGGCCATTGCCGAGCCCTCCACCGGCGAATCCATGGGCCAGTCGGCCGAGAAGATGGCCCAGGAAAACGGCATCCGCCGCGAAGACCAGGACCGCATCGCTCTCATGAGCCATCAGCGGGCCGCCGCGGCCACTGCCGACGGGCGGCTCACCGCCGAAATCGCCCCGTGGTTCGGCGGCCGCGGCATGGACGAGGTGCTCGCCAGCGACAACGGCGTCCGGGCCGACTCCACCCTCGAAGCCCTCGCCAAGCTCAAGCCGGTCTTCGACCGGCGGTATGGCTCGGTGACCGCCGGCAACGCCTCCCCGCTCACCGACGGCGCGTCGGCCGTGATCCTGATGGCCGACGAGAAGGCCCGGGCCTTGGGGCATCGGCCTCTCGCCACGATCCGAAGCTACGCCGTCGCGGCGGTGGATCCGGGGTGGCAACTCCTCATGGGCCCGGCCATCGCTGTGCCCCGCGCCCTCGAGCGGGCCGGCCTTCAATGGTCCGACCTCGGCCTGGTCGAGATCCACGAGGCGTTCGCGTCACAGGTGCTGTCCAACATCCAGGCGTGGGGATCGCAGGCCTGGGCCGATCGGCTCGGGCTGTCCGGGCCGGTCGGCGAGGTCAACTGGGACATCACCAACGTCCTGGGCGGCTCCATCGCCATCGGGCATCCCTTCGGCGCCACCGGCGCGCGGATCGTCACCACACTGGCCAACGAGATGCAGCGCCGCGACGTGCAGTTCGGGCTGATCTCCATCTGCGCACAGGGCGGAATGGGCTTCGCCATGGTGCTGGAGCGCGCATGAGCATGTTCACGGTCGTGGAGGAGCGGGGCGTCGCGGTGGTGTCGATCGACCAGCCGGAGTCGCCAGTCAACATCCTCAACGCCGCCGCCAAGGCGGAGTTCGAGGCCCTGCTGGAACGGCTCCGGGCGGACAAGGTCGTGCGCGCGGTGGTCCTGATTTCCGGCAAGCCGGACACGTTCATCGCCGGCGCCGACATCGAGGAATTCGTGGCGCTGCCGAATCAGGCGGCCGCCGAGGCGCTCTCCCGCGACGGGCAGGCGATGGTGGACCGGGTCGCGGCCTTCCCGAAGCCGGTCGTCGTGGCGATCCACGGGGCCTGCCTCGGCGGCGGGCTCGAGATGGCGCTGGCCTGCCACTGGCGGCTCGCCACCAATCATCCCAAGACGCAGCTCGGCCTGCCCGAGGTCCAGCTTGGCATCCTGCCGGGCGCGGGCGGATGCCAACGGCTGCCCCGACTGATCGGCGTCCGCGCCGCCCTCGACATCATCCTCGCCGGGAAGTCGGAGCGGGCCGCCAAGGCGTTCAAGCTCGGCATGGTCGACGAACTGGTCCCGCCGCCGCTCCTCCGGAGCCTGGCGGTGGCCGCCGCGCTCCGGCTCATCGAAGGGGGCGTGCCGAAACGCGCGAGGAAAGGCGGCCTCGCGGCCCTGCTGCTGGACGCGAATCCCATCGGACGGGCGCTGGTGTACCGGATGGCTCGGAAGTCGGTGGTCGCCAAGACCGGCGGCCACTACCCCGCGCCGTTGTCGGCGCTCGAGGCGGTGCGCACCGGGATGGAGCGCGGGATGCGCGCCGGGCTGGTGGACGAGCACCGGCGGTTCGGCGAGCTGGCCGTGAGCGCGGTGTCGCGGAAGCTGGTCCAGATCTTCTTCGCCACCACCGCCCTCAAGAAGGACGACGGCGTCGCTCCGGGCACCGCCATCCCGCGCCCGGTGCGCCGGCTCGGCGTGATCGGCTCCGGCTTCATGGGCGCCAGCATTGCCGGCACGGCGGTGGCACAGGCGGGCGTCGAGGTCCGGCTCAAGGACGCGGAGCTGGGCCGGGTCGGGAAGGGGATGAAGGCGGCGCTGGGCATCCTCGACGGCCGGCTCAAGCGGCGGCGAATCACCAGGCCGGAATACGAGCGCCTCGCCGCACTCCTCTCGGGCACCGGCGACTACTCCGGCTACCCGCGTGCCGACCTCGTCATCGAGGCGGTCTTCGAGGACCTGGCAGTCAAGCGCACGGTGGTCGCGGAACTCGAGGGGGCGCTCACCGACCGGGCGCTCATCGCCACCAACACCTCCACCATCCCGATCACCGACATCGCGGCCGGGGCCCGCCAACCCGGGCGGATCCTCGGCATGCACTTCTTCAGCCCCGTGGACCGGATGCCCCTGCTGGAAATCATCCCCGGGGCGGCCACCTCGCCGGACGCCATCGCCACCGCGGTGCAGTTCGGTCGGCGGATGGGGAAGACGGTCATCGTCGTGGCCGACCGCCCCGGATTCTGGGTCAACCGGATCCTGGCGCCGTACCTCAACGAGGCGGGCCACCTCCTGATGGAAGGGACCCCGATCGAGGCCATCGACCGGACGATGACCCGGTTCGGCTTCCCGGTCGGCCCGATCGCGCTGCTCGACGAGGTCGGCCTCGACGTGGCCGGCAAGGGCGGCGGGGTCATGCACAAGGCCTTCGGCGAGCGCCTCGCCCCGGCCGACGCCATCGCGCGGATGCTGGCGGACAAGCGGCTCGGCCGGAAGAGCGGGCGCGGGTTCTACCGGTACGAGAACGACAAGAAGGCCGGCGTGGACGCGCAGGTGTACCGCCTGCTCGGCATCACGCCCTCGGATCGCGTCAGCCCGCAGACCATCGAGCAGCGGCTGGTGTACGCCATGCTGAACGAGGCGGCGATGGCGGCGGGCGAGGGCGTGGTCCGCTCGCCGCGCGACGGCGACATCGGCGCCATCTTCGGCATCGGCTTCCCGCCGTTTCGCGGCGGCCCGCTCCGCATGATCGACGACCTCGGCGCCGCGCAGGTGGTCTCCACGTTGCGCGCGCTCGAGGCGGAATTCGGCGCGCGGTTCGCCCCGGCCACGTCGCTCGTGGCCATGGCGGCGCAAGGCGGGCGATTCTACGACGACCCCGGGTCCCGGGCTGCGTAACCACTCTTCTTCACCTGGAGTACGATGATGCGACGCATGATTCGGCTGGGCCTCTTGGCACTGCTGCTCGCACCGGCCACGGCGGCCTGGGGGCAGAGTTTTCCGTCGGACGACCCGATCATCAAGCGGATCTGGTCGCTGGGCATGGACAGTTCGCAGGTGGGCGCGCTGGCGCAGGTCCTCGACGACTCGATCGGCCCGCGACTGACCGGCTCGCCCGGCATGAAGGCCGGCAACGACTGGCTGGTGAAGACCTACACCAGCTGGGGCATCAGCGCCGAGAACGTGCAGTACGGCACCTGGAAGGGATGGAAGCGCGGCGCGAGTCACTTCGACCTGGTGTCTCCGCGGGTCCGCTCCCTCGAGGGGATGATCCTCGCGTGGAGCCCGGGCACCAAGGGCAAGCCGGTCGAGGCACCGGTCATGATCCTGCCGGACGCCGTCGACTCCGCGGGGTTCGTCGCCGCGCTCAAGTCGGTCAAGGGCTCCTACGTGCTGATCAGCGCGCCTGAGCTCAGCTGCCGCCCCGATTCGAGCTACAAGGAATCCGCGCTGCCCGAGGAGTTCGACCGGATGGTCAAGGCGCGCACCGACTACCGGGCGGCCTGGGCGGCGCGCGTGAAGCGGACCGGGCTCAACAACAAGGGGCTGCAGCTTGCGCTCGAGGCCGCCGGGGCCAAGGGCGTCCTGACGAGCAACTGGTCGTCTGGCTGGGGCGTCTTCCGGGTGTTCGACGGCAAGACCACCACGGTGCCCGCCGCCGTCCTGAGCTGCGAGGACTACGGGCTGGTCTTCCGGCTGGCGGAGAACAAGCAGGGTCCCGTGCTGCGGGTCACGGCGGAATCGCAGGACCTGGGCGAGGTGCCGGTGTTCAACACCATCGCCACCATCCCGGGCACCGACCGCGCCGACGAGTACGTGGTCCTCTCCGCCCACTTCGACAGCTGGGACGGCTCGTCGGGCGCCACGGACAACGGCACGGGCACCGTCACGATGATGGAGGCCATGCGCATCCTCAAGACCGTGCTGCCGAACCCGAGCCGGACCATCCTGGTCGGGCACTGGAGCGGCGAGGAGCAGGGGCTGAACGGCTCGCGCGCCTACATGGCGGACCACCCCAAGGTGGTGGCCGGGCTGCAGGCGCTCTTCAACCAGGACAACGGCACCGGTCGGGTGGTGAACGTGGGCGGGGCGGGGCTGATGGACGCCAGCGGCTTCCTCGCCGACTGGTTCTCGAAGGTGCCCACGGAGATCACGTCGAACTTCAAGAGCTTCACGATGCCCGGCGGCCCGGCCGGCGGCGGCTCCGACAACGCCTCCGTGGCCTGCTACGGCGCGCCCGGGTTCGGCCTCGGCTCGCTGCCGTGGGAGTACTTCAGCTACACCTGGCACACCAACCGTGACACCTACGACAAGCTGGTGCTGAGTGAGGTGCGCAACAACGCCACCCTGACCGCGATGCTGGCGTACCAGGCGGCCCAGGATCCGCAGCAGATGCCGCGGGTGCGCCGTGTCATGCCGATCAACCGGCAGACCGGTCAGCAGTCCACCTGGCCGGAGTGCGCGCCGGCCGCCCGCTCGTTCGCCGAGTACACGAGGTAACCCCATCGGCGGGGTGCTCCCGGCGGCGACATCGCCGCCGGGGCCCCCGGCACTTCCTGCGGAGGTGTCATGCCCCGGATCGCGTCGCCGCTCGTCCTCGCCTGCCTGTTCGCCCTCGCCCCCCGCACTGCCATCGCCCAGGGCGCCGACCGCCCGCCCGACCTCAGCGGCTCCTACGCCGCCAACGGGACCGAGGCCGGCGACGACCACAAGCCGTACGAGGCCAAGGTGGAGCTGAAGCGCACCGGCCAGGTGGTGATCCCGATGACCGAGCCGGCGCAGACGGCGGAGATCTACAGGCTGAAGTGGAAGTTCCCGGGCAATGGCAGCGAGTTGAACGGGGTCGGCGTGCTGATCAACGGGACCCTCTACGTGGCGTACTCCGACGACAAGAAGTTCTTCCTGCACCTCGTCTGGCCCTGGCGGATGTCGCCGGTGCAGGAAGGCGTGAACGAGGAAGTGGAGCGGATGGAGGGGCAGAGCACCAAGAGCTTCGTCAAGAACCGGCCCTGGTACTCCGACCTCTCCTCGGAATCCGCCTACGTGGGGGTCTGGTTCCACTTCGACGAGACCTACGGCGTCATCGGGCTCACCGAGGGAGGCTGGCCCGGCGAGCACCCGTATCGCATGCACCAGGTGAACAGCAAGTTCGAATGGATGAAGTACGGCAACAAGAACTTCTGGAGCGAGAGCGGGACGCTGATCGTCGAGAAGGACGGGCGGAACTTCGCGGTGCGGTTTCGCGAGAGCGCGGACTACAGCTACACCGGCGTCGCCTTCACCACCGCCAAGGGGTTGATCATCATCGCCGCCGGGGGCGACGACATCGCGGGCGCGTCGAGCTACCGGTTCACGGCGGAGGGCCTGGAGGGGGAGTGGGCGGGGCTGGGCGGGAGCGGACGCGGCACCGAAACCCTCACGCCATCCGACGAGGTGATGAAGCGGGCGGGGAGCCTCTTCCACGACTAGCGCGGAGCGCTACTTCGTCAGCGTCGGGATCAGCTCGGCGTTGGTCTTGGCGCCGCGGAAAAGCGACAGCACTTCCTGCATCGCGTTGATGGAGGGCATGGCGGCGGTTCGCTGCCGCAGCGCGTGCGACGCCGCCAGCGCCTCGGGCGAAAACAGCAGCTCCTCGCGTCGGGTGGAGCTGGCCGGGATGTCGATGGCCGGGTAGATCCGCCGCTCCGCCAGTTCGCGGCTCAGCACGAGTTCGCTATTGCCGGTGCCCTTGAACTCCTCGAAAATGACCTGGTCCATCTTGGAGCCGGTGTCCACCAGCGCGGTGGCGATGATGGTCAGCGACCCGCCCCCGCGCGACGGATCCACGTACCGGGCGCTGCCCAGGAACCGCTTGGGCTTCTCCATGGCGTTGGCGTCCAGACCGCCGGAAAGGGTTCGCCCGGTGCCCCGCTCGAGCGTATTGTAGGCGCGCGCAAGCCGGGTGATGGAATCGAGGATGATGACCGAGTCGCGGCCCAGCTCCACTTGGCGCCGGGCCCGTTCCAGGGTCAGCTCGGCCACCTCGGCGTGGCGCTCGGCGGGCTGGTCGAAGCTCGACGCCACCACCTCCCCCGCGCCGGCCATCTCCATTTCCGTCACTTCCTCGGGCCGCTCGTCCACGAGCAGGATGAAGAGCTGCGCCGCCGGATGGTTGCGCGCCACCCCCTCCGCCACCGCCTGCAGCACCGTCGTCTTGCCCGCCTTGGCCGGGGCCACGATGAGCGCCCGCTGGCCCTTGCCGAAGGGACAAAGCAGGTCGATGAGGCGGGTGATCTCGTGGGATGTCCGGCGGGTGCCGGGTGGCACCTCGAGCGTCAGCATTTCCTTGGGGTGGCTGGCGGGCAGCTTCGTGAACTCGGGACGCCGGGCCACGGCCTCCGGGGAGAGGTCGTTGATGCTGCTGACGCGCTGGAGGCTGGGCCCGCGGCCCTTGCCACCACGCCCGCCCTCACCGGCGATCGCGTCGCCGGTGCGGAGGCCGTACTGCTTGACGAGCTGGGGAGGGACGAAGAGATCGCCGTCGGCGGGAGCGTATCCGGATTCACGCCGTCGGATGAAGGCGGTCCCGCGGTCGGTCAGTTCCAGGATGCCCAGAAAGGAATCGGTCACGACACCCCGTTGTTCCAGGAATCCCACGTCAGGTGGCAACGGGTCACGAAGTACTCCGGGGGATGGCCGGTGCGCTCGAGCAGGTCGTGCAGCATCTCGTGGCGGACGACCATCTCGTTGGCCTGGTAATCACCGGCGATCGTGATGCGGGAGATGTTGCCGACCCGTTCCCAGAGGCCGACCTTCTCGCCGATGCTGGTCTCGAAGGTAGCGACCCCGGGCACCACATACCACTCGATGTCCTTGAGCGCGCCCCGGAGTTCGGCGCACGACTCGGTGCGCGCGTACCACTCGGCGTATTCGGCGGGGGGAGTCATCAGCACCGCGCCGGCGGGCGGGGCGCTGGGTTCGAGGCTGGTACACGAAGCCGCGCCCAGCCACAGGGCCAGGACGGGCAGCAGGCGACGGGAAACGGACGCTGGGCGCATGGTCACTCCACAACGCCCGATAAGCACAAAGCCGCTGGACCGCATCCCCGACGGGGACGGAAATCCCTTGGCTCCGCTCCTCATGCCTGCCTTCGGCACCGAGCTATCTCCCGCCGTTGGCGGCTGGAGACCTCAAGTTTTGCGGCCCCGGATCGCTCCGGGTGTGCTCTTATCGGGCGGGTCGTTGGTATGTCGTGCAGGGGGGGTAGAACGCAAGCCCCGGGCCGGGTTGGCCAGCGGGGTGGCGAGCCGGTCTAAGTCGGCGCTGGGGCCGCGCTTAGGCCTCGAAGTCAATCCGGAACTTGTTGTCCTGACTCAGGTTAGCTACCTTCGTGGCGCTGGATGGATCTGCCCTGCAACCCGTTGCGGCCTCTGGGCGAGGAACACCTGCTGATGATGCGCACCTTCCTACTGTGGCTCTCGGAGCAACAGGGTGTGTTCAACTTCCTGCGGCGGAACGGGCTGGCCCGCCGGTTCGCCAGCCGCTTCGTGGCCGGGGAAACCAGCGCCACGGCCACCGCCGCCGCGCTCGAACTCAAGAAGCACGGGATCACCACCTCGCTCGACCTGCTCGGCGAAAGCGTGACCCGCGAGGCCGACGCCGTGGCCGCCCGCGACGAGTACCTGCAGATGCTCGACGTCCTCGCCAAGAGCGGCGCCGACATCAACGTGTCCGTCAAGCTGACGCAAATGGGGCTCGACATTGACGAGGCGCTCTGCATCGACAACATGCGCCGCATCCTGACCAAGACCCGGGAGCTGGGCGGGTTCGTCCGGCTCGACATGGAAGGATCGGCGTACACCCAGCGCACCCTCGACTTCTTCGAGCGGTACCTGCTCCCCGAGTTCGGCGGCCACACCGGCGTCGTCATCCAGTCCTGCCTCCGCCGCTCGGCGGCCGACATCTCCCGCCTCATCCAGCTCAAGGCGCGCGTGCGGCTTTGCAAAGGCGCGTACCTGGAGTCGCCCGAGGTCGCGTTCCCCGACAAAGCGGACGTGGACCGACAGTACGTCGCGCTGATGGAGGAGTTGCTGCGGCATGGCAACTACCCGGCGCTGGCCACCCACGACAGCCGGATGCTCGATCACGCGAGAGCGTTCGTCACGCGCGAGGGCATTCCCGCGGCCCGCTTCGAGTTCCAGATGCTCTACGGCGTCCGCCGCGACCTGCAGGAGCGGCTCCGCAAGGACGGCTTCAACATGCGGGTGTACATCCCCTTCGGCACCCAGTGGTATCCCTACCTGATGCGCCGGCTGGCGGAACGGCCCGCCAACATCGTCTTCATCTTCGGCAACGTGGTGCGCGAGACGCTCGCCCTCCGGGCCTGATGGAAGCCACCCTGGGCGGGTACATGGCCCAGCACGGGCGGGCGGCGGCGTTCGGCGGCAGCGACGGCCAGGCCTACTCGGTGGGGTTGTACGTCGACGACGAGCCCGACGCCCGCGGACGCTTCGGGGCGGCGCTGCTCTTCGTCCGGTGGGACGCGGCCGGCGCCGCGCCGGCCGGCCACGTCGAGACCGACTTCCTCGCCTGGGGGCGCACTCCCGCCGAGGCGGAGGAGCGGCTCAAGGCGCTCTCGCTCTACGACGTGAAGGCGGCGCTCGACGAGGCCATCGCGCGGTCGCCGGGGGAGTGGTGACCGGCATCCCGGGCACGGTGCTCGAGCGCGACGGCGCCGCCTATCGCGTGGCGACCGACACGGGGGAGTTGCGGGCGGTGCTGACCGGGCGCACGAAACGCGACGCCCCCCGCGTCGTCGTCGGCGACCGGGTCACCCTGCTCCCTGACGCCGCCGGCGGCCTCGCCACCATCACCGACGTCGCCCCGCGGACCAGCCTGCTCGAACGCCGCGTTCCCCTGGGGCGCGGCACCCGCCCCATCGCCGCCAACATCGACACCGTCTTCGTCGTCACTTCCAACTGCGATCCGGCGCCGGTGCCGCAGCTCATCGACCGCCTGCTCGTCGTGGCGGAGAGCAACGAGATCGCGGCCGCGGTCGTCATCAACAAGATGGACCTGGACCCGGGCACCTGGCTCGAGCAGCGGTTCCGGCAGGCGGGGTATCCCGTGTTCCGCACCAGCGCGAAGACCGGGGAGGGGCTCGAAGCCCTCCGCGCCGCCATGGCCGGACGGGAGTCGGTCGTGACCGGCCCATCGGGCGCCGGGAAGTCGAGCCTCCTCAACGCCCTCCATCCCGGGCTCGGACTCCGCACCGGCGAGCTGAGCCTCCGGGTGCGCCGGGGCCGGAACACCACGGTGTCGGCGCGGATGCTGCCGTTCGAGGGCGGGTACCTGGTGGATACGCCGGGGTTCAACGAGGTGGGGTTGTGGGGCATCGAGCCGCGAGAGCTGGCAAGCTGCTTCCCGGAGTTCCGGCCCTTCCTCGGCGAGTGTCGCTTCCAGGACTGCCGGCACCTGACCGAACCGGGTTGCCGGGTGCAGGCGGCGGTGGCGGACGGGACGATCGCCCCCGACCGGCTGGAGAGCTACCGGATGCTGCTGGCGGAAACCGAGGCCGAGCCCGAGGAGTGGGAGTAGGGGCTCCCTACTCCGTTTTCCGCTTCCAGCGGCCGGCGTCCCGGCCCTCGACCTTCGCCATCATCTGGCCGAACGCGTCCTCGAGGTCGATCCCCTCGCGGTTCGCCATGCAGATCAGGACGAAGAGGATGTCGGCCATCTCCATGCCGAGGTCGGCGTCCGGTTCCTCCGGCTTCTTCGTCTTCTGCCCGAAGCGGTGGTTCACCTCGCGCGCCAGTTCGCCGACCTCCTCCGCCAGCCGGGCCATGTTGGTGAGCGGGTCGAAGTACCCGGCCTCGAACTGGCTGATCCAGGCATCCACCCGGCGTTGGGCGTCGGTCAGGCTCATGGCGGTGGCCGTTCGGTGTGGGTCGGCGGCGGAGGGAGGGCCCCTCGCCAATCGTCGAACAGTATAGCATCTTCACCGGGCATCCTGCCCCCCTACTTCTCTTCCGGTTCTCCCATGCGTGCACGCGACCGTATCCTGGCCAACCTCGAGGAGCTCTATCGCGAGACCTACGAGCGCGCGCGCGAGGCAGGCGACCAGCGCCGGGTCGAGGAACTGGACGCGGCGTACGTGCGCGACCAGCTGATGCTGGAAATCCTGCTCGACATCCGCGACCTCTTCTCGGTGGCGCCCGCCGCGCCTGCCAAGGGCACCTCGGCGCTCGAGCAGCTCGAGTCGCTCCGCCGCCTGACCAGACTTCGATAGGACGCCTTCACATGCATCGTATGATCTCGCGCCGCGTGCGCGGCACCTGGATTCCGGCCCTCCTGGTGGCAAGCCTGTTCTCCGCCTGTGCGAAGGTGCCCGAGGCGGGGCTCGTGGCCTACGGACGGGTGTGGACCGGCAATCCGGACCAGCCCTGGGCGGGCGGTGTGGCCATGCGGGGCGACACCATCCTGGCGGTGGGCGACAGCGCCGACGTGGCGCGGTACGTGGGTAAGGCGACGGAGGTCGTGTCTGCCGCGGGCGCCATGATCGTGCCGGGATTCATGGACGGGCACACGCACTTCCTCGACGGCGGATTCCAGCTGGCGAGCGTGGACCTGCGGACCGCGGACACCCCCGAGGAATTCACCGCCCGGATCAAGGCCTTCGCCGCCGAACGGAAACCTGGAGACTGGATCCTCGGAGGGGACTGGGACCACGAGCGGTGGCCTGGCACCCCGCTCCCCACCAAGGCCTGGATCGACTCCGTTACGCCGAACAATCCCGTGTTCGTCAACCGGCTCGACGGCCACATGGCGGTGGCCAATAGTGCGGCGCTTCGGGCTGCGGGGGTCACCCGGGCCACGAAGGATGTCCCCGGCGGCGAAATCGTCCGCGTGCCCGGCACGGGGGAGCCCACCGGGGTGCTCAAGGACAACGCCATGACGCTGGTCTACGGCGCGATGCCGGCGCCGACTGACGCCCAGCAGGATGCTGCCTTGACGCGTGCGCTCGCGTTCGCCGGCAGCAAGGGGGTCACCGCCGTCAACTTCATGAGTGCCCCGACCACCTGGCTGGGCGCCTTCCAGAGGGCCCAGGCCGCGGGCACGCTCACCGTGCGGGTCAAGATGTTCTTCCCGATCGAGCGGTGGCGCTGGGTGGCCGACACCGTGGCGGCCGCCGGCCCCGGCGACGACTGGCTCCGGATCGACGGCGTGAAGGGCTACATGGACGGCTCGCTCGGCTCGACCACGGCGCTCTTCTTCGACCCCTACCTCGACGCACCGGGAACCCGGGGACTTGCCACGACCAACGTGGACAGCATGCGGCGCTACGTGCAGGCCGCCGACTCGGCGCAGCTCCAGGTGGCGGTGCACGCCATCGGCGACCGCGCCAACGCGCTGCTGCTCGACCTGTACGATTCGGTGTCCGTCGCCAACGGCGCCCGCGACCGCCGCTTCCGGATCGAGCATGCCCAACATCTTCGCCCCGTGGACATCACGCGCATCGCGACGATGAACGTCATTCCCTCGATGCAGCCCTACCATGCCATCGACGACGGCCGGTGGGCCGGCAAAAGGCTCGACAGCACGCGTCTCCGCACAACCTACGCGTTCCGCGACCTGATCGACCAGGGCGCACACCTCGACTTCGGCTCCGACTGGACGGTGGCGCCGCTCGACCCGTTGCTGGGGATCTACGCCGCGGTCACGAGGCGGACCCTCGACGACAAGAATCCCGAGGGGTGGTTCCCGGCGCAGAAGGTCACGGTCGAAGAGGCCCTCCGGGCTTACACCACCGAGAACGCGTACGGCGTGTTCGCCGAGGGGCGACGTGGCGTGCTCACCCCCGGCGCCCGCGCCGACCTTGTGCTCCTGGACCGCGACCTCACCGCCATCCCCCCGACCGACATCCCGAACGCGCGCGTCCTCGTGACCGTCGCGGGGGGTCGGGTGGTGTACCGGGCGCAATGATGCGCCGACTCGTGCTGGCGGCGTTGACGATGACCGCCGTACTGGTGGGAACACCGCTCGGCGCCCAGTCGACCGCCGCCGCGACGTGGGGGGCCGGGTACGCGGAGATCCTCGCCACGAGGCCCGACCCGGCGCGCACCGCTGCGGTCAGCAACCTCGTGCTTGAGCGGGAATCGGGCCGGCTGGTGCTCACCGAGGGCACGATGGCCCTGCTGACTCCCGTGGGGGGGCAGACCATGGGGGCGGTCTTCCGGGGGCGGGGGTCGTTCGAGTTTTCCCCGCGGACGGACATCGAGCGGGCGCAACTCGCCCGCCAGCACGACCATCCCTCCTATCGGGTCCCGATCACGGAGGTCGTGCTCTTCTTCACCGACACCACCCTCGCGCAACTGGAGCGTGCGCTCCGGTTTGCGCCTGGCGCGCCGCCGGCGATGGGGGGAAACCGGATCGCACAGGCCCTCGACCGCCTGGGCGACGAGCACGACCATGCGATCGATCCGGACGTGATGATCGACCTGCTGAATGCCGCCCCTGGCGGACTCTTCTACGCCGACATGATCAAGGATGGAGGCGATCCCGTCTTGTTCCTCGTGACCCCGCGGGAACGCGAGGGCGTGGAACTGCGTGAGCGCCGGAACATCGGGACGACCGGCTACTCGATCGCGACCGTGAAGGAAGCGCCGGCGCCCGCGGCCGGCACCGCGCTTCGGCGTGATCGCCAGGGCGACGCCCTCGTTCGCCACTACGCGCTGGAGGTCTCGCTGCCCAGCACCGGCTCGGGGGACATTGGCTTCCGGGGGTCGGCCCGGATGTTCCTGTACGGGCAAGGCCCGCTTGGTCCATGGGTGGTCTTCACGCTGGGTGACCAGTTCCGCGTGGACTCCGCCAACTGGGCCGACGGGCGGAGCGCCATCTTCGACAAGCAGAAGGACAGCCCGTTTCTGTGGGTGCGCCTGCCCGGGGCGCTGCCGGCGGGGGAAGTGGTCCAGCTCACCGTGTACTACCACGGCGACCTCATCGACCGCTACGGAGACTTCTTCTATATCGACGGCTCGACGGCCTGGTACCCCCGCCCGATGGATGGCCGGAACCTGGCCACATTCGAGATGATCTACCACACGCCCTCGAACTACCTCTTCGCGAGCGTCGGTGAGCGGATGGACTCCAGCACCACCGACCGGGTCACGACCAGCCGCTGGGTCACGCCGCGCCCCATCCGAAACGCCTCGTTCAACATCGGGATGTTCAAGGCGTACCAGCCGCTGGAGCCCGGCGCCCCGCCCGTGACGGTGCTGGTGTCGGAGAGCGGCCACCGCGCGATGGGTTCCAAGGCGTACTCGGCCCAGGAAGTGGCGGAGGACATCGCCAGGAGCATGAAGCTCTTCACCACCCTCTTCGGGCCGCCGCCGACCGAGCAGTTCTACGCGACCGAGATTCCCGCCGGGCACGGCGAGGCCTTCCCCGGGCTGATCCACCTGTCGTTGTCCACCTTTGACATGACCGGAACCCAGGGGCACAACGAGGTCTTCCGCGCGCACGAGGTGGCCCACCAGTGGTGGGGCATCGGGGTGGACTTCGCCGGCTACCGGGATCAGTGGCTCAGCGAGGGCTTCTCGACCTTCGCCGCGCTCTGGTACCTGCAGACGGTCCGGGGCGACACGAAGCAGTACTTCGCCATCCTCGACGAATGGAAGGCCGACCTCCTGGTCCGCGGGGCCGACGCCGCGCCGATTGCCCTCGGGTATCGCGCGGCCGACAAGGATAATCCGGGCGACTACAACCTCATCGTGTACCAGAAGGGGGCGTGGGTCCTCCACATGCTCCGGGCCCTGATGATCGACCTCAAGACCATGAATGAGGATCGATTCAGCGGCATGATGAAGGACTTCTACACGACCTACCGGGGCAAGCAGGCCACGACCGACGATTTCCGGGCCGTGGTGGAACGCAATACCGGGCAGGACATGGGGTGGTTCTTCACGCAGTGGGTGCAGGAGTCCGCCATTCCGACTTACCGGGTGGCCTACCAGGTGGCCGATGCGCCGGACGGGAAGTACGTCGTCCGCTTCCGGATCCGTCAGGAAGGGGTACCGGAGAGCTTCCGGATGTACGTCCCGATCGGCCTCGAGATGGGCAAGGACCAGTGGGTACGGGTCCGCAAGCAGGTTACGGGGCCGCTGACCGAGTTCGAGCTGGGCCCGCTCCCCTCCAAGCCCAAGAGCGTCAAGTTCAACGACCTCGACGGCGTGCTGGCCGACGTGAAGTCCATGGGCTGGGGCGGCTGATCCCCGGCGTCTTTCTCCCCCGCTCCCGCCGAAGTATCTTTCGGGGGCCGGTTTCCGGCGGCTGTTTTCGTCCACACCGAGGGTGACACCCCGATGGCGACTCGCACGTCGGCGCCTGCCAAGAGCGCTCCCTCCGCCCGCCTCGACAAGGCCGAGCTCCTGGAGATGTGCCGGCTGATCCTGCTCTCCCGCCGGATCGACGACCGGGAAATCCAGCTCAAGCGCCAGAACAAGATCTTCTTCCAGATTTCCGGGGCTGGACACGAGGCCGTGCTCGTCGCGGCGTCCCGGGTGTTCCGCGCCGGCTACGACTGGTTCTACACCTACTACCGGGACCGGGCGCTCTGCCTCGGCCTTGGCATGACCGCCACCGAGCAGTTGCTGTCGGCGGTGGCCGCCGCCGACGACCCGAATTCCGGCGGCCGGCAGATGCCCTCGCACTGGGGCCACAAGGACCTCAACATCGTGTCGGCCTCGAGCCCCACCGGCACCCAGTTCCTGCAGGCGGTCGGCTGCGCCGAGGCCTGGCTTCGGTCCAGCCGGGTCCCGGGCATCGCCACCGCCGACACGCCGTTCCATGGCGACGAAGTCGTGTTCTGCTCCACCGGCGACGGCACGACCAGCCAGGGTGAGTTCTGGGAGTCGATGAACACCGCCTCCAACCTCAAGCTGCCGGTCGTCTACCTCGTCGAGGACAACGGCTACGCCATCTCCACGCCGGTCGAGGTCAACACCGCCGGCGGGTCAATTTCGAAGCTGCTGGTCGGGTTTCCCGACCTGTACATCCAGGAGGTGGACGGGTGTGACGTCCTGGCCTCCTACGACGCCCTGACCCGCGCGGTGGACTATTGCCGCCAGCGGAGGGGGCCGGCCCTGGTGCACGCCAAGGTCATCCGGCCCTACAGTCATTCCCTCTCCGATGACGAGGTCAACTACCGGACGCCGGCCGAGCGGGACGCGGACGCCGAGCGGGATCCCGTCACGACCTTCCCGCGCTACCTGGTGGCGCAGGGCATCGCCACCGAGGCGGAAATCGAACGGATCCGCGCGACGGTGGCGGAGGAGGTCGATGTCGCCACCGACACCGCCCTCGCGTCGCCGCAGCCCACGACCGACACGATCTACAACTTCGTGTACTCGCCCGAGGTCGATCCGACGTCTGAGCAGTTCGACACCGAGGACGACCCGCAGTTCAGCGGTGAGCCGACCACGATGGTGGACCTGATCAACGGCTGCCTCAAGGACGAGATGGCCCGGGATCCCCGCATTGTGGTGTTCGGCCAGGACGTGGCCGACGTCAGCCGCGAGGCGCATATCGGGGACGTGAAGGGCAAGGGCGGGGTGTTCAAGGTGACGTGGGGGCTGCAGAAGCAGTTCGGGAGCGACCGGGTGTACAACTCGCCCCTGGCCGAGGCCAACATCATCGGGCGCGCCATCGGGATGGCCACGAGGGGCATGAAGCCGGTCGTCGAAATCCAGTTCTTCGACTACATCTGGACCGCGTACATGCAGTTGCGCGACGAGCTCGCGCTCATGCGCTGGCGGTCCAACAACGCCTTCGCCTCACCAGTGGTGGTGCGCGTCACGTACGGCGGGTACCTCAAGGGCGGGTCGGTCTATCACTCCCAGACCGGGGCGGCCATCTTCACCGGCGTGCCCGGGCTCAGGGTCGTGTGTCCCTCGACCGCGCTCGACGCCAACGGCCTCCTCCGCACCGCCATCCGCAGTGAGGACCCGGTCCTCTTCCTCGAGCACAAGCACCTGTACCGCCAGACCTACAACAAGGCGCCCAACCCCGGCCCGAACTTCATGATCCCCTTCGGCAAGGCCAAGGTGGTCCGGGAGGGGACGAACGTGACGCTGGTGACGTACGGGGCGGTGGTGCAGCGGGCGCTGGTGGCGGCCAAGGAACTGGAGGAAACCACCGGCGTCAGCACCGAGGTGATCGACCTCCGCTCCCTGAGCCCCGTGGACTGGGACACCGTCTTCGCCTCGGTCCGCAAGACCAGCCGGGTCATCGTGGCCTACGAAGATTCGCTGTCGTGGGGCTATGGGGCCGAAATCGCCGCGCGGATCGCCGACGAGGCGTTCGCGTGGCTCGACGCCCCGGTGCGCCGGGTGGCGGCCACCGACACGTTCGTGGCGTACGCCCCCGAGCTCGAGGACGTCATTCTTCCGCAGGTGGAATCATTGCGCGAGGCGATCGCATCCATCGCCGCCTTCTGAGGTTCGGAGAACCTATGACCCGCGTGCTCGTCCGCCTTACCCGATACACCGCGCTGGCAGCCTTGGCGCTCGCCGCTCCGCAGGTGGTGTCCGCGCAGGACAGCACCACCTACCGCAACCACCTTTACGACAAGTTCCAGGTGGGACTCGCCTTCACGACCGTCCTGAACTACTCGAACGCGCGCGTCGATGCCGCCAACGGCGACGAAGGCACGGTGCTCGACGTCCGGGAGATTCTCGGTGTCAGCGGCGCCACGATCCAGCCGGCCATCGGCATCCGCTGGAAGCCGGGCCGGCACACGGAGTTCGACCTCGGCTACCAGTTCCTCAACCAGAGCGGCGACCGCACCGTCAACAAGACGATCATCATCGGCGAGGACACCGTTTCCGGGGACCTCAACATCAAGTCCAAGTTCAATTCCGACAACGCCACGTTCCAGTTCAAGTACTCGATCCTGGCGAAGGAGAAGTACAACGTCGGCCTGGCGCTTGGCCTCGGCGCCATCTTCTTCAACATGGACTTCGATGCGTCCGGCGGTGCGTGCAACGGAGCCAACTGCGTCGCGGACTCGCTCAGCGTCTCGAAGAAGTTCACGGCCCCGACCGGTTCGATTGGCGCCTTCGGCTATTGGCGGGTGGGCGACCGGTGGTACGTGGGCGCCGACGCCCGCGGCATCGGGGCGCGGGTGGACCGGTACGATTTCTCGGTGTTCGAGGGGAACGTGTCGGGGCAGTACTTCCTGTCGAACCGGTGGGGGCTGAACCTGGCCTGGTTCTACACGGACGTATCGGTGGACGTCGGGCCCAAGTCGGGCAGCACGGTGGCCGAGGACCTGATCGGCAAGGTCTCCTATAACTACTCGAGCATTCGGGCAGGGGCGATCTACGCCTTCTAGGCCAGGTGCCGAGCCACGACACGTCTCGCTCGATCCTCACAGCCGGCCGCGCATGCGCGGCCGGCTTTGTGCTCCTCGTGGCCGCGTTTCCCGCGCGCGCCCAGGCGCCGGAAGTCCAGCGCAATCACCTATATGACAAGCTGGAGGTCGCGGCGGCCGCGACCTTCGTCCTGGATCGCTCCGAAGCCAGGGTGGACTCCCCCGAGGGGATGATCGGCACCACCATCTCGATCCCGAACAGCCTCGGCCTTCCGGGCACCACGGTCCAACCGGCCGTCGGGCTCCGGTGGCGGCCCGGCCGGCGCACCGCCCTCGAACTGAGCTACCAGTTCCTCAATAAGAGCGGCGAGCGCACCATCGAGCGGAACCTGGACGTCGGCGGCGACACGGTGTACGCCGGGCTCCAGGCCGCGAGCGCGCTTTCCTCCGACGACGCCACCCTCCAGTTCAAGTACGCCCTCTGGGCCGCAGACCGGCACACCATCGGTGTGGCGGTCGGCCTCGGCGCCATCTTCTTCCGCCTCACGATCGACGCCATGGGCGATGCCTCGGGCGGTGGCGGGTCGGTGGCCGATACCGTCCGGATCGACAAGTCCCTGACCGGGCCCACCGCGTCCATCGGGGCCTTCGGAAACTGGCGGCTCGGCAGCCGCTGGTATGTCGGCGCCGATGCCCGGGCGTTCGAGATCCGCATTGATCGCTACGGGGTGTCGGTCCTGGAAGGCAATCTGGATGCGAGGTACTACCTGTCGGACCGGTGGGGGGTGGGGGCCAGCGTGTACTACACCGACGTGGCGCTCAACGTGGATCCGCAGGAGGTGCGCCGCGGCGACGCCACTGACTTGTTCGGCTCCGTGAAGCACGCCTACACCAGCCTGCGCCTCGGGGCCGTCGCCGCCTTCTAGCCCTGGCGGCCGTCAGGGCTCCATCGCCTCCTTGATTTCGCTCGCCGCG
Source organism: uncultured Gemmatimonadaceae bacterium (assembly GCA_964571795.1). Taxonomy (GTDB): domain Bacteria; phylum Gemmatimonadota; class Gemmatimonadetes; order Gemmatimonadales; family GWC2-71-9; genus SPDF01. Next base: position 92,217 of record CAZNDK010000001.1, on the reverse strand, counting down.
GCGATGGCGCCGTCCACGTCGCGCGACAGCGCCCGCGCCTGCTGGGTGGCGTTCGTCAGGTCGCCTAGCACGGCGCCCACGCCAGCCGACTTCAGCCGCAGCAGGTCGAACCGCACGTTCTGCATGGCCAAGATGCACGACTCGAGGTTGGCCGCCACCTGCTCCCGACGGCTCCGCAACTCCGACATCTGGTTCTTCTGCCGCTCCAGCAGCCCGATCCGCCGGGCCCGCTCCTCGTCGTCCGGCTCCCGCATGATCGCCGCGATCCGCTCCTCGACACGGCTGAAGCCGCCGGTCTCGAGGTTTGCGTCCATGGCGTGCAGCGTCTTGCCGAGGTCGGTGGCGCGCGCAAAGAGGGCGTCAGTCGTCTGGACGACCTCGGGCAGCAGCTTCTTCTCCGAGGCCGGCAACCGCTCCATCAGGCCGAGAATGGCGATCCGGTCACGGTAGAGCTGCTGGATCTGGCCGAGCCCGGCCCCGTAGTCGGCCGCGGTGGGAGCCGGCAGGAGGCGGGGCAGCTTGCCGCCGCTCGAGGTGAGGCGCGTCTCGGCCGAATCGTGCGCCGCAGGGCGGCTCAGCACGTCCCGCCAGCTGTACCCCGACTGCCAGAGCGTCGCGTAGCTCCGGAGCAGCGGGATCCCCATGCCGCCGATCACGAACAGGCACCATGGATTCCCGATCCCCGTCGCCAGGTTGATCAGGAAGCAGCCCCCGCCGACGGCGGCCCACCGCGCAAAGATGTTCCGGGTGTCCTGGACGATCTTCGGCTCCCCGGTGTCCACCGGCGGGCGGTCCTTCTCCTTCTTGTCCACGTCCCACGACATCTCCCGCTGCGGGCGCAGGCCGCGATTCCCGGCCCGCGCCACCGCACGAGGCTCTCCCGGGCGCGCCGGCAGCGAACCGGCCAGCGGCCGGAGCGGCCGCTCGGAGGTTCCGCCACGCGAGGCGCCACCGGCGCTCCGCGCGGAAGCGCCGCCCGCGGTGCGCGGGGCCTTCCAGCCAGTGCCCGTCGGGCGATACCCGGTGACCGTGCGCGTCTCGAGCGCCCTCCGCAGGGCGTCGGCCGTGGGCCAGCGGTTCTCGGGATCCTTCTCGAGGCAGCGGCTGATGGCCAGCGACAGGTCCTCGGGGATCTCGGGCCGCTTGAGCGTGACCATCGGCGCCGGCTCGGTGATCTGCTTCATCAGGATGCCGGCCACCGTGGGTGCCTGGAACGGCAGCTCCCCCGTCACCATCTGGTAGGCCACGATGCCGAGGCTGTACACGTCGGACCGGCCGTCGATTTCCCGCTCTCCCGCGGCCTGCTCGGGGCTCATGTAGGCCGGCGTGCCGATGGCGACCCCGGCGCCGGTGAGCGTCGCGCCGGAGCCGGCGGAGAGCGCCTTGGCAATACCGAAGTCGGTCACCATGACCCGCCCGCGGGTGCCCTCAAGGAGGATGTTGTCGGGCTTGATGTCGCGGTGGACCACCGAGAAGGCGTGGGCGGCGCTGAGCGCGTCGGCCGTTTCCTTCATGATCCGGCGGACTTCCTCCGCCGGCAGGTGACCGCGGCGCTTGATCCGCGCGCCGAGCGACTCGCCGTCGACCAGGCCCATGACGAAGTAGACCAGCCCGCCGCCCTCGTCGACCCCGTGGATCGGGACGATGTTGGGGTGCGACAGGCGCGCGGCCGTCTGCGCCTCGCGCATGAAGCGCTGGCGGATTTCGTCCTGGAAGGCGAGTTCGGGGGGGAGCACCTTGATCGCGACGCGTCGCTGCAGCCGCTCGTCGCGCGCCCGATAGACAACCCCCATCCCGCCTCGTCCGATCTCGCCTTCGATCGTGTACGCGTCTCCCAGTGCCTTGCCGAGGCGGGAAACGAGGGATGTTTCGTGAGGTTCGGTCATCGGCGCTCGAATCCTTGGGCGGACAGGCGGGAACAATGCTCCCGCGGGAACACAACAATCTGTCGCCCTTGTTCCGTAAGGGCAACAACCGACGGGGCGTATTGTCGTCCCCTGCCGGACCAAGCTGCGCCCTGTCGGATTGGCAGGGGCGCCAGGGCTGATCGAGCGCGGGCGTTCCGTATTGCACCCAGCGTGCCCATACGGACGCACGACCGAAAGAGATTCCGGGGCATCCAGATGGCACGGCGGGTGCACTCTGGGGGTACAGCTGGTGTACACTTCTGCCAAATTCGCCCCCGGTACCGGGGGATGAGAGGATTCTTTCCATGACTGAACGCCTGACGATTCCCGTTCTTCCGCTCCGCGACGTCGTGCTCTTCCCGGGCGTCACCGCGCCCATCGGGGCCGGCCGGCCGGGCACGCTCCGGGCCATCGAGGCGGCCCTCGCCACGCCGGACAAGCTGGTCTTCGCGCTCTCGCAGCGGGAGAACGTCGAGCACGTGAAGCCGGAGCATCTCTACACCATCGGCACCATCGCCCGCATCGGCCAGTTGCAGCGCGGCCTCGCCGGGATGCAGCTGCTCCTGCACGGCGAGCGGCGCGGCATCGCCATGCACGTCGTCGAGAAGGACGGTTTCCTGCAGGCGGTCGTGCGCGAGGCCGAAGAGCTCGCCCCGATCAATCCGGAGGATCCGGCGTTCCTGGCGCTGCACCGCGAGGCGCGCACCCGCGCGGCCGAGCTCGGCCAGAAGTCGGGCCTGCCGGAGGAAGTCATCCAGCAGGTGCTCGCCGGGGTGCACGATGCCGGCCGGTTCTCCGACCTGGTGGCGGGCTACATCGACATCACGCCGGTGCAGCGCCAGACCCTCCTCGAGACGCTCTCGGTGGAGGACCGGCTCCGCCGCGTCCTGGTCCACATCCAGCGCCAGATCGGCCTGGTGGACGCCCAGGAGGACATCAAGTCGCAGGTGCAGGAGGAGCTCGGCGAGCGGCAGCGGGAGATGTTCCTCCGCGAGCAGCTCAAGACCATCCGCCGGGAGCTGGGCGAGGACGACGAGTCGGACGAGATGGAGGAGTTGCGGGCCAAGCTCGCCGCCCTCGACCTGCCGGCCGACGCGCGCCGCGAGGTGGACCGCGAGCTTGGGCGGCTCGGCCGGATCGCGCGGGAGTCGATGGAGTCCCAGGTCATCCGGACGTACCTCGAGCACATCCTCGAGCTTCCGTGGAGCGCCCGGAGCGAGGAGCACCTCGACCTGGTCGAGGCGCAGCGGATTCTCGACGAGGACCACTACGCCCTGGGCGACGTCAAGGACCGAGTGCTGGAATTCCTGGCCGTTCGCCAACTGCGCGAGGCCGGAGCGCGGGACAGCGGGGAAGCTGGCAAGTCGGAGAGCGAAGCCGGGTCACCTCCCCGCCTCCCCGCTTCCCCGCCTAACCCCGAAGGGGCGAAAGGTCCCATCCTCCTCTTCGTCGGGCCCCCGGGCGTGGGCAAGACCTCCGTCGCCAAGTCCATCGCCCGCGCGATGGGCCGGAAGTACGTGCGGATTTCGCTCGGTGGCGCGCGCGACGAGGCCGACATCCGGGGCCACCGGCGCACCTACGTCGGCGCCATGCCGGGCCGCATCCTGAACGGCATGCGCCAGGCCGGCACCCGGAACCCCGTCTTCCTGCTCGACGAGGTGGACAAGCTCGGCGTGTCCTTCCAGGGCGATCCGGCGGCCGCGCTGCTCGAGGTGCTCGATCCCGCGCAGAACGACTCGTTCGTCGATCACTACCTCGGCGTGCCGTTCGACCTGAGCGAGGTGCTGTTCATCGCCACGGCCAACTTCCCGCAGAACATCCCGGCGCCGCTGCTCGACCGCATGGAAACCGTCGAGTTCAGCGGGTACACCGAACGGGAAAAGCTGGTCATCGCCCGGAACTTCCTCATTCCGCGCCAGCTGGAGGAGAACGGCCTCTCGACCGCACAGATCGAGATCACCGACGGCGCCACCCAGGAGGTCATCACCAGCTACACCCGCGAGGCGGGGGTCCGGCAGCTGGAGCGGGAGCTGGGCAAGCTGGCCCGCAAGGTCGCGCGCCGGATCGCCGCCAAGGAGGTCGAGCGGCTCACGGTGGATCCGCAGGCGGTCGACGACCTCCTCGGCCGTCCCCGGGTGTTCCCGGAACGTGCGGCGCGCGAGGACCAGGTCGGCGTGGCCACCGGCATGTACTACTCGCCCACCGGTGGCGACATCATGTTCGTCGAGGCGTCGACGATGCGCGGCAAGGGTGAGTTGACCCTGACCGGGCAGTTGGGCGACGTGATGAAGGAGTCCGCGCGGGCGGCCTGGACCTACGCCCGCTCGCACGCTGCGGGGCTGCACATCAAGGAGGACATGTTCGACCGCGACCTGCACATCCACGTGCCGGCGGGCGCCATCCCGAAGGACGGGCCGTCGGCGGGCGTCACGATGGCCACGGCGCTGGTGTCCGCGCTCTCGGGGCGGCCGGTGCGCAACGACATCGCGATGACCGGGGAGATCACCCTCCGGGGTCACGTCCTGCCGATCGGGGGCGTCAAGGAGAAGGTGCTGGGGGCGGTGCGCGCCGGCATCACGCGGATCGTGCTTCCGCGCAAGAACGAGCCGGACCTCGAGGACCTGCCGGAGGAGGTGCGGAAGCGGATCGAGGTGTTCCCGGTGGACAGCCTGGGCGAGGTCCTCGCCCTCACCCTCCGGGGCGCTTCGCTCCGCGAGGGGCGCCTGCTCTTCGGCGACGAAAACCCGCGCGACGTCGCTCCGCTCGTGGAGCGCTTCGCGCACTGAGGGTCAGTCGGCGCCGCGCTGGGTGAAGGCGTCGGAAATATCCTGGATGCCGGCCTCGAGCTCCGCGAGGCGGGCCGGCGTCCAGTGTGGCTCGCTCCGGAGCAGCCGCTCCAGCTCGCGCGCCACAGTGCTCACCTGCGGGAATCCATAGGCCCCGCCGGACCCCGCCAGCCGATGACAGAGCATGGTCAAGGTCGTTTCCGCACCGTCCTCCCCGGCGCGGAGCGCCGCCAGCCCGCGCTGCAGTTCCGCGACGCGCGCCGGTCCCTCCGCGTGATACTCCCGCCTCAACTCCCGCAGCGCCGCCGCGACCGGATCACTCATGGCGCCGTCCCGAAGCGCTCGAAGGCCAGGCCGGCCGCCGCCACGAATGCCGGGGCCGTGCTCCAGTGCCCGCGCACCTCCGCGCCGACGCGAGCCGCCATCACGGCGCTCTTGTCGTCCACCACTGCCACGAGCGGCTGGCCCGGCCACTGGTGGCCCGGATGCGCGCGGTGGACGGTGGCGAACGGGAGCTCGACCGGGTCGAGAGAGCGCAGCTCGAGCGCCACCCCGGAACCCGCGGCCTTGCGAAGGGATGGGACCAGCAGCGGGTAGGCGTCGGAGGGGGCGAGCAACCGCACCGAGGTCGCGGCGCGGCCGATGTCGTGGGCAATCAACTGGAGCGAGCCGCGCGCCGACTCGATTTCCACGAGGGTGGGGGAGTCCGGCACCGAGATTTCCGCGAGGTGATCGCGCAACGCGTCCAGCGCCTGGCCGTGCTGGCTCGCGATGCGAGCGACGAGGGCGGTCGGCGCCTCGGGGCGGTACCGCTTCGGGCGCGTGCCCTCGACGCGGGCCGCTCCCTTGGATACCAGCCCCTCGAGCGCGCTGTACGCGTTGGCTCGCGCCAGGCTTGCCGCCCGCGCGATGCCGTAGCCGGTGCCGGGGCCGGTGGTGAGGAGGACCTGGTACACCAGGCTCTCGGTGGGGGTGAAGCCGAACGGCATGAGATTGAGCGTGCGCATGAAGCGTAGTATGGGTTATGACTACGCATCCCGCAAGCCGCCTCACGCCATCTCGATGGTCCACCCCAGGTGCTTGGCGATAAGGGCCAGGCGGAAGGTCACGTCCACCTGCCGGGACTCCGCGCTCTTCGATTCCGCGGCCAGCGGGAAGGTGTGGTAGGTGATCTTGTTGAGGCCCTTGGGCAGGCTCCGAAGGCCCTTGGGGTGCCAGACGCCGTGCTCGTCGCAGTCCTTGATCAGGCGCCCGAGGACCTTCGTGGCGACCGGCGCGGTGTGCAGCGCACCGATCCGCGCCAGCAGCTCAATGTAGTGCAGCGCCAGAGGGACATCCTTGGCCACACCCTTGCCGTCCGACTCGATCGGATCGCCAAGGAGCAGGTGCTGCGGCTTGACGGTTTTCTTGCCTACGTGGAGCGAGTAGGCCTTCTTCGGCGCCGGTTGCGCGAGGTAGTGCCCCAGCCGTTCGGTGAACCCGGCCCGCTCGCGCTGGAGTGACGGCATGGAGGCCACCATCGCCACCGAGTACCAGCTCGGCGGGTACGCCTCGGGATGCAGGATCGTCTTGCCGCCCACTTTCACGAAGGGCTTCTCGGACAGCGGGCTGCGCAGGAACTGCGACACCGCGCTCGCCACCTTGTGCGCCGACCCGCGGAGCCTGGGGTCCTCGATGTGACCGGCCTCGGCCAGCGCTGCGCAGGAGGCCTCCCGGATGACCCACCGTGCCCACGACTCGGCGTGCGTGTCCCCCGCCGCCATCTTCCGGAACTCGAAGAGGAGGGCCGGGTCGTCGTCGCGCGAGAGCAGCCGGAACAGGAGGCGGTCGGCCAGCTTGTAGGGTCGTCCACCGAGCGGCACGCCCAACTGGAGCAGGCGACGGTACTGGGGAATGGTGCCGACATCCTTGATGCCCAGCGCGGTGGACGCCGAGAGGCCGAGGAGGTTGCCGGCCCAGATGCCGGTGTCCTTCTGCTTCTTCACGACGGCGGCGACCGGCTTCGATTCGAGGACCGCGGCGCGTGCCGCCTCGATCGTGGCGACGTCCACCGTCCCGGCGGGCGCCAATTCCGTCAGGGTGCGATACGCGATGATCTCGCCGCCGTGCTGGAGGAGCCAGGCGAGCGGCACGCGATGTTGCGAGGGCAGTTCCAGAGGTGCTCCTGGTCGGAGAGGTCCCGGGGAGGAACGCCGCGAAACTACACTGGATTGGCCTGTGGGTCCAGTGGACCGGGCCGAGTGCGGATGTCGATGGCTCACGGCGCGGTGCAGTAACCATTGACGAGTCAACAGGTTACTGCACGAGGTGGGAGGGGAACTACGTGAGCGACGTGCCGTCCATCTTATGTGCGGTAATGCGACAGTGACTTGATGCTGTGTCTACGCTATTTCGGCTTTGCGGGCTTGAGACGCGCCTCCCCCGCCGCGCGGAATTCGGAGTCCACGTCCCAGGTGGGTTGAGCCGATGCGTCAGCGGCGTAGATGGCCGTCCGGAGGCCTACACGCGTTTCCTGCACGGCGCCGTCGAGGTTGTACCAGGCGCCGAACTCGTCCTGCGGTCGGTGGTAGCGCTTGCTGGTGTACTCCGCCTGCGACTTCTCCCGGTAGTCGGGCGGGCGCCCGACGAAGTTGTTCCCCGGCTCGAAGGAGAGCGCCGGAATGCCGGCGCGCGCGAACGGAAAATTGTCCGACCGGAAGAAGGTCCCGCGGTACATGCCGGACGAGTCGTCGCTCACCTGCAGTCCCTCAAGGCGGGCGGCGGCCTGCAGCGCCCCCAGCAGTGACGACTGGTCGGAGCCGTTGGCGGAGACGTCCCGCGTGCGGCCGAAGAGGTTGGCGCCGTCAAAGTTGAGCATCGCGGCCACGTTGCGGAGCGGCATGAACGGCCGGTCGATCATGGCCTGGGAGCCGAGCAGCCCCGCTTCCTCTCCCCCGAACGCCGTGAACAGGATGGAGCGCTTCCCCTTCAGGTCCCCGCGGCTCATCGCCTCCGCAATGGCGAGCATCTCGCCGACCCCGGCGGCGTTGTCCCGGGCCCCGTTGTAGATCGAGTCGCCATCCACTGCCTTGGCGATGCCGAGGTGGTCATAGTGCGCCCCGATGACCACGACTTCCTGGGCGAGGGGCCCGCCCGTGCCCGGCAGGCGGCCGAGGACGTTGTAGGTGGCGGTGCGGACCATGGTGCTCCGCACGGAGGCCGCCACCCGGGCCGGCAGCTCGTACGCCACGAATCCCCGCTTGCCGGCCCGCGCACTCGCCTGGTCGAGATTGTCGCCGGCCGCGGCGAAGGTGCGCGCCATCGCGTCGTGCTGGATCCACCCGGTCACCTGGAGCGAGGTGGGCGCCGTCTCGAGGCGCACCTGCTTCCCGGTGGCGCTCCCTTCCACCGTTCCCCAGGGGTAGGTGGCGCTCTCCTCGGTGTGGACGAGGAGCACGCCCGCCGCCCCCTGGCGCGCCGCCTCCTCGAACTTGTAGGTCCACCGGGCGTAATAGGTGAGCACCTTCCCCTTGAAGATGGCCGGATCGTAGAGGCCCGGGTCGTTGACCAGCACTGCCACGATCTTCCCCTTCACGTCCACCCCGGCGTAGTCGTTCCACTCGTACTCCGGCGCCACGATCCCGTACCCCGCAAAGACGAGCGGCGCCTCCACCGTCACGAGGGAGTCCCAGCGCATTGGGTTGAGCACGAAGTCGGAGGGGTACGCCAGCGCGTTGCCGCCGAGCGCGAGCGTGGGGGCCGGCGTGAAGGAGATGAGCGGCACCTTGAAGAAGTAGGTGCTGTCGTCGCCCGCGGGCTGGAGGCCGAGCCGAATGAACTGTGCCGCGATGTACCGGGCCGCGAGGTCCCCGCCGCGGGTCCCCGAGCCCCGCCCCTCGAGGGCGTCGCTGGCCAGGAATTCGATGTGGGACCGGATGACGTTGGCCGAGACGGCCTGGGTCGCCTTGTCGACTTCGGTCTGGGCGGTGGCCACCGCCGCCGGGGCAAGGAGTGCGGAAGCGGCCAGAAGGGCGAAGAAACGTCGCATGGGGGCCATGATGGCTGGGGGAAATCGGCGGCGGGAGTCCGTCGCCGGCGGGCCGGGCGCGGTTACGGCCGGCCGCACTCGATCAGGAACAGGGTGCCGCGACTGGTGGAACTCGCCTCGCTCGTGAGCAGAAGGCGCCGGTCGTCGAGCCAGGTCACGCCCTCGCCCTGGGGCTCGAGGGTGTGCCCGAAGAAGCACTCGTTGCCGTGGTCGGGGCTCAGCCGCCCGTCGACCCCCACGGTGAAAAAGAAGACGGCCGAATAGGTGCGCACCGCCACACGGCGCCCATCGGGCGACAGAGCCGCGTCGCTCACCCAGTGCCCGATGCTGATGTCCGGCGTGATCGGCAGTGAGTCGACCCGCTCGAGGACCGCCGAGGGGCCCGCCGCCCACGCGGTGGCGGGCAGGCGGAAGAGGAGGAATCCCTTGGAGCGTCCCTTCGTGACGAAATAGACGTTGCCCGCGGAGTCGGCGTAGATCGCCTCGTTGTCGTGCGGGCCGTCCGGGTAGCGGATCGTGAGCGAGTCCGGGACAGGCGTCGAGACCAGCTCCCCGGCGGTGGACGGGTGCACCGCCGGCTCGGCAATCCGGTACACCACGACGCTGGGGCGTGTCTCCGGGTTGTCGCCGGTATCACCGATGACAAGACAGGTCCCCGCCGGACAGGGCGAAGTGGTCAGTGTTTCCCAGTCGAAATTCGAGGCGCCCGTCACCCGGAACACCCCCAGCGTGCGGCCCGCCGTATCCACCGCGAACAGCCAGGGCGCGTTGCCGGAGTCGTTGAGTGTCCAGATCACCCCGGGCTGGGTCCGGCTCGCCGCGGCGGCGGACGCCTCGGAAAGCAGGGTATCGGCAAACGTGCCCAGCGGCACGACTCGGCTGGGCGGGGCGATGGTCCAGGTGGTCTGGGCGGCGGCGGGACCGGCGGCGACGAGGGCCAGCACGGCGAGCGTCAGGGGGCGCATGGCCAGAATTGTAGCCCCAGATTGCCGCGCCTCCAACAATCCTTGCTCCCGCCTCGCCGCCCGGGCATTTTCCGTCAACCAGGAGAACGCCGCCCCATGCTCGAGAGCCTCAAGTCCCGCCCGATCACCACCCTGCCTGACGCCATCCGGTTCGACGGGCGGATCCTGTACCTCACCACCGACCCCGACCTCATCCGGACCCAGCTGTCGGGGCAGGATCTGGATTGGACGCCGGCCATCCCGCTCCGGGACGACATCTCCACCGACGAGATCACCCCCGCCTACATCTGCTACTACTACGACCAGACGCTGGGCGATTTCCCCTACCTCGGCCTCAAGTGCGGGGAGGAGTTCCCGATCACCCGGGCCTCGGTGCGGAACGGCGGGTTCGTGGCCTCGGTGAGCGGCAAGCGGCGCGGCAAGGGGTCGAGCCGGGAACAGTCGCCCTACGCCGAGCTCATGGCGGGCATCAAGCTGGTGGTGGCCGAGAACATCGAGCGGATCTACCGCGAGAATTGCCAGAACCTTGGCGTCTTCACCAGCACCGACTTCTCGGTCCTCGATCGGGTGCGCCGCGGGGAGCCGATTCCCCTCTCCGTGTTCACCGCGGGCGAGGGTGGCATCACGCGCGGGATCATCGAGCACGGCGGGCTCTTCCAGTACAACGTGGCCCGCATGCAGGGCAAGGTGCGGGTCCCCGCGGTCACCACGCCGAAGCGGTCGATGACGCTCGCCGAAAAGGTCATTGCGCGGCGCTGGGTCACTGATCTTTCCGCCGACCGCGTGGGCGTCCCGTACGTCAAGCCGGGCGACGAAGGCTTCGTGCGCACCGACATCCGGTTCAGCCACGAATACGTGACCCCGATGGCGGCCATCTTCTGGCGGGACTTCGTCGGGCCGCAGGAAAAGGTGGTGGACCCCGGGTCGATCTTCTTCTTCCGCGACCACCTCACCTTCCTCGAGCTGGCCATGACCGACGCCCGGAAGGCGGAGGGGCTCCTCGACGTGGCGCTCGAGCTGAAGGCCAAGCAGGAAGAGTTCGCCGCGGAACAGGGCATTCTCCTCTACGGCGAGCTCCCCCGCGTGGGCAAGAACATGGTCGTGCAGGGGTCGGAGGCGATTTGTCATTCCAAGATGCTGGAACGGCACGTCCTGCCGGGGCAGGTGGTCATCGGGAGCGACAGCCACACCCCGCACAGCGGTGCGGTGGGCTGCGTCGCGTTCGGGGTGGGGACGACCGCCATCTTCAATTCCTGGCTGACCAAGGACGTGCGGCTCAAGGTGCCGCCGTCGGTGCTGATCCGGGTCAACGGACGGAAGCCCGCGAACGTGACGGCCAAGGACTTCATGCTCCAGATCCTGCGGCATCCGTACGTGAAGAGCGGGCGGGCCATCGGCAAGATCGTGGAGTACGCCGGCGACGCGGTGCGCGCGTTGTCCATCGACGAGCGCGCCACCATGACCAACATGGCCGCCGAGGTCGGGGCGTTCACTGGCATCGTGGCGCCGGACGCCGTCACGGTGGACTACCTGGTGCGCGAGCGCGGGATGCCCCGTGCCGCGGTGCAGGCGATGCTCGAGGGGCTCCACTCCGATCCCGACGCCGAGTACGAGGAGGTCATCGACATCGATGCCGCCGCGCTCGAGCCGATGATCGCGCTCCCCGGCGACCCGGGCAACGGGCAGTTCATTCGCGAGCTGGGGGAGCGGGTGCGGGTGGACATCGCCTACGCGGGGAGCTGTACGGCCGGCAAGAAGGAAGACATGGACATGTACGCGGCGGTGCTCCGCGAGGCGGCCGAGGCCGGCGAGCGGATCCACCCCGACGTGCGGTTCTACATCCAGTTCGGCAGCCAGGACGTGAAGAAGTATGCGGAGGAGCGGGGGTACGTGGACATCTTCCGTGCGGTGGGGGCCGAGATCATCGAGCCGTCGTGCGGTGCCTGCATCAACGCCGGTCCCGGCGTGAGCTACGACCGGAAGACCGTGACCGTGAGCGCCATCAACCGCAATTTCCCGGGCCGCTCCGGGCCCGGCCAGCTCTACCTGGCGAGCCCGTACACCACCGCCGCCAGCGCCCTGGCCGGTTACATCACCGGCTGGGAGCCCAAGGCCAGCCTGGTCGGCGCGAGCCCCGCCTCCCGGTAGTCGCTCCGCGGGTTCCACAACACCCAACTGTCGATACCGACGTCCGCGGCGGCCTGGATCTGCGCGCGGACGTGCGCCCCGGAGTAGCGCGGCGCGCCGAGCGTGAAGGCCTGCAGGTAGGGCCGGATGCTGGCCGGCCGTTCGACGAGGGCGCTGCGGCGCAGCCCGTCTTCCAGCGCGCGGCGCACCACCAGGTACGGCTCGGCGTTCGGAGAGCTGGCGCCGTACATTCCGGGCGCGTAGTGGCTCGGGTACACCATCGGCAGCACCACGTCCGATGAGCTCACCAGGTCTTCCCACACCTGCCCGATTCCCATGTCGCCCGTCATCACCGTCGTCATCCCGAACACGTCGAGGGTGACAGGCACGTCGAGCGCAGCCATCCGGGTTCGGACCAGCTGCAGGTTACGCTGCACGCCCTGCCGCGTGCTCTCGCCGGCACGGCGCGCTGGGAACACGGCGCTCGCCATCCGGGCCCGGGGCTCGTCGGGGAACCGGACGTAGTCGAACTGCACCTCCGCGAACCCCATCCGCACCGCCTCGGCGGCGAGCTGCGTGGCATAGACCCACACCGAATCGTTGAAGGCGTCCACCCAGGCGGTGCCCTTGCGGTCCCGCCAGAGGCCGCCATTCCGCGACTGGATGGCCCACGCCGGCTTCCGCTCGGCGAGCAGCGGGTCCTTGGCCACCACGATCCGCGCGATCGGGTAGATCCCGTGGGCCAGCATCTCCCGGACGCGCGCCTCGGTGTCCCGGGCGCGGATTTCCAGGTTGGCGCCGATGGCGATCGCGGTGGGCACCTTCGACGGGTATGTCAGGTAGCCGGTGTCGTCTTTGATGTCGATCACCAGCGCGTTCACTTCGGTGTCGTCGGCCAGGCGGATCAGCTCCCGGAACCGGCTCCCGCCGAACGCCCACGCGTTGACGTACAGCGCACGCACCTGGTCGGGCTGGCGCACCAGCGGCGGGCTGGGCCACGCGGAGTGCAGGTGCGACGGCAGGGGCGGCAACGGGGCGAGGAAATCGATCCCGTTCGCGCCCGGCAGTTCGGGGTGCCAGCGCCCGTCCTGCGCGTGGAGGGGTGCCGCGCACAGGGCGAAGACGGCGATGGGGACCAAGAGGCCTGGACGAGGCACAAGCACGCTCCGGCCCGGGGGGCCATTGCAGGACGCGAGTTGTCTTGCAGGGGGTCAGGGCGGGCGGGGCTAGGAGCCGATGATCCTGATGTCGGTCCGGCGGTTCTGGGTGGAGGCTCCGGTCGGGTCGGCCGGTCCGGCACCCAGGGCGCCTGCGCCGCTCGCCTGCAGCTGGTCGGGGTTGACCCCGCTCCGGAGCAGGTAATTCCTGACGGCATCGGCTCGGTCCGCGGAGAGTTGCAGGTTCGCGGCCTGGGTGGAGGCCTCGTCGGCGTGGCCAATGATCTCGAGACGCGTGCCCGGGTAGGCACGGAGAATGGCCACCACCGAATCCAGCATCGGAAGCGCGGACGCGCCGATGGTGGTGCCCATGGGGGCAAACGCCGTGCCGGGGATGGTCCAAGGGCCGATTCCCGTGGCGGCCGCGCCGGCGGCCACGGTGCAACCCACCGTGTTAACCGTTGCACCGGGGGGCGAGGCGGGGCACTGGTCCACGCCGTCGGGCACCTTGTCGTTGTCCGCGTCGCTCGGGCAGCCGAGCGCGTCCACGGTGGCGCCGGCGGGAGTGGCGGGACAGCGATCGAGCCCGTCGGGCACGCCGTCGGCGTCGGCATCGGTCGGGCAGCCGGTTGCGTCAACCTGCGCGCCGGCCGCGGTGTCGTTGCACTGGTCCACGCCGTCGGCCACGCCGTCCTTGTCGGTGTCGCTCGGGCAGCCGGCGGTGCTCACCGTGGCGCCCCGCGGCGTGTTTGGGCAGCGATCGAGGCCGTCGGGCACGCCATCCTGGTCGGTGTCAGAGGGGCAGCCCTTCTTGTTGACGATCGCGCCGACCGGCGTGGCCGGGCACTTGTCCTTGCGGTCGAACACGCCATCCTGGTCGGTGTCGATGAGCGGACGGCTGATGGCCATCACGGACACCCCGAGGCTGCCGACGATGTTGCTGAACGAGGTGACGTCGCTGTTGTGCTGGTAATCGACCTCGCCGCGGATCATGACGATCGACGAGACCGCGGCGCGGAACCCGCCGCCCAGCACGAAATCCGACGCCGATCCGCAGGGCCCCGCCCCCGGGACGGACACGGCGGGGCAGCTGTCGCCGTACTTCGTGGTCCCCAGCCCGCCCTTGAGGTAGAACGAGCTCGATTCCCCGGTGCGGATGTTGTAGAGCAGGGCGGCGGTGCCGGAGAGCACGCTGGTGCTGGAGCCGGCGGCGGACTTGGGGGAGGAGGAGAGCCCCTCGAGCTCGATGCCGAGATTGAGCGGGAGCCAGAAGCCGAGCCGGAGGGCGCCGCCGAACCCGGCGTCGAGGTCGGTCACGTCGGCGAACGAGGTGACGGCTCCGGCCGCCCCGACCTCCATGATGTACTCCCGTCGCTGGGCGGCGAGCGGGGTGGCGATCAGGGCGAGGAGGGCCAGCGGCGCTGGGCCCGTCAGGCGGAAAGTCGGCATCTCCTCCATAGATACGGGCGGACGGGGGGCAGGGCAAGCGCGTCCTGCTTGGAAACTCTCCGCCCCGGCGCTACGATTGTCGGAACCACGATCGACGGCAGTCCACCTCGCCCCCGGAGCCTCTCCATGAAGTTCACGATCCAGTTCTGCGTCGTCTGAAACTACCGTCCCCGGGCCGCCGGTCTGGCGGCCGAGCTGCAGGGCGCGTATCCGGAGGCCGAGGTGAAGCTCCTCGAGTCCTCGGGCGGAGTCTTTGAGGTGACCATGGACGGACGGCTGATCTTCTCGAAGAAGGCCCTCCGCCGCCACGCGGAGCCCGGCGAGGTCCTGCGCCTGGTGCGCGAGGCGCAGGCCTGACCGGCATGCGCATCGCGATTTCCACCGGTGGCGGCGACGCGCCGGGCCTCAACGCCGTCATCCGGGCCGTGGTGCTGGCCGCGCACCAGCGCAGCTGGCAGTGCTACGGCATCCGGCGCGGATTCGGCGGCCTGCTCGCCAACGACGGGATCATGACGCTGAATCCCGCCGCTGTCCGCGGCATCACACACCTCGGCGGCACCATCCTCGGCACCACCAACCGCGGCAACCCCTTTCGCTGGGCCGCTCAGGCCGCCGACGGCTCGGTGGCCGAGGTCGATCGCTCCGACGACCTGATCGCCGCCTTCCGCGCCAGCGGGTTCGACGCGTTGGTGTCGATCGGGGGCGACGGCAGCCTCCGCATCGCGCACGACCTCTGGCGGAAGGGCCTGCCGGTGGTCGGCGTCCCGAAGACCATCGACAACGACGTCTTCGGCACGCTCGTCACCTTCGGTTTCGACACCGCCGTCACCACCGCCACCGAAGCCATCGACAAGCTCCACACCACCGCCGAGAGCCACGACCGCGTCATGGTCGTGGAGCTCATGGGGCGGGACGCGGGGTGGATCGCGCTGCACAGCGCGGTCTCCTCGTCCGCGGACATCGTGCTCCTGCCGGAACTCCCCTTCGACATCGAGAGGGTGTGCGAGGCCATCCGGCAACGGGAGGCGAGCGGGCGGCACTACAGCATCGTGGTGGTGGCGGAGGGAGCGCGCCCGAAGGACGGCAGCATCATGCTGGCGGAGCGGAGGTCGGCCGGCACGGTGGATCGGCTCGGCGGGATCGGGGGCCGCGTGGCGGCGGCGATCGCCGAGCGTACCGGCAAGGAAACCCGGAGCCTGGTGCTGGGGCACCTCCAGCGGGGCGGCACGCCCACCACCTTCGACCGGCTGATCGCGCTCCGGTTCGGGACGGCGGCGGTCCGGGCCATCGCGGCCGGGGATTTCGGCACGATGGTGGCCTACACGCCGCCCACCATCTCGACCATCCCGCTCGCCGACGTCATCGGCCGCACCAAGCTCGTTCCGCTCGATTCCGACACCCTGCAGACCGCCCGCGACCTCGGCATCAGCTTCGGCGACTGAATTCCAGAAAGCGACCCACCATCGCGTGCCCGCCCTCGGTCAGCACCGACTCGGGGTGAAACTGCGTGCCCACCACCGGGTGCACGCGGTGCCGCACGGCCATGATTTCTCCATCGTCCGCGGTCGCGGAGACGAGCAGGTCATCGGGAAGGGACGCCCGCTCAATGGCGAGCGAGTGGTAGCGCGTGGCCCGGAACGGGCTCGGGAGTCCGGTGAACAGCCCCGTGCCGTCGTGGGTGATGTGCGAGGTCTTGCCGTGCATCGGCCGCATGGCGCGCACCACGCGGGCGCCATACGCCGCCCCGATCACCTGGTGCCCCAGGCACACGCCAAGAATTGGGACGGCGGGGCCGAAGCGCCGCACCACGTCCACCGAGATCCCCGCCTCGTTGGGTGTGCACGGTCCCGGCGAAATGACGATGTGGCTGGGCGCCAGCGCCGCGATGTCGTCGAGGGAAATGGCGTCGTTGCGGCGGACCAGCGGCTCCTGCCCCAGCTCCCGCACATAGCGCGCGAGGTTCCAGACGAACGAGTCGTAGTTGTCGAGCAGGAGGATCACGGCGCCGCTCCGAACGCCTGCCGGATGCCGGCCGCCTTGTCCAGCGTCTCCTGGTACTCCAGGTCAGGAATGGAGTCGGCCACGATCCCACCGCCGGCATGGAAGTACGCCCGGCCGTCCTGGAGGGTCACGGTGCGGATGGCGATGCTGGTGTCCATGGCGCCCGTCACGCTCATCCACCCGATGCTGCCGCAGTAGACGCCGCGCGCCACCGGCTCGAGTTCACGCAGGATTTCCATGGCCCGCACCTTGGGTGCGCCGGTAATGGAGCCGCCGGGAAAGGCGGCGCGAAGAAGGTCCGCGGCAGTCTGCCCCGCCTCCAGCCGCCCGGTCACGATTGACTCTAGATGGTGCACCGTCGGGTGGCTCCTGAGGGCACAGAGCGCGGGCACCTCGACCGTGCCCGGCCGGCATACCTTCGACAGGTCGTTCCGCAGCAGGTCCACGATCATGACGTTTTCGGCGCGGTCCTTCTCGCTCGCGAGCAACTCTTCGGCTAGGCGGCGGTCCGCGTCCGGCGTGTCCCCGCGCGGTCGCGTGCCTTTGATCGGGCGGGTTTCCACCTGGCCGGACGGGTCCACCATCAGGAACCGCTCGGGGGAGGCGCTCGCCACGGCGAATCCCTCGCCCCGGAAGTAGGCGGCGAACGGCGCCGGATTGACGGCAGTCAGCCGGCGGTAGAAGTCGAAGCTGTCACCGGGCCACGGCGCCTCGAAGCGCTGGGAGAGGTTGGCCTGAAAGATGTCGCCCGCGAGAATGAGCTCGCGGACCCGCTCGACTGCCCGCAGGTAACCGTCACGGGTGAATCCCGATCGGAATTCCGGTGGTGAGGTCGCAGCGACTGCCTGACTTGCTCGCGCCGGTCCAGATCCGCTCAGTCGTCGGACAATCTCACGAATCCTCTCCTCGGCAGTCGGCCTCGCAGCCCTGCGGCCCCACTGTCCCGCCAAGACCCACGCCCGCCCCTCCTCGTGATCCCACGCCACCACCCAGTCGTACGCCCCGAGCCACACGTCAGGCAAGCCGAGGTCGTCGGAGCGCGGGGCAGGGAGCCGCTCCAGGCGGTCGCCGAATTCGTAGCCGAGGAATCCGGCCACGCCGCCCTGAAAGGGTGGAAGCCCCGGGACCGCGTCGGCTCGATGCGCGTCGAGGTACGCCGCGGCTTCCGCGAGCATGTCGCCGGAATCGGTGGGGTGGCTGGTCCAGATGCGCGACGGGTCGGCGGTCAGATAGGAGTAACGGCCCATGGCACCGCCGCGGGCCGCGCTGTCGAGCAGGAGCGGGTAGGGGAGGTCGAGGAGCCGCGCGCAGGCGTCGGACGGCGTGGGCGGAGCGCGGAGCTCCTCGACGACGGGGGTCGTGGCCTCAGCTCCCCCGGACGAATTTCCGGGTGGTGCCGCGGAGCGCCGAGCCCAGCGGCGGGCGCCACAGGACCACCCGGTCGATTTCCCGGGCCAGCTCGAGGTCCTTGTCGGTCACCCCGCCGGCGGTGTGGGTATTGAGGCGCACCGTGAGCTTGCCCCAGCTCACGGTCAGGTCGGGGTGGTGATCGGCCGCCTCGCAGAGGAATCCGATGGCGTTCACCAGCATGAGCGTGGTCGGCCACCCGTCCGTTTCGTAGAAGCGGAGGATGGCGTTCTCCTGGAATTCCCAGCCGGCGGGCATGCGGTCGCCGATGGTGGCCGGGTCCCAGGTCCGTTCGTGAGCGGGCATCCGTCACTCCTTCCCGTCGAAACGCACGCTGAACCCCGCTGACTGGCCGGGGCTTTCCTCCACCTCGATGTCGAGCCGGGTCAGGTGCGTGTGCCCGGCCGCCACAAGCGCCTTCCGCACTTCCAGCGCGAAGTACTCCGCGAGCATCTCCACGGTGGTGTTCTTGACCGGCACCAGGGCCACGTCCGACTTGGGAAACACGAAGCGCCCCTTGCCGAAGTAGTCCACGATGACGGTGTCGTGCTCTTCCCGGAGCCCGAGTTTCTCGTTCTGGGTGGGGAGGATGACCTTGTGGTCCACCGCCTCCACCATCGGCTTGATGACCTGCTTCAGGACCGCGAAGTCGAGCACGAAGAGGCACTCGCTGTCCACCGCGCCCTCGACCACCACGGCGAGCCGGTAGTTGTGCCCGTGGAGCGACTCGCACTTGTGGCCGCGGAAGGTGATGAAGTGCGCCGAGGAGAAGGAGAGATAGTCCTTGGCCACCGAAACCCGGTAGGAACGCACGTGCGGAAATCCTCGTCGAGGGGAGCGGACGGCCCAAAGGTAGGCCGCCGGCGCATCCGAGTCGAGGGGAACGTGTCGTTCGTCACGTCGAGTCCCGCGGGCGCACCAGGGTCGTCCCCGTGGGCGGACACCTCGGCTCGTGGCCCGATCCTGTAACTCGTGCAGCCACAGCCTGTTCCGCGTTTGGCACGCCGCTCGCTTTTCGAGGGGCGTCTCGCACTCACGATTCTGGAGGTCACAATGTTCGCCAACACTCGTCGGCCCCTGGCCGCGTCGCTACTTGGTTCTTCCTTCGTGCTCACAGCGCTGCTCGCGTCCGCCTCTCCCGCCGCCGCCCAGGTGTCCGGCACGGTCGTCATCGATGGCGGCCCGGTCCGCGGCGCCATCGCGGTCGGCGAGCCGGTCTTCGCCCCGCGCCCGATCGTCATCTACCAGCCGGTGCGCGGCCGGCGGATGGAAGTGGCGCGCTACGCGCCCCAGGTGGTGTTCGTCGAGCGGGGTCACGGCCGGCACGGGAAGTCGGCTCGATGGTACCAGCGTCACGGATATCGGCCGGTCACGCTGTTCTATTCGGAAGGCCGGTACTTCGATCTGGTCTACGCCGACCGCGGGTACCGCCGGGGCGGGTACTTCATCCCGGTCACGGTCTGGGAACGTGGCGGCCGGTTCTACCTCCCGGCGGACTCGGGTCCGGATGGGTACGGCTACAGCACGTACGACAGGAATTCGTCCCACGGGTCGGATTACCAGTATGACCACCCGAACGGCGACGGCCGCGACTGGGACGATTAACCGGGGCCGCGAGGCCCCGCCAACCGCCTCGCGAGGGGCGTCGACATAGATGCAGGACCAGGGGGCGGGTTTCGGCGAAGGCTGCCGGGGCTCGCCCCTTTGGCGTGCCGTTACAGAATGGCGACAAAGGCGCTTGCATATGGCCAATTCGATGGGTAGTCTGGTTGGGTGCGTAGTGCCTTGGTTCGCTTCCCGTTGTGCCTCACCCCCCTGAGGAGGTTGCCGATGCGAGTCACCAGATTCCTCTCGCGCACGGCCGTGGTCTGGCTCGCGGTGTTCGGGAGTGCCGCCCCTGCCGTAACCTCGGCCCAAACCACCGCCAAGAAACCCAACATCCTGTTCATCATGGGCGACGACATCGGCATCATGAATGTCGGGGTGTACCACCGCGGACTGATGGTCGGGGAGACCCCCAACATCGACCGGTTGGCGGCGGAAGGCGGGCAGTTCATGACCTACTATGCCGAACAGAGTTGCACGGCAGGCAGGACCGCCTTCTTTACTGGTATGCATCCGCTGCGGGCCGGGATGGTCATGCCGCAGCTCCCAGGTGCCACGAGCTCCCTGCTGCCGGGCACGCCGGCGCTCGCCGTCTTTCTCCGGGATCTCGGCTACAACACCGGGGAGTTTGGCAAGAACCACTTGGGAGACAAAGCGGCCTCGCTCCCGACGGCGCATGGCTTCCAGGAGTTTTGGGGCTACCTCTATCACCTCGACGCGATGCAGGGGGTGAGCTTCCCTGATATCAACAAGTCCCCCACCGCGCAATCCGTGGTTCCCCCGTGCATGAATACACCGGTGCCTGGGCTTGCCGAAGTGCCCGGGGCGGTGGACCCGAGAACCGCGACCTGCATGACCCCGCCGCGACCGGTCATCTGGTGCACGTCGTCGGACGGCACCCAAAAGAACCAGACCTGCAAGGACCAGGGCCCGCTCACGCTGGATCGGTCGCGGACGGTGGACGAGGAAATCTCGAGCCACGTCATCGACTTCCTCGACCGCAATGACCCCAGGAAGACCAACAAGCCGTTCTTCGTCTGGTACAACCCGGCACGCATGCACATCACGACGATGCTGTCGCCGAAGTACGAGGCGATGCTGGGTGAACAGGGCGGCAAAGACTGGGGCATCAACGAGGCTGGGATGAAGCAGATGGACGACAACATCGGCCTCGTGCTCGCGAAATTGCAGGCGATGGGCCAGCTCGACAACACGATCGTCGTCTTCACCACGGACAATGGCGCCGAGGCGATCACCTATCCGGACGGTGGGATCACGCCCTTCCGGGGCGGCAAGCTGACGACGTGGGAAGGGGGCATGCGAGCCCCGGCGGTCATCCGCTGGCCCGGGCACATCAAGCCGGGCACCCGCTACGATGACATCTTCTCGTCCCTGGACTGGCTGCCCACCTTCGTTGACATCGCCGGCGGCCCCAAGGGTGATGGGCTGAAGCAGCAGATCGAGGCCGGCAGCTACCCTGGCATCATCAAGACCACGCTGGATGGCGTGGACCAGCGCGGCTACCTCGAGGGAACGTCGCCGAAGTCGGCGCGCGAGGTCTTCTTCTATTACACCGGCACCCACCCGTCGGCAGTCCGCTACAAGAACTGGAAATTCTACTACACCATGGCGCCTTCCTCCTCGACCGGCGGACTCACGGGTGTCGTGAACTACCACTGGACCCAGGTGGACAACCTGAAGCGCGATCCGTTCGAGCAGGCGGTCGCGGAAGACCAGAAAACACTCCTGGGCTACGGGGGGGCGCTGGCCGCGCCGAGCACGGCGTATATCTACGACTGGAATCTCCTGCCGATCGGGCAATTGCTCTGGCTGAAAGAACTCGAGACCTACAAGAGTTTCCCGTCGTTGCAGATCCCGGCCAGCTACAACCTTGACCAGATCATGGCCGCCATGCGGGAGGCAAAGCCCGGGCACGACTAGGCCAGGACCGCTGGACTTGTGGGTACGAGCGGGCGCCCCGAACAGGGCGCCCGTCTTCGTTTTCCCCTATCTTTCCCCCGTGCATCCCACCCGCAACCACTTCCTCCCTCCCGATCCCGACGCCTTCAAGCGGGAACGCCCGTCGCACGGTCGCGTCATCGTCATTGCGCCCACCCGTGCGGCCTGCGAAACCATCGAGCTGGCGCTCCACCTGACCGACGTGGACACCGTACTCGAACGGGAGCACGGCGCCGAGCTCCGCGCGTGGGCGCTGGGCGGAAAGGGCTTCGGGATCGTGGCCGGCACCGGCACCGGGAAGACCCTCGGCATCCGCCCGGTGGCGGAGTCCATCCTCGGCGAGTCGCTCCGGGTGGGCGTGGTCAACCGCGAGCGCGAGGCCACCCCCGAGACTCCCACCTGGAACGTGGTGATCGTCACCACCGGGATCGCGCGGCGCTGGTTCCAGGACGACCTGATCGGCACGCGCGACACGGTCGTGGTGGACGAGATTCACCAGACCTCCGCCGAGCTCGAGCTCTGCCTGGCCCTCGGCAAGCGGGCCGGCGTGCGTTTCATCTGGCTCAGCGCCACGGTGGACCCCTCGTTCTACGCGAAGTACCTGGACAGCGCGAACGTGCTGGTCACCGAGGCATTCGACCCCGCACTCCGCGCCCGCGTGCGGGTGGAGAGCAAGCAGGCCGAGGAGTTCTTCGACGAGCGCTTCATGCGGCACCTGCTGCAGCAGAAGCGCGGCGTGGCGGTGTTCGTGCCCACGCGCCGGGAGGTGGAACAGCTGGCCGCCGACCTCGGCGCTCGCTATCCCAGGCTCAACGCGGCCTTCTATCACGGCGGCGAGCCGATCCGCGTCATCCGGAACTTCCTCGAGGGAGAGGCGCAGAAGCCGTTCCTGCTGGCCATGACCGCGGCGGGCCAGTCGGCCATCAACGTGCGTGGGCTCGACACCGTGGTCATCTACGATGCCCGCTACGGCAATGTGGTGGAGCGCGGGCGAAACGTGCTCCACCGGCTGTATCTGGGCGCCAACGAGATCCTCCAGATGGCCGGGCGGGTGCACGGCCGGGTGGCCAACGGCGAGGTGTACATCCTGTCCGACCGGCGGATGGTGTTCGAGGAACTGGTGCCGGGCCCGCCCGAGTTCCAGCTGGCGGGAGACGCGGAGCGGGTGGCGATCACCTGCGCCTCGATCGGGGTGGACGCCGCCGATCTCGACCTGCCGGTGCCGCTCGACAAGACGGCCTACCGCCGGGCGATGGATATCCTGATCGACCGGGGGCTCATCAAGGACGGCCGGCTCACGCCCTACGGTCGCGAGGTCGAGGCGATGCCGGTGGAGCGCCCCTGGGGCGAACTCCTGGTTCGGGCCGACCCGGAACTGGTGCCGCTGGTGGCGACGGCGGCGAATATCGACTCGCTGCACCGGATGACACGCGAGGAACGCGAGCTGCACGGACTCGTCGCCAATGGAAGCGATCACCTCACCGCGGCCAACGTCTATGCCGAGGCGGTCAACCAGCACGGCTACCTGGGCGAGGTGTATGGGCTGCCCCGTCACCTCTTCGAGGACGGCCTGACGGAGTGGGCCGAGAAGCGCGGCGTGCTCGTCAAGTCGGTGGAAGACACCGCCCTCGGCGTGGCGGCGGTGTATCGCGCGCTGGAACTGCCGCTGCCGAAGACGATGCCGTACGCGTCGAAGGAACTGCGCACCCGGTTCGTCGAGCTGGTCGCGCGGGTCATGCCGTTCGACCTGGTGATCGACGAGCACACGGTGGACGGGACGGAGGCGCGGATCAATCGCAGTTCCATGGCGGGCAGCTGGGGTGCCGTGGCGGGCACGCTCCGCTTCTTCGGCGACCGGCAGGGCGTGCCGCGCGCGGGAATCGAAGGCACCACGATTCCCTACGACCTGGTGCGACAGAACGCGCGCAAGGGTCCGCCGGTGGTGAGCGTGGCTGGGCCGAGGAAGCATCGGCACCTCGCCGTGGCGCGCCGCCTCACCTATTTCGGCTTCGAGCTGGAAACGGTGGTGGAGGAGCTGCGGGGGGAGGTGCCGGAGGCGCTCCAGGAATCGGCGCGCGACGCGCTGGCCGAGGCGCTGGTGTCGGGCGACACGCCGCATCCCGACCAGGGGAGAATCCGCCGGGCGCTCACCGAACTGGGCGAGCTCTGGCGGCGCTCGGGCGGCACGCTGGAGCAGGCCGCCACGCCAGCGCTGCGGGCGCGGATCCGCGCGGCGCTGGCTCGGGTGAGCAGCTGGCAGGAGTTCCTGGGCACTCGGGTGGCCATCGACGCCGACGCGCTGGTGGACGCCTCGACCAGGGCCCGACTCCTCGAGCTGCCCTCGATGGTGCACCTCCTGGGCGACGCGGTGCCCCTCGACTACGAGGTGCACGACGGCGAGGCGGTGGTGGTGCTCCGGCTCCGTGAAGGGCAACTCCGGCGGACGCGGCCTGAGGACCTTCCGAAGGTGGACCGCCCGCTAAGGTTCAGCGTGATGCGGGGTTCGAAGCCCGCCCTGCACGGGCGGACGCTCGACGAACTGCGAGATGCCATCCGAAACGAGCCGAGGGAACGGAAGGGCCGGCACACCGAGTTCCGCGGGCCTCGAAGCCGAGGGGGACGTGGTGGCGGCGGCGGTGGTGGAGGCCGGGGGTCGGGCCGCGGCGGCAAGCGGCGCCGCTAGTCAGGGGAGGAGCGCCAGCCAGAGTTGATGGTACGCCTCGCGGGTTGCGGCCTCCGGGGCGCCCAAGTGGAGGGCCAGCTGGAACCCATCGAGCGCGGCGGCGGCCAGTCGCGCGTCCTCGCCGCGCAGGGTGGCCAGGTCGAGGGCCCGACTGATCGCGTCGGCCAGCGCCGGAAGGTCACTGGGTGGGGAGAGGGGGCCGGGGAGGCCGGGCTCCGCGGCAATGGCTGCCCACGCGGCCCATTCGCCGCTCCGCACCTCGCGCACCAGCGCCAGCCAGAGCCGGTCAAGAGCGTCGGCTCCCGAGCCGGAGAGGGCCTCCAGGCGCCGGGCTTGTCTGGCCTTGCCGAGCGCCTCGCCCACGCGGCCCAGCAACTCCCGCTTCGTTCTGTGGTGGTAGTGGACCAGCCCCTTGGCGCAGCCGGCCTCGGCGGCAACGCGATCGACGCTCCAGCTCTGGAGACCATCGCGGAGCAGGACCCGTGTGGCGGCAGCGACGATGGAATCTTTCAAGTAATTCTCGATAAATAAGATACAGACTGACTGACTGGTCAGTCATAATATTGTTACTAGGGGCATCCCGTGCAAGTCGGTGTGCATCTACTTCTGTTCCTGGTCCAGATCCTGTTCGCGAGTCTCGCCATCAGCGGGAAGATCGTGCTCCGGGAATTTCCCGCAGGCACCGTCGTCCTGTTCCGAGTGGTGGGCGCTGCCGCAGTGCTCCTCCTCGTCAACCTGATCTGGACCCGCCGCTGGGTCCGGGACCCGCGCGACCTCCTGGCGCTCGCAGTGCTGGGGCTGCTAGGAATCGTCGTGAACCAGACCCTCTTCCTGATGGGCCTGGCCCGGACCACGGCGATCAACGCGACGATCCTCGTCACGACCATCCCGATCTTCACCGTGCTCTACTCGGTGCTCTCCCGCCGCGAACCCGCCTCGCCGCTCAAGTTCGCCGGGATTGCTGTCGCCGGGCTGGGGGCCCTCTACCTCATCGGCCCCGATCGCCTGTCGCTGGCCCCGGACCTCGCGGTCGGCAACCTGCTCATCGTCCTCGCGATGTTCTGCTACGCCCTCTACCTCGTGCATTCCAAGGCGCTGGTCATGCGGCTCGGACCGGTGACCGTGAGCGCGTATGTCATGCTCTTCAGCGCCCTCGGCACCCTCCCGCTGGGGCTTTCGGGACTGGCCACGATGGACCTCGCCGTGGTGCGGCCCGCCACCTGGGCGTGGCTGGCGTATATCGTCGTGTTCCCGACCATCGTGGCCTACTTCCTGAATATCTGGGCGCTGCGGCGCGTCTCGCCGAACCTGGTCGCGGGCTACATCTACCTCCAGCCGATCTTCACGGCGCTGGTGGCGCCGGCGGTGCTCGAGGGCGAACGCGTCACCACCCGCGCCGCGGTGGCAGGCCTGACGATCTTCGTTGGATTGGCATTGGTGATCTACGGGGAGGCGCGCCAGCACCGCGAACTCCCGGTGGAGTCGATGCCAGGGGAGTAGCTGGTCATGAATGCGAAGGGCTCCGGCGTGGAAGCTAGGCTGAAACGTCGGATTTTGACAGTTAACAGATTGATTTTCAATGGGTTACCCCGGTTTGGATCTTGTTGGTCTAGTGTCCCTGTTTGAAACCTTTTGGGCTTCCCGGGCGTATCCTCCGGTATGAACGCGCCCCAGCCCTCCCATCCGACGCCCCTGCCGTCCGTCTTTTCCCCCCTCGCCAAGGCCCTGCTCGACGGCTTCAGCGAGGGGGTTGTCGTGTTCGACGCCTCCGGCAAGGTGCTCTACGCCAACATGCAGGCCCGTGCCCAGCTCGAGGGGAACGTGGACTTGGCCACTGAAACCGCCGACGACCTCCAGCCGCGGCTTGCCGCGCTGGGCGGACGCATTCGCCCGCTCCGGGTTGGCTCCCTCGAACTCGGCGAGGCGCTCTTCCTCCCCGCCACCGAGGGACCGACCACCCTCGCGGCGCGCGAGAAGGACGCGATCGTGGCCTCGCTCGATTCGCATGGGTGGAAGCTCGCGGAGACCGCCAAGAGCCTCGGCATCAGTCGCACCACGCTCTGGCGCCGGCTCAAGGCCTACGGTCTCCATCGTGACGGGCGGAGCCGGTGGGCATCGGCGTCCTGACCGCGGCGGTCCTGCTCACCGCTCCCCCGCACCAGCCGCTCGACACACTCCCGACCTACTCCTCCGAGGCCACGCGCGCGCTCGTCGCCCGCGCGCAGCTGCGGCACGCCGCCGACGACAGCAGCGTCACCGATTACACCGCCCGGCTTCGCTACCGGGTGTCCTTTTCGCTGGGGCGGCGGAAGTGGGCGCGCGTGCCCACCTACGCCGTCGAGGAGCAGGAAGGCACCGTGCACTGGCAGGCCCCGAACGACATCCGGCTCGACATCCTCGGCCGCCGGAACGCCAGCCGCTCGAAGGACATCACCCTCAGCAGCGATTTCACCCGGCCCTGGTTCGTGCCGCGCGGTCTCGGCGACTCGGTCCGCATTTTCGGCAACGACTTCCCGACCCGCGCCGCCCTGCACCCGCTCGCCTCCGACGGCCCGGACTGGTATCGCTACGAACTGACGGACAGCATCGCGCTCACCACCGCGAAGGGCACCATCGTGCGCCTCTTCTCGGTGGAGGTGGTGCCGGCCCGGCCGGGGCCCTCGCTGGTCGCGGGGACCCTCTGGCTCGACGCGGCCACCGCCCAGGTGGCGCGCTTCACCTTCCGGTACGTCGGCAACGAGCTCTGGGTGGACCGCGACGACGACGATCCCGACCTCAAGAAGATGGGCGGCGCCAAGGGCGCCAACTCCTTCATCAACAAGATCCTCACCGTCGATTCCGACCTGGAGTACGGCCTGCAGGACGAGCAGTTCTGGATGCCGTCGCGGCAGGTGCTCTCCGGCACCGTCCAGATCCCCATCATCAGCGACGTCGTGATTCCCTTCGAGGCCATCACGACCTTCTGGGACTACGACATCAACGCCGGCACGCCGGTGGTGTTCGACATGCCGCCGCCGGACTCCGGCGCCAAGACCACCATGGACCACGAGTCCGACTCGCTCGCGCCGGTGGTGCGCTCCGGCACGTGGGCCAGCGGCCGGTACGAGATCCACCGGCCGCCGGTGGACTCGCTCACGAGCTATGCCGACTGGGGGGACTCGCTCCACCTCGACCTCAGCCCGCAGGAAGACCAGCAGGTGCGGGACGTGCAGGCGGACCTGGCCACGCTCACCGAGTCACTGCCGTCGGACGTCACGGGCATCAAGCCCGGGGGCGTCAACTACGAGGCATTCGCCGACATCTTCCGCTACAACCGGATCCAGGGGCCGTCGCTTGGCTACGGCTACGCCGTGAAGGTGCCGGGGTGGTCCTTCACGCGCGCCCAGGCCACCCTGCGGTTCGGCTTCTCCGATGCGCGGCTTACCGGCCAGCTCGGGCTGGTGCGGGAAGCGCCCTCCGGCCGCTGGAAGCTCGAAGGGTACCGGTCGATCGCCGAGGTCGAGCCATTCTTCCGGGTGAACACCTTCGGCAACACCATGAACGGCGTCTTCGCGGCGCATGACGACGCGGATTACTACCTGGCGCAGGGCGGTCGCATCGTCTACGAAACGTCGGTGGGCCGCGGCCTCGAGCTCGGGCTGCAGGCGAGGCTCGAGGACCAGCAGAGCGTGTCCACCGACGCCCGCAGCGCGATCAACGACTTCCTGGGCGGCAGCGGCGACTTCCCGGTCAACCCCGCCGTCACCGAAGGATTCTTTGTCGGCCTGACCGCCACCCTCGACGGCGTGGTCGGCACTGGCACCTGGCGTCTCGGGGCGGAAGGGCTGGGTGGCGCCGATGTCGTCACCGGCCGGTTCATGGCCGAGTTGCGGCAGCGGGCCTTCGGGATGCGCGGGGTGACGCTCACCGGCCGCGCCGGCGTCGCCACTTCCGATACCCTGCCGCAGTCGCGCTTCCGACTCGGCGGACTCAAGACGGTGCGCGGCTTCAACTACGGCACCGACGAGGGGCAGGCGTTCTGGTCGGTGCAGGGCGACTGGACCCCGTTCAAGGGGCAGGTTCGGCCGGTGCTCTTCGCCGATGTCGGCCAGGCGGGCGAAGTCGGGAGCGTCTTCTCGGAGCGGCCCCTGATCGGTGTCGGGGCGGGGGTGTCGTTCTTCAACGGCATCGTGCGCTTCGATCTCAGCGTGCCGGTGGCGGGGCCGGCTACCGGGTTGAGGTTTGATATTCAGTTTGGGGCACCGAGGTAGGCCTCACCCCCTGTCCCCCTCTCCACCATGTGGAGAGGGGGAACCTGTGGACGAGCGTTCTGCCCCGCTGCCCCGCTATCTTTTGGCCATGCCCAAGCCCTTCGTGATCGAGGAGTACGTCCGCTGGTCCGACGTGGACTTCGCGGGTATCATTTTCTACGGCTCCTACGTCCGCTTCTTCGAACTGGCGGAGACCGAGCTCTTCCGGGCCGCGGGGCTTCCCTTCGGCTCGGTCTTCGATCAGTACGACGTCTTCCTTCCGCGGGTGCAGGTACACACTGAATTCCACTATCCGCCCCGGCTCGACGACCACCTCGCGGTGGCGGCGTACATCGGTCGCGTGGGGCGGAGTTCCATGACCATCGAGTTCGAGGTGGTGCGGCGCCCCGACGGCACCCACTGCGCGGATGGTCACATGGTGCTGGTCTGCGTGGACCGCGCGAAGCTCAAGCCCTGCCCCATTCCCCAGGGATTCATCACCCAGCTCCAGCCCTTCACCCTGAGCCGCGCCGAGGCGCGCCGCCAGCTCGGCATCGCGGAGCCCGGGGCGTGATAGGGCGGTGGCCGCTTGCCGTGATGCTGGTGGCGGTGGCCGCCTGCAATCCCGCCGGCAGGCGCGGCACGCTCACTGCGCACTGGGGGAGCGGGGCGGATTCCGCGTCGCTCACCATGCCGGCTACCGCCGCCTGGTGCTCCGGGCCGAGCCGCTACGACATTCGCGCCTTCGTGGGCGACACCGCCTTCGGCATGGCGGTGTACCCGGTGGACACGATGCCGCTCTCCGGCAGCTACACGGTGGTGGCGCCGGGAGGGTCGGTCCAGGTGCGGCCCGCCGCCGCGGTGGCGCTCCGCTGGATGGGCAAGGTCGAGATTCAGGGTTGGTGGGGAGATTCCGGATCCGTGAGTTTCACGTCGAGCGCGCTGGGCGGGCTGTCCGGATCGGGGCAGGTCCGGCTGATGTCCAATCTCGGCCCGGACTCGATCACGCCGCTCGAGTTCAGCTTCCGCGGGCTCCGGGTGAATACCGACTCGCTCTGTGACGTCCCACAATTGCCAGTGGGCACTCCGGTCGACTCGGCGGCGGCGGGAACTCCGCCGGCGCCCGGGGTAGATTGACCCATGGACCAGACCTACTTCCGCCGCGGATTCGGCCTCAAGAAGGACATCGAGGGGACGCTCACCGCGGACTACGCCAGCGGCGTGGTGGACGCCTTCCTCAAGGGCGGGCACACGCTGGCCGCGGGGCCGTTCACCTTCCGCCTCGCGAAGGAGTTCGGGTTCTGCTATGGCGTGGACCGCGCGGTGGAATACGCCTACGAGACCCGCGCCAAGTTCCCCGACCGGCAGCTCTACCTGGTGGGCGAGATCATCCACAACCCCCACGTCAACGCCCGGCTCCAGCAGATGGGCGTACGGTTCCTCGAGCGGGGCGCCGACGGCGAATTCGATTTTTCGAGGCTCACGCCCGAGGACGTGGTCATCATGCCGGCCTTCGGCGTGACGATCCGCGACTTCGAGCGGCTGCGCGCCGTGGGGAGCGTGCTGGTGGACACCACCTGCGGCTCCGTGCTCAACGTGTGGAAACGGGTGGATTCCTACGCCCGCGACGGCTACACCGCGGTCATCCACGGCAAGCATTACCACGAGGAGACCAAGGCCACCGCGAGCCAGGTCATGAAGTACGACACCGGCCGGTACCTCGTCGTGTACGACATGGCGGAGGCGAAGCTGGTGTGCGACTTCATCGAGGGCCGGGGCGACATCGCCTCCCTCACGGCGCGGTTCGCCGGGAAGACGTCGCCCGGGTTCGACTTCGAGAACGACCTCGCGCGGGTGGGCATCGCCAACCAGACCACGATGCTGGCCGGGGAATCGCTGGCCATCGCGGCGGAGTTCGGGCTGAGCATGGCCCGTCGCTACGGCGAGCCGCACCGGGACGAGCACTTCCGGAGCTTCGACACCATTTGTTCCGCCACCCAGGAGCGGCAGGACGCGGTGCTGGCGCTGCTCGAGGAGCCGCTCGACCTCATGGTGGTGGTGGGCGGCTACAACTCGAGTAACACCTGCAACCTCGCGGCCATCTGCCAGGCCAAGGGGGTGCGCACGGTCCACATCGAGGACGCCGACTGCATCGACGTGGCGGCGGGCAGCGTGCGGCACCAGCCGATCCGCCAGAAGGTCGAGGAGGTCGCCGGGGGTTGGCTCTCCGGCGCGCGGAGGATAGGATTGACGGCAGGCGCCTCTACCCCCAACAACAAGATCGGCGAGACCGTCGCGCGGATTTGTGAGAGCGCTGGTGTGCTCGCCGCACTTCGGGAGGCGCTGGCTCCCGGCGGCTGAGGTTCCCGATGCCCCCAACGCGTTTTCCCTCCACCCGTCTCGTCCTTACCCTCATGGCCGCCGGCTCCCTCTCGGCGTGCACCGATCCAGCAGGCGAGGACACGCCCTACAACGTCACGCCCGTGACGCCGACCTCGCTGGCCGGAACTCCCGGCTGGGCGCTGACCGACACGCTGGTGGTCGAGGTGCAGGACGCCGAGGGCCACGTCGTGCCGGGCGCGAAGGTGCACTGGTCGCTGCCGAACGGGGGGAGCCTTGTCGTACAGCTGGCGGAGGCGGACGACCGCCTGACCGGCAGCACGGACGACCGGGGCAGGAACTACGCTGTGTGGACCCTGGGGTTGGGCGAGGGCACCCAGGTGGCCAGCGCGGCGGCCGGGACTGAATCCCAGGCTGCCTTCACCGCCACGGCCACCGCGCTGCACGTCCTCGATGTGACGGTCGGCGAGGGCCATGTGTGCGCGATCCTGGTCGATCAACGGCCGGTTTGCTGGGGGGGCAACTTGTACGGCCAGCTAGGCGTGGGAGACTTGCTCCCCCGGGCTACCCCCACGCCGGTGGTGGGCTTCCCGGCGGCGCTGCAAATCGAAGCGTCGCAGAGTTCACACACCTGCGCGCGGGACCTGGCGGGCGATGTCTGGTGCTGGGGCGCGAACTGGGGTGCCCAGACGGGGTCACTTGCCGCTGCAAATCAAACGACTCCGGTCCGTGTGCCTGGTGCTCAGGGTGCCTCCATGATCGAGGTCGGATACCTCTTCAGTTGTGCCATCCTCAACGTCGGCGGTGCCAGGTGCTGGGGCAGCAACGACGGCGGGCGACTCGGGGCGGGACTGATGTTGACGGGCGGATCGAACTATCCGGTTCCCCAGGTGGTCGTCGGTGGCGGCAGCTTTGTGAGCTTGGGCCTCGACACGGACCGGGCCTGCGCGCTCGATTCAGACCACGAAGTGTGGTGTTGGGGCAGGGCCTTCGGAGGTGAGTTCTCCCCCTACCCCGCGAACGTCTATAACACACCGGTGCAGCCGATCCCGGGATACAAATTCTACGAGGTCGGGCTCAACTACTACACGAATTGCGGGATCGCCGTCGGGGGGGTGGTGCTCTGTTGGGGCATGAATGTCGGCCTTGGGGAGAGCACCGGGCCGGAGTTGACGCCTGCTCCCACTCAGCCGCAGACCGGGGCAACCTTCGCCCAGCTCTCTTACGGAGGTGGTGTGATCTACGGTCGGTCCCGCGACGGGCGGTTGTTCGCATGGGGGTATTCGGATGCCTTCGGCGCGGGACCTCCCAGGATGGTGCAGTCGACTGTCCGGGCCGTCGACGCCGCGGGCAGCGGCAGCTACGGCTACTGCATCATCGCCGAGAGCGGAGCCCTCTACTGCGACCACTCCTGGGACGGCAGGGGTGGCCTCAAGGCGTTTCCCGCCACGCCGATTCCGTGATCGTCCGCCCGCTCTTCCGCTACGCCCCCACTTGCCTCGCCACCGCGGCGCTCTTTGTCGCGTGCGTCGATCCGGCAGGCGAGGACACACCCTACATCGTCACCCCTGTGACATCGACCACGCTGGCCGGGACTCCCGGCTGGGCGCTGACCGACACGCTGGTGGTCGAGGTGCGCGATGCGGAGGGGCACCTCGTGCCGGACGTGAAGGTGCACTGGTCGCTGCCGAACGGCGGGAGCCTGGCGGTGCAGCTGGCGGAGGCGGATGACCGCCTGACCGGCACCACGGATCATGAGGGCAGGAACTACGCGGTGTGGACCCTGGGGCTGAGCGAGGGCACCCAGGTGGCCCGCGCGGCCGCGGGAACCGAATCTCAAACCGCATTCACCGCCACGGCCACCGCGCTGCAGGCCCGCTCGGTGACCGTGGGCGCCGACTACGCCTGTGCGGTGCTCACCGATCAGCGCCCCGCGTGCTGGGGCGGCAACTTCTACGGTCAACTTGGCGTCGGCGATAATCTCCCTCGCCTCTCACCCACGGCCCTGCAGGGACTGACGGAAGTTCTCGAGGTCGTGGCGTCCAACACCTGGACGACCTGTGCGAGAGATCTCTCGGGCGATGTCTGGTGTTGGGGGCAGAACGCACTCGGCGAGGGCGGGAGCCTTGCTCAACCCATGCAGGCCACGCCGGTGCGGGTGCCCGGTGCCGAAGCCGCGACCGACCTGGCCCTGGGGAACATTTTCACCTGTGCCGTGCTCACGGTGGGCGGGGGAAAGTGCTGGGGCACCAATTACAAGGCCCGCATGGGCACTGGGCAGATCACGGTGGGTGGTGTCGCCTTTCCAAATCCCGCAAGCGTGATCGGCGGTGGCGGGTTCGTGCACTTCGGACTGCGCGGGGACCGGGGCTGCGCCGTGGATGTGGCGTGGGAGGTCTGGTGCTGGGGCAACGGGAACGGTGGGGCATTCTCACCCTATCCGAGCGACTACTACAACGGGGCAATCCAGCCGGTTCCCGGATACAAGTTCTGGACAATTGCACTCAACTTCTTCTCCACCTGCGGCGTGGGTCTCGGTGGGGAGGCGCTCTGTTTCGGGGCCAATGCCGGGTTGGGGCACCCGTCCGGCCCGAACTTGACCCCCGCTCCGCTTGTGGTCGTACCTGGGCAGAGCTTCGCGGAAATCACCTCGGACGGAGAGAGGTTTTTGGGGCGCACCCGGTATGGCAAGCTTTTCGTGTGGGGCAGCGCAGACTGCTGCGGCTTCAACATGCTCACGCCTGCGGAATTGCCGCTCCCGATTCGCGTCGTGGACGTCGCGGCAGGGGACTACGGCTATTGCGTGATCGGGGAGTCGGGCGCCCTCTACTGTGACATCAAGGCCGATGACGCGGACGGGCTCCGGGCGTTCCCCGCAACGCCTGTTCCGTGACCGTCCGTCAGTTAACCCTCGGCGGGATTCCCGCCGTGTCCATGTCCAATGCGGAACTCGAGCTGATCGTGGCGCCGACGCTCGGGATGAAGCTCACCAACCTGCGCCGGCGCCGGGGCCGCGAGTGGCTCTGGCGCAACCCCGCCATCCCCTACCAGCCGGGCGTCCCCGGCAGCTCCTACGTCGAGACCGCCGACAGCGGCGGCTGGGACGAGTGCTTCCCGACGGTCCTCCCCTCCCGCATTCCCGGCGCGCCCGACGGCACGCCGCCGCTTCCCGATCACGGCGAGCTCTGGTCCGCCCGGTGGGAGGCGCGCATCTACGAGCACGCCGACGGCGGCGTGATCTCGGGCACGGCGCGCGGGGTGGCGCTGCCCTACGAATTCACCAGGGAGATTTCCCTCGCGGCCAACGAACCGGTGGTGGTCATGCGCTACCGCGTGCGCCACACCGGCGGGGAGCCGTTTCCCTGGCTCTGGGCGGCGCACCCGACGTTCGGGGTGCGCCCGGGGATGCGGATCGTGCTGCCCACGGTGAGCCAGGTGCGGTTCTCGGACGTGGTCGGGCGATGCGACTGGCAACGCGGCGAGGTGCGGCCCTGGCCCCTCGATGGGGAGGGCGACGCGTTCGTCTTTCCGGAGGAGCCGGGGTGGGCGGCCATGGTGCACGCCGACATCGGCCGGTCGGGGCGTGTGTTGCTCGAGGACCCCGAGGCGTCGGAGTGGGTGGATATGCTCGTCGAGCCGGAGGAAGTCCCCCAAGTGGGACTCTGGCTCAACTGCGGCGGGTGGGCGCCCGGCGGCGGCGCTCACTACTACAACTGTAGTATCGAACCGGGGATCGGGGCGCCGCGGCGGCTCGAGGAGGCGGTGGGAGACTGGGGCGTGGCCCCGACCTTGCACCCCGGGATGGAGCGGGCGTGGCGGCTGACCCTCGGGCTCTGGACCGAGGAGGACTAGCGGAACGGCCGTTCGCGCTGCACTTTAGCGGCCCCTTCCTCATCCGAGATGAGAGGACGCTGGCGCCATGGTCCGAGCGACATCCGATGCGTACCGCCTGGTGCAGGCCGCCATCAGCGACCTGCCGAACGTGACGACCCGAAAGATGTTCGGGGCGGAGGCGTTCTTTCATGGCCGCCGGATGTTCGCGTTCCTGCGCGAGGACCTCGTGGTGCTGAAGCTGCCGGAGAGCCAGCGCGAGGAACTGCTCGAGGCCAAGGCGGCCCGGCCGTTCCTGGTCAACGAGAACGCGAGCTTCGGTCGGTGGGTGGAGATTCCCGGATCGGGCGAGGCGCGGGAACGGCTGCTCCTGCTGGTCCAGTCGGCGTACAGCGCCGCCAAGCGCCCCGATCGCGACGGTCCCCGCCGGCGACGCCGGCGCCGCAGCGCTCCCGCCGAAGCCTGATCCTTCCGGCCCGCGCCTACGCGCGGGCCGCTTCCTTTTCCGCCCGCTCCGCCAGGATCCTCGCTACCGCGGCGATCGTGAGCGGCGCGCTCCCCTCCGCCCGGTTGTTCACCAGCACATACGCCGGAATCCTCGCCTTCAACGCCGTCTCCACCAGCCGCGCGAGATCGGCCCGCAGCTCGGGGTTCCGGTCCTGGATCCGGTCGTACGGCTGGAAGGCGTCCACCGCCTCGGCGTAGTAGCGCCCCGGGCGGAGGAGCGCCCGCGCCACGAGGAATGGTGCCCCGATGACGCCCGGCAGGTCGAGCTGCTCGCCGATGGAAGGCATCCGGGTCCAGGAGTTGAAGCAGTGGGCCACGCTGTGCTCGCGCAGCACCGCGAAGTAGGCCGGCGTGAGGTACTCCTCGTTGCGGACCTCGACGGCGTAGGGAGCGGTGCGGGGCAGTGACGAGAAGAACCGGTCGAGCTGGTCGGCAAAGCCCTGGGGCGGCACCTTCGACCCGCGCGTGATGGCCTGGAACTCGAAGACGAACGGTCCCAGGTGATCTCCGAAGTGCTCAAGACACGGATCGAGCACCGCCTCGACGAAGAGCTCCGGGTTGAGGAAGTCGGGATTCGGTTCCCCGGCCTTGGACTTGTCCCGCATCTTGCTGTGCGTGTGCACCGTGATCCGGTCCCAGACCTTGCTCACGCACCGGAAGCCGGCGGGTAGCGCGGCGGCGTACTCCGCGAGCACCTTGGCCGACAGCGGGTTGTAGAAGCTGGAGTCGATACCGACGGTGCTGAAGAGCGGCCACTGGGCGTATTCCGCGAGCATCTGTCCGCTGGCGCCCGACTTGGGATACTTCCGGTGGTAGATCAGGCCCTGCCAACCGGGGTAGTTCCAGGACGAGGTGCCGAAATGGACGTCGGGCGGGATGGCCGCCTTCAGCCTCGGCAGCTCGTCAGGCGATGGCGGCCCGTCCGCGTCGGCCACGTCAGTTGCCCGGGGCGATCCGGTAGACCGTGCCGCCGGCGAGCACCACGTACAGCTCGCCCCGGGCGTCCTCCCCGAAACTCGACACCTGTCCGTGAGTATCGAGCGAGGGCCAGGAACGCGGGTCCGTCGCGGCGCCGCCCTGGTAGGTGAAGCTCCGGATCCAGCCGTCGCAGTAGTCGCTGTAGAAGTACGTGCCCGCCAGCGCGGGAATGGCCTGTCCGCGGTACACATAGCCGCCGGTAATCGAGCAGCCGTCACCGTGGCCGTACTCGGTGACCGGCAGGACCAGCCCATTGCGGGAGCAGCCGCCGCCTCCGTAACAGTGTGTCCCCTCCATCTCGTTCCAGCCGTAGTTCTCGCCGCCCGCGCTCGACGCGGGCTGGACGTCCACTTCCTCCCACGCGCCCTGGCCGACGTCGGCCATGTAGAGGTTGCCGTTGGCGCGGTCGAAGCTGAAGCGCCAGGGATTGCGGAGCCCCCAGTTCCAGAGCTCGCCCCGCATGCCGGCCTGCCCACTGAACGGGTTCGAGGCCGGGACGGTGTAGGGAAGGCCGTGGTCGAGGTCGAGCCGGAGGAGCGAGCCCAGCAGGTCATCGCGCCGCTGGCCGTAGCCTTGCGGGTCGCCGCCGCTCCCGCCGTCGCCGAGGCCGAAGTAGAGGTAGCCGTCGGGCCCGAACGCCACGTGCCCGCCGTTGTGGTTGCTGTAGGGTTGATCGACCTCAATCACGACCTGCTCGCTGGCCGGGTCGAGCACGTCGGGATCCGGGCCGGCCGTGAAGGTCGCCACACGCGAGCGGCCGCCTCCGGTGGAACCGGCCACCGTGAAGCTCAGCACCACCCGGCCGTCCGTCGGGTGGAACGCCATGCCGAGGAGGCCCTGCTCGCTGCCCTTGGTGACCCGGCTGCTGAGGTCGATGTACGGCGTCGGAAGCAGCACGCCATGCTTGAGCACCTTCACGACCCCGCCTTTCTCGACGATGAAGAGCCGGCCGGTTTCGCCGGGGGAGGCGGTGACGAGGAGCGGGAAGTCGAGGCCGGTGACGACCGGCTCCAGGTGGACGTCCACGCTGCCGGGAGGCAGCGTGCTGCCGGTCGGGTCGCCGGCGCAGGTGAGAAAGAGGCCGAGGAAGGCCATGGCCGACGCCATCGGCCGCGCGACGCGGGGCATCTAGGCGGGCTCCTTGCCTTGGGGGGGCGCCTGCCGCAGGCGGTCGGCCGACGGAGCGTCCACACTGCGGAGGTGCAGGTCGCGCTGGGGGAACGGAATCTCGATGCCGGCGGCCTGGAGCGCGTTGTTGACGGCGGTGGTGACTTCGCTCCGGGTCACGGCAATGCGATCGGCATCGACGGTCCAGAAGCGGAGCTCGAAGTTCAGGGCGCTGTCGCCGAACCCGGTGAAGAGCGCCACCGGCTCCGGCACCTTGAGGAGGCCGGGGAACTGTTTCGGCACCTCGAGAAGGAGGGCCATCACTCGGGCCGGATCGGTGCCGTACGCGACGCCGACCGGAACGGTGATCCGGCGCTGCTGGTCGGACAGGGTCCAGTTGACCACGTCCTTGGAAATCAGGGACGCGTTCGGCACGATCACCTCCGCGCCGTCGAAGGTGCGGACGATGGTGGCCCGGAAGCCGATGCGGCGCACTTCGCCGGTCAGGGTTTCCAGCTGGATCTGGTCGCCCTCGCGGATCGGGCGCTCGAAGGCGAGGATGAGGCCGGAAACGAAATTGCTCACGACATTCTGCAGGCCGAAGCCGATGCCGACGCCGAGGGCGCCGCCAATGATGGTGAGCTGGGTGAGTTCGACGCCGATGGCGGCCAGGGCAAAGAAGAAGCCGAGTGAAATGAGCGCGTACCGGGTCAGGCGGCCGATGACGCTCGGGAGTCCGCGCGGCATGTCGAGGCGCGAGAGGACGTCCACCTCGAGCAGGCTCGAGAGGGCGCGGCTCACCAGGACGCTCACCCAGACGGTCAGGAAGAAGACGAGCGCGGCGCCGAGCGACACGTTCAGTTCACCGAACGAGAGCGAGGCGGCCAGGAGGCGGCTCGCCAGCGCGACGGTCGGGTCCCAGAGATCGAACAGCCAGAGGGTGAGGACGACCCAGCCCACGGCCGCCACCAGGTTGATGAGCCGGAGGCCCCCCTGGACCAGCTTGTCCCTGCGCTGGCTCACGAATCGTGACACCCCGGCTGTCTGGGAGCGCGTGGACACGATCAGCACGCCGTCCGCCACGCGAACCGCTGTCAGGATGACGAGCAGGAGATATCCGCTGGACAGCACCCCGCCCGCGAGGAACTGCGCCAGGGACACGTTGCCCACGACGTTCGAAACCGCGGCGATGAGCAGCGCCGCTGCGGAGAGCCGCGCCGCGACCCGGAGGGCGCCGGGGTAGGCGTGCCCGCCCAGTGCCTCGAGCGGGCCACCCTTGCGGAGGAGCCAGAGCAGCCCGGCCGCCGTCGCGATGGAGAGGACGAGGTTGCCTGGGCGCTGGTATGCCGAGCCGGTGAGGAGGATTGTGCCCACCCGCTGAACGGCGAAGAGCACCGAGCCCACGACGGCGGGCCGGATCAGGTACGGTGGCAGGAAGCTCGGCAGGAGCCGGAGCACGGCCGGTACCGTGGCCAGGAGCGCGAGGTCGTATATCGACAGCGGTGCCCGGGGATAGAGGATGAGCGCCGCCAGCGCGATGATCAGGGCCGAGCCGGCGCCGGGATGATCGAGGACGCGCCGCGCCGAATAGGCCGGCTGCTCGGTGGTGTGGGGCTCCAGCTTGCCCCGGAACCAGAAGACGGCGAAGAGGATGGCGAGCGTCGAGGCGAGGTGCAGGTAGATCCGCAGCCGGTAGGCGTCGAGGAAGTACGCCACCTCCCCGCGGGTTCGAGAGACGCCGGCACGGACGGTAGCGCCCAGGTCCCACGCGGCATCGGTGCCGCCCAGCCCCCTCCACAGGGGCGGCGAGTCGATGCGCAGCAGGTTCCGGCGAAGGGAGGCCAGTTGCTCGCCGATCTGCTCGTCCGCCTGCTGCATTGTCCCCAGGGTCCGGGTGACCTGCGTCTGCAGGCGGATGACTTCGTCCAGCCGGCGGGTGACGCTGTCCTCGACTTCAACGGTGCTCGCGAGCACGCCCTCCACCAGTTGCATGATGTCCGGCGACGCGTCCGCCGCCTTCGCCTCCGTCCTCGTCAGGCGCCAGCTCGTCTCTCGGCGACCGAGTTCCACCTGGAGCCCGCTCAGCACAGTGGTCCGGTCGCTGATCGTCTTCTGCCAGGCCCGCACCTGGCCGATCCGGCGGGCCCACTCGTTGTGCATGTCGGTCAGCGACCGCTTGGTGGGTCGCTCCTGGCCGGGGCGCTCCTCCAGTTGCAGCAGCGCCTTGATCGTGTCCTGCGTCGCTGCGAAGGCGTCCCTGATCTGGCTGACCGCGCGGTCGCGGGGGAGGATCTGCCGGATCTCGTCGAGGCGAGCCTCCACGGCTTCGGCCCGTGTCGGGATTTCGGGCAGCGGAATCGCCGTCGGCGGGGCTGTGGCGGTGTCAACGACAGACGGGGCGGCGTCCGGTTTGGATGGCGCCGCGTTCTGGGCGCCGGCGGGGGCGGCCAGCACCAGCAGCAGCACGGCGTAACACAGCGGGGAGTGGCGCATCCGGCTCTCGGCAGTGGGGAGGATCGTGCCTCCAAGATACGCGGGGCGCGGGCCCCCGGCACCTCGCTCAGGCACCGAGCCTGGAGAGCATCCGTTCCACCCGCTCGAGGTGGGTCACCGTCACCGTAATCGCCCCGAACTCCTCCTCCACCTTGCCCTTGAGGAGGAACGGGCCCTGGTCGAAGAGGACATGCCCCCGCCGGTGGTACACCTCGGGAAAGAGCACCGTCTCGACCAGCCCGTCGCCGTCATCGAAGGTGGCGAACTGCATCGGCTCGTCGGCCGCGGTGTGCACCGGCTTGGCGGTGGTGAGCATCCCGGCCAGGAGGACCGTCTGGCCCACGTGGTTCGGCAGGTCGGTGCTCCGGACCAGGCGGAACCGCCGGAGCCGGTCGGCGTACAGCGCCATTGGGTGGTGCGCGGTCAGGAACCCGAGGGCGGCGTACTCATCCTGGCGCCGGCGCTCGCCGGAATAATCGGGCAGGGGCGGGGAGGAGGGGACGCGCGGAAGCAACTCCACCTCCCCGCTTCCCCGCTGGCCCGCCGTTTCGCTGTCCACCGCCCACAGCATCATCGGCCGGGTCATGCCGCCGGCGATGCCGTCGCACGCGCCGGCCTTGATGAGGGTGCGGAGGTCGTCGGTGGAGAGGCGCGCGCGCGTCCGGAGATCCGATACGTCGATGTACGGTCGGCCTCGCTGTCCCGCCGTCCCGCTGCCCCGCCGATCCACCTCACCCCCTGTCCCCCTCTGCACGCTGTCCACCTCACCCCCTGTCCCCCTCTCCATGATATGGAGAGGGGGGACGACTAAGGCACGAGCCGATGTGATGTTCCCTGCGCCTGATGCCGAAAGCCCGCTAATGAACTGCAGCCCGATCCGCACCTCCCACCCATTCCCCGTCGTGTGGAACTCGCTCGCGTTCACGTCCGGCGGCAGGATGGTGAGCCCCATGCGCCGCGCCTCGGCTACATAGGCGAACGGGTGGTAGAACCCGCCCCCGTTGGCGAGCACCGCGGCGATGAACTCCGCGGGATAGTTGGCGCGGAGGTAGCAGGCCTGCTGCGCCACCTGGATGTACGACGCCGAGTGGCCCTTGCAGAAGCTGTAGCCGGAAAAGGACATGACCATGTGCCAGACCTGCTCGGTGACCGCGTCCTCCCGCCCGAGCGCCTGGGCCCCGCGCAGGAACTCCGCCGCGTAGGAGGCCAGCTGCTTGCCGGGCCGCTTTTTCTGCAGCGACTTGCGGAGTCCGTCGGCGTCGGCCAGCGACATGCCGGCGTACGCCTGGCACACGTGCACCACGTCCTCCTGGTACACCATGATGCCGAAGGTGCCGGCGAGCGTGTCCCTGAGCACCGGATGCAGCGGCGCGTACGGCTCGCCGTGGAGCCGCGCCAGGTACTGGCGGATGAACCGGTTCGATGCGGGGCGGATGATGCTGGTGTTGAGCACCAGCAGCTCGAAGCTGTCGGCGCGGGACTTGGCGCAGAGCTGCCGCGAGGCGGGGCTCTCGGTGTAGAAGACGCCCATCGTCTGCCCGGTGCGGAAGAGCGCCTTGGTCGCCTCGTCCTCCCCCGCCTCCTGCGAGGTGTAGTCGATGAGGCGGCCGGTGTTGGCGTGCACCGCCGCGATCGCGTCGCGGATGACGGCCAGCGAACGGTTGCCGAGGAGGTCGATCTTGACGAGGCCGGCGTCCTCGGCGCCGTCCTTCTCGAACTGGATGACGGGGACCGTGAGCTCCGGCGCGCCGTCGAGCACCTTCACGGCGCGCTCCAGCGGCACGTGGTCGGTGAGCGCCGTCGGCACGATGACCACACCGCCCGGGTGGAGCGACAGGTGCCTCGGCACGCCGACCAGCGTTTCCGCCTCGCGGGCAAAGCCCTGCCAGGCCTGCGGCAGGTCGAGGCCCTGGAAGTTGGGGTGGGTGGCGAGCAGGCTGTCGAGCGGCTCCCCCTCGTGGTACCAGGGGATGCGG
This sequence comes from uncultured Gemmatimonadaceae bacterium, assembly GCA_964571795.1. Taxonomy (GTDB): domain Bacteria; phylum Gemmatimonadota; class Gemmatimonadetes; order Gemmatimonadales; family GWC2-71-9; genus SPDF01. Next base: position 50,683 of record CAZNDK010000001.1, on the reverse strand, counting down.
CGGGTGACCTCGCGGATTTCTCCCGCCGGTCGCCCGTGCACCTTGGCCACCTCGCGGAGCGCGCCGCGGAGCCGGAAGCAATTGTGGTTGGCCACCATCGCCGCGCGCGGGAAGGGATAGCGACGGAACACGTAGGCCAGCACGTGGTCCCGCTCGTCCCAGGGAAAGTCCAGGTCGATGTCGGGCGGGTCGGTGCGCGCCGGGTTCAGGAACCGCTCGAAGAGGAGCCCGGCGCCGAGGGGCTCCACGTGGGTGATGCCGAGGCAGTAGCTCACCACCGAGTTGGCGACGGAACCGCGGCCGCAGTGGGTCGGGCCATGCGCCACGATGTCGTGCACCACCAGGAAGTAGTCGGCGAAGCCCTTCATCCCGATGATGGCCAGCTCGTGCTCCAGCCGGTCGCGGGTGACGGGCGCGATGGTGCCGTAGCGCCGCTCGGCGCCGGCGTAGGCCAGCGCGCGGAGCTGCTCGAAGGCGTCGGTGCGGTCGGTCATGCGGGGCGGCACCACCCGCCCCAGCGGAATCCGCCAGCGGCACCGCTCGGCGATTTCCTCGGCGGCGGTGAGCGCCTCGGGGCAGTCGGGGAACGAGTAGGCGAGGTCAGCGGCTGGGCGCAGCCAGGCGGCAGACGGGGCAGGGGGGCAGCGGGGCAGCGGGGCCGTGGCTCCCTCCAATGCAGCCAACGTCGTGTTCTGTCCGATCGCCACGAGCAGCCGATGGCGGGCCCAGTCTTCCGGGTTCGCGAAGGCCACGGCGTTGGTGGCCACGGCGGGCAAGCCGAGGCGGCGCGCGGCGGCCAGGACGCCGTGGCGCTCGCGCCCCGGTACCAGCTCGGCGTAGAGGTCGCGCGGCCCGCTCAGCGCGCGCACCCGCTCGAGGAACGGCACCGAGCGCGAGAGAAGGATGAGGCCGCTCCGGTCCGGTGCGATCATCTCGGCCAATGATTGTTCCGCGTCGCCCTGCCGTTTCACCTCACCCCCTGTCCCCCTCTCCACCATGTGGAGAGGGGGGACGCCCGCCTCTTTCCTCCAATGGATTTGTGTAATCGCCCGGCACAGCGCGCCCCATCCCTGTTCATCCACCGCCAGCGCCACCGTTTCCTGGCCGTCCAGGCGCAGGTGCGCGCCGAGGATGGGACGGATGCCCGCCGACTCGGCGGCCTGCTGGAACTCGACGGCGCCGTAGACGCCGTTGGTGTCGGTGCAGGCGAGGGTGCGGAAACCGCGCGCGATGGCGGCCTCGACGAGCGCCTCCGGGCTGGAGGCGCCGAAGCCGAAGGAGAAGTGACTGTGGACATGTAAATGAGTGAACACGGGTGTGTCTCAGCAGATGCGGTCTATGCGGTCGGCGGGTTCGTCGGCTCCGGCAGTTCTCTAACCCTTCCACCCCGCTCCCCTGCGAACTGCCCTCGCCGACGAATCCCTGCCTCCCTCGTCGCTCCTTGAGGGGATGCGCCTCACTTCGTCCGTTTCCACGGTGGATTCATTGCCAGAATGCGCGCGTATGCGGGGCAGTCCGCTTCGTGCGCGCCGGGGAGGTAGCCGGTGCTGAGGAGGAACTCGCCGACGATTTCCCCGCCGGTAAAGCGGAAGGTCTGCTTGAAGAGCTTGACCCATTCCGGTTTCGGGAGCGGGTGATGCGCGTCGAGCCAGGCGGCAAAGCCTCCGTGCGACGTCCGCAGCGCCAGCACCTGCCGCGCGTTGTGGATGGCGGCCTCGACCTTGAGACGGTTGCGGATGATGCCGGCGTCGGCCAGGAGGCGTTTGGTGTCCCGCGCACCGTAGCGCGACACCGTTTCGACGTCGAAGCCGCCGTACGCCTTCCGGAAGGCCTCGCGCTTCTTGAGGATGGTGAGCCAGCTCAGCCCGGCCTGGTTGATTTCCAGCACCAGCCGTTCGAAGAGCGCCGACTCGTCGGTGAGCGGCACGCCGTATTCGGTGTCGTGATAAGGGCCGTGCCATGCGTGGCCCGGCGCCACTGCGCAGTATGTCGTTGCCATCGTTGTGCCTTCCTGTTTACGGTCTGTGTGGTCGGCCGTGGTCGTCGGCTCTGCAGTTCTCTAACCACCCCGCCCAGCTCCCCTGCGAACTGCTTGCGCCGACGATCCCCGGCCTCCCTCATCGTTCCGTCGTACCGTGCCTCGCGCGATCCCTGGCACACCCCAGCGATTACGAATCTGGTCGATGGCGGCCTGGATCACGACTTCCTGTTCTTCTTCCCCGCCATGTCCGCCTCCTTCAAACATCTCTATCTGTCCGTCCAGTTCCGCCAGTTGTTCCGCCGCGAGGGCCACGGTGCGGATGGCGATGCGCTTGGTGTTGGCCAGGGTGAAGGCGCGGCGGGCGGCGTCGAGGAGGGCCACGTCGAGGGCGGCGCCGGGAAGCGCGACGATGCGGCGGCTGGTGCTGTAGTCGGCGTAGGCCAGGTCGAGCCGGAGCCGGCGGGCCACGAGGTGCCGGGTCCGGAGGTTGGCGCCGAGGCGTTCGGTGAGCCGGCGGAGCAGCGCCAGGAGCACGCCGAGGTCGTTGGTGTCAGTGGCCAGGGTATGGGCGGCGCGGAATTCCCGCCGGATGGCGGGTGGGAGGACGGGGCGGGGGTCGATGCCGCGCGCCTTGGCGTGGAGTTCGGCGCCGGCGCGGCCGAAGACCTGGCCGAGCGCGGGAGCGCCCACGGCGGCCACGGCGCCGATGAGGTCGAGCTGGTAGTCGTCGAGCCGCTCGCGCATGCGCTCGCTGAGATCGGGGAGGAGCGCCACGCGGTGCGGCGAGAGGAAGGCGGCCTCGCCCCCCTCGGGCACGGGCACGACGGCGTCGCGGCTGTTGCGGTCGTCGCCGTCCCGCTGCCCGGCGGCCACGGTGGTCACCAGCTTGTTGGCGCCGACGCCCACGGTGACGGGGAGCCGGATGCCGCTCCGCGCCTCGCGATGAATGCGGAGCGCCACGTCCACCGGCGGGCCGAAGAGGGCGCCGGTGCCGGTGACGTCGAGGTAGGCGTGGCCGTAGCCGCGGGGCTCGATGATCGGCGCGTAGCGGCGGAGAATGTCGTGCAGCGCGGCAGAGGCGCGGGCGTAGAGCTTCGGGTTGGGCGGCAGGAACACCAGGTCGGGGCAGCGCTTTTTGGCCTGGCGCACCGGCATGCCGCGGGTGATGCCGGCGGCCTCCGCCTCGGCGGAGAGGGCCAGCACCGTGGCGCGGTCGGCGCCGGGCGCCGCCACCACGAGCGGCCGCCCGCGGAGGGCGGGCGCCACGAGCGCCTCCACGGTGGTGCAGAAGGCGGGGGGGTCGATGAACAGGACAGATCGTGGCATAAGAACCAGAGAAAAGAGAAAAAGGACTTGGGACTTGGAGGGGCGAAAAGCGAAAGGAGAAAAGAGGGGCCTCCTTTATCTTTTCTCCTTCCGCCCCTCCAAGTCCTTTAGTCCTCTTTCTCCTTCCTCCTCGAATCCCACTTCCTTTCGTATTGCATCCACTCGCCTCGCCAGCGCGCCGAGATAGTCCTTGCCGGCGGACTGGCGCTGTCCGTAGCGGCGGTTGTAGCGCTCGGCGAGGTCGGGAAACTCGCGGGCCAGGTGCGGAAGGAAGTGGCGCCGCGCCGCGGGGCCGAGTCGGAGCGCCTCCCCGGCCACGCGACGGGCACCAGCTTCCTTCGCCGCGCGGAAGAGCGCGGTCAGTTGCTCCCGGCTGTCGGTGACGCCGGGGATGATGGGGGCCACGAGCAGGCCGACATTGAGCCCCGCGGCGGCAAGCCGGCCGAGGGCGCGGAGCCGCGCGTGCGGGGCGGGGGAGCGGGCCTCGATGCGCCGGACCAGCCGCCCCTCGAGGGCGGCGAGCGAGATGTGAATGCTGACGGTGTGCCGCTCGGCGAGCTGGACCAGGAGGTCGGTGTCGCGGGTGATGAGCGGGGACTTGGTGATGATGCCGAGGTGGAGCCCGCGATGCGGGAGCAGCGACTCGAGCAGCCCGCGGGTGATGCGGAAGCGGCGCTCGGCCGGCTGGTAGGGATCGGTGGCGGTGCCGATGACGATGGGTGCGCCGTTGATGCGGGCGGGGTCGAGCGTCCGCCGGAGGATGGCGGGGGCGTCGATCTTGACGAGGATGCGGTTTTCGAAGGACTCAGCAGCAAGGACTGAGGACTGAGGACTGAGGACTGAGGGCGATGCGGGGCCCTCAGTCCTTTCCATGGTCCACCGGTGCGTATCCCGGGCGTAGCAGTAGGTGCAGCCGAATTCGCAGCCGATATAGGGATTGATGGACCAGAACGGCATGTGGGTGGCCGCGGGGCTGTTGAGCACCGAGCGGGTCGGGACGGCCTCGAAGGTGACTTCGCGGCCGGGGGCGGCCGCGAGGCGGATCAGCGGGGGCGCGGGAAAGTCCTCCAGGAGCGGGAGCTGGACGGGTGCCGCCGTCATCCGCATTTACCCCATCCGCAGGCCGCGCAGGTAACGCAACCGGAGTTGTGGGCGACCGGACCGGCGCACTCGGGACAGACACGGATGTGCTGATGGATCAACGGATTGGGCCGCGTGGACAGGTAGGTGGTCGGCCGGGGCGGCGGGGTGGCAGGCGGCATGGCTCCCTCTTTCGGTATTTCTTCGGTTTCTGAGCCGAATATACCGAAAGCCTGAGCGCGGTCAAGATGGGGTGACTATCCTTTCCACTCCCGCATCCATCGAACCCTGGAGCCCTCCATGCGCCGTCGTGTCGTGGTCTTGCCGCTGTTCATGCTCGTGGTGCAGGCCGTTGCCGCCTCGGCCCAGGTCACGGCCATCCGTGCCGGGCGCGTGGTGGATCCGGACGCCGGCACGGCCGCCGAGAACCAGGTGATCCTGATCGAGCAGGGGAAGATCACGGCGATCGGCGGCAACGTGGCGATTCCCGCGGGCGCCGAGGTGATCGACCTCTCCACCTCGACCATCTCGCCGGGCCTGGTGGACGCCCACACGCACCTCTGCATGGCGGTCCAGGCCGGCCGGGACGCCGGCAGCTACTACTACACGACGCTCCGGGATCCGGACGCGCTGCGCTCCATCGAGGGCGTGGTCAACGCCCGCACGATGCTGCAGGCCGGCTTCACCAGCGTGCGCGACATCGGCAACGAGGGGCGGTACGCCTGCGTGCAGGTGCGGCGCGCCATCCAGCGGGGGTGGATCGTCGGGCCGACGATGATCACGGCGGGGCGCATCATTGCGCCCTACGGTGGGCAGTTCCAGCTGCAGCCCGACAAGCCCGATCTCGCCGAGCCGGAGTACTACTTCGCCGACACGCGGGACGAGATGATCAAGGCGGTGCGCGAGAACGCGCACTACGGCGCCACGGTCATCAAGATCGTGGTGGACGACCAGCGCTACATCTACTCCGTCGAGGACATCGAGTTCATCAAGGCGCAGGCGGCGGGGGCGGGGATGAAGCTGGCGGCGCACGCGTGGACCGAGCCGGGGGCGCACAACGCGGCGGCGGCCGGCGTGGCCTCCATCGAGCACGGCTTCGACATGACCGACGCCGACCTGCTGCTGGCCAAGAAGAACGGCGTGGTGCTGGTGGGCACCGAGTTCCTCGCCAACGGCGACACCACCGCCTACCACCGGCAGTGGGTGGACCGGCTCCGGCGGGCATACAAGATCGGCGTGACGCTGGTGTACGGCACCGACGCCATCGACTTCAAGCCCGGCATCACTCGCGGGCAGGACGCCATCACCGGCATCGATCCGTGGGTGGAGGCGGGGGTCCCGGCTCCCGCCATCCTCCGGGCCATGACCACCAACGGCACCCGGCTCCTGGGGGTGGACGACGTGCGCGGCACGCTCAAGGTGGGGCAGTACGCCGACCTGATCGCGACGCCGGACAATCCGCTGACCAACATCCAGACCCTCAAGCAGGTCAGCTTCGTCATGAAGAACGGCAAGGTGGTCGAGCGCTGAGGCACGCACATTGCGCCCGGGCGGAAAAGGTGTAGGCTCTCCCCCGCTCCCCCCGGCCGTCGTCCCGTACCCGCGAGGCACTATGCGCAAGCTCCTGTTCCTTCCGATGCTCGTCCTGGCCGCTGGTTGTGCGAAGGAGCCGAAAGTGGAGGCCCCCGCCGGGCCGGCGCCGCTGACGGTCACGGACGTCACCGGCTCCTACACCGGCACCACCATGGCCAATGGCACCGACTCCGTCCTCTCCACCTGGACGTCGGTGGCGATGACGAACGCGTCGGGCGGGCTCGAGGGGAGGCTGATGGATGCCAAGGCCCCCACCGACTCCGTGGCGTTCACCGGGGTGCTCTCGGCCGACAGCGTCATCTGGTCGTCCGCGCCGTACATTCCCGCCGGCGCGCCCGCCGGTACCGCGCAGATGAAGTGGGTGGCCATCGGCCACGTGTCGGGCAACAGCTGGACTGGCACCGCGGTCACCATGATCGCCGCCACCGACAGCGTGGTGCAGAACAGTCATTGGACGGCGACGCGCACGCCCTGACAGGTGACCTGTCGTGGGACGACAAAGGGCCGGCGGACTTCCGCCGGCCCTTCGTTGTCCGCTGCGGCGGTTGCGCCTGTGAGCTAGATTTGTCGTCCCCCCCCATTGCACTTCACCACGGACCTCAAAATGTCCCGACCGCTTCCCGTGCTGGCGGCCTTGCTCCTCGTGTCGTCCCCGGCCCTGGCGCAGGACTCCCTGCCCGCCACGACCACGACCCGTGCTGCCACGGTCGAGTGGCTGCAAAACCTCCCGATCGATTTTCTCGCGGGGTACTTCACCCTCGAGCCGGGCATCGGTCCGGTGCAGGGCGGCTATTCGCTACGCGGTGGCCAGCCGTACAGCTTCGTCACCTACCTGGACGGGACGCCGGTCAGCGCCGGGTATCGAGGCGGGGCGCAGGCGCTCCTCGCGGCGTCGGGATCGCAGCTGCAATTGCCGGTGTCGGGCGTGACCGACGCGACCGTGACGACCGGCGTGCTCGACCTCGCCCTCGGCGACGGGGAGTCCGGCGTCGTCTCGTTCGGCACGACCAAGGGGGCAGGTCGGGTCGCGGGAACCTTCGACTACGGGACGGACGGCCTGTGGGGAGCCGGGAGCAGCCTCGGGTTGAACCGCCTCGAGGCCACGCTTGGCGGAGGCGTCGGCTCGCGCTTCGCCTTCTCGCTCGCCGGCACCCTCATCGGGCAGACCAGCGCGGCGTACGGGCCCGCCCAGCGCGACGTGCCGATCTACCAGGCGGCGGGCATCGACACCACGGTGGCCATCCCGTCCGCGATCGGCGATCCGCTGGCCGATACCCTCTACGTGAACGTGGTCGAGTTCGCTTCGAACTCCGGACTCCAGGTTCCATCCTCCACGACGTCCGACTACCAGGTGCTGGGCCGGATGGACTTCGCGATCGGGAACGGGACCGCCGCGAGCTTCACGGCCGCCGCCTCGCAGGACCAGTCGCGCACCTTCGACTACCTGAATCTCTACAATCCGGCGCAACTGGGCGCCCAGCGCTCGGCGAGCCACGCCTACACGCTCGGCGTGACCCACGCCTTCGGGAAGCCGGTGGGGCTGGCGCGGATCCTGGAGCTCGCCTTCTCGGTGCAGGGCGACCAGGTCGAAGCCGGTCCGCTCAGCGCCCAGGGCGAGGCCGATTCGCGCGATCCCGCCGGTGGATTTCTCGTCGCGCCGCTGGACTTCCTGTTCGGCCTGGACGATTTCCCGATCGACGACCAGCTGGTCCAGAATGTCCTCCTCAACACGCCCAACAGCCGGCGCTCACCCTATGATCTCGAGAACACCTCGCAGTACGCCCTGGTCGACCAGTACCGCAACAACGCCTACGGTGTCCTCGGGTTCAGCGAGGGCGGGGGACCGGTGGGGCGGCTGGCGCTGATGCAGGAGGACCGCCTGGTGGGCCGCGTCGCGCTCGACTGGGCGCTCAACGCGCGACAGGCACTCCTGGTGGGCGGGGAATTCGTCAGCTATGACCTGTCCAACTACTCGTACAACCTCACCAGCCAGTTCTACAGCGACGTCTACATCGAACAGCCTTCGCGGCAGGCGGCCTTTGCGGAGGACCGGATCACGCTCGGCGACGCGGTGATCGTGATCGGCCTGCGGTACGATCGGTTCAGCACCGGCGCAGAGCGGGTCGTGGGCGTGCCGAGAATCTCCTCGAACCCTGCGTTCGACCCGAATGACGTCAGCGCCCTGATGACCCCGGACGAGGCCCACACGGCGTGGAGTCCGCGGGCCCAGGTCGGGTACCGCCTGAATCCGAAGACGGATCTCCGGCTTGGCATCGGCCGCCAGGTGCAGATGCCCGACTTCGGGCTCTCGCTGGCCGGCATCACGACGGACGTCTCCGTGACCGGCCCCTTCCAGGTGTACGGCACCGACATGGGATATGCCAGCACCGTCCTCGCGGAGCTCGGCGCCACGCGCCGGTTTTCGCCGTCGACGTCGCTCGATGCGGTGCTCTACGGAAAGCAGCTCACGGGGCAGGCGGTACTGGGATCGATCCAGGCGCTGGATCCCCTGACGCTGACCCAACGGACGGTGTACCAGGTGCAGGGCACGGGCGAGGGAGACGTCTTCGGGGCGGAGTTCCGCCTCTCGCAGCAGATCGGCCCGTACTTCCAGAGCTTTGCGGGGTACGCCTACCAGCATGCGACCGTGGCCGACGGCGGCGTGGTGCCCGACTGGAGCCGCCCCCACACCTTCGCCGGAGCCATCGGTGGCACCCTGCCCGACGGCTGGAAGTCCGGGTCGACGATCGGGAGCATCCTCCAGAACGGCGGGGCGTGGGCGACGTTTCGGTTTGCGAGCGGCACGCCCTACACCGCCTGTGCGCCCACGTCGGGCAACGAGGGCGTCCTGTCCGGCGAGGCCTGTCTGGGTGGGTTGGCGGGCGAGATCAACGGGGCGGAGCTGCCGATGACCAAGCAGTTCGACCTCAAGCTGGCGCGGGGCTTCTACGTCGGGAGCACCCGCATCACCGGCTACCTCGATGCCCGGAACCTGTTCAACTTCGGCAACACCAACGCGGTCTACGCGGCCACCGGCACGACGGCGTCCGCGGCGTTCGAGGGCCAACAGTGGGTCGGCGACAGCTTCGCCTACGCCAACGAGGCGGTGGCGAACAGCGTCTATCTCGGCGACGGATCGATGGACCTGCAATTCGGCGGGGCGGGCGCCGGCGGGTGCGGCAACTGGATCACGCAGGATGGCCGCCCCAACGCACCGAACTGCGTGTACCTGGTGCGGGCGGAACAGCGGTTCGGCGACGGTGACGGAGTGTTCGACCTGGCCGAACAGCGGCGCGCCTCCGCCGCGTTCTACAACGCGCTGAACGGGAGCCAGTTGCTGACGGGACCCGGGCGGTTCATCCGCCTCGGAGTCACGGTGCAGTTCTAGCGCGCCGGGATGGCCTCTCTCGGCATGGGGGAGTCGGCCATCGCCGCGTGATACGCGTACGATGCCATGACCGTCGCGTTCTTCTTGAGGTCGTCGGGCTGGATGGTGTCGTAGAAATCCAGGTTGGTGTGGCCGCCGGTGCCGGGCACGCGGTCCTGGAGGAACTGGAAGCCGGGCAGTCCGACCTCGTCAAATGACACGTGGTCGGTGCTGCCGACGCTCTGGTTCGACACGGTAGTCATCCCGAAGTCGCGGAACGGCTCCATCCAGGCGGTGAGCATCGCCCGCGCCGCCTCGTTGCCCTGCAGGTAGATCCCCCGGTACGCCCCCGGCCCGTAGTCTTGGTTGAAATAGACCGAGAACTTCGCGTAGCCTGGCTTCACGCCGACGGCGGTGTCGGCCGGATTGCCGAAGTGCTGCTTCACGTAGGCGCGCGACCCCCACAGGCCCTGCTCCTCCCCGCTCCAGAGCGCAATCCGGATCGTCCGCCGCGGCTTGGCGCCGACCGCCTTCAGGATGCGCGCCGCCTCGAGGGCCACCGCCACGCCGGAGGTGTTGTCGCTCGCGTTGGGGCTGGCGTGCCAAGTGTCGAAGTGGGCGCCGATCATCACGACTTGGTCCTTCAGGTCGCTGCCCGGGATCTCGCCGACGATGTTGACCGCCTGCTCCACCTGCTCGCCGACCCGGTTGCGCACTTCCACGCCGACCGTCACCGGGATGCCCCGCTTGAGGATGCGGTACATCCGGTTGTAGTGCTCCGGCGTGATGGCGACGATGACCGGGGAGGCGAGGATGCCGGCCCGCGACCAGCCGTCCTGCCGCGCCCCCGGCCGCGAAAACCCCCGGACCGCGCCCAGCCACCCGCTCTCGCACTGGAAGACCGCCACGACTCCTTCGGCCTTGAAGAACGCGAGTTTCTCCTCGGCAGTCAGCAGCTCCGGGTTCCGCGCGGTACGGGGCGGCGCCGGCCGTGCGGGCACGATGACGACGTGTGCGATCGAATCGAGCTGGGCATCGGTCCAGCGCGGCACTCCGTTGATGAGCGGTGCCAGGTCGATCGGCGCCGGCGGCGTGGTGAGCACCACCTTGCCCTTCAGCGTGCCGCGGTAGGCGTCGAGGTCCGCCTTCACCAGGAGCTCCACGATGACCGCCTGCGCCACCTGGGGTCCGTCGGTGCCCGGAGTGTGCGACAGCGGATACCCGACCATCGGCTGGTAGTCCGGCTCGAGCATCTGCAGCGACACGTACTCGTTGTCCCAGGTGACGCCGAAATCCATGAAGGGCTCCGCCGCCACGTTGACCAGGCCGATCCGCTTCATCTCGGCTTGGGCCCAGGCCTGCGCCCGCTGCATCCCCTGCGAGAGGGTCAGCCGCGCGCCCAAGACGTCGGTCATGTAGCTCTCGAAGTCCATGACCTGGGAGTGCTGCAGCCCCTCCTCCCGGATCTTCGCCACCATGACCCAGTCCACGGTGGGCGCGTCGCCGGCGACGGCGGCCGTGAGCAGGACAAGGAGGGGTAACGAGGCACGGCGGAGGCGTGTCATCGGCGCTCCCGGCTCCGCCATCCGCCGGACACCCGTCCCCCGCCAAGCAGGCTCGTGGCGGGATCGATGCGGTAGAGGGCGAGCGCGTTGTCGCTCATGATCTTCTGGCGGTCCTTCTGCGGAATCGCGATCTGTTCCATGAATTGAAGGTAGCTCTCCATCGTCGCGATCGGCCAGTCGGTACCGAAGAGGACGTTGTCGGGCTCCACGCCGTAGAGCAGCATGTCCTGCACCTGCCGGCTCATGTAGGTCTCGAACCGGTCGGTGAAGTCGCCGAGGACGAACCCGGACAGGTCGGTGTACACGTTCGCGTTCTTGTACACGACTTCCATGCAGTCCCGGATCCAGGGATTCCCCAGGTGGCAGATGACGAAGTTCACGTCGGGGTGGTCCACCGCGACGTCGTCCACGTGGATCGGGTGGGCGTACTTGACCTTGCCGCGCGGGTCGTAGGTGTCGCCGGAATGGATCATGACGGGAAGCCGGTGCCGCGCCGCGAACTCGTATGCCGGCTCCCACCGCAGGTCGGCGGGGTAGAACGGCTGGTAGCCCGGGTACAGCTTGAGCCCCTTGAGCTTGCCCGTGGCCACGTGCGGCTCGAGCTCGTCCAGCTCGGCGGGGGTGAACTGCTCGTAGCTCAGGCCCGCCACGACGTACAGGTGCGGCTGGTCCCGGACCGCCTCGAGGACGCGGAGCGTGGAGGGCCGTCCGGGCGTCACCTTGTACGAGGTGAGGATGACGGCGATGTCCACCCGATTGAGGCGCATGGCCCGGTTGAGCTCCGCCATGCGCTCGGACACGCTTTCAACCGTGTCTTCCTCGTAATTGTTCAGGTGGACGTGGCAGTCAACGATCATCGCGACTTCCTCGTGCGCTGCAGGATGCCCGCCGCCCAGTCCTTGCCGCCCAGCCCGAAGGCCAGGGCCAGGGCCAGGCAGAACCCGCCGAAGGCCAGCTGGAACGCCGAGAGCAGGACGTCGCCGGCAAACTGCAGCTGTCGCAGGGCGAGCGTCAGCACGAACGCGATGGTCGCGGCGCGCGCGAGGAAGCCGATTTCCTGGGCCCGGTCGACCCCGATGTTGTTGAGGTAGGTTTCCACCAGGCCGCCGAGGAAGCGCGCCAGCATCGAGCCGAAGACGACGATGACCAGGGCCACCAGGATGTTGGGGAGGTACTGGGACACCTGGTCGAGAATGGCGCCCGAGACCGCCAGCCCCAGCACGTTGAATACCGCCAGCGCCACCACCAGCATCAGGAGCCAATACACCACCGCGCCGGTGAGGGTCACGGCCGTGAAGGGGACGCCGCCCCGCATCAGGAAGGTCTCCACCCCGGTGCGTTCCGCCGCCGATTCGAGCCGGATGAGGCGCAGCAGCTTGATGAGTCCCCGCTGCACGCCGCGGGCGATCAGCCAGCCGAAGATCAACAGCAGGGAGGCGCTGAACAGCCGGGGCGACACGATTTGAAGTTGGGACCAGGTCAGGCGGAGGGCGTCGAGGATCGGGTCAACAACCGCATTCATGGGGTGGCTCCCGTCGGGGATATCGAATAGGATAATACCTGTAGGCACTGTCGGCATCCTGCGCCTCCGCCCCTGGCGGTGTGAGGCAGGTCACTTCGCAATCCCGGGCCGGAAGCGAGGCTTCATCCATGAGCCCTTCCCCCACCATACCGACCCGGTCGCCTTCCGTGGAAGTCCGGGGCATGCGCCCCGCCGATTTCGCGGGCGTCCGGGCTCTGTGCGCGGCGGTCTATCCGTCCACCCCGACGTGGACGGAGGCACAGCTCGCCAGCCATCTCCAGATCTTCCCGCAGGGACAGCTCGTGGCGGCGCGCCTCGACACCGGCGAGCTCGTCGGCATGGCGGCCAGCCTCATCGTCCTCTGGGAGGACTATGGGCTCGCGGCCACTTGGCGGGACTTCACCGGGGCCGGGATGTTCACGACCCACGATCCTGCCCGGGGCCGGACGCTCTACGGCGCCGAGGTGATGGTCCACCCCGCGCTCCAGGGGCAGGGGATCGGGAAGCAGCTGTACGAGGCGCGCCGTGCGCTCGCCCGCGGGCTCGGGCTGCTGAGGATCAGGGCGGGAGCCCGCCTCCGCGACTACCACCACCACGCCGACCGACTCAGCCCCGAGGCATATGTCGTCGCCGTCATGCGCGGGGCGCTGGGAGATCGGACGCTGAGCTTCCAGCTGAGCCAGGGATTCCAGGTCATCGGCGTCGTGTCGGGGTACCTCGCGCACGACCCCGACAGCCTGGGCCACGCCGCGGTGATCGAGTGGGTCAATCAGGAGGTGGCGGCCAAGACCGGATACACGCCGCCGCCCTGGCCCTCCAACGGTGGCCCCGCTCGGCCGAGGTTGAGCGGGGAGAACCGAAAGCGGGGTGTCGGCCCCGGGGCCTAGCGAACTCGCCGTTGGCGCGGATACTTCCGGAGCACCCATGCCGCTGACCCGCCTCCTCCTTGCCGGCGCCATCGCCGGACTTGCCGGCACCATGACCAGTTGGTTGGTCACCGGGCACCTCTTCCATCGCTTCCAGGCTCGCACTCCCGCGACCTGGCGCCCCGTGGAGGGGTACCGGCAGTACTCGCTTGCCAGCGCCATCACCCTGGTCTCGGCAATCCTGGTGGCACTGCTCTACGGCATGACCGGCGGCATCGCCGCACTCGCTGGGGCCGGATGGCTCACGGCCGGCCTGGCGTTCGGACTGCTCTGCTGGGCCTCGCTCACCGCGCCTGTCCTCTGTTCGCTCTCGCTCTTCGTGAACATCGACCGCGGAATGGTCATCGGCCTCCTCGTGGACTGGCTGCTGGTGGCCCTCCTGGCCGGCGCGGCGGCGGCGTACGCCGTTTCGTAGGCACCCTCCGCCCATGCCGCCCTCCATCCTCGTCAATCGCGCTCCCGTGTTGACCCTGTGGGCCGCTGTCGTCGCCGAGCGGCTCGGCCACCCGCGCGCCACGGCGCTTACGCTGGGCAAGGCGGTGGCCGGGCTCAACGCCCAGTCCAAGGGGCGGAGGCTTGGCATCTACGAGGCGCCGGTTCCGGAGCCCTCCACACGCAAGGCCGGCCAGCCCAGCAAGCCGGCAGGCGACACCGTGGCGCTGCTCGGCCGAGCCGTTCCCGTGCTGAAGACTCCGGACGGGATCCGGGCCGACATCAAGGGAACCGCCGAGCACCCCGCGAGCGTTGAGAAGTACCTGGGACAGAAGTTCGGCGACGCACTGCCGGAGGTGGAGGCTGCCATGCGCGAACTGGCCCGGGCGTACTCCCCGAAGCGGCTCGAGTCGATCGGGTTCGCGCTGTACGAGCAGTTTCGGCCGGAGATTCCCGAAGGGGTGAGGGGCTGGGGGGCGAAGGGCAGGTTGGACCTCGCGCGGCTGCGTGCGCTCGCCAAGGAGACCTGAGGGGCCATGCGACAGGAAGAGCTGAAGCTCCTCAAGTCGGCCCTGGCCGGCCGCTACCGGGTCGAGCGCGAGCTCGGCCAGGGGGGAATGGCTGTCGTCTTCCTCGCCGAAGACGTCAAGCACCGGCGGCGCGTGGCGCTCAAGGTGCTCCGGCCGGAGGTGGCCAGGTCGATCGGCTCGGGGCGGTTCCTCCGGGAAATCGAGATCGCCGCCCAGCTGAGCCACCCCCACATCCTCCCGCTCTTCGACAGCGGGGAGGTGGGGAAGCGGGGCGGTGGGCACGAGTCCTTCCTGTTCTTCGTCATGCCGTTCGTCGAGGGGGAGTCCCTGCGGGACCGCCTCGACCGCGAAAAGCAGCTCCCGCTCGACGACGCACTGCGGATCGCCCGCGAGGTAGCCGACGCCCTCACCTATGCGCACCGGCTCGGGATCGTGCATCGGGACATCAAGCCCGAGAACATCCTCCTCCAGGCCGGGCATCCGGTGGTCAGCGATTTCGGCATCGCCTCGGCGCTGCACGCCGCAGTGGACAGCAAGCTCACCGATCCCGGCTTCGCGGTCGGGACGCCGGCCTACATGAGCCCGGAGCAGTCGGTCGGCGAATCGGCGGACCCGAGGAGCGACGTCTACTCACTGGGTTGTGTGCTCTATGAGATGCTGGCCGGCACGCCGCCCTTTACCGGCGCCACGGCGCAGGCGATCCAGGCGCGCAAGATCGTCGATACGGTGCCGCGGCTCCGGACCGTGCGGGAGAACGTGCCGGAAGGGCTGGAGGTCGTGATCCGGACGTCCCTGGCCAAGGCGCCCGCCGACCGCTACGCCACGGTGGCGGACTTCGCCGCCGCCCTCGCCCACCCGGGCCTGGCGCGCGCCCCGGCGCGGTCGGTGGCGGTGCTGCCGTTCCTGAACCTCAGCGCCGTGCCCGACAATGAGTATTTCGCGGACGGCATCACCGAGGACGTGATCGCCCAGCTCTCCAAGATCCGTTCGCTCAAGGTCATTTCGCGCACCTCGGTGATGATGTTCAAGAAGCGCGAGCAGAGCCTCAGGGAAATCGGCGCGATGCTCTCGGCCGCAACCCTTCTGGAGGGGAGCGTGCGGCGCGTGGGCGACCGGGTGCGCATCGTGGCGCAGCTCATCGACGCGGAAACCGACCAGCACCTCTGGGCGGAGACCTACGACCGCCAGCTCACCGACATCTTCGCCATCCAGTCCGACGTGGCGCTCCAGATCGCCAACGCGCTCCGTGCCGAACTCTCCCCCGACGAGCAATCGCGAATTCACCGGGAGCCCACGCGCGACCTCCAGGCCTACCAGCTCTACCTGCAGGGCCGGCACTGGTTCGTGCGGCACACCGCGGAAGGGCTCCGCCAGGCCGTCGACTACTTCACGCGGGCGGTGCACAAGGATCCCGGCTTTGCGCTCGCCCACGCCGACCTGGCGCAGGCGTACACCGAGCTGGCGCTCGCGTCCGGCGGAGGCCTCCTCCGCCCCGACCAGGCGTTCGATCTGGCGCGGGAATCGGTGTCCACCGCCCTCGCACTCGACGGCACCTTGGCGGAAGGGCACTGCATGCTCGGGTTTCTCCACTATGTCAGGGACTTCGACTGGAGTGCCGCCGAAGCCGAGTTCCAGCGCGCGCTCGAGCTGAGCCCGAACAGCGCAGACTCGAACGATCTGTACGGGCGGATGCTGGCGGCGCTGGGGCGGCACGAGGAGGCGATCCCGTTCGTGACCCGGGCGCAGGAACTTGATCCGCTGTCGCACCGGACCGACCTGGCAGCCGCCCTGCTCCGGGCGGGCCGCTACGAGGAGGCGCTGCCCGCCGCAGAGCACGCCGTGGCGCTCGACCCGGGGTACGGTCGGGGCCACGCCACGCTCGGGTGGGTGTACCTGAAACTGGGCCGCGTGGAGGAGGGTCTCGCCGAACTGCGGCAAGGGGCGGAGCTCACACTGAACGATGCGATGTTCCTGGCCCAGCTGGGCGAGGCCTATGCATTGACCGGCCGGGAGGCGGAGGCGCGCGACGTGCTGCGGCGGCTCGAGGAGCGGTCGCACGAGGAATACGTGACGCCGTACTACTTCGCCTACGTCTACACCGGATTGGGCGAGCACGACAAGGCGATCGACTGCCTCGAGCAGGCGCTGGCCGAGCGCTCGGGCGGGCTCTACGGCATCAAGGCCTCGTTCCTGTTCGCGCCGCTCCGGGGGCACCCGCGGTTCGAGGCGCTGCTGAAGCAGTTGCACCTGATACAATAGGCCACGCGCGTCCGCCCTCCATGGCCTGGCCCGCCTCAGTGGGCCTGGGTGTCGAGCATCTCCGCGAACAGGGCGCTTGGATTGATCGTGGAGTCCGCGAGCTGCGCCAGCGCCCGGTCCGCTGACTCCTCCTCGGCCAGGCAGGCACTCAGCATCGCCCCAGCGCCCTTCAGCTCGAGAAGCTCCGCCAGGGCGCGCGCCGCGGCGTATCCCGTGATCATCTGGTGGTGCAGGCGACGCGCGCCGGCGAGGAGTCCGGCATCGATGACCAGCACGGCACCTCCGTCGCTGACCGTCGCCGCGCTGTCCTGGAGAATGCCCTCGATGCCCCGGCACTGGCCCTCGCTCGGGGCCATGCCCAGCGCCTCCGCAAGCGTGGCGAGCCGCGCAATCCGCCCCTCCGCCTCCTGCAACGAATTCCAGAACGCATTGGCAAGGCGTTCATGGAACGCCCGCTCGGCCAGCCCCGCAAACGCATAACTGACTCGCGCCTCGGCGCTGGTGAGGTCTCTCACCTGCGAGACCAGCAGGTCCTCGATGGTCGTGAGTGCCATGTCGTGGCCCTCCTCGTGTCGGAGTCAGAGGTCGGGGCTCCTGCGGCCCGCGATCGCTTCGCACTCGCGATGGATACGGGCAAACAGCCTGCAGGCGCTGTGATAGTGGTCACCGAGCCCCGGTGGTGGGCCGTGTGCGCCCGGGCCCGCGATGCTCGTCCTTAAGGGAAAGCCAGTCATAGCCAACGACTTGAGATCCGGCTGGGGCCACCGATGCGCGACCAACACCGGGACAAACGAGATCTGGTCAACGAGGTGACCGACCTCCGGAAGCAGGTCGCCGACCTGAAACAGGCCGCGGCCGAACGCCGGCGCGTGGAGGACGGCCTGCGCCACGACCGCGAACTGTTCCGGGGACTGCTGGACCAGGCTCCCCATCCGCTCTGCCTCCTCACCTCCACCGGCGCCCCACTGCTGGCCAACCGCGCCTTCGCCGAATTGCTCGGCTACGCCTCCTCGGGCGAACTGGTACGACTCGGCGGGGAACTGGGGCTCGTCGTCGGAGACGATTCCCTCGGGAACGGGCACGCGCCGAGCCAGTCCCTGGAGATCACGTTCCGGCGATGCGATGGGACCTCCCTGACCGCGCCGGTCGTTTCGGCGGTCGTTCCCCGCACCGAACTCCTGGCCATCACCGTCCTCACCCACCAACAGCCCGCCTGACTCGCGGGGCGGGGCCCGCGCGCGCTACATTGCGGCGTGACGACCCCTCCCGATTCGGCCCTCGACCGCGCGCTCGGCCGGCGCGACCTCACAGCCTTTGCGATCAATCGCGTCATCGGGGCAGGGATCTTCGGGCTCCCGGCGCTGCTGTATGCCGGGGTCGGCCCGCTGAGCGTCGCGGTGGTGCTCATCGCCGGCCTGGTCGTGCTCGGCATTACCCTTTGCCTGGCTGAGGTGGGCAGCGGCTTCACCGCCACCGGCGGGCCCTACCTCTACGCCTACGACACGTTCGGCCCGGTCGTCGGGTTCGAAGTCGGGTGGCTGATGTGGGTCACGCAGCTGGGCGGATTCGCCTCAGTGACCAACCTCTTCGTCAACTATATCGGGTGGTTCGCTCCGGCGGTCACGACAGGGCCGTGGCGCATCGCCATCATCGCGGCCGTCCTGGCCTGCCTCACGATCGTCAACATCCTGGGCGTCCGCCGCGCGGCCGTGGTCAACAACGTCCTCACTCTGGGCAAGCTGGTTCCCCTCGGGCTCTTCGTGGTCGTTGGGCTCTTCTTCGTCGAGGGTGCGCGGCTGGTTCCCTCCTCCACGCCGACGGTCGCGGCGATGGCCGGCGCCGTCCTCCTGGCGATCTACTCCTTCACCGGATTCGAGGTCCTCGCCGTGCCGGGCGGCGAGGTGCGCGACCCCGCCCGCACCATCCCATTCGCGCTCCTGGCGGGGCTGGCCATCGTCGCGGTGATCTACGCCGGGGTGCAGGTCGTGGCCGTCGGCACGCTCCCGGAACTCGGTAGCTCCACCCGGCCCCTGGCCGACGCGGCGGGCCACGTGTTCGGCCGCCCCGGCTCGCTGGTGATGGTGGTCGGCGCCCTACTCTCCACCCTCGGTGTGGCGCACGCCATCCTGCTCGCGGCGGGGCGCATGCCGTTCGCCATGGCGGAGCGCCGGCAGCTTCCTGCCGCGATCGCGGCGGTGCACCCGCGCTTCCGCTCGCCGCACGTGGGGCTGCTCGTCTCCGCGGCCGGCATGCTGGTCTTCACGATCGTCACCACCTTTGCGTCGGCCGTGACGATCACCGTCGGCCTCCGCGTCATCATCTATATCGTGACCTGCGCCGCGCTGCCGGTGCTGCGGCGGCGCGCGGGCCGGGCTCCAGGCACCTTCCGCGCTCCGGCCGGGACGCCGCTCGCGGTGGGCTGCATCGTGGTCTGCCTCGGGCTGCTCGCGTCCCGGCCGTGGCCCGACATCATCCAGTTGGTGATTGTCCTGGCCGTCGGCCTCCTGGCGTGGGCCGGCGCCACGAACTTCGGGCGGCGATAGGCCACCCCCGGAGGGGTCTCGTGCAGGGCGTGACTGACGCGCATATTGAGGGCGACCGGCTGGATCGACACTCGTCCACCCCCTGGGACATCGAGACGCCCCGATGCACGAACGCCTGGAAGCGCTGGTCAACCGGCTCCCGTCGGGGCGGTGGCGCCGGTTCGCATCGATCGGCGCGGGCCTCTGGCTATTGTGGGTCGTTACCGGATTCCTGCTGGTGCCCTGGATCGTGCGGCGGCAGGTCATCGGGCGCGCCGCCGAGTCTCTCCACCGGCAGGCCACGCTGGCCAAGGTACGCTTCAATCCCTTCACGCTCGAAACACGGCTGATCGGCTTCGCGCTGCAGGACCACGACAGCACCCCGCTTGCCGCGTTCGACACCCTGGTCGTCAACCTGGAACTGGCGAGCGTGTTCCATCGCGCGCTCGTTCTCAAGGAGTTCCGGGTGGTGCGGCCGGTGATGACTGCGCGGATCCTGCCGGACGGACGCCCCGCCATCGCCGACCTCTTCGAACAGGATTCCGTCCCGGTCCCCACGCGTGACACCACGCCCCAGCCCCCGCCGCGGCTCAAGGTGCGTCTCTTCGCGGTGTCGGGCGGTACCATCACCTTCGTCGACGAATCGCGCACCCCACGGTACACCGAGCTCTTCGAGGACCTCGGCCTCACCCTGGAAGGATTCTCCACCCTCCCGCGCGAGGAAGGCGACCACATCCTCACGGTCAGCTTTGCCACGGGGGCGGAATTGCGGTGGTCGGGAACCGTGGTGATGCAGCCGCTCACGCTGACCGGGCGGATCGGGATGTCCGGCCTCGTGCTCCCGCGCCTGTCCAGGGTGCTCGGCGACCGCTTTCCCCTCGCCATCACCCAGGGTCGGGGCGCGGCCACCTTCGACTACGTCGTGGACCAGGCCCCGGACGGAGCGCTCCAGGTTGCGCTCCGGGACGGGAGCATCGACCTGACGGACATCGCGATGCGGCCGCCGGCCGCGGACTCCGACTGGGTTCGCGTGGCCCGGGTGGAAGCGACCGGCCTCCGGCTGGGATGGCCCCAGCGGACGGCGGCGCTCGATCTCCTGCGCATCACCGGTCCGTGGGTCGCCGCTACGCGACTCGCCGACTCCACGTTCGACTGGATGCCGATCGTCCAGGCGCTGCAACCCGGCGATTCCGCCCCCGTGGACAGTGGACCACCGTGGAGCGGCATGCTCACGGCGCTCGAGATCGCCGACGGCAGCGCCCACCTGGTGGACCGGACGGTGCGCCCCGCGACCGCGCTCGACCTCACCTCGATCACCGTGCGGCTCGACTCCATCCGCACCGATCCCGCCGCCCGAATCGGCGTCGAGGCCAGCGCCAGCGCGGGGCCGAAGACCACCTTCGTGGCCAGGGGCGGGATGACCCGCGAGCCGCTCACCGCCGACCTGGATGTCGCGCTGGCCGGGCTCGAGCTCTCGCGTGCCCAGCCATACCTGGGGGAGTCGCCACCGATTTCGTTGACCTCGGGGCGTGCGTCGGTGAGCGGCAAGGTGCGAATGCAGCCGGGGAAGCCATCCACGAGCTTCGAGGGAATGGGGTCGATCGACGGACTCGAGGTGGTCACGCCGGATGGCGGCCGGCTGATCGCGTGGGAAACGACGCGGTTCAAGGGCATCCGGGTCACGATGGCCCCCGACCTCGCGCGGATCCGCAGCATTGAAGTGTTGAAGCCGTTCATCCGGGTGGCCATCAGCCGCGACCAGCAGGTCAACCTCTCGGCGCTCGCCGCGCTCGCGCCGGCCGACACGACGAAGCCGCCCTTTCCGTACGAGATCGTCGAGGTCGCCATCAAGGACGCGGAAGTCGACTTCGAGGACCTGAGTCTGATCCTGCCGTTTCGGACCCGCATCCACTCGGCGACCGGTTCCCTCAAGGACGTGGCCTCTTTCGGGGGCACGCCCGGCTCGCTGGAGTTCGAGGGCCTCATCGATGAAAACGGCCGGGCCCGCGCTACCGGGTCGCTCCACGTGTCGGATCCCTACGCCGCCACCGAGATCAACGCCGATTTCCGGAACGTGGCCCTGCCGACGCTCAGTCCGTATTCCCTGGAGTTCGCCGGATACCCGGTGACCAACGGCACCCTGGACCTCGTCCTCGAGTACCGGATCCAGGACAAGCAGCTCACGGCCAACCACCACATTGTGGCCTCGGACCTCGAGCTCGGCGAAAAGGCCGAGGGCGGGGCGATGCCGGGGTTCGCGGTCAAGCTCGCGCTCTCGCTCCTCAAGGACAGCCAGGGGAAGATCAAGCTCGACGCGCTGGTCGAGGGCACCGTGGACGACCCGCAGTTCCGCTACAGCGCGGTCGTGTGGCAGGTGCTGAAGCAGATGCTGGGCAAGATCGCCACGGCGCCCTTCCGGTTCTTGGGCAACATGCTGGGCATCGGGGGCGACGACGTGGAGCTGGTCGACTTCGACCCGGGCCGGGCCGACGTCATCCCGCCCGAGAAGCAGAAGCTCGACACGCTCGCCGCCGAACTGGGCCGGCGGCCGGAACTCACCATTTCGGTGGAGGGGCGCTACGACTCGATTTCGGACGTCGAGGCGATCCGGGAAGCCCAGCTGCGCACCCTCATCGAGGCGCGCCGCGAAGGCGCGGCCGCGGCGACGAAGGGACAGGACACGACCGCCACGGCGCTCGGCGCCATCCTGGAGGCGCTGTACGTGGCGCAGTTCTCGAAGCCGGCCCTCGACAGCCTTCGGGCCTCATTCGCGGCGGAGCCCACGACGACGAAGTACTTCACCGAGCTGCGCAGCCGGCTCCTGGCCGCCCAGCCGGTGGCGCCGGGTGCGCTGGAGCAGCTCGGCCGTGACCGCGCCGCGGCGGTGGCGGCCGTGCTCCTGGCCCGTGGCACAGTGGACTCCGCGCGCGTGACGGTCACCGATCCCGCCCCGGTCAAGCGGAAGAAGGCCGGCTCCTCGCGGGTGCCCTCTGAAATGAGCATGGACGCGCACTAGCCGCGCACCTGGTTTCCCTTCCACGACGGAGCGTTCCATGGGTCGTTCGCTGCTCGGGGTCCTCGCCGGTTTCGTCGTCGCCGTGGTCGTCATCATGGTGGTCGAGATGATCGGGATGAAGGTGTATCCGCTTCCCGCCGGGGTGGACGCGACCGATCCGGCGGCGTTGCAGGCGCTGATGCCCACGCTGCCGCTCGGGTCGTTCCTCTTCGTCCTCGCCTCCTGGTTGCTCGGCACCGGCGCCGGGGCGGTCATGGCCCAGCGTGTTGCGAAGGCGACCACCCGCGCCCCCGGGCTTGCGGTCGGGGGCATCATCTTGGCCTTCGCCCTCTACAACATGTGGGTCATCCCCCACCCGACATGGTTCATGGCCGCCGCCGTGATCGGCATCGCCGCCGTGGCCGTGCTGGCGTCGAAGCCGCAGGCTGCACCCGCGGCGGGCGCCTGAAGGCCTCGCGCGCCCGGCTCCTCGCCGGCGCAGTGGTCCTGGCGCTGGCGCTCTATGCCAGCAGCTTCGTCGTCCCGTACGGCGACCTCTTCCGGCGCGAGGATCCGCTCCTCCGCACCGACTACGCGCGCCTTACCTCGGCACGCGTGGCCGCCGTCGAGCCGGCGGTGGGCGTCGAGCAGCTCCAGGCGGTCCTGGCCGACGCGGCGGAACGGGGGCTCACGGTGTCCATCGCCGGGAGCCGGCACAGCCAGGGCGGGCACACCTACCGCGCCGGCGGCATCGTGCTCGACATGCGGAACTTCAACAAGATCCTGGCGGTGGACACCGCAGGGCTCACTGTCACGGTGCAGAGCGGTGCCACCTGGGACGAAGTGCAGCGGGCCATCGCGCCGCTCGGCCTGGCGCTCAAGGTGATGCAGTCGTCGAACATCTTCACGGTCGGCGGGACGCTCAGCGCGAACGCGCACGGCCGCGACATCGACGTCATGCAGGAAGTGCAGGTCGTGCAGCGCTTCCACCTCCTGCTGGCCGACGGCCGCGTGGTCGAGGTCAGCCGCGACACGAATCCCGAGCTGTTTGGGCTGGTCATCGGCGGCTACGGGCTCTACGGCGTCATCCTCGACGTCACCCTGCGCGTCACCCGGGACGAGCTCTACGAGCAGCGCGCCGTCACGATGGACTACACCGCCTTCCCCGCGTATTTCGCCGATCACATCAAGCCCGATGCCGACGTAGCGCTCATGCTGGTGCGCCCCTCCATCGATCCGGACCCTGCCTCCTTCCTCCGCGAGCTCGTGGTCGTGACCTGGCGGCGCGCCCCGGCCGGGGCGGAGGGGAACTTCGCGCTGACGGAGGAGCGGCATGTGTGGCGGGACCGCTTCTTCCTCGGGCTTTCGCGGAAGTTCGACTGGGCCAAGGCGCTCCGCTGGCGGTTGCAGACACGGGTAGAGCTCGGCGCCGGCGAGGCGCGGGTGGTGTCGCGCAACAACGCCATGCGGCCGCCGCTGGCGCCGCTCGAGCTCTTGCAGTACCGCTCCGGCAAGGACACGGACATCATCCAGGAGTACTTCGTGCCGATCGAGCGGTTCGTGCCGTTCATGGACCGCTTCCGCGAGATCCTCGTGGCTGGCCGGATGAACGTGCTAAGCTCGACGGTGCGGTACGTCGCGGCGGACTCCACGCCAGTCCTGGCCTACGCCCCGGACAAGGACGTGTTCGCCATCATCCAGATGAGCAACGTGGGGCTTTCTGCGGAGGGGCAGGCGCAGGCCGAGGCGGTCACCCGGCAGCTGGTCGACGCGGCAATCGAGAACGGCGGCACGTACTACCTGACCTACCAGCTGTACCCGACGCCCGAGCAGCTCTACCGGGCGTACCCCCGCGCGGGGGCCGCGTTCGAGCGGAAGCGGTTCTACGACCCGCAGGAACGATTCTCCAGCCAATTCTACGAGCGGTATGGCCATACCCGACCGGAGTGAGCCCGTGCGACCCAGGCGCCGACTCGTGGACCGATTGATCATCGTGGCGGCGGCGACCCTGGTCGTCGCGGCCTGGTGGCTCTTCGGATACGAACCACCCTACCGCGGCACCCTGGTGGCGGCTCCACCGCGCACCCTGATCTTCGGTCACCGCGGCTTCGGCGACCACGCCCCCGACAACAGTCTCTATGCCGTGGAGCGGGCGCTCGACGCGGGTGTGGACGGGGTGGACGTGGACGGACAATTCACCCGGGACAGCGCGCTCGTGGTGTTCCACGACCTCAGCGTGGACCGCCTGACCGCCGACACCGGGCGCGTGACCGGCAAGACCCTCGCCGAGATGCTGGCGCTCGATTTAGGACCCAAGGCGGATTCGGCCATGACCGGCGCCTTCGTGCACACCTTCGAGGACTTCGTCCGCACGGTCACGGCGCGCGGGGGCATCCTGATGGTGGAACTCAAGGTGCCGGGTCCGGGGCGCACCGGCATCGAGGAGCGCGCGGTGGAGATCATCCGGAAATACGACGCGCACGCCAACGTGGTGCTCAGTTCGTTCAACCCGCTGGTGCTCTACCGCCTGAAACGGCTCGATCCGGAGGTCCGTACGGCGTTCATCTTCATGGACACCAACTGGAACCCGGAGCTGCTCGCCGAGATCAAGCCGGGCGACGAAGTGGACCTTCCGTGGCCGCTCCGGCAGGAGTGGATCCGGCGGGCGGTGCGGAAGGTGATTCGCCCGGATCTCCTCAGCATCAACCACGAAGTGGACGAGGCCGCACTGGACCGCCTCCTCGCGAAGGGGTGGCCGGTATTCATCTGGGCCCCGAACGACGAGCCGAGCATCCGGCATGCGCTCGACAAGCACCCCTACGGCGTGATCTCCGACGAGGCGGTGCTGGCCCTCCGACTGCGGGGCCGGTGACCGCTGGCGGCCCGACCGCCCCTCCGCCAGATTCCCGTTCCCCCGCGCCCTCCGGAGTCCGCCCATGGGATTCGCCCTGCTGGCCCTGGCGCTGCTGCTCGTGTACGGCGTATTCACGTTTAACGTGCTGACGCGGCTCCGGCAGCTCGCCGCGAATGCGTGGGCGGACATCGACGTCCAGCTCAAGCGCCGTCACGACCTCGTCCCCCAGCTTGTGGCGACGGTCAAGGGCCATGCCGGCTACGAGCGCGGCACCCTCGACGCGGTGGTCGAGGCGCGGAACCGCGCCGTGCAGGCGGGCGGCCCCGCGGCGGCCGGCGAGGCCGAGCGCGTGCTGGCGGGCGCGCTGCGCCAGGTCTTCGTGCTGGCCGAGGCCTATCCCGAACTCCGCGCCGGTGAGAGCTACCTGGCGCTCCAGAAGAACCTGACCGAACTCGAGGACCACATCCAGAACGCGCGCCGCTACTACAACGCGGTGGTCCGCGACTTCAACACCAAGATCCAGCAGTTTCCGTCCAACCTTGTGGCCGGCCCGTTCGGCTTCCGGGCCGCTGAGTTCTTCGGCCTGAGCGACCGTGCCGAGGGCGCCGTGCCCGCCATCGACCTGGGCGGCTCGACGTGAGGCCGGCCGCCGCCCTGCTTGCGCTCCTGCTCGTCGCGGCCCCGGCCCCGGCCGCGGCGCAGCGGTCGCTCGCCATCCGGCACTTTGACGCGGTGGTCTCCGTGAACCGGGACGGCACGGTGGACGTCACCGAGACCATCACCGTCGAGTTCAGCGGGAAATGGAACGGCGTGTACCGCACGGTGCCGGTCAAGTACCACACGCCGCAGGGATTCTCGTGGACGCTCCGCCTGGACGACGTGAGCGCCACCGACGGGCAGGGCACCCCGCTCAAGGTGGAGCGCCAGCGGGAACGCCACTACATGAAGTTCAAGCTCTGGGTGCCCGGCGCGGAGGACGCCACCCGCACGGTGGTGTTCCGGTATCGCGCGGTCAACGGGCTGCGCTTCTTCGAGGACCACGACGAGCTCTACTGGAACCTGACGGGCGACGAGTGGGACGTGCCGATCGAGGCGGTCACCGCGCGCATCGAGCTGCCGCAGGCCGCCAGCGGCATCCGCGCCATCGCCTTCAACGGTGCCTACGGCTCCACCGCACAGGAGTCCGAGGTGGCCATCGAGGGGCACACTGTCCGGATCACGATGCCCCATCCACTCGGGTTCCACGAGGGGGTCACCGGCGTCGTCGGCTGGGACAAGGGCGCCGTCGTGGCGCCGACGGCGGCCGACCGGACCGCTGGCTTCCTGGCGAGCAACTGGCCCCTGGCCATCCCGATTCCCGTCTTCCTGGGGATGTTCCTCCTCTGGCGGCGGGTCGGGCGCGATCCGGAAGAGCGCCCGGTGTCGGCGCAATACGAGCCACCAGGAGGGCTGACTCCCGCGGAAGCCGGCACCCTGCTCGACGAGACGGTCGACATGCGGGACATCACGGCCACCGTGGTGGACCTGGCCGTCGGTGGGCACCTCAAGATCGAGGAACGGGAGGAGAAGCACCTCTTCGGCCTCATCTCGAACACCGACTACCACTTCCACCGCATGGAGCCGAAGGCGGGCTCACGGGCGCTCGAGCCGCACGAGCAGGCGGTGCTAGATGGGTTGTTTTCCGGCGGTGCGCAGAGCGTCAAGCTCTCCGACCTGGACAATGAGTTCTACACTCACCTGCCCGGCATCCGGAGCGGCGTGTACGAGCGGCTGATCGCGCGGGGCCTGTACCGGTCCCGCCCCGACCACGTGAAGGGGCGCTGGATCGGCGGCGGCGTCGTGCTGGGCGCCATGATCACGTTGCTCGGGGTGGCGGTGGGGACGGGGCGGTTCAACCTGACCCCGCTCCCTATCTTCATCGGCGGCTTCCTCAGTGCTGCCATCGTGGCGCTCTTCGGTCGCATCATGCCGGCCCGGACCGTGGCGGGGGCGCGCGCCTACGAGGGGACCCGCGGCTTCGAGGAGTTCCTCCGGCGGGTGGAGAGCGACCGGTTCGCGCGCGTCATCAAGACGCCGGAGATGTTCGAGCGATTCCTGCCCTACGCGATGGCCTTCGGCGTGGAAAAGAAGTGGGCCCGTGCGTTCCAGGACATCGTGCGGGAGCCGCCCACCTGGTACGTGGGGAACAACGCGATCGGCTTCAACCCCGCAGGTTTCACGGGCCGGCTCGGGGCGCTCTCGACCCGGGCGGCGAGCACCATGAGCTCGTCGCCCAGGAGTTCGGGCGGTTCCGGGTTCGGTGGCGGCGGGAGTTCGGGCGGCGGTGGCGGGGGCGGGGGCGGGGGCGGATTCTAGGGAGGGTCACGGCATGCCAAGTGTCGCATTCACCGAAACCATCCAGCGCCACGTCGCCTGTCCGCCCACCGAGGTTGCGGGCGCGACGGTCCGCGAGGTGCTCGACGCCGTGTTCGCGGGCAACCCGCGCGCCCGCGGGTATGTCCTCGATGAGCAGGGCGAGCTCCGGAAGCACATGGCCATCTTTCTCGACGGGCGCATGATACGCGACCGGGCGCACCTCAGCGACGCCGTCGGGCCCGACTCGAAGCTGTACGTCATGCAGGCCCTCTCCGGGGGCTGACCACCACAGGGACGGAGGAATGACATCATGAGCACCCGCCTCTTCGCCGCCACCCGCAAGGGTCTCTTCCAGGTCGAGCGCGGCAAGTCGCGATGGACCGTGAAGAAGGTCCACTTCCTCGGCGACAACGCCACGATGGTCCTGCCCGACCCCCGCGACGGCACGGTGTACGTCGCGCTCGGTCACGGGCACTTCGGCGTCAAGCTCCACCGCCTCCGCCAGGGGGGGCGGAAGTGGGAAGAAATCACGACCCCCGCGCTGCCGCCGCGGCCCGAGGGCAGCGCGCCGCGCGTGGATCCGATGGGGCGCACCATCCCCGACAGCGTGCAGCTGATCTGGGCGCTCGAGCCGGCGGACCCAGCGCGGCCGGGCTCCCTCTGGTGCGGCACGATTCCCGGCGGGCTGTTCCGGTCCGACGACGGCGGAACGACGTGGGAGCTCAATCGCGCACTCTGGGATCACCCGAAGCGGATCGAGTGGGTCGGCGGAGGCGCGGACTACCCGGGCATCCACTCGGTGAGCGTGGACCCTCGCGACCCACGCCGGGTGGCGGTGGGAGTCTCGACCGGCGGCGTCTGGGCCACCACGGACGGCGGCGCCTCCTGGAAGATCAGCAGCCACGGCATGCGTGCGGATTATTTCCCACCGGAACAGGCCAACGACCCCAACGTGCAGGATGTGCACCGGCTCGTGCAGTGCCCCGGCCAGCCGGCGGAATGGTGGGTGCAGCACCACAACGGGATCTTCCGCTCCACTGACGACGCCGCATCGTGGCGCGAGCTCCAGGTGACGCCGTCCTCCTTCGGGTTTGCGGTGGTGGTCCACCCGCGCGAAGGTGGCACGGCGTGGTTCGTGCCCGGTACCAGCGACCAGCGCCGGATTCCCGTGGACGGCCGCGTCATCGTGAACCGCACTCGCGACGGCGGCAAGACGTTCGAGGCGCTCACGAAGGGGCTGCCGCAGCGCCAGGCCTACGACATCACCTACCGGCACGGGCTCGACATCGACCCGAGCGGCGACCGCCTGGTGTTCGGCACCACCACCGGGTCCCTGTGGATCTCGGAGGACCAGGGCGATTCCTGGCAGACCATCTCGGAACACCTGCCGCCGGTGTATTGCGTGCGGTTCGCGGGCGGCTGAGCGTGCCTGCGGGGAACCGGTTCCGGCAGCTCGACGACGCGCAAATCCTCGGGACGCTGTCGCGCCTGCGGGACAGGATCACCGAGCGGTTTCCCGGGTCGGGGCTGGCGGGCGTGGCGGACGAGCTCCTCGCACTCGGCCACGAAACGGCAGCGCGGGTCGACTACCTCCGGCGGCCGCAGTGGCTGATCCGGGGTGCCGCGGGGCTGGGTATCCTCGGCATGGTGCTGGTGATCGTCGTCATTGCCCGCACCTTCCAGCTCCCGACGGGCGTCGAGGGGCTGGACGAACTGGTCCAGGCCTCCGATGCGGCCATCAGCGACCTCCTCTTTCTCGGCGCGTCGGTCTTCTTCCTGCTGACCCTCGAGACCCGCCTCAAGCGCCGGCGCGCGCTGGCCGCCCTGCACCAGCTGCGGAGCATGGCGCACATCGTGGACATGCACCAGCTGACCAAGGACCCGGACCGCGTGGCGTCGGTCACCACGAACACCGCATCGTCGCCGGTCCGGTCGCTGACCCCCATGGAGCTTGGGCGCTACCTGGACTACTGCAGCGAGCTGCTCTCGCTCATCAGCAAGATCGCCGCCCTGCACGTCCAGCATTTCAACGAGCCGGTGGTGCTGGGCGCCGTGAACGAAATCGAAACGCTGGCCACCGGCCTCTCCGGCAAGATCTGGCAGAAGATCTCGCTGCTCAATGCCGCGGAGGTGCGGCCCGGATGAGGGGGCGCGCCCTGGGCACCGCGATGCTGCTCGCCTGGGCTGCACCGGTGGCGGCACAGGGACCGAGCCCCGCCCTGGCGATCGAGCGCGAGGTCGAGCGGATGGCAGGGGCCCAGTCCTTCTGGCCCGGCTTCAACCCGCTCCTGGTTCCACTCGCGGTCTACGACGGCCGGCAAACCTACCTCTTTCGCCATCCCGCTCCGCCGGCGGGCTTCTCCCCGGTCGAGGGCGCTGGGCCGGCCACCCAGGTCTATGCGGGGCGACATCCCGCGGTGACTTCCAACTCGAGCGCGGAACTGGGGGGCGTGATGACGGCCACCCTGCTGGCGGACGCCGCCAACCCCGAACGCCCTCCGGCGGAGCTCGCCGCGGTGGCGCTCCATGAGTCCTTCCATGTGTACCAGCGAAGCCACCACGCCGGCTGGTCGGGCAACGAAGGCGATCTCGTCGTCTACCCGGTGCTGAACGCCGACCTGCTGGCGCTCCGTCGGCTGGAGAGCGACGCGCTCCGGCGCGCGCTGGCCAACACCGAGAACGCCGGGGCGGCGTGCTGGGCCCGCGTGGCGCTGGCGTACCGACGGGAGCGGTTCGCGGCGATGGATTCGGCGTTTCCCCGGTACGAGCGCCTCACGGAGCTGAACGAGGGGCTCGCCGCCTATGTGCAATTGCGCGCCGGCGGCGAGGCCGGCGTCTCGATCCCCGCCGCCGAGTATCCGCCGGCGGCGATTCGGCTCCGGGCCTACAGCGTCGGCCCCGCACTCGCCCTGTTGCTGGACCGCCTGAGCCCCGGGTGGCAGCAATCCCTGGAGGCGAGTGATGGCCAGTCGCTGGACGGAATGCTGGATGCGGCGGTCAGCGGGGCTGGAGCCGCTGCGTCAGCGCCGTGCGGGTTCACGGCCGTGGAGGTCGCGACGCGGAAGCGGGAGGCCCGCCTGGACGTGGCGGGTGTCGTCGCCGGCTGGGGCGAACGGCAGCGCGCGTTCGACGCGCGCGCGGGCTGGCGGATCGTGATCCAGTCCGCTCCGGGGCAGCCGCTCTGGCCGCAGGGGTTCGATCCGCTCAATGTCGAGCGCGTCGAGGGGGGCCTGGTGCACACCAGGTTCCTGAGGCTCGGCAATGATGCCGGCCAGATGACCGCGATCGACGAGGCCGGCGCGGACCTCGAGGCGCGGACCGAGGGAGTGGGGCCGCATCCGCTCTTCAACGGCATCGCCTGGGTCGAGATCGCCGGGCTGGCAAAGCCGACGGTCGAACGGGCGCCGGGACATCTCGTCATCCGCGCTCCGGGGTTCAGCGCCGACTTCAAGAACGCGACGGTGCAGGAGAGCGGGCAACAGCTGCTCGTGCAACTGGGCAGAGCGCCCTGAGATCGGCGGCCCCACTGGCCTTGTCCAGGAGGACTGATGAGCGCACGCGATGAATCGGGCTGGGCCGACCTGGGCCCGGTCGAGGAACTGAAGAAGACTGCCGTGCGCCAGGTGGTGCTCGGGCGCCTCCGCCTCGCCCTCAGCTACCAGGACGGCCGGTTCGGCGCGGTATCCGGCGTGTGCAACCACGCCGGCGGCCCGCTGGGAGAGGGGACGCTCGACGGCGAGTACCTCGTCTGCCCATGGCACCACTACAAGTTTCATCGCACGACGGGGGAGGGCGAACCGGGCTACGAGGACGACCGGGTGCCGCGGCACGAGATCCGCGAGGAGGGTGGCCGGCTGCTCGTCAACCTCACGCCGGCAACGACGCGCCACAAACCGCCGCACGAACGCCATCCCCTCGAGCGGCCCCTCGTGCGGGAGCCCGGGCCGGTCCGGGTGCTCGGCCTCTCGACGACGGCCATGGACCCGGCGTTCCCGCGCTATTCCACCTCGGACGCCCTGCTGGAGATCGCGCTGGCCCACGCCGGCACCCTTGGCGTCGAGACGAAGCTCCTCAAGGCCAATACGCTCCGCGTCCGACATTGCGAGGGGTACTACTCGAAGAGCGCGCATGCCTGCACCTGGCCCTGCTCGATCACGCAGATGGACCCCGACGACCAGATGGCGGAGGTGTACGAGGCGCTGGTGTTCTGGTGCGACGCGGTCATCCTCTCCTCCCCCATCCGCTGGGGGAGCGCCAGTTCGCTCTATTTCAAGCTGATCGAGCGGATGAACTGCATCCAGAACCAGGTCACGATCCGCGACCGGGTGCTGATCCGAAACAAGGTGGCGTCGTTCATCATCACGGGCGGGCAGGACAACGTGCAGTCGGTGGCCGGGCAGATGCTGATGTTCTTTTCGGAGCTCGGATTCGACTTTCCGCAGTTCCCGTTCATCGCCCACAGCCGCGGCTGGTCCGCGGAGGACATGGAGCAGAACGTGACTTTCGTCCAGCAGAACGCGGAACTTCACGAGGGAGCGCGGGCCCTCGCCACCCGGACGGTGGAGAAGGCCGCAGCGCTCGTCGACGCGGCCGCCGGTCCCGTGCGCCTGCCGCGCGGCGGCCGGAAGGCCCACCGCATGCAGATCGTGGAACTGCCCTAGCCCTCCCCGAGGAACACGTCGCGTCGGGTGGACCAGCCGACGCCGAGTTCCGTCAGGACGGTGGCGCCGAGGGCGCGTTCGGCCAGCGGAAACGCCAGGCGCTCCTCCTTCGCGAAGTGCTCCCGCGCCCGCGCCACGGCGTCGAGGAGGTGTTCCCGCGACACCCGGACGTCCTGGGAGCCCTGGGCCCGGGTGAGCAGGCCTGCGATTTCCGTGTGTTCCGCCT
Organism: uncultured Gemmatimonadaceae bacterium; assembly: GCA_964571795.1. Taxonomy (GTDB): domain Bacteria; phylum Gemmatimonadota; class Gemmatimonadetes; order Gemmatimonadales; family GWC2-71-9; genus SPDF01. The sequence goes on along the minus strand of CAZNDK010000001.1, from coordinate 18,489 downwards.
CCATCGTGTCCAGGAGCCCCTCATCCGCTCCGGCCAACCGCATCCGGTCGAACAGCAGCGCATCCTCCAGCTTCGCGTGCGTCACTAGCGCCGCGGCGAGCAGCGCCGCCTGTTCCCGGACCTCGGCGGTGGTGGTGGCGTGCGGCAGGGTCTCCTCCAGCCGGTCGAACTGCGCGTAGAACGCGCCATGCTCGCCGAGGAGGGCGTCGGTGATCCTCACGGGGTCACCACCACGCGGATGGCGTCGCCGCCCCGGAGCGTGTCGAGCGCCTCCGCAATCCGCTCAAGCGGAAACCGGTGCGTGACGAGGTCGCGCAGCCGCACGTGGCCCTGGCGCACCATCTCGATGGCGCGCGGGTAGTCCACCGGGCGGCAGCCCAGCGAGCCGATGACCTCGATTTCGCGGAACATGACCCGGCCGGCGTTGAGCGGCAGGGTCTCGGGGCTGTACCCCACCAAGACCAGTCGGGCGCCGGTGGCCAGGCAGTTCAGCGCCAGCTCCTGCGTAGCTGCCTTGCCCACCGCCTCGAACGCCACGTCCACACCGCCGCCGCTGAGCGCGCGGATCTCCTTGTCCAGCTTCTTGGTCGTCCCCGCGTTGAACACTGCTGTGGCGCCGAAGCGTTTGGCCGTCTCCAGCTTGGCATCCTTCACGTCCACGGCGATGACCCGGCCCCCGACCGCCGATGCGATCTGCACCAGGGAGAGGCCGACGCCCCCGCACCCGAACACCACCACCCAGTCGCCGGGTGCAACCCGGCCGCGGCGCACCACCGCGTGGTAGGGCGTGGTCACCGCGTCGGCGATGATGGAGCCCTCCACCAGCGGCACGTCGTCCGGCATGCGGACCACGTCCTTGGCCGGCACGGCCACGAACTCGGCGTACCCGCCGTTGATGTGATTGCCGAGCATCTGGCTGTTCTCGCAGATGTTCTCTCGGCCGGACCGGCAGAGCACGCAGTGCCCGCAGGACAACACGGCAGGAATCAGGACCCGGGCGCCCGCGGCGAGGGCGGTGACGCCGGCGCCGACTTCCGCGACCGTACCCGCGACTTCGTGCCCCAGGATAATCGGCGGAGGCTTGAAGGTCGGGGTGCCGTGGTCGATGTAGTGCAGGTCCGTGTGGCAGACGCCGCAGCCGGCGACGCGCACCAGTACCTCACCTGGACCGGGCTCCGGTGTGGGCACCTCCGCGAGTTCGAGCGGCTGGTGCGCGGCGTGGAACAGGGCGGCCTTCACGCGGGCCTCCGGGTGTAGACGACTCGATACTTCTGCAACTCCTCGTAGCAGTCGCTGCATTCTTCGCGCAGGTCTTCCGCCGTCGGAGCCTCCAGCCGAACGGCGAACCCCAGCTGTTCGTACAGCGCGGTGGCTTCATCGAGCCGCGAGCCGACCGCCACGAAGCGGCGCTCCCATCCTTCGCGGGCCAGCGCCTCGTCGCGGTCGGCGCCCGGATCGAAGAGGGGAAGCGGGCGTCCCATCAGGCCGCCACGTGCCCGGCGGCGGCCCGCTTGGCCAGGCGCTGCTGGCCCAGCACCGCCGCACCGATGGCGGCGGTGAACTGCGCCAGCGGATCGGGCGGGACGTTCACGTCCTGCCCGAGCTCTTCGCGGAGGACGCGGACCATGGTCGGGAAGCGCATGATGCCGCCGACGAGCGTGATCTCGGGCTCGAGCCGGACCCGTTTCATGAGCTGGACCGACCGGGCCACGAGCGACACGACGGCGCCGTGGAGGATCTCGCCGGGCGCGCGCCCGCTCGAGACGTGGTTGATGACCTCGGACTCGGCGAAGACGGCGCAGACGCCCGAGATGTTCGCCGCGTCGGCCGACGCGGCCGCGACCGCCCCGATCTGTTCGGTTCCGTAGCCCAGGTAGCGCGCGGTCTTCTCGAGGAAGGCGCCGGTGCCCGCGGCGCACTTGTCGTTCAGCCGGAAGGCGGCCACGCGTCCCCGGTCGTCGAGCCGGCTCGCCTTCATGGTCTGGCCACCGACGTCGAGCACCGTGCGCGTCAGGGGGAAGAAGTGGCGGGTGCCGCGCCCCTGTGCGGTGAGGTCGGTGGCGTGCAGGTCGCGGAACGGCACCTGGTACCGGCCGGCGCCGGTGCTCACGACGTAGGCGATGTCCCCGGTGGCGAGCCCCGCGTGGCGGAGCAGGGTGCCGTACACCTGCTCGGCGGCCGCCTCGAGGCGAAACCCGGTGGCGATCATGGCGGTGGCCACCAGCGTGCCGTCGTCGCCGAGCAGTGCGGCCTTGGTGTAGGTCGAACCAACGTCGATGCCAACAGTCAGGTCGCTCATGTGGCCGCCCCCGCCGATACCGCCTGCCCGGCGGCAATGCGGTCCATTGCGAAGAGGGCGGCGCCGAGCGCCCCCATGTAGTGCGAGTCCTCTCCCACCTGCAGGGGGATGCCAAGCAGCTCGTTCAGCACCGCCACCATCGCCACGTTTCGGGCAACGCCGCCCGTGAAGGTGACCCGCTCCTCGACCCCGACCCGGCGGAGGAGGGCGACCGACCGGGCGGCGATCGAGCGGTGGACTCCCATCAGGATGTCTTCGATCTTCTTGCCCTTGGCCGCCCAGCCCAACACTTCCGATTCCGCGAACACGGTGCAGGTGGTGGAGATCTTCACCGGCCGCGTGGATTGCGTGGCGATGCCCCCGAGCTCGCCGAGAGGGATTTCCAGCGCGAAGGACGCGGCCTGGAGGAAGCGCCCGGTGCCGGCCGCGCACTTGTCGTTCATGCAGAAGTCGAGCACGTCGCCGGTGTCGGTGACGCGGATGGCCTTGGTGTCCTGGCCGCCCATGTCGAGCACCGTGCGGGTGCCGGGGAAGAGGTGGGCGGCGCCCCGCGCGTGGCAGCTGATCTCGGTGACCTGGTCGTTCCCGAACGTCACCTTGTAGCGGCCGTACCCGGTGCCGATCACGTAGCCCACGTCGGCCTCCCGCACGACACCGTCGTCGAGAGCCGCCTGGAACGCCTCCTGGGCGGCGGTCACGACATTGGCGCCGGTCATGATCAGCGACCGGCCGACGATGCGCCGGGCCTCGTCGATCACGACCGCCTTCGTTTGCGTGGAACCGACATCCACGCCGCCCGCGTATCGCATGGGTCCTCCGGTCAGGCGGTGACGGTGGCGGCGAGGGTGCGGAGCCGCTGGGAGTCGAGGCCCTCGAAGAAGGCGTCGATCCGGTTCTTGAGCTGGGCCTCCGACACCACCCGCCGGTCCATCATGTCCGATTCGATGAAGAGGCACTGGACGTCGCGCGCCTTCATGAGCGCCTTCCGGCTGCCGGCCAGGCTGGTGGATACCGTTCGGCAACTCTTCACGGGGTGGTACACGACCCCGTCGGCGCCGAACTGGTCCACCTGCTCGATAAGCGACTGGTCGTGGAAGAGCATCGCGTCGCCGGCGTGGCGGACGCCTACCAGCACACCCTCCGCCAGGCTCTCAATCGGGCGGTCGAGGTCGTACTGGAAGCCGAGGTCGAGCCCGCCGGCCGCGAACCAGAGGTAGCTGGACGCCACGAACACGCCGCCCTGGTCCGCGAACATCTCGTGGAAGCGCCGGAAGATCGGGTAGCAGGGCACGCCCACGAAGAGCAGGCGGTGCTTCTCGTCCGGGATGGTGCCGAGCCGGTGCGCCGCCTTGTACTCCATCTCCTCGACCAGGCGCTCGAAGTACTCCGCCCCCTCCCGGGTGCCGCGGAGCGCGTTCAGGACGCCGAGGTACACGGTGCCGTCCACCAGGGCGTTGAACAGCGCCGGGCGTCCTCGGTTCAGTTCGAGGACGCGCTTCCACGCTGCGGCCATCCGGTTGGTGTAGTCGAGCACCGCGCGGAGGCGATCGAGGTCCAGCGGCCGCCCGGTGATCCGTTCGCATTCGGTGATCAGCTCCCGAAGCTGGACTTCGAGGTAGCGCCGGTCGCCCTCGAACGCCTCGGTGCCCGGCGCGGCGCCGCCCGCCGCGCTCCGCGACCCGGGGATGTCCAGCGTCACCATCGGGATCTTGTAGTACCGCTCCCAGAACTCCGCCCACTTGACGTAGGTGTTGCAGGCGTTCGTGGCGATGGCGAGCGCCGGCTTCGGCAGTCGCCCCATGGAATGCTTCCCGCCCTGGAGCTGCATGGCGACGTCGGCCTTGACGTAGCCGCACACGTCCGGGGAATACCCGTAGTCCTCGGCCATCCCGAGGTATTCGTGCGCCACGTGGCGCACGGCGGTCTGCAGGGAGTTGATCTCGGGAAACACCAGGTGCATGTCGAACGCGCGCAGGACCTCGGCCAGGCTGCCCATCACGAACACATAGGCCGCGGTCTCCTTGCGCTCGGCGGCCGCGTCGAGCCGCGCAAACCAGTCGCGCATCAGCCTGGCGCCCTCGACCGCGCCCCGGCCCACGATCTCCTGTTCCGCGATCACGGTCCCTCCCTAGTCGAACAGGATGCTCTCGACGAAGGTCTCGAGCTGCAGCTGCATCTGGTCGAAGCCGGACATCTTCTCCTCGAACTCGGTCACGAAGTAGGGGATGTGCGCTTCGTCCAGCGACTTGGTGTACGCCACCTGCTCGTCCAGCCCGGGTTCGCACATCTTCGCGGCAGCGAGGATCGCCGCCTGTGCGCCGCTGCCGCGGATCCGATCGAGCAGCATCTGCTCCTTCGGCTTGCGGGTGTCGTGCTGGACCGGGCTGTAGCTGGAGCGGTTGATGTAGGCGTCGGCCAGGGCGGCGAGCGGGTCCCCCTCCTCGTCCACGTCCTGCACCAGGAAGCGGAGGCCGATCAGGAGGTCGTCGTCCACCACGTAGCAGGACTGGCCGATGACGGCCAGCAGGTCGAGGGGAGGCTGTTCGCAGAATCCCCCCTCCAGCACGATGCGGATCTTGTCCTGCGACCGAGCCGTGCGGTTGCGGATCTGTGGCAGGATCGCGCGCAGCAGGGCGTTGTGGTCCTCTCGTGGCAGCACGGCGCCCAATGCCACCAGCACATAGGCCTGATCCACCGGAAGGAGCCACGGGGTTTCGCGCTTGATGGCGTACACCTCGCGAAGGAGCCGGCGGTTCTCGTTGAACACCGCCACCGAGCGCCGCAGGTCGGCGGCGGTGACGGCGCGCCCGGTAACGCCCTCGATGTCGGCCAGGAGCCGGGTGTATTCGTCGCGGAGGTAGGCCGCGGACCCCGCGGAGTTCACGTTCTGCGGCAGGTAGAGGATCTGCGCGGGGTAGGGGAGGTTGCGGGCCCAGACGCCGGCCAGGTTCCTCGCCGCGTCGCAGATCGGGTGGGTGACGAACATGTCCAGCGGGAGGCGGCCGTCGAGCGACACCTCGAGCGAGCTTCGCAGGATCGAGCAGAGGTAGGAGCCGAAGTGCGAGTCGGCCTGCCGCATCTCGACCGGGGCGCCCCGCACCTTGACCGGCAGCATGCCGGCCGCGTGCGCCAGCTCCTCCGGGAAGTACACCTGGAAGTGGCCGAGGACCTTCCGGCCCGAGGCCTTCCACGCCTGCACCGTGGGGAACTCGGGATCCTCCAGCAGGTCCCGGCAGGCGCCGAGGGCGGCGTCGAGCGGGAGCGCCGCGACGACGGCGACGTCGAACTCGGTGGCGACGGCGCTCATGCGATCTCCTTCCACGCGGGAGGCCGCTTCTCCACGAACGCGGCGATCCCCTCGTGCGCGTCCGGGAGCCGCATCAGGTCCGTGAGGTACAGGTGCTCGGCGCGTTCCAGGGCGGCCTCGAAGGGGAGGCCTGCTCCCTCGGTCACGGCCCGCTTGGCGAGCCGCAGCGCCGGGCCGGAGCGCGAGGCGAGTTCGGCCAGCACGGCCGCGGTGCCCGCCTCGAACTCGGCGGCCCCGAAGACCCGGCTCACCAGCCCCATCTGGAGCGCTTCCGCCGCGCCGATGGTGCGCCCGGTGAGGATGAGGTCCAGCGCGCGCTGGCGCCCGATGAGGCGAGGGAGGAGTGCGGCGGCCACGGGAGGGAAGACGGCGAGCTGGATTTCGGGTTGGCCGAGCTTCAGGTCTTCTCGGGCCAGGATCATGTCGCAGGCCAGCGCCAGTTCGCATCCGCCGCCGAGGGCCGCGCCGTGCACCAGCGCCACGACGGGAACCTCCAGTGCCATCAGTCGGCGCACTGCGCCGTGGAACAGGTCCAGCATCCGGGCCACGCGGTCGGCAGTGTGGTCGGCCACGTCGACGCCGGCGGAGAAGGCCCGCCCGGCGCCGGAGACGGCGAGCACCTTGAGCCCCCGGTCCGCCGCCGCCTCGGCGAGCGCCGCCTGGAGCGCCTCCATCGCGGCGAGGTTGAGCACGTTGACCGGCGGCCGGTCCAGGACCAGCCGCCCGATGCCGCCTTCACGCACGTAGCGCGACATGCTTGCGGTGGTGGGCATCAGCGGCCCGCGGTGAGCCCGGAGGCGGGGGCGGCGTGGGGGCTCAGCGCCCCGCCGCATGCGCCGCAGTACGCGAACCCCGAGGGAATTCCCTTGGCGCCGCAGGCGGGGCAGTCGGTGGCGTACGGGCCCCAGAGGAATTCGCTCGACCCGCCGCCCGCCGCCTTCTCGCGTAGTGCGACGTACCCGGCGGGGCGCTTCTCGACGAACGCGCGCATCCCTTCCCAGGGCTCGACGCTGGTGTAGTGCAGGGCCAGCCAGTCGCGGGCGTGACCGATGGTCTGGTGCCAGGCCAGTTCCTTCCAGAAATTGACCTGTTGCTTGGTGTACCGCTGGCACTCGGGGAACTGCGTCAGGAGCTGTGCCGCCAGCGCCTGCACCGACTCGTCGAGCTTCGTGAGGTCGATCGCGTAGCCGTCCTTCCCCTTCTGGGCGAGGGCGATCTGCTCCGGCGTGGCTCCCGTGATGAACTTCCCGTCCTTGGTGACGGAGGGCACCACCCGGTTGACCAGGCCCCATTCCAGCGCCTGGGCCGCGGGGATCCGGTTGTTGAGCAGGAGCATCTCGCGGGCGCGCCGGTCGCCCACGTGGATCGGCAGCCACTGGGTGGCGCCGCCGGCCGCCACGCTGCCGACGCGGGTGCCGACCTGGCCGAGCCAGGCGTGCTCGGCCATGACGGCGAGGTCGCAGGCCAGCTGCGACTCGTTGCCGCCGCCGGCGGCCATCCCGTTGATTCGGGCGATGACCGGCTTCCCGGCGTTGACGAGGCTCTCGATCCAGGCGCGGAAGAGCCCCATGTACTTCCAGTAGTCGCGTGGACGGCTGGTGTAGTCCTCTTCGTATTCCTTCACGTCGCCGCCGGTGCAGAAGGCGGCGGTGCCGGCGCCAGTGATCACGATGACGCCGATCGCGTCGTCGAAGGCGGCGTCCTGGACCGCGGTGGCCAGTTCGCGCAGCGCCGCGGTGCTGTAGGCGTTGTAGTTGTGCGGGCGGTTGATGGTCACCGTCGCCACCCAGTCCGCCTTCCGGTACAGCACCTCGGCGAAGTCGAACGACGCCGCGTCCCGCGAATCGAATTCACGCATCGGCATATCCTCGTTGGATGGCGCTCATCCTCAGGCGGCCGCGACGATCTCGTCGCCCTCCGCGCAGACCTCCGCCACGTAGCGTTCGGCGGGGCCCGCCAGGACGTCGTGGTAGGTTTCGAAGAGCCGCGCCGCCGCGGTGCCGTTCCAGCCGGCTGGCAGCAGGGCGCTGGGCAGGAGGGGGTCCTCGAGGGGGAAGGCGCGGTACTCGTGCACCAGCAGGAAGCGGCGCCGGAAGCAATCGGCCGGCGCGGTGCATGGGGTGTGGATGCCTGCCTTGGCCCCGGTCATCCCGCATTGCTTGCAGTGCTCGAACTCCCGGCTCCAGCGGGCGATGAACGCGGCATAGCGGCGGTCCAGGTCGGCGAGGTCCCAGCACCGCGCCACGAGGCGCTCGGGGCTCGAGTGGGCGAGGTGCTTGCCCCGGAAGATCTCGAGGTGCTTGCCCAGCTTGAGCTCGGCGGCAATGTCGAGGACGTCGGCCCGCACGTCGTGCGGCGAGATCCAGACCCCGCTGGTCAGGAGCCCGCAGCCCAGCCAGGAGAGGCGGACCCGCAGGGCGTCGCGCAGCCGGCGCCTCGCCTCGGGGACCGAGAAGGCGACGACGGACCACTCGCCGTCCCAGGCGCTGTCGGACTTCGGGTGGTAGATGCGCTCGCGGCCGGATTCCAGCAGCTTCCGGCCCTTGGGCGTGAGGCCGTACCAGCTGCGGGTGCCGAGCCGCTCGGCGGTCAGCCACCCCTTGTGCGTCATCCGGGAGAGAACGGTGCGGACGGCCATCGGGGAGAGCCCGAGCTGCCCGAGGAGGGTGATCAGCCCGCCGGTCCACACCGGACGGTCCCGCTCCAGCAGGTAGTCGCCGAAGAGGGTGAAGACGAGGTCCTGGGAGCGAAGGCTGGGGGCGATCTTTCGTGCCATATTGTACACGCCCGTAGCGAGAGTGACATATAACACTCTTGATACGGACGAATCTGTAGTGACATATTGGTTCTGTCAAGAGCGGCCAGGGGGAGCCCGATGGGGATGTACTTCGAGGACTTCGAGGAGGGCGGCGCCTTCGTCACGGCCGACCGGCTCATCGGCGAGGCCGACGTGCGCGCCTTCGCCGAGCTGTCGGGCGACCGCAACCCCATCCACCTCGACCCGGCCGCGGCCGCCGAGGCAGGGTTCGAGGGGCCCATCGCGCACGGGGCGCTGGGGCTCGCAGTGGCCACCGGGCTCGCCAACCAGCTGGCGCTCACCCGTGGCACCCTGGTCGCCCTGGTCGGGATCTCGTGGCGCTTTCGCGGCGCCGTGTACTACGGCGACCGGGTCTCCTTGCACCTCCGGGTGGCCGCGAAGCGGGCGACGGGGAACCTGGCGCGCGGGCTGGTGACGCTGGCCGCAGAACTCAGGAACCAGCGCGGCGAAGTGGTCCAGGAGGGCGAGTTCGTGGAGCTGATCGCGCGTCGCACATCTTCGGAGGGATCGTCATGAAATCCGTATGCATCGCCGCCGCACTGGCCGCCTGGACAGCAGGAGTCGCGACGGCCCAGACCCCTTCCGGCTGGCGCGCGCACGACCTGACGCGTCCGCGGCCCGCGCTCGTCACCCCGGGCCAGGCCGCCGAGCCGGTGGCCCCGCCCTCCGATGCCATCGTGCTGTTCGACGGCACCGACCTGTCCGCCTGGCGCAATCGCAAAGGGGGCGCCGCCGGGTGGGTGGTGCGCGGTGGGGCGATGGAGGCGGTCGCCGGCGCGGGCTACGTCTACACCCGGCAGGCGTTCGGAGACGTCCAGGTGCACATCGAGTGGGCCGCGCCCGTGCCGCCCAGGGACTCCGGCCAGGGCCGGGGCAACAGCGGGGTGTTCCTGATGGGGGAGTACGAGCTCCAGGTACTCGACTCCTACCACAACGACACCTACCCGGACGGGCAGGCGGGTGCCGCCTACGGCCAGTACCCGCCGCTGGTCAATGCCTCACTCCCCCCGGGCACCTGGCAGTCGTACGACATCGTGTTCCGGCGGCCGCGCTTCGACGCGGCGGGGGCGCTCCTCTCTCCGGCGCGGATGACGGCCCTCCAGAACGGGATCCTGATCCAGGACGGGGTACTGTTGTGGGGCCCGACCGAGTGGCTGCAGGCCGATCGGTACGTGGCGGACTCCGGTCGCGGGCCGATCGCCCTGCAGGACCACGGAAACCCGGTCCGCTACCGGAACATCTGGGTGCGGGAGCTGCCCGAGGGGCCCCCACCGGCCGCGCCGCCGCCACCGGTCGCCGTCGCGCTCCCTGCAACGGCGCTCGAGGCCGTGGCCGGCAGGTACCAGGATGATGAGGGATCCGTGTTCACGATTGCCCGAATGGGCTCCGGCCTCGAACTCACGCTCCCCGGAAACCGGAAACAGGCGCTGATCCCGATTTCGAGTTCGGAATTTGCCCTCGGCAGCACCGCTGCCACTCTCACCCTCATTCCGGGTCCCAAGGGTCGACCCACCAAGCTCACCTTCCGGATGGGCGATACGGTGTTTGACCTCAAGCCAGTGACGGCACCGACTCAGTGACATGACACAGACCACGCCCCCGCGTGGCAGCGGACGGCTCCGCGGTGCTGATTCCCGGCACTCGCGAGACTGCCCAGGCAGAACTTGGAGTCGACGGGGTCGCTGGGGCATACGCTAGGTGTCGGGGTCGAAATTGCGCGTGAGTATATGCTCACTCACAGGAACACTGCCAATGAGCGAGAGGTGAGGCACTATAACATCTTTCATTTCAACTAATTATGTGTTGCCAGACCGATAACACGGTGGCCTTCCTGCCTGGCGACCTCTGTGCGCCTACTGCAGGCTCAGCTGTGTAATGAGCACTTGCTCGCATCGTGCTATCTGAACCGAGTTCGTCTTCCATGTCTTCAGAGCATCGGTCTGGTCCGACGTCGTATCGAGTTGTATGTATCGCCGCGATGCAACGTGGATCGGAACGAGGCGACCGGCTCTGAGTGTCTTCTTAGAATCACGATCTTAAGATCAATATTTTCAATAGGATAGCGCGCAGCCACCCGTTGGCACCCGCATTGCCTTCCCCACTGCACATCCTCTTCTGGCGAGATCAAATGCAGGATGTCGTCGCGCTCGCCCTCCTGACGCTGGCCCACACACAGCCCACCGCCGCACCGACTCCTGCCGACACCGGGCAAGCCAAGCCGGCCGCCGTCATCGCCCCGGTCCCGATCCCTGCGGCGCTGCTGCCTGAGGGCCTGCGCCTCGACGAAGACCTCGCGGCACTGCAGGACACCACGCGCCGGAAGCGGCCCACCGCGGTCGAGTACAGCGACTTCTACCACACGCGCCTCAAGATCCACCAGGTCCTGAGCTGGACGATGCTCCCGCTCTTCGCCCTGCAGTACGCCAGCGGGAACCAGATCCTGGAGTACGGCAACGCCGCCCCGGACTGGGCCAAGAACGTCCACGGACCGACGGCCGGTGCGCTCGCGGGCGTCTTCGCCGTCAACACCGTCACCGGCGCCTGGAACCTGTGGGACAGCCGGAAGGATCCGGCGGGCCGCACCCGCCGCTACATCCACTCCGCGCTGATGTTCATCGCCGACGCCGGCTTCGTGTACACGGGCTCGCTGGCGGACAAGGCGGAGTCGGATCCCGACGCCCGGGAGCAGCACCGCAACGTGGCCATCGCCTCCATGGGCGTGGCCACCGCCAGCTGGTTGATGATGCTCATCTGGAAGGACTGAACCATGACCCTCGTCGAATCCATCGCACGCGTCGCGGAGCCCTGGGCCACCGCGTACGGCGATTCCAAGCTGCTCATGAACGCCGTGATGTTCAGCCACATCGGCGGCTTCCTCCTGGCCGGGGGCCTGGCGCTCGCCGCGGACCGGACGGTGTTTCGCGCCTCGGACGCGGACCCCGAGGCCCGGCGCGTGCACCTGGCGGAGCTCAACGCCGTGCATACCCCCGTCCTCGTCGGCCTCGCCGTGGCCTTTTTGAGCGGGATCCTCCTCTTCCTGGCCGATGTGGAGACCTTCGCCACCGCGCCGGTCTTCTGGATCAAGATGGGATTCCTCGCCCTCCTGCTCGGGAATGGCGCCGCCTTGCGGAAGCTGGGCCACCGGCTGGCCACTGGCGAACTGTCGGAGCGGGCCTGGCAGTCGCTCCGGCGCTCGGCGGCGGCCAGCTCCCTGCTCTGGCTGGTCGCGGTCCTGACCGGCGTCATGCTGGTGAACCTGTGAGCGGCCGGGAGTGCAGGGGAGGCTGCGAGCTCGAGGGGCGCCGGGAGTTCCTCCGGGCGGCGGCGTCGTTCCTCGCCACGATGGCCACGCTCGGGGTGTCACCCGCCGCGGCAGAGGCGATGACGGTGCGGGAAGGTCGCGCCCTCCGCGTGCGGGGTGCCGAGGTGACCTACCCCATCCCCGCCGCCGACGGCGCGACGATCGACAAGGAGGAACAGGTCATCCTGGTCCGGTTCCAGGGTGTGGTCTACGCCTTCAACCTGTCCTGCCCGCACCAGAACACGGCGCTCAAGTGGATCGCGGCGGACCAGCGCTTCCAGTGCCCCAAGCACAAGTCGCGCTACCAGCCCGACGGCACCTTCATCTCGGGCCGTGCCACCCGCGGCATGGATCGGCTCGCCATCCGGCGCGACGGCGAGAACGTCTTGGTGAACGTGGACGTGATGTACGAGCAGGACAAGGACGCCGCGGGCTGGACCGCGGCACGGATCACCCTCTAGCGAGGGATTGGAGGCGGCATGTGTGACGGATCATGCGGGGCGCGCGCGGTGACGCGGCGGACCTTTCTCGCGGAGAGTACTCTCGCCGCGGTAGCGGCGGTCCTCGCCTCGGCGTGCGGCGACGGCGTGTTCGGCGGCGCGTTCGGCCCGGGCCAGGTGGTGGCGCTCAACATCAACGTGAACAACTTCCCGGCGCTGGCCCCCGTCGGGGGCCTCGCGCGGGTGGACGGCAACTCCGGCACCCCGGTGGCGGTGTACCACAGTGGCGTCGACACGTACGAGGCGTTTTCCATGACCTGCCCGCACGCCGGGACGACCGTGAACATCCAGGGCAGCGGATTCAAGTGCCCCAACCACGGGGCCACCTTCGCCGCCAACGGGGCCTGGACCGGAGGCCAGAAGACCAGCGGTCTGTTTGCGCTGACCGTGGCCTACGACCCCGCCACCGGCATCCTGGATATTTCCGGCACCACGCCCGGGGGCGGCGGTGGCGGCGACGACGACGGAGACGACGACTAGCTACTTCGCGGCGGGCACGTCGAGCCGCCGCACGCGGCCTCCCGGCCCGACGAGCCAACCCCGTCCCGCCCTGTCGAGCCCGACGCTCCAGTAGCTGAGCGTGTCGATGAGGGCCCACGACCGCGCGTCATCCCAGGATACCGCCGCGCCTCTCGGCCCCACCGCCACCAGCAGGGGCCGCTCCCCGTTCATCGCATAGGCGGCGCCGTACACCGGGCCGGGAAACGGCGGGGTCTCTCCTGGATACCAGGTGGCCCCGCCGTCCGACGTGACCGCCACGTTGAGCAGGAAGGTGTCGGGCTTGGCGATGTTGCCACCGGCCGCCACGCCGTGGAGCAGGTCGCGGAAGGCCACCGTGGCGAGCCCGGCCGACGCGCTGGTCACGATCGGCGTGTCCGACCAGCTCCAGGTCCGGCCGGCGTCCGTCGTGCGGAAGACGCGCGCGTGCCCCTCCGCGGCGGCCCCGGTGCCGAACCAGGCGTACCGGCCGTTCCGGGTGGTGATGCAGGTGCCGCTTGCGGCGAAGGAGCCTTCGCCGGCACGGGAGTGCGGGCTCGCCGCCTCGGAGAGCAGCGCCCAGTTCTTCCCGTCCTTGGTGAGCAGGAGCGGGAAGATCCCGTCGACCCCGTCGCTCAGCGCGATGCCGTGCTTGTCGTCCCAGAAGGACATGCAGTCGTAGAACGCCTTCGAGTTGCCGTTCCGGAACTGCTGCGTCCAGTTCTTCCCGCCGTCCTCCGAGTGGTAGATCCGGGACGCCGCCCCGTTCCCCGCGCTCATGAGCCAGACCCGCTTCGCATCCGCGGCGTACAGGTCGCGGAACTGGAGCGAGTCGCCCCCCGGGACGACGCCGCTGGTCCAGGTGGCGCCGCCGTCCTCGCTCCGCGCCCAGGTGCCGCCATGCCCGCTGACCCAGACCACGTTCGCGCTGACGACGCTCACCGCCTGCAGCAGCTGGCGGGTGTCGACGGCCTGGGCGGTGAGCACCGGGAGCGGCGCGGAGCTCGCCGCCGGCGCGGAGGAGGAGGAACAGGCGAGGACCGCACCGGACAACGCGACAAGAGCGGACGGATGGACGCGCATGGCAGCTCCGGGGCGAAGGGTCATGCCCGCCGTGGGGCGGCAGGCTCGGTGGGGGCGGCGAAGTCCGCCTCCACCGGGGGACGAAAGATCAGATCGAAGGCCAGGAAGAGCACCTTCGAGAAGGGCAGGAAGAGGAACGGCGCCACCACCATCAGCGCCACCCCGACGATCGTGATCAGGTTCCACGGCGGGTGCGGCCAGGTGGCCACGACCACCGCGACACCCAGCGCGGCGAAGAGCAGCTCCGAGGCGACGATGTTGAACATGTAGGAGCCGACCCAGTAGCCCTGCTCCCCGCGCTCGAAGCGGAGCCCACAGGTGGGGCAGCTGGGGGCGAGCCGGAACCACGACAGCAGGACCGGGCCGCCGCCGCAGGCGGGGCAACGGAGCCGCAGCGCCCGGAAGAGCAGCCGCGCGGCTTTCACGCGGGGTCGTCCCGGACCACCAGCACGGGAGCGTCCTCGGGGAGCCAGGCGCCGGGCGACGCCCGCACCTCGGCGGTCGACACCCGGCGCGGGGGCCCGCCCCCCACCTTGAGCAGGCCGTCGTGGCTGAAATGGAGAAAGTAGACCGTGGGGCCGGCGTTGCGGGCGTGCTCCGCCACGAAGGCGGCGAACACCCGCGGCCAGTGGCCGACCGGCTGGGCGCGCCGTTCGAGGGCGCGGCGATGGACCTCGAGCGCACGGATGATGCGCTCCCTGCTGTATCCCAACGTGCGGTAGCGCGCGCGAAGCCGCGCCTCGTCCTCGCTCGCCACGCCGTGCCGTTGCGTCACGAGGTCGCAGGAGCATCCGCCGTGGAGCACTCGCGCGACCGTCTGGGCGTCGGGATGGATCGGCCGCATCGCCGCCTGCTCGGCCGGGGAAAGCAGGTCGGCGCTGAGGCCCGGCGGCAGCATGGACCGCACCTCGCTCAGCGTGAGGGGGCTGGCCACATACAGGAAGAAGCACATGGGAGATCAGTTCGAGGGAGGTGAGCCGGTACCCCGCTGCCGCTCGGCGCGACCCTGCAGGATGAGCGTGGCCGCCTCGCCGGCGGTGCCGCCGCGCCGCGCCATCGCCTCGAGGGCGGCGCCGTCCTCGTCGCGGAGGCGGGCCGCGAGCAGCACGATCGCCTGGCCCCGGGCGGCGGCCTCGCGGAGCGCGAGCATCTCCTGCCGGGTGCGCCACCCGACCATACCGACCAGCACCAGGCAGGCCGTGAACATCGCCAGTCCCAGCAGGGCGAAGGCGCGGGGCAGGACGTCGCGGAAGCCGGCGATCGCCACCGCGAGCGCCAGGGCGGCCGCCAGCGCGGTCAGCCACACGAGCCCGCGGTTGCGCGCGGCGGTCATGGGGGCCCGGCCTAGATCGGCAGCTCCTCGCGCACCAGCACGAGGATCGCCGCGAGGGGAACCACGAGATACTTCCGCTCCTCGAAGGTGATTTCCACCGCCGCCTTCCGGAAGAAGATGGCGGTGTCGCCCACCTTGGCCTGCATCGGGCGGTGGCGCGCGCCCTCGCGCCGAGACGCCTTCCACGGCTCCTCGTCGAGCGCGCTGAAGTCCGGCATCGGCTCGCCCGGCCCCGTCGCCACGATGAGCCCGGCCTGCACCTGCTGGCCCTCGAGGGCCGAGGCCGGCAGGTAGAGCCCCACGCGCGACCGGTCCTCTCCCTCCTCGGGAGTGATCAGGACCCGGTCGCCCACCACGAACAGCTGCTTCTTGGGGAATTCCATGCGGGCTCCCGCGAACGTGCTACGACTGGTGAATCGTGACCAGCTCGGTGACCCGGAGCCGCCGGGTCATGCGCGGCAGACGGAGCTCCACTTCGTCGCCCACCCGCCGGTCCACCAGCGCGCGGCCGAGCGGCGAGGCGAAGGAGATGTGGCCGTCCTCCAGGTCCATCATCTCGGCCAGGACCAGCATGTAGGTGTCGGTTTCCTTGCTGTCGAGGTCGAGCACCGTCACCCGCGAACCGAGGCCCACACGGTCGGTTGGCGTCTCGGTGTTGGCGAGCTGGGTCAGCTGGTTGAGGCGATGATGCAGTTGCCCGAGGCGTGCCTGCACGAACTGCTGGCGCTCCAGCGCGGCCTTGTATTCGGAATTCTCGCGCAAGTCGCCCATCTCCACCGCCTGGGCGATGGCTTGGGGGAGCATGACGGTGAGCTCGTGGGTCAGGGCTTCGATCTCCCGGCCCAGCTTCTCGCGCATTTCCGTGATCATGAGCGGTTCCGACAAAAAAAAGGACGTGCCCGAGAGATGGACTCACTCTCCGGGCACATGCGGGTTTCTGACCACAAAGATGGAGGGGTCGGGGCGATTTGGACAGATGGCACGC
The DNA here is from genome assembly GCA_964571795.1 of uncultured Gemmatimonadaceae bacterium. Lineage (GTDB taxonomy): Bacteria > Gemmatimonadota > Gemmatimonadetes > Gemmatimonadales > GWC2-71-9 > SPDF01. The sequence continues at coordinate 2,386 of CAZNDK010000001.1, read as the reverse complement.
CAACTCGCGACGCCCCAATCGGTTACCGCCCGGCCCCGCTACCCCGCCTCAGCTCGCCGCCAGTTCCTTCAGCAGCGCCAGCGCCTTGTCCACCTCTGCCGGCGAATTGTAGATGTGGCAGGCGTGCCTGACACCGATTGTGTCGCCCATGCTCCGGACCCGCACCTGTCCCCGTTTCCAGAGATAGTCCTGGATCTGCGCGCCGGTCTTCCCCTGGAGCCCGTACACGGTGGTGGCGCAGGTCAGGTCGGGATGGGTGGGCGACACGATCGTCGCCCCCGGCACGCCGGCAAGCCCCCTCCGCAGCTGGTCGGCCAGCGCGAAGTCCCGCTCCTGGATGCGCGCGGACCCGATCTGGTTGTGGAACTCCACGGCCACGCCGAGGCCCACGAGGAGGCTCAGGTTGCCGGTGCCGTACTGCATCAGCCGGTACATCTGGTCGGTCTGGTCGTCCCACGCGCTGGAGGCGAGCGTGGTCCACACCTCCTTCTGTCGCTCCGGCCGCACGTAGAGCAGCCCCGTTCCGACGGGGGCGAGCATCCACTTGTGCGGCGACGCGTAGAAGGCATCGCACCCCATGGCCTGCACATCGACGACGACGTGCCCCAGCGACTGGGCGCCGTCCACCACGCTCCAGATGCCGCGCTCTCGTGCCAGCGCGCAGAGCTGGACGACCGGGTATCGAATGGCGCGGGAGCTGGAGACATGCGGGATCGCCCAGACCCGCGTTCGCGGCGTGGTTGCGTCGAGGTAGAGCTGGATCAGCTGCTCGGGCGACTTCGGCGGCTCGGGGACCACGATTTCCTTGACGACGATGCCGTCGCGCTTGGCCCGAAGGTCGAATCCCTTGCGGCCGCCGGGGTGCGCCTGGTTGGTGACGACGACCTCGTCGCCGGACTTCAGGTCGAGGCCGTTGGCGATGAAGTTCATGCCGAAGGTGGCGTTCTGCGTGAGCGCGATGTCGCGTCCGGCGCAGTTGACGGTGGTGGCTAGCTTGTCGCGGGTCGGCATTTCAGGGTAGTAGCCGGTGAAGAAGTTTTCGTGGTCCGGCTTGTAGTCCCAGTCGGCGATGTCGCGGTCGATGTGCTGGATGCTCGCGATGACGGCGTCCTGCACCACGCGCGGGCTGGACCCCAGCGTGGCGGTGTTGAAGAAGGCCTGGTCCGCCGGGATGGTGAATTGGGTACGGAGCGCCTTCCAGAAGGCCTCGTCGTCGCGCACGCCGATATCCGCCGGCATCAGGGGCCGGGTTTTCCGTGTGGCGCCGGTGCCAAAGCGCGGCAGGTCGAGCGACGCGGCGAACGGGAGCGACAGGAGGCCGAGAAACGTGCGACGAGTGGTCACGGGGCACCGGATGTGAGGGATGGAACACGTTCGGGCCCGGAAGGCGTCCGCGCAAGGCCCTCTGTCCAACCGGGTCCGCCGACCTTACTCTCCAATCCCATGCGGACTCCCCTCATGCTGCTACTACTGGCCCTGCCCAACGCGCTCCCGGCCCAGGCCGTGGTGGCCAACACCGACTCACAGGTCGTGGCCCCGGACTCCCTGGCCGAACAGCTCCTCGTGGACGTGCGCGGGCTCGACAGCACCATCCGGGTCGAGGCGCGGTATGCCGGTCCCGACAACTTCACCGGGGCGCCCCTGCCGGGGTACGACGCCAACCGCGCGTGGCTCCGCCTGGAGGCCGCAGCCGCGCTGGCCCGGGTGCAGCGTCGCCTCGCGGCCGAAGGGCTGGGCCTCAAGGTGTGGGACGGCTACCGGCCGGTGCGCGCCACCCTGGCGATGGTGGCCTGGACCGAACGCACCGGGCAGACGTGGCTGCTCGACTCGGGGTACATCGCCCGCCGGAGCCGGCACAACCAGGGGGTGGCGGTGGACCTCACCCTCGTGGAGCTGCGCTCCGGCAAGGAGGTGTGGATGGGCACGCCGTTCGACACCTTCGACGACGCGGCCCACACCGCCAACGCCACCGGCGCCGTGAAACAGTCCCGCGACCATCTCGTAGAGGTGATGGCCTCCGAAGGCTTCACCAATTACTCGATGGAGTGGTGGCACTTCTGGTACGTGGTCGAGGGCCCGGTGCCCTTCGACCTCGTCATCCGGGCCGCTCCGCCCACTTCCCACTGACGGAACTCCCCATGTCCCGTGCCCGGCCGTTCGCCCTCGCGCTGTCCATCCTCGCCGCCCTTCCGTTCTCGCTCGCGGGCCAGGTCGGCTCGCCGGCGGGGCCGATCCCGGTGGCCAACCTGGCGGCGCGGCGCGCCGAGCTCCTCAAGCGGATGGGCAACGGCATCGCCATCATCCGCTCCGCCGAGAAGCGGAGCATCGAGGGCGACTACCCGCAGGACAGCGACTACCGCGAGAACAACGACTTCTTCTACCTGAC